>MHEE01000018.1 GCA_001805105.1 Nitrospirae bacterium GWF2_44_13 | reverse complement strand
GGAGTTGTGACAGAGGTAATACAGTGAATTTAAAAGTTAGAGCGAGTGGGAGATAAAAGATGCGCGATATAATTCTTTTTCAGTGTACAGAGTGTAAAGAGAGAAATTATTCAACGACGAAGAACAAGAAGAATACGACTGAGAAGTTGCAGAGAAAGAAATACTGCAGGCATTGCAGAAAGCATACACCGCATAAGGAGACAAAGCCATAAAAAGGCCAGTAGCTCTAACGGCAGAGCGTCGGACTCCAAATCCGGGGGTTGGGGGTTCAAATCCCTCCTGGCCTGCCACTTTAAAAAGTTTAGAGTTAAAAATTTTAAATTAAAAATTAAAGGCGAAAGAAAATATGTTTAACAGGATTAAGGAATTCTTTAAAGAAGTGAAGATTGAGGTTAAAAAGGTTGTTTATCCAAGCAAAGACGAACTTATAGGGTCTACATGGGTGGTTATTATTGCAGTTGTGGTGGTATCTCTGTTTTTGGGAGTTGTGGACCTCGGATTATCAAAATTAGTCAGCAGGTTATTGAGGTAAGAAATGGGAAAAAACTGGTATGTTGTGCATACTTATTCAGGTTCGGAAGAAAAGGTAAAGCAGGCTATAGAGGACAAGGCAGACAAGAAAAATTTTAGGGATAAGATAGCTCAGGTTCTGGTTCCTACTGAACGTATAATTGAACTCAAAGGCGGCGGGAAAAAAGAGAGCAATAAGAAATTCTATCCGGGATACATTCTTATTGAGATGGAACTGGACGACGAGTCGTGGCATCTTGTCAGGAAGACGCCGAGAGTGACTGGTTTTGTGGGGGGATCAAATCCCGTGGCATTATCACAGGAAGAGGTTGATGTTATATTGCAGCAAATGGAGAAAGGCCACGCCCCTCAGGTTAAGACACAGTATCAGAAGAATGAGACAGTCAGGATAACAGACGGGCCCTTCTCTAATTTTCTTGGATATATTGAGGATGTTGACATGGACAATGGAAGGCTCAAGGTAATGGTCAGCATATTCGGCAGGCAGACGCCTGTTGAACTTAATTTTTTCCAGGTGGAACGGGCATAATTAAGAATAAGTCGTATAGGCCTTATATGACTTATATTAGGAGGATTGAATGGCTAAGAAAGATGTAACAGCTCAGGTGAAACTGCAGATACCTGCAGGAAAGGCAAATCCGGCGCCTCCTGTAGGCCCGGCGCTTGGCCCGCACGGCATCAACATAATGGAATTTTGCAAGACATTCAATGCGCAGACACAGGCGCTGGGTGACACTATAATTCCTGTTGTTTTAACCGTATATTCGGACAGGTCGTTTACATTCATAACAAAGACACCGCCGGCATCCGAATTAATAAAAAAAGCGGCAGGGATTATTAAGGGGTCAGGCACCCCCAATAAAGACAAGGTTGGCAGAATAACTTCTGCGCAGGTCAAAGAAGTAGCGCAGACAAAGCTTCCGGATCTCAATGCGAACTCAATTGACGCAGCGGTAAAGATTATCAGCGGAACCGCAAGAAGCATGGGAGTAGATGTAATAGATTAATACAATACAGATGCAGGATACAAGATTCAGGCTAAATGAAATCATGTATCGTGCATCATGAATCATGAATCGAGGAGAAGATAGATGGGCAAGAAGATTAAAGAGGCCAGAGAAAAAGTTGAAAGAAGAAAAGAGTATTCTATTGAGGATGCCATAGGTCTTGTAAAGAAAGCTTCCTTTACAAAATTTAATGAGACTGTTGACATGGCTGTGAATCTCGGGATTGATGCCAAAAAAACAGACCAGATGGTCAGAAGCGCTGTTGTCCTTCCGCATGGGACAGGCAAAAAGGTAAGGGTTATTGTATTTGCAAAAGGCGAGAAAGAAAAGGAAGCAAGAGATGCAGGCGCAGATTATGTCGGCGCTGAAGACCTTATTGAAAAGATACAGCAGGGCTGGTTTGATTTTGATAAGGTAGTTGCAACGCCTGACATAATGGGCCTCGTTGGAAAGCTTGGTAAATTGTTGGGTCCGAGGGGACTTATGCCGAATCCCAAGCTTGGAACGGTCACCTTTGATCTGGCAAAAGCTGTAAAAGAGATAAAGGCCGGAAAGGTAGAGTATAAAACCGAAAAGGCAGGATTGATACATGTGCCGATTGGCAAGGTCTCATTTGATGATCAGAAGCTCATAGAGAATGCCATGGCAGTGATTGACGCAATAATAAAGGCCAAGCCGCCTACAAGCAAAGGCAAATATTTGAAAAAGGTGGCTGTATCATCTACGATGGGGCCCGGCGTAAAGGTTGATGTTGGCAGGCTGACAGCAGCTAAATAAGAAAGTTAAGAGTGAAGAGTTGCCCGCTTCGGCGGGTAACTTTAATTTTAAATAATGTCAGAGACAGTAGGCAGCCCCGACGCATAGTCGGGACTTTAATCGTCCCTATATACAGGGATGGCCTGCCGAGACGCTTTCCCCGTCTCTGGGAAAGGAGGATAAACTGAAAAGGGAAGAAAAAACACACCTTATTGCTGAGCTTAAGGATAGATTCAAAAAGGCAAAAGCAGTGGTTCTGACGGATTATAAAGGATTAACCGTTGCCGAGCTTTTTGAATTGAGGCGATTGTTGCGCGGTGCAGGGATTGAGTACAAGGTTGTAAAGAATACACTTGCGAGAGCGGCATCTGCAAAAACAAGCCTGTCTGTAATCAGTGATTTATTAAAAGGCCCTGTCGGGATTGCCATCGGCTATGCCGATCCTGCGCAGGTTGCAAAGAAGATCATTGAGTATTCCAAAAAGAATAATAAGCTAAAGGTAAGCGGCGGAGTTGTTGAAGGCATGCTTTGCAATGCTGAAGACATCAAGTCCATAGCCGCACTGCCTCCGAGAGAGATTCTCCTCGGTATGCTGGCAGGCGTATTTAATGCGCCGCTGAGCAAGATGGCAGCGGCATTGTCGGCGACAGTCGGCAGTTTTGCATACGCAGCAGAAGCATTGAAGAATAAAAAAAGTGCGTGACACGTTACGCGTTACGTTAAATTAAGGAGGATAAATAATGTCAGTAACAAAAGAGCAG
Source organism: Nitrospirae bacterium GWF2_44_13 (assembly GCA_001805105.1). Taxonomy (GTDB): domain Bacteria; phylum Nitrospirota; class Thermodesulfovibrionia; order Thermodesulfovibrionales; family UBA1546; genus UBA1546. The sequence goes on along the minus strand of MHEE01000018.1, from coordinate 55,165 downwards.
GTTTTTGAATTTTTTGACAATATGACAGTGCTTGACATGTCAAAGTTTGTTAAGGAGTTTGAGGAAAGGTATGGAGTAACAGCAGCAGCCCCGATGGCAATGGCTGCCGCTCCGGGCGCAGCAGGCGCGCCTGCTGCTGCAGAAGAGAAGACAAGTTTTGATGTAATTCTTGCCTCAGTGGGTGATAAGAAAATCCAGGTAATAAAAGTTATTCGTGAGATTACAGGACTCGGGCTCAAAGAGGCCAAAGACCTTGTTGATGGCGCTCCGAAGCCTATTAAGACCGGAGTCACAAAGGAAGAAGCCGACTCTATTAAGGCAAAGGTTGAAGAACAGGGAGCAAAGGTAGAGATAAAATAAACGAGTGTCAGTGAATAGTGTGGCAGTGTCAGTTAATCAGTATTCAGTGTCAGTGTTTAGTGTCGGTAAGATTTGTCACTGACACAGACACTAAAAACTGGAACTGTAAGAGACTGACACTGAACACTGACACTTAACACTAAATAAAGGGAGAAAAATGGCAACAATTCTCAGAGAAAGGTTGAATTTTGGGAAAGTTACTTCTTTCATGGAAGTGCCAAACCTTATAGACATTCAGAAAAATTCTTATGAGCAGTTTCTGCAGAAAGACGTCCCGCCTGACAAGAGACAGGATGTCGGGCTTCAGGCAGCTATTTTGAGTATTTTCCCCATAACAGACTATAACGAAACAGCTGCATTTGAGTTCTTGGGCTATGTTATGAAAGAGCCTAAGTTCAATGTCAGGGAATGCCTTCAGAAAGGCATTACATATTCAGCTCCGTTGAAGATAAAAGTAAGGCTCAATATCTATGAGGCCGAAGGCAAAAATAAGAGGCTGAAAGAGTCAAGGGAACAGGAGGTTTATATAGGAGAGATACCGCTGATGACGGAAACAGGCACATTTATCATCAATGGCACGGAACGTGTTATAGTCAGCCAGCTTCATCGCTCTCCAGGTGTGTTTTTCAGCCATGACAAGGGTAAGACTCACGCAAGCGGCAGAATCTTATATTCGGCCCGTGTGATACCGTCAAGAGGTTCATGGCTTGACTTTGAATTTGATACGAAGGACATCCTCTATGTGAGAATTGATAGAAGAAAAAGGCTCCCTGCGACTATAGTGCTCAAAGCGCTTGGCTACAGCAATGAGGAACTTCTAAAGACATTCTACCCCGTAGAAACGGTCAGGATAAAAGGCAATAATTTTACGAGAGTTGTCAGCGATATTCTTGTCGGAGTAAAGGCTGTCCAGAACATAATGGCCCCTCACACAAAGGAGTTAATTGTGAAGGAGGGAAGCAAAATTACAAAAGGCGCAGTAAAGAAGATGGAAGCCTCGCATATAAAGGAAATACCTATTTCAAAGGAAGATATAATAGGGAGAATTACGCTTAAGGACATAGTGGATCCTGCTACAGGGGAAGTGATGCTTGAAGGCAATGAGATTATAACAGAGGAGATTTTCAATAAGATGCTCATTGCCAGGATAGATTCTCTTGCTCTGTTATTTATAGATAATGTGCATTATCTTTCTTCCCTCAGGGATACGCTGTTGACGGATAAAGTCAATGTGCAGGATGAGGCGCTGGTTGAGATATACAGAAAACTCAGGCCCGGGGAACCGCCCACTATCAACGCAGCAAAGGAACTGTTCAAGGGCCTTTTTTTTGATGCAAGAAGATATGATCTTTCGCCTGTCGGCAGACTGAAAATAAATAAGAGGCTCGGCCTTGATATACCGCTTGAGACCAGAGTCCTTACAGATAAAGATATAGTTGAGATCGTGCGTTACCTGCTTTCATTAAGAACAGGCAAGGGCGAGGTTGACGATATAGATCACCTTGGAAACAGGCGCATAAGAGGCGTTGGAGAACTGCTTGAGAATCAGTTTAGGATAGGGCTTGTCAGAATGGAGCGGACAACAAAAGAGAAATTATCTCTCACAGAGCTTGATGAAGCAATGCCGCACGACCTGATAAATGCAAAACCTGTTATGGCTGCCGTTAAGGAGTTCTTCGGCACAAGCCAGCTCAGCCAGTTTATGGATCAGACAAATCCCCTGTCTGAGATTACGCATAAAAGGAGACTCTCAGCGCTTGGCCCCGGGGGCCTCACCAGAGAGCGTGCAGGTTTTGAGGTCAGGGATGTTCATCCTACACATTACGGAAGGATATGTCCTGTTGAGACGCCTGAAGGCCCTAACATCGGATTGATAACATCACTTGCAACATATGCAAGAGTTAATGAATTCGGGTTTATAGAGGTTCCATACAGAAAAGTTGCGGATGGAAGAGTGACGGAAGAGGTTGAATATCTGTCTGCTATTGACGGCGAGAAGTTCGTTATTGCTGAGGCGACTTCACCTGTAGATAAAAAAGGGCATCTTGTCGGCGAGACTGTCTCTGCAAGAGTAGGCGGAGATTTCCGAATGGTAACGCCTAAGGAAGTGCAGTGTATGGACGTATCACCGAAACAGATTGTCGGCGTATCGGCTGCCATGGTTCCTTTCCTTGAAAACGATGACGCAAACAGGGCGCTGATGGGCTCCAATATGCAGAGGCAGGCAGTGCCTTTGCTTACTTCAGATGCGCCTATTGTAGGAACAGGAATGGAATATGTGGCTGCAAGGGACTCAGGCGCGCTTGTTATGGCAAAGAGAGCAGGCGTGGTTGAAAGTGTTGACGCCTCAAGAATTGTTGTGAAGAGCAAGGAAGACGGAGGCGGAGTTGATATATACAGCCTTGTGAAATTTCAAAGGTCGAATCAGGCTACATGCATAAACCAGAAACCTATAGTGAATGTAGGCGATGCGGTTGCAAAAGGCGGTGTTCTTGCAGACGGGCCTTGCACTGACATGGGTGATCTGGCCCTCGGCAAGAACGTGCTTGTTGCATTCATGCCGTGGGGAGGATATAACTTTGAAGACGCAATCCTCATAAGCAAAAGGCTTATAAAAGAAGATGTTTTCACATCAGTCCATATAGAAGAGTTTGAAATGGAGTCGAGAGAAACAAAGCTCGGCCCTGAGGAGATAACTAGAGATATTCCCAATGTTGGGGAGGAAGCGCTTAAGGATCTGGATGAAAGCGGCATAATCAGAATCGGGGCTGAGGTAAAGCCCGGCGATATACTTGTGGGTAAGGTAACGCCGAAAGGAGAGACGCAGCTTACTCCAGAGGAAAAACTTTTAAGAGCAATATTCGGGGAAAAAGCTGAGGATGTCAAGGAGAGCTGCCTTTATGTGCCGCCGGGGATAGAGGGCACGGTTGTAGATGCAAGGGTATTTTCAAGAAAAGGCACAGAGAAAGACGTTAGGGCAAAGAGCATAGAGGAAGAAGACATTCTGAGGCTTCAGCGAGACCTGGAGGAAGAAATACGGATAGTAAAGGAAGATAAATTCCGCAAGATAAGACATCTGCTTGCGGACCAGAAGGTTTTAGATGAGGTAAAAGACTACAAGACAAAGGAAGTTATATGCCAGAAGGGCAAAAAACTTGCAGAAAAACAGATAGAGAGAATAAAGAATGAGCATCTGATCGGCGTAAAGATAGTTGATTTTGATGTGAAAGAAAAAATAGACATTGTAAACAATGAAGCAAACCAGTATGTACGCTACCTTGAGTCAAGGTATGATGAGCGCATTGACAGAGTTAAAAGAGGCGATGAGCTTCCGCCTGGAGTAAACAAGCTTGTCAAAGTATACATAGCCATGAAGCGCAAGCTGCAGGTTGGCGATAAGATGGCGGGAAGGCACGGGAATAAAGGTGTAGTGGCAATGATATTGCCCGAGGAGGATATGCCGTATCTTCCTGACGGCACGCCTGTGGATGTAGTCCTGAACCCGCTGGGCGTTCCTTCAAGAATGAATGTGGGGCAGATACTTGAAACACATCTTGGATGGGCGGCAAAGACGCTGGGACTTTATGTTGCAACGCCTGTATTTGAAGGAGCAAAAGAGGGTGATATAAAGGATATGCTGAAGAAAGCAGGACTCCCAAGCACAGGCCAGATAACGCTTTGTGACGGCAGGACAGGCGAACCGTTTATGAGGCCTGTGACTGTCGGATACATGTATATGCTGAAACTTCATCATCTTGTTGACGATAAGATGCATGCGCGCTCAATAGGGCCTTATTCACTGGTAACACAGCAGCCGCTCGGAGGAAAGGCGCAGTTCGGAGGCCAGAGGCTGGGCGAGATGGAAGTCTGGGCGCTGGAGGCATACGGCGCAGCCTATACACTGCAGGAGTTCCTAACTGTAAAAAGTGATGATGTAACCGGCAGAACCCGTATGTATGAGGCAATAGTTAAGGGCGATGCGACTCTGGAGCCGGGCGTTCCTGAGTCTTTCCATGTATTAATAAAAGAACTCCAGAGCCTTGCGCTTGATGTAGAGCTTCTGGAGAAAAAAGGTAAGGGGGAATAGCTTGGCAGAGGAAACCTATACTATTTTTCAAAGGCCGAAAAATCCGACCGACTTTGAGGCTCTGAGAGTTAAAATTGCCTCGCCTGAAAAAATAAGGGAGTGGTCTTACGGAGAGGTTAAGAAACCTGAGACGATAAACTATCGTACGTTCAAGCCTGAGCGCGACGGCCTTTTCTGTGCAAAAATCTTCGGCCCGATGAAGGACTGGGAGTGCATATGCGGAAAATACAAGAGAATGAAACACAGGGGCGTTGTATGCGATAAGTGCGGAGTTGAGGTAATACAGTCCAAGGTCAGAAGATACAGGCTGGGGCATATTGAACTTTCAACGCCGGTTGCGCATATCTGGTTCCTCAAAGGCGTGCCGAGCAGAATAGGCACATTGCTTGACATGACAATGCGGCACCTTGAAAAGGTGCTGTATTTTGAAAGTTATGTTGTTATTGACCGCGGGGATACAAAACTTAAAGCGGAAGAACTTCTCACAGAAGACGAATATAAGAAAAAGAGCGCGGAGCTTGGCGCCAGTTTCAAAGCAGGAATGGGCGCTGAAGCAATAAGGGAACTTCTCAGGAGAGTTGACCTTGATGTTCTAAGCAAAGAACTGAAGAATAAGATACGAGATGCAGTATCACTTGGCGTTAAAAAGAAACTCACGAAGAGGCTCAAGGTTGTCGAGTCTTTCAAGAATTCAGGGAACAAGCCGGAGTGGATGATAATGGATGTAATACCGGTTCTGCCGCCTGACCTCAGGCCCTTGGTGCCGCTTGAAGGCGGAAGGTTTGCGACATCAGACCTGAATGACCTTTACAGAAGGGTAATAAACAGAAATAACAGATTAAAGAGGCTGATGGAATTAAAGGCTCCAAGCGTAATCATAAAGAATGAGAAAAGGATGCTTCAGGAAGCGGTTGACGCCTTGTTTGATAACGGCAGAAGAGGCCGTGTATTGAAGACGGCAACGAAGAGGCCGTTGAAGTCTCTGAGTGACATGATAAAAGGAAAGCAGGGACGTTTCCGCCAGAATCTTTTAGGAAAGCGCGTTGACTATTCGGGCAGGTCTGTTATCGTAGTAGGCCCTGAACTCAGGCTTCACCAGTGCGGCCTTCCAAAGAAGATGGCGCTGGAACTCTTCAAGCCGCTTGTGTTCAGCAGGCTTGAGGAGAAGGGTTTTGCTACCACAATAAAGGCTGCAAAAAAACTTGTTGAAAAAGAACAGCCTGAAGTATGGGATGCGCTGGAAGAGGTTATCAGAGAACATCCTGTGCTTTTAAACCGCGCGCCTACCCTTCACAGGCTTGGTATCCAGGCATTTGATCCCATACTTGTTGAAGGAAAGGCAATAAAGCTTCATCCCCTGGTATGTACCGCGTTCAACGCTGATTTTGACGGTGACCAGATGGCAGTTCATGTGCCATTGTCAATAGAAGCCCAGATAGAGGCGCGGGTTCTGATGATGGCTGTTAATAATATCCTTTCGCCTGCAAACGGAAAACCGATACTTGTGCCTACGCAGGACATGGTTCTAGGAATATATTATCTGACGAAAGAGAAGACAGGCGCAAAAGGCGAGGGCAAGGTGTTTTCCGGGGCAGAGGACGTTAGAATTGCTTATGACGCAGGAGTCCTCGATGAACATGCAAGGATAAAGGTGAAGATAGAGGGCCAGTTTGTTGACAGCACATGCGGAAGGGCGCTGTTCAGCGAGATAGTTCCGAAGGCGATTCCGTTTTCTTCTGTTAACAAGACGCTTACCAAGAAGGAACTCACAAAGATAATAGAATACTCCTATGCGAATGCCGGCAAGAGGGCAACGGTTGTGTTCCTTGATAAGATTGAGAAACTCGGATTTGAATATGCCACAAAATCAGGGGTGTCCATATGCATGGCGGATATGCATATACCATCCAAGAAGGCAGAGATGATAAGAGAAGCCGAGCATGAAGTCATTGACGTGCAGAAACAGTACGGGGACGGTCTTATCACGCAGGGCGAGCGGTACAATAAGGTAATAGATATCTGGGCCAATGTCACGGAGAAAATAGCTGATGAGATGATGAAGGAACTCGGCGCAGAAGACGGCAAGAAATTTTCAGAGGAAGACCTGCAGGAAAGAAGGTCGTTTAACAGCATCTTTATGATGGCTGATTCAGGGGCAAGGGGAAGCACGGCGCAGATAAGGCAGCTTGCGGGCATGAGAGGCCTTATGGCGAAGCCTTCAGGCGAGATTATTGAAACGCCGATTACTGCAAACTTCAGGGAAGGCCTCACCCCGCTGCAGTACTTCATCTCTACGCATGGCGCAAGGAAAGGCCTTGCTGACACAGCTTTGAAAACAGCTAACTCAGGGTACCTTACGAGGAGGCTGGTTGATGTTGCACAGGATGTAATTATAATGGAGGAGGATTGCGGCACCAGTGACGGGATAATTGTTACTTCCCTTATAGAGGGCGGCGAAATCATTCAGCCTCTGGAAGAAAGGATATTGGGAAGGACAATTGCCGAAGACATAAAAGACCCGATATCAAAAGAGAAAATTGCAGGCAAAAATAGTCCGATAGATGAAGAACTGACCCAAAAAATAATAGACGCCGGAATAGACAGGGCAAAGATACGGTCTGTTCTTACCTGCCAGTCTATGTTTGGCGCTTGCGCGGCATGTTATGGAAGAGACCTTGCAAGGGGCGGGCATGTTGAACTCGGAGAAGCAGTAGGGGTCATAGCAGCCCAGTCCATAGGCGAACCGGGCACCCAGCTGACAATGAGGACTTTCCATATAGGCGGCGCAGCCTCAAAGGTCGTTGAGCAGACGGTGCTTGAGGCAAAGAACTCAGGGACTATAAAGTTCGTAAATATCAGCACTGTTAAAAACAGGGAAGTTTTGCTGGTTGTGACGAATAGAAACGGAAGCATTGCTGTTGTAGATTCAAAGGGAAGGGAAAAAGAGAAATACCCTATCGTCTATGGAGCAAAGCTTCTTGTCGGCAACGGGCAGAAGGTGGAAATCGGACAGAGGCTGGTTGAATGGGATCCTTATTCAACTCCGATACTGACAGAAGTAGGTGGAAGAATAGCCTTTGGCGATATTGCTGAGAACGTGACTATCAAGGAAGAAGTGGATGAGATGACAGGCCTTTCCCATAGGGTTATTATTGATTATCCCACCAACATGAGGCCCAGGATATCAATAAAGGATGAGCATGGCAAGGTAACGCTCAAGATTCCTTCGACAGGCAACCTTGCGCGGTATCTGCTGCCGGCAGGAGCGCATATACTCGTTGACAGAAACCAGATTGTTGCTCCGGGCGATATCCTTGCGAAGATGCCTCGTGAAACCACAAAGACAAAGGATATAACAGGCGGCCTTCCGAGGGTTGCGGAACTGTTTGAGGCAAGGCGGCCCAAAGAGCAGGCCATTGTTACGGAGATTGACGGCATGGTGGAATTCAAGGGCGCGCATAAAGGCATGAGGGTTGTTGTAGTTAAGGGAAGCAGCGAATCAAGAGAATACCTCATACCAAAGGGCAAACATGTCAGCGTCCATGAAGGAGACTGGGTCAAGGCAGGCGAGCCGTTAATGGATGGAGCGGTAAATCCGCACAGCATACTTGATATTCTGGGACCCAGGGAACTTCAGAGATATCTTGTTGATGAGGTTCAGAAGGTTTATCGTCTGCAGGGCGTTTCTATAAACGATAAACACATTGAGGTTATCGTCAGGCAGATGATGAAGAAAGTAAGGATTGAGGACTCCGGAGATACAAACTTATTGATAGGAGAACAGGTGGACAGGGTGGCGTTTCAGGCGGAAAATGCAAAGATAAAAGGAAAAGGCAAAAAGCCTGCGCAGGGCAAGCCATTGCTTTTAGGCATAACCAAGGCGTCTCTTGCAACAGAGAGTTTTGTATCTGCGGCATCCTTCCAGGAAACCACAAGGGTTCTTACAGAGGCTGCCATAAACGGCTCTGTTGATGAACTCAGGGGACTGAAGGAAAATGTGATAATGGGGAGAGTTATTCCTGCGGGTACAGGTATAGCAAAATACCGGAACACATTTGTGAAGAGGGAAATACAGCAGATGTTTGCATCTGCAGAACCTGCTCCTCCGGAAGAATAAAGAGTTATGAATCAGGAGTTCTGAGTTTGGAGTCAGGAATGAAATAAAAACTCCAAACTCAGAACTAAACACTCCAAATATCGGGAAGGCTCTCACATGAGAAGATTCAGAGAGACAATTCACCGTATGTCAGGATTAACTTTTAAAAATAAAAAACCGGCGGTAAACTAATAATGGGGAGGTTTGCAGATGGCAGATGAACATTCTTTTGATATAGTAAGCAAGGTTGACATGCAAGAGGTATCAAATTCTGTTCAGCAGGCGACAAAAGAGATTGGCCAGAGGTTTGATTTCAAAGGGAGCAAGAGCAGCATAGATTTCAGCAAGGAAAATGCTGAGCTTACTCTTATTTCAGACGATGAGAACAAGATAAAGAGCGTCATAGACATACTCCAGTCAAAGCTCGTGAAGCGCGGCGTATCCCTAAAATCCCTTGAGTACGGCAAGATTGAACCCGCGGCAAGCAGCACGGTGCGGCAGGTCATAAAGCTTCAGCAGGGAATAGCGCAGGAAAAGGCAAAGGAGATTGCGAAGATTATTAAGGATTCAAAGATGAAGGTTCAGGCAGAGATTCAGAAAGACCAGCTGCGCGTCCGCGCAAAAAAGATAGACGACCTGCAATTAGTCATGACAATGCTCAAAGGAAAAGATTTCGGGATACATATGGAGTTTGTGAATTATAGGTGAGAGGTTGAGCGTCTGTAAAAATCGGGATACGGATTTCTACACGTAACTCGCGCCCGTGATGTATCGGCATATTCCGCGTGTTTCATCAAAAAGAAATCAGCGGTGACAATTTCCCCATATTTTACGACCTTTCTCTTTTAGTCCATATTACCGCAAAATACGAAATAGTGGAAATACCATGCAATTGATTTTACGTGATTTTTTCATTTGAAAAATCCTCCGGATATGCTACAGTTTAGACATTTAGGGGAAAATACGACAGTTCGCATAGCAATTGTTCGGTGATAAGATATGATGAAATTGATTGACCTGGGTTTTGATCCTTGGTTTGAAGCACATTTAGATGATATACGCCACGAAGATCAAGGCATTGCTCGCGTGTCAGCAGTTGACCGCAATTCCTACATTATCAGAAATGAACTTAGAGAGATTCCTGCTGAACTTGCAGGAAAGTTCTATTTCCATGTTGAGTCATCGTTTGAGCTGCCGTGTGTCGGCGATTGGGTCACCGTGCAGTATCACAATGATGACACTTCGGCAATCATCCGTGGGGTCTTTCCACGAAAAACGTTTTTACGCCGAAAATGTGCCGGCGTAGAAGTAGACTATCAGATGATTGCAGCTAACATCGACATTGCTTTCATTGTTCAGTCATGTCACTTTGACTTTAATCTACATAGAATGACTCGCTATTTAGTAATGGCAGCTGACGGTCATGTTGAGCCGATTGTCATTCTTGCCAAGACGGACTTGATCTCCCACGATGAGCTGCAACAGAAGCTTGCGGCTATTAGACATGCTGGCATCACGACCAGAGTTATTGCACTTAGCAACATAACTGGCTCCGGATTTGATGAATTCCAGCAGGTATTAATGTCGGGGCGCACATATTGTCTGCTTGGATCATCTGGAGTCGGCAAAACTACACTGATCAACCACCTGATTGGACGGGATGCTCTTGATACTAAAGCTGTCAGTGGAACAGGAGAAGGCACACACACAACAGCGCGTAGGCAACTCATTGTTCTTGACAAAGGAATGATGTTCATTGATACACCTGGAATGAGAGAACTAGGCCTTCTGGGTGCCAGTGACGGTGTAAACAAAGGGTTTGAAGATATGATTGAGCTTTCCATGGCGTGTCGCTATGCTGATTGCAGCCATACTCAGGAATCAGGCTGCGCAGTTCTTACTGCAATTACAAACGGTGAGTTGAGTCAAGAGCGTTATTCTATCTATATGAAGCTTAAGAAGGAATCTGAGTACCACGAAATGTCGTATGTGGATAAACGTAGAAAGGACAGGGCATTTGGACGCTTCATTAAGACAGCAAAAAAGAATATGAAAAGATGACTAACGGACACCGAACACCGGCATCCAGCCGACCGTGTGTAAGCGTGGTGCTATTTTCATTTTGTCTTTGTGGCGCGTCGGCTGATGCATCTCGTTCCCAATTGAAACATTCAGACATGTCGTCTTCTTAGAAATGCTTGTTACTGTGAGTATTTAGCGGCAATTCGGAAGAATGAGGATTGCGGAAATGAGTCTCTAAAACTGCCTTAAAAACCGCAGGTCATTTTCAAAGAAGAGCCTGATGTCGTCAATCCCGTATTTGAGCATGGTTATCCTTTCAACGCCCATGCCAAATGCAAAGCCGGTATAGATTTCAGGATTATATCCTACCATTTCAAATACTCGCGGGTTAACCATGCCGGCTCCGAGTATCTCAAGCCACCCCGTTTTCTTGCAGACCTGACAGCCACTGCCTTTGCAGAATATGCAGCCTATGTCCACTTCTGCCGAGGGCTCTGTGAACGGGAAAAAGCTGGGCCTGAACCGAACTGGAGTCTCAGGGCTGAACATCCTGTGGATGAATGTCTCAAGCACGCCCTTGAGGTCGCTGAATGAAACATCTGTATCAACCATCAGGCCTTCAACCTGATGAAACATGGGTGTATGGGAAATATCAGCATCGCACCTGTAAACCTTGCCCGGAGCAATGAATCTCAGGGGTGGTTTCTTTTTTTCCATCGTCCTTATCTGAACGGGAGAGGTGTGGGTCCTAAGCAGCACATCATCCGTGATATAAAATGTATCCTGCATGTCCCGCGCGGGGTGGTCTTTCGGTACATTCAATGCTTCAAAATTATAATAATCAAGCTCAACCTGCGGCCCTTCTTCAATGCCGAAACCCATTGAAACAAAAATATCTTCAATTTCCTTCAGGACTTTATTTATCGGATGTTCCCTGCCTACAGGCGTGTATTTGCCAGGAAGCGTTACATCTATAGTCTCTGATGAGAGTCTTTTCTTAAGGTCTGCATTACCCACATCAGATTCTTTTGAGGCAATATCATTTTCAACGAATCCCTTAAGCTCATTTACCGCTTTTCCAAAAGGCCGTTTTTCTTCAGTGGGTATCGTAGAAAGGTTTTTAAGCAGAGCTGTCAGCAGTCCCTTTTTCCCGAGGTATTTAATCCGCACCCGCTGAAGCTCAGCTATAGACGCAGCCTTATCTAATTCAATGAGAAACGCTTTTTTGAAAGAGTCTGTGTCAAGCATTTAGTGAACTGCCGCCTCTTTTATGCGGCAAGTTTTTTCTTAACGGACTCTGCAAGTTCGCTGAATGCCTTTGGATCACTGTAAGCCATATCAGCCAATGCCTTCCTGTTCAGGGCAATCTTTGCTTTTTTGGCCCCTGTAATAAATTGGCTGTAAGTCAAACCTGCCGCCCTGACGGCAGCATTGATCCTTATAATCCAGAGAGACCTGAACTCGCGTTTTTTTACCTTGCGGTCTCTGTAAGCATATTGCAGCGCCTTGTCAACCGCTTCTGTTGCTATCCTGAACAGGCGGCTCTTTGCGCTATAATAGCCCTTTGCCTGTTCAAGAACTTTCTTTCTTCTCTGTCTTGTTTTAAATCCACCTTTAGCCCTTGGCATTTTAATCCTCCTCTATAAACGATGCACGATTCATGATGCATGATTCACGATGTTTTTTCTTTACCAGATCCTGCATCTTGCATCCTGTATCTTGTATCTTTTTTATTTACATATATGGTAAAAGTTTTTTTACTTTGCTGTGCTCTGCTTTTGAAACGAGAGTCGCAGTCCTAAGCTTTCTTGTTCTTTTTGAGGGTTTGCCTGTAAGGATGTGGCTCTTATAAGCCTTGCTCCTCTTTATTTTCCCTGTGCCTGTAACCTTAAATCTCTTTGCCGCCCCTCTATGTGTTTTCATCTTTGGCATCTATTCCTCCAAAATAAATTCAATTATCATATGTCAAATCGGTCTTATATGACTTATACGATTTCTATTTACTGCTTGGCCCAATTACCATGGTAATATGATTACCTTCAAGTTTTTGCTTCATCTCTATATTAAACTTGCCGGGCAGCATCTGGGTCAACCTTTCGAAAACCATCAATCCAAGCTCCGGTCTTGCCATCTCTCTTCCCCTGAAGAACATCACCACCTTAGCCTTATGCCCTTCATCCAGAAAACGCCTTATATTCCTTACTTTCAACTCCAAGTCGTGTATGCCTATTTGAGGCCGTATCTTTATCTCTTTTATGTCAATCTTTTTGCTCGGAGCCTGTTTTTTGCTCATCTGGTATTTATATTTACCAAAATCAAGCAGTTTGCATACCGGAGGATTTGCCTCAGGCGATACCTCCACCAGATCAAGTTCTCTTTGGTCAGCAAGTTCTAAAGCCTCTCTGACAGAAACAATCCCTGCCTGATTACCGTCAGCGTCAATAAGTCTGACTTCCTTTGCCCTTATCTGTTCGTTTACCCTTATGTGTTTGCTTATACTTTCACCTCCGTTTTTATTTGTGAAACATAACGCCTTATGCGTACCGAATTATATACATTAAATATTTAATACTTGCTTTCTACCTCAGTCTTTATCATCTGTATAAGCTCGCCTGTTGTAAACGAGCCCATGTTTTCACCATTGCGTTTTCTGAGCGTCAGTTTGTTCTCAGCTAATTCTTTGTCGCCTATTATAACCAAATAGGGCATTTTTCTGATAGTGGCTTCTCTGATTTTATGTCCGATTTTTTCGTTTTCAAGATTGGCCTCAATCCTGACCCCATTAAGCTTTAAGGTGTCAGCAGTTTTGAGCGCATAATCGGAATGTCTTTCTGAAATTGTGAGTATTCCAATCTGAACAGGCGCAAGCCATAATGGGAAGGCACCGGCATAATGCTCTATGAGAATTCCGAAAAACCTTTCAAGGGAGCCCATAAGGGCGCGGTGGATCATTATAGGCCTGTGGTCTTTTCCATCGCTTCCCCTGTAAGTAACATCAAACCTCTCAGGGTTGTTAAAGTCAACCTGGATTGTACTGCACTGCCATGACCTGTTCAATGAGTCTTTTATCTTTATGTCTATTTTCGGGCCGTAGAAAACGCCTTCGCCCGGATCTACCTGGTATGACAGCCCTTTTTTCTCAAGTGCCTGTTTCAGGGCGTTTGTTGAGTTTTCCCAGTTTTCAAGTGTCCCGACATATTTATCGGGCATGGTTGAAAGGTAAACATCATATAAATCAAAGCCGAATGTCTTAAGAATAAAAAGCGTGAAGTCAAGGATGCTTAATATCTCGCTTTCTATCTGGTCTTCCCTGCAGAATATGTGTGCGTCATCCTGTGTAAAACCCCTGACCCTCAGAAGTCCGTGGAGCACACCTGATCGCTCATATCTGTAAACTGTTCCAAGCTCTGCATACCTGATTGGGAGTTCACGGTAACTCCTGAGAGAACTTTTGTAGATGTTTATATGAAACGGGCAGTTCATAGGCTTGAGTTCATATTCTATGCCGTCTATCTCCATCGGTGAATACATATTTTCTCTGTAGAAATCAAGATGGCCGCTCCTCTGCCAGAGGTTAAGTTTTGCTATGTGAGGCGAATAGAGGAGGTTATAACCAGCCTTGTAATGCTCATCTCTCCAGAAATCTTCTATGGTTTTTCTTATAATTGCGCCGTTAGGATGCCAGAGGATTAATCCGGGGCCGATATCTTCGCTGATGCTGAAAAGGTCAAGTTCCTTGCCGAGTTTTCTATGGTCTCTTTTTTTGACCTCTTCAAGAAAAGCAAGATAGTTTTTTAAGTCTTTTTCTTTATCGAAGGCTGTTCCATAAATCCGCTGGAGCATTTTATTTTTTTCGCTTCCGCGCCAGTATGCGCCTGCAATGCTGAGGAGCTTGAATGCCTTGATAGAGCCGGTTGAGGGGACGTGGGACCCCCTGCACAGGTCAACAAACCCTCCCTCTTCATAAATAGACACCTCATCATCTGTAATCTCCGAGAGAATCTCCGCCTTATAATCCTCACCCGTTTTTTTAAACAACGCTATCGCATCTTTCCTTGTCATGATTTTTTTTGTAAACGGGTTATTTCTTTTTATTAGTTCTTTCATTTTGTTTTCTATCAAACCAAGGTCTTCAGGCGTAAACGGCCGGTCCATATCAAAATCGTAATAAAAACCCTCGTCTGTTGCCGGGCCTATTGCAAGTTTAACGGCAGGAAATATCTCTTTGACAGCATGCGCCATGATGTGTGAGGCGCTGTGCCTGTAAATCTCCCTGCCTTCGGGTGAAGCAAAGTTTACTGCGTTAGTTTTAATCTTAATCTCCTTTAAAATTTTTTAAAAGTCTATTGTGAAAATCAGTGAATAATATACAAGAATTATACGGTTACAGTCAATAAACTGGAAGCGTTTTTGAAACTTCACCCCGTTAGAAAAACTTCGCCTTTTTAACGGGGTTCACAGAGAGACTCAATAAATAAAAAAGGGAACCAGAGATTCTGTGTTCCCCTTTTTTATTTATTATTTTAGGGAAGACCCTACATTTCTTTAAGTGTAACTGCCCCTGTTGAACAGACGCTTACACATGTCTCGCAACCCTCGCACAGGTCTGCCTGATAAGGGTTTGCCTTTCCGCCCTCCATCTTGAAAACTTCGACAGGACAGTTGTTAGCGCATTCTTCGCAGCCCTCACACTTGTCTGCATCAACTGATACCAACCACATTTAAACGTTCACCTCCTTAATAAATTTTGGTTGTTCAAAATTTTCTTTTATTGGCCTTCTTGAATTGAGAGAACCCTTATAATAATAAAATAAAATCGGGTAAAAAATCCACCAAATTTTTATATGTATGTCAAAATAAAAGGGCTTCTTTTATTCAAAGAAGCCCTTGGGAAAAATCATTGTGAGAACCCTTTTCAGTGTTCTATCTCAACGCCTGCTGTCTCTTCCCTCACTGTTATTGCAATCTTATAGAGGATAGTAAGCACCAAAAATCCAGCTGCCCAGACGCCGATTGTTATAAGAGTCTCAGGCATTGTAGGCCAGTACTCAGTTACCTTCTCAAACATATTAGGCACAAATCCGCCGATGATGAGGCCGAATCCCTTGTCAATCCACAGTGATATAAAGACCATAGCGCTGGCTATGGCAAGGGTTGACTCATTCCTCCTTACCGCAGGGAATATAAGAAGAGCAATTGAGGCAATCGCCAGTATCACTGATGTCCACATAAGCGGAACAAGTTTTGCGTGGCCGTCTAATCCGGCAAAGAGGTATTTAAACGGATGCATGTGTCCGGGTATATTGCTGTAGAACGCAGTGAAGAACTCAAGCCCTAAGAAAAATACGTTTGTTATCATGAAGTATGTGACAATCTTCCCGAGCGTCTGTATAGCTTCTTTTCCGGGGTCAAATTTGGTTGTCTTCCTGATAATGAGAGCAAGGATTATCAGCAGAGCCGGGCCTCCTGAAAATGCCGATGCAAGGAATCGTGCAGCCATGATTGCAGTCAGCCAGAAGTGCCTTCCCGGAATTCCAGCATAGAGAAATGCGGTGACTGTGTGGATTAAGGGCGCCCATGCTATTGAAAGGTATATAATGGGTTTAACCCATTTCGGAGGAGCAATGCCTTTCCTATCAGAGCCGAGAACTACCCAGCCGATAATTATATTCAAGGCAAGATAACCGCTTAAAACCATTGCATCCCAGAACATGACAGAGTTCGGAGTCGGATAAAGCAAGATATTCATAACCCTCATCGGCTGGCCCATATCAACGAAAATGAACAGCATACACATTATGACTGCAGATACAGCCAGAAACTCGCCGAGTATCGTGATTTTTGCGAACTGCTTGAAATTGTGCAGGTAGTATGGTAGAACAAGCATGACGCCTGATGCAGCGACACCGACAAGGAATGTGAATTGCCCTATGTAAAGACCCCACGAGACATCCCTGCTTAGCCCTGTTATTGTAAGGCCTGTCTGAAACTGCCTGAGATAGTTGACGGTTCCTATGCCTATGAAAACGAGCAGGATAAAAATCCATGTCCAGTATTTTTTGCTTCCGCTTAGAGCTTTTTCAAGCATTATAAGTTACCTCCTATTCCGAACAGGACATAATATTCACCTGATTTCAGGTACAACAGCATAGTCATTTCCTCCTGTTATGTAGTAAATGTTCGGCTCTGTTCCGAGTTCAGGTTTGCGCCTGATGGTATGTTTCGAAGCGAGAATCTTTCTGATTTCGGATGCGGGATCATCAAGATCGCCAAATACCAATGCGCCGTTAGATTCTTCCACGCATGCAGGTTTTAGCCCTTTTGCAAGCCTTTCATAACAGAAAGTGCATTTTTCCACAACACCTATAGTCCTTGTTGGGAATTCAGGATTCATGTATTCCTGCAGGTTTTTGGCAAGTCTTGGGTTTTTGTAGTTAAAGCTCCTTGCGCCGAAAGGACACGCCGCCATGCAGAACCTGCATCCGATACACCTGTGCATATCCTGCATCACTATTCCGTCGCTTCTTTTAAATGTTGCCTTTGTCGGGCAGACCCTTACGCACGCAGGATTATCACAGTGGTTGCAGAGCAGCAGAAAAGGCTTGTGTTTCATATCCTCAGCCATAAATTTATGTTCCTGCCCGGGGAAAGAATGCTCAAAGGTTTCAGTCCATATCCACTTCACCTCGTCTTTTGTATTGCTGAAGTCCGGAACATTGTGAATGCGGTGACAGGCTTCTGTAACTCTCTTGATGCTTTCCTCTGATTTGAGTTTACTCATGTCAATAGCTATTCCCCATCTCTTTTCTGTGAGGGCATCGGTATTCGGCGCGGCCTGAGCAGCCTCGAGCACGCCTTTCCGCAATCCGCCCGCAAGCGCTGTGCCTCCAATACCGGCTATCGTAGAAATTCCAGCTATCTTTAAAAATTCTCTTCTGTTCATGCTCACGACTTCTTCTCCTTTGGCGCTATATGGCAATCCCAGCAGTATGGTTTTACAGCCATGTAGTTATGACATTTATCACAGAAATCCTTTTTGTTAGAGTGGCATTTCATGCATCCATTCTGAAGGCTCTTTTCGTATTTATGTCCGCTGATGATTATCTGTTCCCTGTCTCCATTACGCACAACAGCATCTCTCCAGCTATTAAGTATCTGCATGTGTTCCGCCCTCATGAACTCCTTGGGCTCAACGCATTTCTTATCTTCAAGTTTCTGGATTTCAGGCGTGTCAATTTTAAGTTCAGGTTTAGCGCTGACCTTGCCCATGTTGAGATAGAATGGGGATGCGAAAAGGGCGCCAAAGATAATCAAGCCTAAAAGTATTTTCCCTCCGTTGTAAATCTTCATTATTCTTTAGCCTCCTTTTCAGGTAATGGTTCAAGACGCAAATCCTGTGTCCTTTCCTTTTCACCTGTCATTACGAGGGCGTTTCCGACAAGCTCATGAAGACCACACACGCTCACATCGGGCACCCAGTATTCCATTGATGCCTTTAGAGTTGCCCTGTCAATTGCGCAGATGTTTGCCAGCATGTTTACGCCATAATTATTCCGGACGTATTTAACGGCATTGGCTCTGGGGAAACCGCCCCTCATCCTGAGGTCCATATTTTCGGAGGCGTTCAGGCCTGTGCCGCTGCCGCAGCAGAAGGTCTTTTCCCTGATGGTGTCTTCAGGCATTTCATGGAAGTGGTTGCATACATTACGCAGAACATATCTTGGTTCGTCAAGAATCCCCATCCCTCTTGCTGTATTACACGAATCGTGCCATGTGACTTTTAGATGGTTATTCCTGCCCGGGTCAAGCTTTAACTTCCCGTTCTTGATAAGGTCAGCGGTGAATTCTGCTATATGAACCATTTTTGTGGATTTTGCATTCTCAAAAATTGTGCCTGTTATAGGAGAAACAGGCTCCTCAAGGAAATCAGCAGGGCCGTTCCATGTATCCATGTATTGATTTACAACTCTCCACATATGGCCGCATTCTCCTCCAATGATCCATTTCACGCCGAGCCTCTTTGCTTCCGCATAAATCTTTGCATTGAGCCTTTTGGCCATCTCATTGGACGTAAATAATCCGAAGTTTCCTCCTTCTGATGCATATGTGCTCCATGTGTAGTCAAGACCGAGCTCATGGAAAAGCATCAGGTAGCCCATCGCAGTATAAGTGCCGGGGTCGGCAAAGAGATCGCCTGATGGGGTCACAAAAAGGATCTCTGCGCCTTTTCTGTTGAAGGTCGGCTTAATCTTTATGCCTGTTATTGTCTCTATGTCGTCAAGAAAGAATTCCATGCTGTTTATTATTGTGTGCGGCTCAAGACCGAGGTGGTTGCCTTTCATGTAGCAATTGGCAACAGGCGCTGAAATCCAGTCTGTGTTCAATCCAAGCAGATTCATAAGTTCTCTTCCCACCATCGTTATCTCAGCCTGATCAATTCCGTATGGGCAAAAGACCGAACAGCGCCTGCATTCCGTACACTGGTAATAGTAATACCATATCTCTTTTAAGACATCTAAGGTTAACTCCCTTGCGCCGGCAATCTTGCCAAGCATTTTGCCTGATGCAGTGAAATATTTTCTGTAAATTGACCTGAGAAGTTCTGCCCTTAATACCGGCATATTCTTCGGGTCTCCTCCGCCTATGAAGAAGTGACATTTATCAGCGCAGGCGCCGCACCTGACGCAAATGTCCATAAACAGTTTGAAAGAACGGTACTTGCCTAATCTGTCTTTTATGCCTTCAAGGACAATCTCCTGCCAGTTTTCCGGGAGCTTCCAGTCTTCCTCTGCGGGGGACCAGTCACGCGCATTAGGGAACTCAACAATATTGAGGTTTTTAGCTTTTGCACCCCAGCAGAAGGTGTGTTCCTTGAATTCAGCAGGCGTGTCCAGCCATCCTTTTTTAGGCGGCTTGTAGTCTATCTTTGAAAGCTCGTCTGGTTTTGCAGTAAATTTTGTTGCCATGCGTTACTCCTTTTCTACAGGTATTCCGGCTTTTTTCATTTTTTTCCTGAAATCATTCTCATATTCCTCATATGTGTGGACATGCACGGGATAATTCCATGGATTTATATGTCTTACCATGCGGCTGTTGTTTGCCATATTTCGCGTAGGGCTGAGGAAGACCCCGCCCATATGCATCAGTTTGCTCAACGGGAAGTAGGCAAGCAGTATGCTTATCAAAAAAAGATGAATATAAAAAATTACACCGATACCCTGAGGTATCACAGGGTTTAAGCTTACAAGCCCCATAGCGAGTTCCTTCACACCCACAATATGCACCTTGTAAAAGTATCTCATCAACACGCCTGATGCAGTTATGCCAAGTATTAGAAAAAGCGGGAAGTAGTCGGCTGCGAGAGACATATATTTTACCTGTGGTATGAAAACTCTCCTAAGAAAAAGATATGTTACAGTCCCGAGAAGAACAACATCTGTCATGTAAAGCAGGGGAACACCCACCTGCAGAAAACTGTCAAGTCCCTCAATCGTTTTTATAAACGAAGGAGTATTCTGGAGGAACAGCCTGAAGTGCCTGACAAAAATAATGAGGAAAGACCAGTGAAACGCCAAACCTGCCAGCCAGAGCCATTTAGCCTCTCCATATACAAGCTTGCCATCCCTGAGTTGTGTCTTTAAATTTCTGAAGAGCGAGCGGAACAGCAGCACTTCAAGCGCCATCCTGATGATGACGCCTGCGGTGCTTGACGGATTTTCAATCTTGTTCTGTTTTAGCCACGGCAGGGATTTCTGCTGTCCGCAGGTTGTAGGTATGCGGAACGGCACAGGAGAGCTTCCCCACTTCAGCACGCGGTAGATGAATCCCAGAATAAATAGTGCGATTGCAATATAGGGAATGATAACTCCAAAAAGGAATTGAAGGTTTGCTATCTTCACCCCTGCGTAGGCAGCCACAACAAGCGCAATAACAGCAAAGAAGGAAAATAGGATACTCATTTCTTTACCTCTCCTCTTTTTATTTTGAGATTATTGCTTCCTTCGAGATCAGGTTCCTCTCCATTGGTGTCATTTATCAGGTTAGCCATTTGCAAGAGCCTGAAGGTGCTCCTTTTAACTTCATTAGCCTTTATGTCGTAAATCTTTTCCCTGCACTTCATGTAAATATCAAATGATGAAAGTGCGAGGCCGTCGATTTCAGATTCAAGGGCGAGGATTTCATCCGAAAGATGCTTCCCGGCTATTTCAGCGGCGAGTTCTTCTCTGATGATTCTCTTCAAGGGGAAGATAAAAGAGAGCGCCTGAGAGGGTGTGAAATCCTGAACTGCCCTTATTCTCACAATGTCATCAAGGAACTGAGAAGTCTTTTCCCTGTTGAGCCCTCTGAGGAGTTCATCAAATATATCTTCTATCCCCTGAGAGATAGTGGACCCTGTCGGATTGGCAAAGCTGTTATTTCGATTCTTTAAAAAACTTGCGGTGTCAGGAGGGTATGTCTCTATTATTACATCAAACCATTTCTCCAGAATGGAAGCCTTTTTATCTGTTAAGAGGCTGTTCAGTCTCATGTCCGGCTTTGTTCCCTCCCGGTAACTCTTTGGCTCGGTGGAGATAAACTCCCGCACAAACTAACTGTTTTCTTAAAGAGATAAAAATGAGAAGTAAGAGGCGGAAACCCCCTTACTTCTTTAATTCTTTATACGCAACCTGTTGGTTTTGGAAGCCCTGCGTACTTACATGCCTGCTTTGCAGGCCCGCCCGGATAAAGTTCGTAAAGGTACTTTGTGTTGCCTTTTTCAGTCCCCATAGCCTTTCCGATCTCTTTAACGAGAATTTTTATCATGGGCGCAATCTGATACTGCTTGTAGTAGTCTCTGAGGAAGTTAATGACTTCCCAGTGAGCATCCGTCAGTGTGATGCCGTCCTGTGCCGCCACTTGTATGGCGAGTTCCTTGCTCCAGTCGTCAAGATTAATAATATATCCGTCATCATCAACCTCAATCTGTTTCCCCTTAACTTCCATCGTTGGCATTTTTACGTCCCTCCTTTTGGCCGAAAATTTTCCTTGTTCAATATAAGTAGGGGAGAAATCTCCCGCTCAATATTTGCCTTAACTTCTAAATAACCCCTTCTTACAGGATAAAAAGTATTATTTGAAGGCAATCAGATTCCCAATTGGACTATAAACAGTAAAATATCTTAACATATTCGGTCAAATAAAAAAATATTTGCAAATTATATTTATTTATCGTCTCTTGCTGTTTTCCTTACCGCTTTGCGCCTTGTTCTCCACTTTAATGAACAGGAGGTTTTCGCTTGTCCGTAAGCCTTTCTTTATGCTCTCTATTAATTGATGGCTTCCCTGATTATAGTGGAAAGATTCTATTTTATAGTCCGCATCAGGCGTTAGCGTCCATGCTTTTTCCCAATCACCGTTGCAGGCAAATACAAGGGCATCAACATAAGCCTCACCGAGATTGTGGCCTGAGCGGTCGAAGACGTATGCTGTTCCGCATTTACATTTCCCGCCTGTAAAAACATTTCCAAGCCCGGCCTTTATATCCTCAGGCTTTTTAAACGGCTCACCGCAGAATGGACATAATGGTTTTTTGACTCTGCCGCTGATTCGCATGGTTTTACAGTTTGTATCCGATCTTTCTTAGAAATTCTTTTCTGTGAGCCTTATCTTCAGGCGTCTCTATGCCTTTCGGTCCTAAACCGTCAACGACTCCCAGCACCCCGTTCCCGTGGGATAGAGCGGCTACAACAACTTCAACGGGATTTGCTGTTGCACAGAATATCCTGCATACTTCAGGACAGTTCTTAATCTGGTTGAGCACATTTATAGGATAGGCTCCGCGCATCAGCATGCAGAATACATGTCCTGCGCCGAGCGCCTGAAGGTTTTTTACGCAGGCATCTATAAGCCCGTCGTCGTTCCCCTCTGTCCTTATCAGGCACGGGCCTGACGCTTCAGTGAATGCGATTCCAAAAATTGCATGCGGAACGGTTGTCATTACAATTTCATAAAGGTCTTCCGCTGTTTTTATAAAATGTGTCTGTCCAAGTATGACATTGCAGTTTTCTGGAATATCTATCTTTACGGTTTTGAGTTCCACGTCTCCTCCTTTTCTCAGTGTCAGTTTTCTGTGTTTGTTCACCGACACGTTCCACTGCTACTATTCACTCTTCACTGTCTTTATTATGCTATAATGAAAATAAATTTTTTCAAGGGAGATGTCAAGTCTAAATTGATAGGCAGGAGATGTAGTTTTGCTTTTTGTTTTTTGCTTTTTTGGGGGTGTTTGTTGTTTTTCCCTTCTATAACAAGGTGCGCTGAGATAATCGGTCCGGAAACGAAGATCGTAAACAACGAAATATATGTTACAACAGGGCTTATCCTTGATGAAAAACAACTGCGGGATCTGAAAAACGGGATAGCAAAAGAGATTACATTTCATATAGACCTTTTCAGGGTATGGAAAATCTGGCCTGACGAGTTTGTTCTGGGAAAACCTATTGTTAAAACGCTGCGGGCAGATCCTGTCAAGAAGGAGTATGTAGCGACATCATCAGATGGCATGACAGTAATAGAAAAACGATTCAATGAGCTTGATTCATTATTGAAGTGGTCATTAAGTATCAGAGATCTTAAGCTTACAAATACAAGAGAACTTGATCCCGACGGCTATTTTGTCAGAATAACAGTTGAGTCCAGATTAAGAAAACTCCCTCCTGTTATAAGTTATCTGTTTTTCTTTGTGCCGGAAAAGGAGTTCACCAAAGTCAAGGACTCTTCAAAATTCAGTGTGGGGCAGGGGAAATGAAAAATCTTAGAAACGGACTGCTATTCTTAGGTTTTTTTATTTTTATAATTGCCGCTTCAGCGGTTGAGCTGTATTACATCAGGCTTGAAACGGTGTCGGTTTTGACAATAGTAATCCTTCTGGTTCTTCTGAACCTGAATATAATTGCGCTTCTGACCCTGATATTTTTTGTCAGCAAGAACCTTATAAAGCTCTACATAGAGAGAAAGCAGAAGATTCTTGGTTATAAATTCAAGACAAAGATTGTCGTGATATTTGTTGTGCTTACGTCTATACCTGCAGTGCTTCTGTTCTTTGTGGCAAGCGGGCTTGTTACGAATTACATAGACAAATTTCTGACCCCCCAGTTCAGGCAGCCTCTTACAAGTTCACTTAATGTCGCTAAGTCTGTTTATGAGATGGAAAGGCAGAGGGCTATGGAATTTGCAAGGGCAGTTGTGTCAGGTGAAAAATCTGCTTCGGGCTATAGAACAGTTCGTATGAACAGGAGCCCTGAAAATCCGACAGAGACGATTAAGGCCGCATTTGACGGTAAAGAGGGGACAGAGGTCATATCCGGCGAAAACGGAGATACAATCAGGGCAGCCATTCCGGAATATTCCGGGGGGAAAATGACTGGAATTGTAGTTATTGAAACCACTTTGCCAAAAGATATTGCGGTCAATGTTGAAAAGGTAAAAAGCGCATACGAAGACTATTTGAACATGGAATCATGGAAAGTGCCCTTAAAAATGAACTATATTTTAATCCTTGCCTTCTTTACTTTGATTGTTGTGTTCATGGCCCTATGGGTGGCGTTGAGGATTGCAAGAGGCATTACGGACCCCATACAGAGCCTTGCGCAGGCCACAGAGGAAGTTGCATCAGGAAATCTTGATGTCCGCCTTAATCTCAGAAGGGATGATGAGATAGGGCTGCTGATAAATTCTTTCAATCATATGGTGTCCGGATTGAAGGAAGGGAAAGAGACGCTCCAGAAGGCTTATGTGAAATCCGACAGGGAAAGGCTCTGGATGGAGAACATACTTGCGAATATTAATTCCGGTGTTGTGTTCCTTGATGTGCATGGCAGGATACTGACAATCAATGTTGCTGCATGTTCTACATTGAATGTAACAGTTGAAAACGTGATTAATAAAAACTACAGGGAACTGACGGCAATAATTGCATCGGAAGAGCTTAACGCTCTTATCAGCGGGATAATAATTAAAGACCTCAAAGGCATAGAGAAAGATGTAAGGGTGACAGTCGGAGACAAAAGGCTTATGCTGAGAGTCTTTGTTACCACTCTCAGGGACAAGGCATCAACACCGATAGGACTGCTGGTAGTCTTTGACGACCTTACCGATCTCATAAAAGCTCAGAAGGCAATTGCATGGGAAGAAGTTGCAAGGAGAATAGCGCATGAGATAAAGAATCCGCTTACGCCTATAAAGCTTTCAACAGAAAGAATGATGAAGAAGTGGGAACAGAAGGATAAGGATTTTGGCCAGATATTTGAACGCTCTACAAAGACCATAGTAAATGAGGTTGACAGCCTTAAGAGGCTTGTTGATGAGTTCTCAAGATTTGGCAAGATGCCCGAGATAAAAAAGATGCCGGCAAACCTCGCAGGCATAATCAAAGAAGTGCTGGAACTCTATAAGGATTATAAGGGATTTAATATAAAAGTGGTACTGCCGCTGCCGGATGATATGCCGCCTGTTGAAATGGATGGCGAGCAGTTCAAGCGGGTGATGATTAATATTTTTGACAATGCGTTTCAGGCAATGGGGAATAGTGGTAATATAGAACTTAAAGTTTATATGGATAAGCCGGCAAACAGGATTTTTATGGACATTGCAGACGACGGCCCAGGAATGAAGGAAGATGATAAAGACAAAATATTTCTTCCTTATTTCTCTACAAAAAAAGACGGCACAGGGCTGGGGCTGGCTATTGCAAACAAAATTGTTATGGAACACAGGGGATATATCAGGGTAAGAGACAATAGCCCCAAGGGCACAATCTTTACTATAGAACTGCCAATAAGAGATATATAGGCTTGGAAGGAGAGGCAAAGTGTCAAAACCTGTAATTCTTATAGTTGACGATGAAGAAGGAATAAGAGAAAGCCTTTCAGGCATACTGGAAGATGAAGGCTATGATATTCTGACTGCAGACTCAGGTGAAGAAGCAGTGAGGATACTCAGGGAGGCTTCTCCCGACCTTATTTTTCTGGATATATGGCTTACCGGCATGGATGGAATTAAGACACTGCAGGAGATAAAGGCGATGAAGCCTGAGGTCCCTGTAATAATGATATCAGGGCACGGTAGTATTGAACTTGCTGTGAAAGCCACACAGACAGGCGCATATGATTTTCTTGAGAAGCCGCTTTCACTTGAGAGGGTGCTTCTTGTGTCAAAGAGGGCTATTGAAAAGAGGACGCTTGAGAGAGAAAACATTGCGCTTAAGGAAAACCTTACAAGGAAGTGGAAGCTTGTCGGCGAATCACAGAAAATAAGAGAATTGCGGGAACAGATGGAGATGGCTGCCCGGAGCAACAGCCGTGTGCTGATATTTGGAGAAAGCGGCACCGGTAAAGAAGTTGCCGCGAGGCTGATGCATGAAAAAAGCCCGAGGGCAGGGAAGCCTTTTATTGAGGTAAATTGCGCTGCCATTCCGCAGGAACTCATAGAGAGCGAGCTTTTCGGGCATGAGAAAGGTTCTTTCACAGGAGCATTTGAGAAGAAAAACGGGAAGTTTGAACTTGCTGACGGAGGGACGTTATTTCTTGACGAGATAGGCGACATGTCACTTCAGACACAGGCAAAGGTTCTGCGCGTAATTGAGACTCAGGAGTTTCAGCGGGTAGGGGGAAATAAGAATATAAATGTTGACGTCAGGATAATTGCAGCCACTAATAAAGACCTCAGGGAAGAAGTAAGGAAAAGCAGTTTCAGGGAAGACCTCTTCTTCAGGCTGAATGTTATACCTTTATTTATCCCGCCTTTGAGGGAAAGAAAAGAAGACATTCCACTTCTTGTTGAATACTTCCTTGATTCCCTTGCCGCAGAATACGGCAAGCCTCCCAGAAAGATACTGCCCGAAGCATTGAAATATCTGCAGTCATACGGCTGGCCCGGGAATGTAAGGGAACTTAAGAATGTCATAGAGAGGCTTGTTATAATGACGCCTTCAAATATAATAGACGCCAGGAATCTCTTTATCCCAGTTGAACACGAGGGATCTGGCTATTTCCAATACAAAACGCTTAAGGATGCAAGAGACGCCTTTGAGAAGGACTATATCACGAAGAAACTTGAGGAAAATAACTGGAATATATCAAGGACGGCTGAGATTCTGGATGTGGAAAGAAGCAATCTGCACCGCAAGATTAAGGCGTATGAGATAAAAGTTCCTTAGCTACGAAATTTTGTGCAGTTTTATGAGATTTGTTGTACCGCGTTTCATGAGTGGCGAGCCTGCAGTTATGACTATATTATCACCTTTTTTTGCTATTTGGGAGGCAATCAGTAATTTTTCTACTTTCTGAATCATATTATCCGTATTAGATACGTGAGATATGAGCATCGGCGTAACTCCCCAGTAAAGAGACATCCTACGCTTAATATTGTGATAAGGAGTAACGCCTATTATCGGAACTTCGGGCCTGAACTTGGATACAAGCCTGGCCGTAAACCCCGATTGAGTAAATGCAACAATGGCCTTTGCGTGAATATCTCCGGCTGCGGTGCACGCAGCTTCGGCAACAGCGCCTGAAAAGTCAGAGAAGAGCATGGCAAAGCCGGAATAATCATGTCTGGCTAAGGATTGAGACTCTGTATATCTTATAATCCTGTCCATCATCTTTACTGCAATTACAGGGTATTTCCCTGTCGCTGTCTCTGCGGAGAGCATGAGCGCATCACTGCCGTCTATTACAGCGTTTGCAACATCTGTTGCCTCTGCTCTTGTCGGCCTTGAATGTTCTGTCATTGATTCAAGCATCTGTGTTGCTGTTATAACAAGCTTTCCTTTATCATTGGCTTTGCTGATAAGCATCTTCTGTATTATGGGAACCTCTTCAGGCGATATCTCAACTCCGAGGTCTCCTCTTGCAATCATTATTCCGTCCGCCTCATCAAGTATGCCGTCAATATCATCAATTGCCTCAGGCTTTTCGATCTTTGCTATGAGAGGCAGCGAGGCGTGCCTTTTTTTAAGCCATTCCTTCACAACTCTTACGTCACTTGCGGTTCTTACAAATGACAGCGCTGCGTAATCAACACCGATTGTTAACCCGAAGCTGAGGTCGTTTTTGTCTTTGTCCGTGAAGGACGGCAGGGTTGTTTTTACATGAGGGAGGTTGACTCCTTTTTTATCTCTTAAAACACCGCCCTCAATAATTTTCGCCCGTAATCCGTCACGGGTTTTGTCTGTTACATTTGCCTGAATCAAACCATCATCAAAAAGTATCCTGTCGCCTGTCTTTATATCTTTTCTGAGCGCAGGATATGAAATGAATATATGCTTGTCATTGCTGACCTCTTTGCCGCTGTGCAGAAATATCTCTGCGCCTTTTTTAAGCTCTACTGAACCGTTGCTGACAAGTGCGACCCTGATCTTTATGCCTTGCAGATCCTGCAGGATTGCCACTGCTTTTTTAAGGTTTCCGGATTCATCTCTTATAAGTTTTGAAATCTTTTTGTAAGTGATATGGTCACCGTGAGAGAAGTTCAGTCTTGCAACATCCATTCCCTTTCTTATAAGAGAGCGTATTGCCTCGCGGCTTGATGAAGCCGGGCCTATTGTGCAGACAATCTTGGTTTTTCTGGTATTCATTATCACCTCTTCTGAGGCATCTCTTATGCCGGACTATATTTTATTCTATCATCTTCTCTGGACAGTGCAATATGTTTCTGCCAGTCTTGGCCCTTTTCCGGAAAATCAGATCTGTAATGCGCTCCCACGCTTCCTTTTCTGAGAGAGGCGGCCTCAGTGATCATCATTGCAACAGTAAGCATGTTTTTTAATTCAAGTTCGCGCCTTGTGTAAAAGACTTTATCAAGGATGAAGGCCCATTCTGAAAGTTTTTTCCTTGCCTTTTCAAGAGACTCGCCGCACCTTATTATTCCAACCCTGTCCCACATGAGCTTTCTCAGAGTCATTCGTATCTCGTCATGTTCCGGAATGGAATGATATGCGGCAGTATACTCTGATACATGCTCTTTCACAGCCGTCAGATTTTTTATGTCAGAAGATGATTGATATGCTGTGCTGCCTGTGCGTGCGCCGTAAACAAGCCCTTCAAGGAGGCTGTTGCTTGCAAGCCTGTTTGCGCCGTGTACGCCTGTGCATGCTACTTCGCCTGCCGCAGAGAGTCTTTTCATGCTTGTAACGCCGTTTAAGTCAGTTTTTACTCCTCCCATGATGTAATGGGCAGCCGGGGATACAGGTATCAGGTCGCTTGTTATGTCTACGTTGTATCGAAGGCATGTAGAATAAATTTGAGGAAACCGTTTTCTGACAAAATCTTTTTCGAGATGGGTCATGTCAAGATACACATGGCTGCTTTCAGTTTTAACCATTTCTGAGATTATCGCCCTTGATACAATATCTCTCGACGCAAGTTCCGCATCGCAGTGATAATTTTTCATAAAAGGTTCTTTGTTTATATTCCTTAAAATTGCGCCTTCGCCTCTCATTGCCTCGCTGAGCAGAAACTGCGGGGCATACTGAGAGTAGAGGCTTGTGGGATGAAACTGGATAAATTCCATATCTTCAAGCTGAGCGCCTGCGCGGAAGGCTATCGCCATGCCGTCTCCTGTTGCCACCATGGGATTGGTTGTTCTTGCGAATATCTGTCCTGCGCCTCCTGTGCAAAGGATGGTTGCCTTTGCAATGATTGCAGTAATCTTTCTGTCCTTCAGGATATACGCTCCGCAGCATTCACCATCTTTTATGATCAGGTCCACTGTAAATGCAAAGGGATATTTTTTTACCGACGGATAAGAACGCACTTTGTTCAAAAGCACGCGCTCCAGTTCCTTGCCTGTGGAATCTCCATGCGCATGCAGCACTCTTTTCCTTGAATGTGCTCCTTCTATTGTGAAATCAAGTTTTGTCCCTTCCTTGTCAAATGCAGCGCCCCATGATATGAGCTCAAGAATTCTTTCAGGGCCTTCCTCAACAAGAATCTTTACCGCGTCCTCATTGCAGAGGCCGTCACCGGCCTTTAGCGTATCTTCAAAATGTATCCCGACTTTATCTTCATCGCTCAGCGCAACAGCTATGCCTCCCTGCGCGTATTCTGTGCTGCTTTCTTTGGGCATGTCCTTTGTTGCGACAAGGACGTTCCCGTGAGGCGCAAGCTCTATTGCAGCCCTCAGTCCGGCAACCCCGCTTCCGATAATTAAAAAATCAGTGGTTTCTATGTCCATACATTATTTGCTTATCAATATGCTTAAAATAATCTCTCATATCAGTTCGCTAAAATCAAAAATATGCTGGAAATCCTTTGACAGCTTAGGCTTGATTTTTGAATTTGCCTTTGCCTTGTGAATAATGTATTTTATCCCGTATTTCCTTGCTGTTTTCAGTATCTCCTCTGTGTCATCAACAAAGAGTGTCTTTTCCTTCTCAAAACCGAGCTTCTTTTCAGCCTTTTTCCAGAATTCAAGCATCTCTTTGGGGTATCCCATTTCAAAAGATGTAATTGCGGCATCAAAATACTTTCCGAGTTCAGTTTTCTTAAATTTTAAATCCAAAACTTTATAATGCGCATTCGTAACAAGAAAAACTTTTTTCTTTTGTTTCTTCAGCATCCTCAGAAAATCTTCCACATGAGGATGGAT
The DNA here is from genome assembly GCA_001805105.1 of Nitrospirae bacterium GWF2_44_13. Classification (GTDB taxonomy): domain Bacteria; phylum Nitrospirota; class Thermodesulfovibrionia; order Thermodesulfovibrionales; family UBA1546; genus UBA1546. The sequence continues at coordinate 24,974 of MHEE01000018.1, read as the reverse complement.
CTCTATCAGGTGCCGTATCTGTTCTTTGAGGGCAGGAATGTCGAGATTGAGTTCCCTTGACCAGAAATCTATGTCAGTCCAGTTCAAAGTGCCTTCATGGCGTTTGTATTTTATGAGAAGCGCTTCCCTTGCCTTTCCGAATGTGATGCTGTTTTTCTCGGCATATTTTTCAGGCACAAGATGCTCCCAGAAGTAATCGTCAAAATACTTATCAAGAAGAGTTCCGTCCATATCAAGGAGGACATATTTAATTTTACCGAGAGGAATCTTATTTTTCAGGTTCATCTAACTACCTCTTAGTCTGTCATGCTGGATATGGTTTTGTCATTCCGCACTTGATGCGGAATCCAGAAACATAAATACTGGATTCCTGCCGGAGTTTATCCCGTACACAGATACGGGGCAGGAATGACATCAGAGATATTTCTGCTAAAGTTTTCCCTTTGTGGAAGGGATACCTTTCATCCTTGGATTAATAGTAACTGCTTCTCTGAGCGCCTTGCCAAGACCTTTAAAAATTGCTTCAATTATATGATGTATGTTCCTTCCGTAAAGAGCGTTGATATGGAGCGTTATGCTGCTGTTGCTTACGAAAGCCTGAAGGAAGTCTTCTATAAGGTCAGGGTCAAAGTCCTTCAGTTTGCTCTTTTTCGGGAATTCCACTTTATAAACAAAATAGGGCCTTCCGCTGATATCAAGGCTTACCGAGGCGAGCGCTTCATCCATAGGCACAGACGCCTGTCCGTATCTCGCTATTCCTTTCATGTCTCCGACTGCCTGCTTAATGGCCTTGCCGAGCACTATCCCGATGTCTTCCACCGTATGATGGTCGTCAATATCTATATCGCCTTTTGCTTTAAGTTTAATATCAAAGAGTCCGTGTTTGCACATCAGGGAAAGCATATGGTCAAGAAACTGGATAGAGGTGTTTATTGAATAACTTCCTCTGCCGTCAAGATTCAAGTCCAACGAGATATTTGTTTCCTTTGTCTTTCTCTTAATTGCCGCCTTTCTCATTTCATCACCTCTTTAAGCGCTTTGATAAAAATATTGTTTTCTTTTTTTGTTCCTACCGTTACCCTGAGACATCCATTCACAACGCCTTTCATATCCCTTACAAGCACGCTTTTTTTAAGAAGCCTGTAATAGATTTTATCAGAATTCTTAACTTTGAATAATATAAAATTAGCCTCGGACGGATAGGGTTTTATTCCCCTTGTCTTCCACAGTTCATTAAGAAGCCTCTCCCTCTCAGAGGTAATAAGCCCTATGTGTAATTTTATTGTATTGGGGTTTTTAAGCAATTCCGTTGCAACCGCCTGAGAAATAGAATTTAAGTTAAACGGCAGCCTTACCTTATTAACCTCATTTATTATCTCTTTGCCGGCAATCAGAAATCCTATACGCAGTCCTGCAAAGCCTATCTTGCTCAGGGTTCTGAGAATCGCAAGATTTTTATAGTCGTTTAACATCGGCAGAAAACCTTTTTCACTTGAGAAAGGCTGATATGCCTCATCAATAACTACGAGTGAGGTTGATTCAACTATCTTTAAAATCCTGTCTGCCGAAAAACAATTGCCTGTGGGGTTATTGGGACTGCTAAGGAAGACAATCCCCGGTTTTTCTTTTTTAATTAAATACAGTATTCTGTCTGTATCAAGGTCAAATTCATCATCGAGAGGAACTTCTATTCTTTTCTCTCCAAGCGCCTGAGAGATAATGCCGTACATTGAAAACGTGGGAACAGGATACAGGACAGGCCCGCCGAAAACTGTTGTGAGATAATATATCAGCTCATCGGAGCCGTTTCCAAAAAGGATATTCTCGGGATTCAGCCTCAGATTTTTTGCGATAATTTTTTTTAGAGTTTTTGCTTCAGGGTCAGGATAGCGGTTGGTTTTAATTGATTTTAAGATTTCATCAGTAATATCAAAACCATAAGGGCTTTCATTCGCATCAAGCTTCACCCTGCATGGAATCTCTTTTGAGCTATAAGCCGTGAGATTGCGGATGTTCGGTCTGACAAGGCTCTTTATGTTTATCTTCATTTAATTCTTTCTCTTAGCCCATAACTTAAAAAGGACAGGATAGTATTTGAGCGAAAAATTATATCCTGTCCTTCTCATACTTACGGTATCACTTTATTTAACTGATACTCCACTATGCCTGACGCTCCCGCAGTTTTCAGTTTCGGGATAATATCCCGCACAACTTTCTCGTCAATTATCACTTCAAGGGCATACCACCCCTTATCCGAAAGCGCAGATATGGTCGGCGAGTGCATGGCAGAAAGAAGGCTCATCACGCGTTTAAATGACCTCTCAGAGACATTCATCTTAAGCCCGACTTTCTCCTCGGCAGACAATGCGCCTTTCAGGAGCATGACAATATTTTGCATCTTTTGTTTTTTCCACTTGTCCTGCCACGCCTTTTTATTGGCAATGAATCTTGTGCTTGACTCAAGAATAGTTTCAACGATTCGCAGGTTATTTTCCCTTAAAGACGTGCCTGTCTCTGTAAGCTCAACTATGGCATCAGCAAGGTAGGGCGGTTTTACCTCTGTTGCGCCCCATGAAAAATCAACCTCTGCCTTTATCCCTTTTGCCTTGAGGTATCTCTTCGTAAACCCTACAAGCTCTGTTGCAATCCGTTTGCCGTTCAAGCCTTTTACGCTTTTTATCTTTGAGTCATTCGGCACGGCAATGACCCATTTTACAGGCCTTAGGCCTTCCTTTGCATAGGTGAGTTCTGCAACCTCATGCACGTCGGCATTCTGCTCCAGTATCCAGTCTTTGCCTGTAAGTCCGCAGTCAAGTATTCCGTCCTCAACATATCTTGCCATTTCCTGCGCCCTTATCAGCATCGCCTCAACTTCAATGTCGTCAAAGGACGGATAGTAGGAACGGCTTGATACCGAGATGTGGTATCCTGCCTTTCTGAAAAGTTTTAATGTTGACTCCTGAAGGCTTCCCTTGGGGATCCCGAGTTTTAGGATTTTGCTCATAATAAGTTTTCTCCTCGACTTATCTTCATATTCTGACCCATATAATACATGAGGGCATGGAAAATATTCAATTTTTTGATGTAAGATTAAGAGTATAAAATGAAAGGAACTAAAGTCTCTCTATTTTTAGGCTGTGCAGTTTTGCTGGCCATCAATCTGCCGTTTGTTTTCGCAGAGGTAGTTGATAGGGTGGTTGCTTTTGTTGATGACAAGGCAATAACCTTGAGCGACCTTGAGGATAATTATAAGGCTGCGGCAAAACTGAGGCCTGATATAAAAAAAGAAGAGGTGTTGAACACGAAGATAAACAGGATGCTCCTTTTGCGCGAGGCAAAGAAGCTGCGTATAGAGGGAGCTAATCCGGATGAGTCTATCAGGGAGTATATCGAGTTAAAGCTCAGGACGTTCATAAAGATCACAGAGGACGATCTGAGGGAATTCTACGATAAAAACAGAAAGGAATTCGGCAAGGCTGAGTTTGACGATTCAAGGGAAAAGATTGAGGAATATCTGGTTGAAAAAGAGGTCAATATAAGGCTGAAAAAGCATATTGAGGATTTAAGGTCAAAGGCGTATATAAAGATTCAACTTAACAATTAGACATTCCACCAACTCTACTGCAGAAATTTTTCTGATATAATGTTCTTATGAATTTGACTGAAAATGCTCTTAAGGCGCTTAAGGCAAGGTATCTCCTTAAGGACGAAAGAGGGAAGGTTATAGAAACTCCTGAAGGAATGTTCAGGAGGGTTGCAAGGACTATTGCGGCTGCCGAGACTCAGCACGGTGGTAATGCCGCTGAGTGGGAAGAGAAATTTTACGAGTTGATGGCATCTCTTAAATTCCTTCCGAATTCTCCGACACTGATGAATGCGGGAAAAGAGATAGGACAGCTTGCCGCATGTTTTGTGCTTCCTGTGGATGACTCAATACATTCCATATTTGATACCCTGAAAAATGCCGCATTGATACTTCAAAGCGGCGGCGGCACAGGTTTTTCTTTTACGCGGTTAAGGCCCAAGTCTGATATTGTGCGTTCAACGGGAGGCATTGCAAGCGGCCCTGTCTCTTTTATGAAGATATATAACACTGCAACAGACGTCATAAAACAAGGCGGAGCAAGGCGCGGAGCTAATATGGGAATACTGCGCATTGACCACCCTGATATTCTTGATTTCATCCGCATAAAAAGGGCTGAGGGAGAGCTTACAAACTTTAATATCTCTGTTTCAGCGACAGATGCGTTTATGGATGCCCTTAAAAATGACGGTGAATATGAGCTTGTAAATCCTAGGAACAAGGCATCTGCCGGGAGGCTGAAGGCGCGCGATGTTTTTAAGGAACTTGTTGAGAGCGCATGGGAGACAGGAGATCCTGGACTTGTATTCATTGACAGGATTAACAGGGATAATCCGACTCCACATATCGGCATTATTGAGTCAACAAATCCCTGCGGCGAGCAGCCTCTGCTTCCATACGAGGCATGTATTCTGGGGTCGCTGAACCTTTCAAAATATGTAAAAGAGCCGGCGGACGGGCAGGCAAAACCCCTGATAGATTACGATTCCCTGTCAAATGACATAAGAACTGCAGTAAGATTTCTGGATAATTCCATAGATGTGAATAAATATCCTCTGCCTGCCATAGAGACAATGCATAAAGGAAACAGAAAGATAGGCCTCGGTGTTATGGGATGGGCTGATATGTTAATACTCCTTGGGTTGCCTTACAATCACAAAAAGGCGTTTGAATTTGGGAGAAAAATAATGAAGTTTATAAGCGATGAGTCAAAGAATGCATCTGTAGGACTGGCGCAGCAGCGCGGTGTCTTTCTGAATTTCAAAGGCTCTGTCTATGATGCGCCCGGCATGCCCCGAGTGAGGAATGCGACCACAACCACGATAGCGCCTACAGGGACTCTCTCCATAGTTGCGGATTGCTCAAGCGGGATAGAGCCGCTGTTTGCACTTGCATACAAGAGGCTTATTCTTGACACCGAACTATTTGAGATTAACAGGTATTTTTTAAATATTGCAAAGAGACGCGGTTTTTATTCAAAGGAATTAAAAGAAAAGGTCATAAACAAGGGGAATCTTTACAGCATTAAAGAAGTCCCTAATGATGTCAGGAAACTGTTTAAGACTACTCATGAGATTCCATTTGAAGATCACATAGAGATGCAGGCATGTTTTCAGGAATTTACGGACAATGCGGTTTCAAAGACCATAAACATGCCGCATAAGGCAAAAAGAGAAGATGTTGAGAGGGCTTTTCTGCTTGCTTATGAGAAGGGGTGCAAAGGCATCACTATTTTCAGATACGGCATTAAAAAAATAGGGACTCTTGTTAGATTCAGAGATTCTGATTGAAAATGTTCATGTTTAAGAAAATATTGACTCCATTTCTTATGCCGCCCGGGATATTTATTTTTTTATTGATGTTCTCAGGGCTATGTCTTTTTTTAAGGAAATACTGGAAGACAGGGTTTCTTAATTGCTCGATAGGTATTTTTATGTGGGCTCTTTCGATATCGCCTGTTTCAGATCCAATGCTCAGGGGTTTAGAATCTGATTTTAAAATACCGGAAGATCCCAGAGGTGATGTAATCATACTTCTTGGAGGCGGTGTTTCCGATGAAGCGCCCGATTTATCGGGCACAGGCGCTCCGTCAGGAGAGATGATGGGAAGAATTATGACTGCTGTCAGACTGCAAAAGAAACTTGGCATTCCGATAATCGTGTCTGGGGGAAATGTATTCAAGGGAAGAAAGGCAGAGGCAATCATCGTTAAGCGGTTTCTGGTTGATCTTGGAGCACCCTCCGATAAGATTATTGCGGAAGACAAAAGCAGGGATACAATTGAGAATGCTAAATACACCATGGAAATTTGTAAGAAGTTAAAGTATAAAAAGCCGATTCTTGTAACATCTGCCTGTCACATGAAACGTGCTATAATGAGTTTTGGAAAAGTTGGCGTTGAAGTTCTTCCTGTGCCTGCTAACTTCAGAACTTGGAAGAACAAAAAATATGGATGGGAAAGTTATCTGCCTGGAAACTTTGAGGATGTAACGGTAGCCCTGCGTGAATATTTGGGATTAATGTTTTATAGATTTGCATATTAGGAGGTTTGATGATTCTCGGAGTTAACGTTGACCATATTGCTACTGTGAGAGAGGCAAGGAAAGGCATAGAGCCTGATCCTGTTATGGCAGCGACTCTTGCAGTATTGGGCGGTGCTGACGGCATTACAGTCCATCTCAGGGAGGACAGGAGGCACATACATGACAGGGATTTAAGGATATTAAGGGAAGTCATCCCTGTTGAGTTAAATCTGGAGATGGCAGCTACAAAAGAGATGATAGGCATCGCCTTGAAGGTAAAGCCTGACATGGTAACACTGGTTCCCGAGAAACGTGAAGAGCTTACGACAGAAGGCGGGCTTGATGTGAAACGGCAGAGATCAAATCTTGAAAATGCAATCAGGAGGATTCATGGCGCAGGGATACCGGTCAGCCTTTTTATAAATCCGTCAACCGATGAAATTGCCATATCTAAAGAAACGGGCGCTGATATGGTGGAGATACATACAGGCCTTTATGCAAATGCAAGGAGCGGCAGACGGGAAAAAGAACTTATAAAGGTCGCGCGGTCTGTCAAAGATGCATTGGGTCTGGGTCTTGGCGCTAATGCAGGACACGGCCTTAATTATTTTAATGTTAAAAATATAGCTGCCATAGAGGGACTGAGAGGATTATATATAGGGCACAGTATTATAGCCAGGGCAGTGCTTGTAGGGATTGAAAGGGCTGTTAGGGAGATGAAGGAGCTTATCTGTGGCTAATAGACGGGGGAAAAAATAATGATTTACGGTGTCGGCATAGACCTTGTTAAGATTGAGCGGATGAAGGATGTTGTTGACAGGTGGGGCAGGAAATTTCTTGAGAGGGTTTTTACGAAAAATGAGATTTCATACTGTTATGAAAAAAAGAACCCTTATTTCTCCCTTGCAGTCCGTTTTGCGGCAAAAGAGGCGCTGATTAAAGCGATAGGCTCTGAGGTTTCTGTGTCGCTGACTGATATTGAGGTTATAAATGCTGCAAATGGCAGGCCCGTCATAAAGACGGCAGGCAGGCTGGAGAAGTTTTTTGAGGAAAAGAAAATAAAACAGACTGCGCTCAGCCTGAGCCATGAAAAAGAATACGGCATTGCCTGCATTGTGCTTGAAAAGTAATTACTAACTGACTCATGGATATACATCACCTTAAAGTTTTTACAGCCGTATTTAAAAACAGGAGCTTCTCAAAAGCCTCGGAACAGCTTAGCCTGACGCAGCCTACCATAAGCAGTCATATAAAGGCTGTTGAAGATGAACTCGGCTGCAAACTTTTTGACAGGGTAGGGAGGACAATAATCCCGACAAAAGAAGCCGAACTTCTTTATTCTCGCGCCTCCGAGATAATAGAAAACCTTGAAGAAATCAAATCCGGCATCTGCCGGATCAAAGACGACATAGGAGGAGAAATTATAATTGGCGCAAGCACCATACCGGGAACATATATAATTCCATCCATTGTTTCAGAATTCAAAAAGAAATATAAGGAAATATCTTTTCAGGTGATTATAGAAGACTCAAAAAAGATAACTGATATGGTGGCATGTGATCAATTGCTTCTTGGTATTGTAGGAGCAAAGATGGAGAACAGAAAGCTGGAATACCGCCCTCTTGTTGAGGATGAGCTTATATTAGTTTCATCTGCTAAGGCTTTGGGCAGGAAAACCATTTCTATGAAAAACATAACCGGTATGCCTTTTTTGCTGAGAGAAGAAGGTTCCGGTACAAGAAAGACAATGGAAAGGCATCTCTCAGGGAGGGGCATTGATGTAAAAGACCTAAATGTTGTTGCTGTCTTAGGCTCTACGGATGCTGTAAAGGAAGCCGTAAAATCAGGGCTTGGCGCTTCCATTCTTTCCAGAGTGGCCGTAAGAGACGACCTTAAGCTGGGAATACTCAGGGAGGTAAAAGTAAAGGGGCTTAATATGAAGAGAAGTTTTTATATTATCACCCACAGAAAGCGCACGTTTCCGAAAAGTTACCGGCTTTTCATCGATTACCTTTACCTCAAAGGCAAAGCATAGTTCTTATCTAAAAAATCTATAGATTCCATTCAACTTATCAATATTATCTATTGGACATGCAGTTCGGTATTATTTAAAATTTTTTATCATTTAATTACAGGAGGAAGCTGAGTGAAAGCGCGTGGATTTGTCTTTGCAGCGATAGTGGCCTTTTCTCTTGCAGCAATTACTTTTGCGGCAGGTGTCAAGGTTAAAGAACGAAGAGCAGAGGTTACTATTAATGTAAACCTGCAGGCTAAGGCAGAATCAAAGAGGGTGAGTTTGTGGATTCCCTATCCGGTATCGGACGAGAACCAGACAATTGAAGATGTAAATATTACCGGTAATTTTTCAAAAAGCGGCATTTACAGGGAAGGCAGATACGGCAATATGGCGCTCTATGCTGAATGGAATGGAGCTTTAAAAGAAAGAGTTTTGACGTATTCCTTTAAGGTTAAAAGAAATGAGGCGGTTAAGGCGGATTTCCCTGAAAGGGAATTGTCTTTTTCAAAGGAAGAATTCAAAGGCTATTTAAAAGCAACAAGGCTTGGCCCTACCGACGGAAAGGTTAAATATCTTGCAGCACAGATTACAAAAGGCAAAAGCTCCAATTTAGCAAAGGCAAGGGCAGTTTACGACTGGATCGTGAATAACATGCATCGTGACCCGGATGTAAAGGGCTGCGGCTTCGGCGAGGTCGAAAAGCTCATTGTTTCACTTGGAGGCAAGTGTGGAGATATTAGTTCTGTGTTTGTTGCCCTTTCAAGAAGCGCCGGGGTTCCGGCAAGAGAGATATTCGGTATACGCATGCCCAAAGGCAAGACAGGAGATATGACAAAGAACCAGCACTGCTGGGCAGAGTTTTATGTGCCGGGATACGGATGGGTTCCCGTTGACCCCTCCGATGTCAGAAAGGCAATGCTTGAGAAAAAAACAGACAATTTAAATGATGTTAAATCGCTTGTTGAGTATTTCTTTGGCGCGGTCGATGAGAGCAGAATTGCATATCAGTCCGGCAGAGACCTAATACTTAATCCGGCGCAGAAAGATGGGAAGCTGAATTACTTTATGTATCCTTATGCAGAGGTTGATGGAAAGGCATTAAATGAGGATCTGTTCGGATTCAATCTTGGATACAAGATAAGCTTTAAAGAGCTTTAGGAACGAGGGGTATGGGGCTGGTGCCCCGTCTGGTCTGCAAAACCAGTATTACGGTAACAAGATTTGCCGTGGTGGGTTCGATTCCCACTACTCCTCTCCAATGGCACAAAGTTATCGGCAAAAAACAGGAGATTTAGTAAGAGTTTTTATTATGAACGAGTGTCAGAAAGGAGATAAGTCATGCTCATAGATGCGAGAGGCCTTGGATGCCCGAAGCCTCTCATGATGGCGGAAGAAGCCCTTTCTATAATCCAGGAAGGTATTGTTGAGGTACTTGTTGACAATGAGGCTTCCGTAGAGAATCTTTCAAGATTTGCAGCCAAAAGCGGTTGTTACTCCGAGGTAGAAAAACAAGATGGCTGCTGGCGTGTAAAAATAGTGAAGGGTCATTCGTGCGAGAAAGAGAGTGCAGGGTTTGAGGGTCAGAGTTTAGAGTCAGAAGAAAAAAAGAAAGATCTCCTGCTTATCATCGGTACAGATACGATGGGAAAAGAGGAATCGCTTGGCAAGGTATTAATCAAGGGTTTTTTTGAGACAATGAAGGCAACTAAAGAAATTCCTCACACAATATTTTTTTTAAATGCGGGAGTGAAATTGACCACCGGCAATGAAGATGTTATTCCAATACTCAAGGAAATCGAAGGAATGGGAGTTGAGATATTTTCATGCGGCACATGCCTGAAATACTATGATATTGAATCGGAATTGAAGGTTGGATACCGCGGCACCACAAATCATATTGTAGAGGGGATTAAGGACTTTCAGAAAGTTGTTTGGATATGATTTAATGCTAAAAATTCCTGCTGTTCAGGGAATAATTATCGGTAAATCTTTACTGCAGTTTTGAAAAATCCGCTATTGATGATGCGAGTGTCCAGATATCTTTCAGCAGCGCAAGCCTGTTGAGTTTGATTTCTTCCTGTTTGTCCATTACAAGTACATTATCGAAAAAATGGTTTATCGGCGCAGTCAATCCCGAAAGAATTCTCAGCGCTTCGGAATATTTGTGTCCATCTATCAGGCTTCCGAGTTTGGTTTTTATCGAGGTGAATATCTCGTAGAGTTTTTTCTCCGGATCTGCATGGAGCAGTTTCACCTTTAACGAAGGAAGCGCAGTGGCGGGGGTAATATTTTTCACCCTTTTTATGGCACTGAGAAAATTACTGTAGTCCTCTGTTTCCTTAAATTCCTTAACAGCCTGAAGCCTTCTTCGCATTTCTTTTAACGGGATTTCTGCAGAGAGATGGAGTACAGATTGGATTATATCGGAACCATGCCCTTCTGATAAAAACAAAGGCTCAAGCCTCTGTTCAAAAAATCTGAGCACTGTTTCTGCAATTTCTCCCGATTGCTTAGTATCTTTTAGATTTTTCAGAGAAGCAGCAACAAGATCGTTGAGCGATAATGCATAGCCATTGTTCAGCAGTATTGCTATGACTGCAAGCGTCTGTCTCCTTAATGCAAAAGGGTCTTCCGAGCCTGTCGGCGTAAGTCCGACAGAGAAGAATGAGGTTATATTATCCAGTTTGTCTGCAAGGCTGAGAATAGCGCCTGTCTCTGTTTCAGGCATTCTGCCGCCTTGATATGCGGGCAGATACTGTTCCATCAAAGCGGCTGCGACTTCTGTGTCTTCCTTGTCATTGCCCGCATAGTATTTCCCAATAATTCCCTGAAGTTCTGGGAATTCCCTTACGACTCCTGTCAGGAGGTCTGTTTTGGAGAGAAGCGCTGCTCTTTCGGCCTTTTGCGTTAGAGAGGCATTTATTTTTGACGCAAGATATGACGCAAGGGTTTTGACCCTCAATGCTTTCTCGTAGAGGTTCCCGAGTTTTTCCTGATACACCACATTTTTAAGGCCGTTTATTCTGTCTTCAAGTTTTTTCCTGCAGTCTTCTTCAAAATAGAATTTTGCATCCTCAAATCTGGCCCTGATAACACGTTCCGCTCCAATCTTGACAGTCTCAGAGTTTTCTTCAGTGGTGTTGCTTATAATGATAAAGTAATTCGTAAGCACGCCTTTAATATCTTCAATTGCAAAGTATTTCTGATGTTCTCTCATTACCGTTATAAGCAGTTCCTTTGGAAGTTTAAGATATTCTTCTGAAAAGCTGCCCAACACAGGAACTGGATATTCTACGAGATTTGAGACAGTCTCAATGAGTTCTTCATCTTTGATGATTTTCCCATTTATGGAAGATGAGAGCTTCTCAGCTTTTTCTGTTATAATCTTTTTCCTTTCCTGGGGGTCAACTATCACATGGTTATTTGCAAGCAATTTTGTGTAAGCCGGTATTTCTTTTATCTGAAAAGCGGCAGGCGATAGGAATCTGTGCCCGCGGGTCATATTGCTGCTTTTTATTCCTTCTATCTCAAAACTTATTGTTTCGTTATCAAACAGAGACAGCAGCCATCTGATAGGCCGTATAAATCTCATGTCATTGCCGCCCCATCTCATTGATTTCGGAAGATGCACTGAAAGCACAATTTTTTTGAGTATGTCAGGCAGGAGTTCTCTGACAAAAATGCCTTTTTCTTCTATGACTGCAACAACATATTCTCCTTTATCTTTCTTTTTTACAACAAGCTTTTCCACTCTTATGCCCTGAGAGTTGGCAAATCCTGTTGCTGCCTTTGTATGCCTGCCGTCAGCATCAAAAGCCGCTTTTTTGGAAGGCCCGAATATTTCTTTTGTTCTGTCTTCCTGCATCGGCGGGATTCCGTTTGCAATCACTGCGAGTCTTCGCGGAGAGCCCAATGTTTTTACTTCTGAGAACCTTATATGATTCTCTTTGAATATCGTCTCTGTATTCTCCTTTAATTGCCGTATGGCAGAGGGCAGAAACCTTGCAGGGATGTCTTCTGTGCCTATTTCTAAAAGCAGCGATGAGCTCAGGGTCTCATTTCTTGTCATTAAATATTCCCTCTGTTTTTTTGAGAACATTATAACCTTATGAGAGATTATTGACAAGAGAAGCATGGTCTGATAGATTGTCTATGAAGCATTAGCAATGACGGAGCATGGGTATTCAAATATGAAAAAAATCTTCAACTGGCAGGTTCTTTGTGGCATTTCTATAAAGAGGGCCTTTATCCTGATGCTCATTGCTTTTACATTTCTGACGGCAGGGACTGCTTTTGCTGAAACGGTTTCTTTCCAGAAGGAATATACCTATCAGGCAGGAGAGCTTGACAACAAGGGTTCTGCCCGTGTAATTGCCATGGAGAATGCGAAGCGGCTTTTATTCGGGGAAGTAGAAGCGTATCTTGAGAGCAAGGCAGTGATAAAAAACCTTCAACTCACTAAAAATCAGGCTACGGCTCTTATCTCGGTAATTGTAAAGACTGAGGTGATAGAACAGAAATGGGATAAGAATACCTTTTATGTTAAAGCAGGGGTTTCTGTTAATCCTGATGAAATAGTTAAGTCTATTGCCGTTCTCAATAGGAATAAGGGATATATAAGAGAGATAGAAGAGGTAAGGAAGAAAGCATCAGGGTTTTTAAGAAGAATTGAAAAATTAAAAGAACGGCAGGAAGCAGGCAATGCAGGTGGAAAGACAGTAGGACAGTATAATGAGGCAGTAAAGATTTTAGGCGCAATTGACTGGTTTGAAAATGGGTGTGTGCTTGTGAATTCCGGCAACCCGCAGAAAGCAGTAGAGGCGTTTACAAAGGCCATAAAATTAAATCCTAATAATGAGAAGTTTTATGTCTTTAGAGGGAATGCCTATGGGGAAGCCGGCAACAATCAATATGCTGTTAGGGACATTACAAAGGCTATAAAGCTAAATCCTAAATATGCTAAGGCTTATGTTTCCCGCGGAAATGCCCATCTAAGGTCAGGCAGTTATCAGCAGGCTGTTAAGGACTACTCCATGGCTGTAAAATTGAGTCCCAAACATGAAGAGGCTTATTGCTATCGCGGAGTTGCCTATGGAGCGCTGGGAAAAGAGCAGCAGGCGCTTGAAGATTTCAGCCATGCAATAAAGATAAATCCCGAATATGAGAAGGCTTATTTTTACAGGGGGCTTGCTTATGCCGAATCGGGAAATTATCACAAGGCGCTTGAGGATTTTAACAAGGCTGTGGAGCTGAATCCCGGCGATTCTGAGGCTTATTTCAACAGGGGCAGGGTATATGGGCTGCTCGGCGACACTTACAAGGCAGTGGAAGACATCAGGAAAGCTGCAAGGTTAGGAGACAAGTCGGCTCAGAATTTTTTAAAGACGCAGAAAATTGAGTGGTAGTGCGTATATGTGCGGGTTCGCTTAAAGGTTTTAGATTAAGTAATGGAAAATGTGAGGGAAGCGTACCGCGCGGTCTCACTCATAGTCTAACCGCTAAAGCTCACTGGCGGCATACTCGCCGTTCAGCGCAGCGCTTTGTTAAAATTATCTTAATTGTTTTTTTATCCAGACAGGATTTCTACGACAATCAAGAATCGCATAAACCAATGCTTCAGTATCAGATAATTTATAATAGATGGCAAACGGAAAACGTTTTGAAAGCATGCGATGATAACCGAAGTATATGGAATGGATTCCGGCGTAAATTTGTAAGGAATCAATGTCAGAAAATAGAGCGTCTATAAAATAACTCCCGAGGCCGACTGATTGTTTATCATAGAAATGAAATCCATCTATCAAGTCTTGCGACGCGGATTCAAGAATACGAATTTTCATTTGCAGGATTTTCTAATTCTTTCTTTTTCTCCGTCCCAATCATTAAATTTTTCTTTGCCCTTGGCCACAGATTTTTCACGCTGAGCTAAAATATCTTTATGCCATGATGGTGAAGCGACTGCATTTGCATGTTTACATAAATCATCCCACAATAATTCCATAGCCCGAATTTTATCCCTTGTTGTCATTTGGTCGAGTTGTAATACCATATATTTTCACCTCGCATTTTTTTATTAAAGCATGTGTGTATATTTTTAAATATTTTAGAGTAAAAAGTCAAAACACAAATATGCTATGAGGCAGGATGTCAACAGTGAACACCAATTCCCTCATGCCGCAATCTTAATTATATCAATGCCCGAAATACCCCGCGCGGGCAACCAGCCTTTGCAAAAACCGACCGGGCTTAATCCCGGTCGGATCGAGCCGGGTGTTAAGCCGCAGTGATTTCAATCGGAATCCTTCCCAATACATCGCCAGCGACTAAATCATCCCCCTTTTCAACTAATATAATGGTGCCAGCGGGAAGAAGATAACGGGCTGGATAATCTGTTCCCGGCAGTTTCACTGTTCGCCCTTTATTGTCTTTTAATGCGATACGGGGTCTGAGACTGCTCGGCCAATCGATTATGACTTTGAATTTTTGTCCTGTAAATGTGTCCACCTCTTCTACGAAACTAACATTTTCGATCAAATCACCAAAGGCAACTTTTCCGCCAACCTCCGTTATTATCGGTGTTGAAAGAGGATCTCTCTGGATGAGTTTTTGGTTGGCGGCTGCAGCACTACCGTCAGGAAGCATAATCCTATCTCCATAGCCAACTCGAATCTCCTCTAAAACCTTGCCTGCGTCATCGATAATGGCTATCTGTGCGTGCCGTCTGTTTACAACCCAGATACCTTCCCTGTTCCTAATTGCAAGAGATTTATCAAAGACATATTTCTTTTTTTTCATATCGAACAGCATATATCGAAGATGTCCGGCAAAGATTGCCGTCTCAAATGCGTGTAATCTCATTGTTAGCCACGCTTTGATGATGTCTTTTCCGGGGAAAGCCTGTGTATTGTCAGAAGGCCGGAGATGGACTTCTTCTGTCTTACCACTTTGTCTACGCTCCTGATTCCTAAGTATTTCAACAATTTCCTCAAGGATTGCCCGGTCAGTTCGTGGCTTCCGTTCTTCTGCGTATTGCATTTCACTAATATCTACCAACGCCTCTTGCAACTGTGGCCAGAAGGTTTCAAAAATACCATCCAACGTTTGTGCCGGAAGACTTCTCTCACCTGCACGCAAAACAGCATCATTAATCGTATGCGCTAGTTTACGGAAATCGCTTTTTTCAATTGTAGTATGCTGAAACTGGCTCAACGGTTGTTCCACCTCGGCGGGTGTAATATCAAGTAAAAAAGTGCAAACTGAGGAATCATTAAGTTTGGAAACGGCACCTGCTTCAAATAGTATCCATCGTGCATCTAAGTTTTCGCGGGTGAGGCAGATGATGGCAAACTTTGAGTCTTCGAGTTTTGCGGCGACTTCAGAATTCCAACGGCTACCCTTCGCTATATCAGAGGACATCCAAGGATCAACTGCCTGAATTACCTGAACAAGCCACTGCTTCAGCGTTTCAGCTATTATTTTACTCTTTGGTCCCGACCAACTTAGAAAAACTAACATCCGCCGTTTGCCTCCGTTCTTGCGTGTGTGTCATATTTGGCTTAACATATTATTTTTATGTCGCATGAGTCTTTTGGGATGATTTTAGGAGAAATCGCAGGTTTCGTCAAGAAAAATCACTAAGCATCCGGACAATTTTGGCTTGTTAAATTGAACTCTTCAGCAGCGGGAAGCCCATTTCTTCTCTCTGTTTTAGATACGCATGCGCGCACAGCCTTGCAAGGTTACGCACCCGCGCAATATAGCCTGTCCTCTCTGTTACAGAGATAGCTCCCCTGGCGTCCAGAAGATTGAACGTGTGAGAACACTTAAGGCAGAACTCGTATGACGGAAGAACGAGTCCGAGTTTATTTAGCCTTATGGATTCTTTTTCATAAGCTTCAAATTGCTTTATGAGAAGTTCCGTGTCTGCATGGTCAAAATTATATTTTGAAAATTCTACTTCATCAATATGGTGAATGTCGCCGTATTTTATGCCATGTGACCACTCAAGGTTGAATACATTGTCTACGTTCTGAAGGTACATGGCAATTCTTTCAAGCCCGTATGTTATCTCAAGCGACACAGGCTTTAGGTCAATGCTTCCAACCTGCTGGAAATATGTGAACTGGGTTATCTCCATCCCGTCCAGCCAGACCTCCCACCCGAGCCCCCATGCGCCGAGTGTCGGGGATTCCCAGTCATCTTCCACAAAGCGTATGTCATGTTTTTGAGGCTCTATGCCGAGATATGTGAGGCTTTCAAGATAAATTTCCTGACTTTCACTTGGCGAGGGCTTAAGGACTACCTGATACTGGTAATAATGCTGAAGCCTGTTCGGGTTCTCGCCGTATCTGCCGTCTGTAGGCCTTCTTGAAGGTTCGACATAAGCTGTTTTCCACGGCTCGGGCCCAAGGACTTTGAAGAAGGTTGCAGGATGGAAGGTCCCTGCGCCGACTTCAATGTCATAAGGCTGGAGCAGGACACAGCCCTGCCTTGACCAGAATTCATGAAGCTTTAAAATCAGTTCTTGAAAATACATTAACGTCTCCCCGGCATTGTGAAAAAATCATAATGTAAGGGTAAGAGTTTTGTCAAATGTGATATAATGTTTTTGATGGCTAAAAAGATTTTCATGAGGGGCAATGAGGTCATTGCAGAGGCGGCGATTAAGGCAGGCTGCCGTTTTTATGCAGGCTATCCTATAACCCCGCAAAATGAAATCCCTGAATATATGTCGTGGCGTATGGAAGATGAGGGCGGAGTATTTATTCAGGCTGAAAGCGAATTAGCTGCAATAAATATGGTGTACGGCGCCTCTGCTGCGGGCGCGAGGGCTATGACATCCTCAAGCAGCCCCGGCATAAGCCTGATGCAGGAGACTGTTTCCTATCTGTGCGGAGCAGAGCTTCCTTCTGTGATTGTAAATATGCAGAGGGGAGGGCCAGGACTTGGAAACATATCAGGCAGCCAGGCGGATTATTTTCAGACGGTAAAAGGCGGCGGGCACGGCGATTATAAACTTCTTGTATATGCTCCTTATAATCTTCAGGAACTCTGGGATCTGACCATGCTTGCCTTTGATAAGGCGGATGAATACCGGAATCCTGCAATGATTCTCGGCGACGGGATACTGGGCCAGATGATGGAGCCTTTTTATCAGACGCCTTATATAATGCCCGGCCTTCCTGAAAAGACATGGGCGCTGACAGGGTGCGGAGGGAGAAGCCCGAATGTGATCAAATCAGGAGAGGGGTCATGCATGAGAGAGCCCAATGTAATCAGGTCCCTCTATATGGGCGAAGGCCAGCTTGAATTCAGAAACAGTATTCTTCAGGAAAAATACAGGAAGATGAAAGAAGATGAAGTGAGATTTGAGATGTTCGGCACAGAAGACGCCGATACAATAGTTGTTGCGTTCGGAACTGCAGCGCGCATAGCGTTTTCTGCTGTCAAGAAGTTGAGGAATGAAGGTTCCAGATTAGGATTTTTCCGTCCCATCAGTCTTTTCCCTTTCCCTGAAAAGGAACTTGCATCTCTTGCAAATCCCAAGAGGAGGTTTATCACGATTGAACTTAATGCAGGCCAGATGGTTGAGGATGTAAGGCTTGCCGTTAACGGCAAATCGGAAGTTCTTTTTTACGGAAGAACGGGCGGCGCAATAATGACGCCCGAAGAAATCTATGAAGAACTGAACCTTCTTTCCGTAGTTAATAGTTAAGGGAAAAAATATCATCAGGGCATATTGAGAAGCGGTTTGGGTGCAGGCATGGTATTTTTACCTTGACAGTAAAGGCAATATTTGATATTAATTTTTACTGGAGGGCGACTCTATGCTTTGTATGGGGAATCCCTGATAAAAAATGATTGCAGCCTGAAAACCTTTTTAGGGGGGACGGTTATGAAAAAGATATTTACAATGATTCTGGTCCATGTGTGTTTCTTTATGTTCGTTTCCACTGTGTATGCTGCTGCGGGGAAAATTGCAAAGCTCAGCGGTGAGGTATCCTGGAGAGACAAAGCCAATGTGCCCTATAAAAAAGCAAAGGAAGGCTTGGAATTTAAAGAAGGATACTGGATAAAAACCGGCAAAAATGGATGGGCCAAACTGTCTCTGTCCGACGGCAGCGCTTTTACCCTCGCCAATAACACAGAACTTGAAATAGACAAGTTTCTGGTTTCAACCGATAAAAAGGAAGGTGTCTTTAAATTAAATCAGGGCAAACTCAGAGCTACTGTTACAAGGCTTGCAGGACAGCAGACAAATTTCAAGGTGAAAAGCCCCACGGCAGTTGCCGGCATCAAAGGGACTGAATTTATGATGATGACGCAGGGTTATGCAAACGTGCTGTTTGGCAATGAAGGAACTGCGGAGATTGGAGGCGACTCGGCTTCAAACAAACCGCTGACTGCTGATACAATGGTTCAGAACACAAGGGGGATAACTCCTACAGACCCTGTAAATGTTGAACAGAACACGCCTTTATATACCGCAAAGGAGGGCTTCGAGAAAATCACGGCAGCCCAGCCGCCGGAAGAGTGGGAGGCGTCAGGAAATCTCCCTCATATTATAGCCAGATGGAACATACAGCACGGTCATTATCTTGCAGATTCGGGGAAATATGAAGAAGCGCTCTATGTTTTTCAGATAGCTCTTGACCTTAGCGATAAGCTCGAAATCAGAGGCGATGCCAGGCTTGAAAGGGGAGCTGTTTATTCAAGGTTCCTTAGAAATCAGGAGGCTGCGCTCGCAGAATATTTGCTAATCCTTGAGGAATATCCGGTAAGCCCGCAGCGTGAGACGGCGCTCTATCTTACAGGCATACTTCTTGATGAAATGGGATTTGCAAAACGGGCCAAGGAAAGGCTGCTTCAGTATAAAAGCGAATTCCCTAACGGCAAACATATAGGCAATGTAGAGACTTATCTCCAGAGAATTAAAGATTAATAAGCAGGAAATCGGTTTGTATTAGACTCATGGAGAAGGGGCAACTATGAAATACTCCAAACTGCTGACCTTTATTGTAATTGGTCTTCTTGCTTCAGTTCTGACCTTTTTCATTTACAGACAGAATTTTCATTTCCTTGATGCGGTAGACCTGAAGCTCAAGGACGCAAGATTTAAAATCCGGAAAAATATTCAGCCTGACAAAAGGGTTGTGATAGTTGCCATAGATTCAAAGAGTATCAATGAACTCGGCAGATGGCCTTGGAAGAGGTCTGTGTTTGCAGGGCTTCTGAATAGCTTGAAAGAATACGGGGTAAAGGTAACAGCGCTGGATATTGTTTTCTCCGAACCTTCGGAGGGCAGAGAAGACGCAGTCCTTTCCAAAGCCATAGAAAAAAACGGCAGTGTAATCCTCGGTTATTTTTTCAGAGATGAAAAAGAAGAGTCAAACCCAAGGGCTATATCCCAGATAGAGTCTTCAAAAATAAAGCTTCTGAAGATTGCAGAAGGTGTGACTGAGGTTCCAGTATATCAGCGTCCTTTTGTGGAGACAAATATCCCCTTGCTCGGACGCGGCGCTCTGGATTTTGGCTTTTTCAATACAGACCCTGATTCTGACGGCCCTGTAAGAAAATCCACGCTTCTTATGCTTTATAACGGAGAAATTTATCCCTCGCTGGCATTAAAGGCCTTGCGGCATTACACAGGCAAGGAGGTCATGCTTGAAGTGGAACCTTTTGGCGTTTCATTGCTCAGGCTTGGAGATATGTCTATTCCTTCTGATGAAAGCGGAAGGCTTACCGTGAATTACTACGGCAAAGGCGGGACTATCACCACGCTGTCAGCAGTTGACGTTATTAAAAAGAGGATCAAAAAAGAAGAACTCAAGGACAGCATTGTATTTGTGGGCGCGACAGAGGTCGGCATCTATGACATGAGGGCAACTCCTGTTGAGTCCGCATTCCCCGGAGTTGAGATACATGCAACTGTAGCGTCCAATGCTCTTCAGGGCAGATTCATATTAAGGGATGGAAGGATAATTGCGATTGAGATTTTATGTTTGGCGTTATTCCCCGTAATCCTTACATTGCTTCTCGGCGTATTGAGGAACAGCTTTTTGGGGCTTGTTGCTTTTATGTTTGTGTCTGGCATATATGCTGTTTTCAATTATCTGTTGTTCAGAAATTATTCCATAGACATGAGTTTGCTGTACCCGCTTTCCTCAACAGCGATGGCATTTATAAGCTCTGAGGCATACAGGAACCTTGTGGTGGAGAGAAAAAACCGCTACCTTAAAAAGGCGTTTTCGAGTTATGTTTCGCCAGAGCTTGTTGCTGAGATAATAAAGAATCCTGACAGGCTCGCGCTCGGAGGCGCAAAGAAAGAGATAACGGTTCTGTTTTCAGACATAAGAGGGTTTACGGGCATCTCGGAAAAGCTTGCTCCTGATGTGCTTGTCTCGCTCCTTAACGAATATCTTGGCCCTATGACAGAGGTTGTCCTGAAAAATAAAGGGACGTTGGATAAGTATATCGGAGACGCGGTGATGGCAATTTATAACGCACCTCTGGATGTAACGGATCACCCTGAAAAGGCATGCAGGACAGCAAAAGAAATGATTGATAAATTGAAGGAAATAAACAGCAGTTTTAAACAGAAAGGGCTTCCTCCTGTTGATATAGGAATAGGCATAAATACCGGATATGCTGTTGTCGGCAATATGGGAGCGGATATGAGATTTGATTATACGGCGATTGGCGACACGGTAAACCTGGCTTCAAGGCTTGAGGGGCAGAACAAGTATTACGGCACCCATATAATCCTGAGCGAGTTTACTGCTTCAAAGGTAAAGGGCAAATTTATGTTAAGGGAAATAGATCTTATGAGAGTTGTGGGAAAGGAAAAACCCGTTGCGATTTTTGAGTTAATTACAGACGGCAATGTCAAGCTGGCCGAGGGATTTTCCGGGGCGCTGAAGGTTTACAGGGCAAAGGGTTTTCAGAATGCGCTTGATATTTTTACAGGGCTTTTAGGCGAATACAGCGACCCCGTGGCAAAACTTTATGCTGAAAGATGCCGTGAATATATTCAAACACCGCCTCCTCCTGATTGGGACGGCGTATTTATTTCAAGCAAGAAATAGATTTGGAAGCATCTAAAATTTTGGCATGAAACACAGACAGGCCTTTGGCTCACAAATGGCATGAAAATAGTATTCAACGATAACAACGAAGGAAATAAATAGGGACAGCAATTGTTAGAAAATGAGAAACATCGTTATAATTATTTTCTTTCTTTTATTCCCATTTTCTTCCTATGCCCATCCGGGCAGGACCGATTACAGGGGCGGGCATAAGTGCTGGAAGAACTGCACGGAATGGGAATTGAGAACCGGCGAGTATCACCTGCATGATAAAGACTGGAAGCCGATTCGGCTTGATGAAAAAGGGAATCCAATTAAACAAATCCGGCCTGAACAAACTCCCGCTGCCGTTCCGAAAGACCGGACAGAGCCGGCACAGCCGGATGAGATAAACAAGGCTTTGCCTGCTGAAGAAAACAAAGCGCCGGAAACTGCCGAACCCGAAAAAATAATCATACAGGAACAAGTCCATAAAACCGTTGTTTACGAAGAAAGCATACTGCCGTTTAACTGCATCCTGCTTCTTATTATATTGGCTGTTTTGCTTTTGTTGGCTTTGGTATTTATCAGAAAGAAGAGGGAAAAGGGATGATTCTTTCTTTTAATTTCAATATGGATTTTTTCGTCTCTTTCTCAAACCAATATGCAAGGGGTTTTAGAAATAATAAGGAGTAACTGTCCCCTTAATTCCCTCCTCTACGAGTCATAGACCATCAAGGAAGGGAAGATTTACCCACTTGAAATGAGAAAACGATTTACCCGCAGCGGACGGCTAACAGCGAACAGATTTTTTTTTAATCTTAACAGGTTTCTGCATCATTGCCGAGGATCTCTGCCAAATCTTCGCTGGGTGTTGTAATCGGCTTGATATTAAACTTCTCTACAAGCACATCCAGCACATTAGGCGTTACAAATGCAGGGAGTGATGGCCCAAGCCTTATGTCCTTAATCCCGAGATATAAGAGTGTGAGCAATATAGCTACTGCCTTTTGTTCATACCACGAAAGCACAATCGAGAGCGGCAGGTCATTCACATTCACATTAAATGCCTTTGAGAGGGCAACCGCTATCTGTATTGCCGAGTATGCATCATTGCACTGTCCTATATCAAGAAGGCGAGGGATTCCCCCGATGTCTCCGAGGTCTTTATCAAAGAATCTGAACTTACCGCATGCCAGTGTCATGACAACACAGTCTTTGGGAACCTTTTCCACAAATTCGGTGTAGTAGTTCCTTCCCGGTTTTGCTCCGTCACAGCCTGCAACAAGGAAGAAGTGGCGTATATCCTTGCTCTTCACAGCCTCTATTATCTTGTCTGCGACAGACAATACTGCATTCCTTGCAAAGCCTGTCATTACTGTCTTTCCTTCCATGTCTTCAGGGAATCCTGGCAGTGCAAGCGCCTTTTCTACAACAGATGTGAAGTCACCATTAGATATGTGCTGAATTCCTGTCCAGCTCACAACCCCACTCGTGAATATCCTGTCTGAATATGATTCCACAGGTTTTTGGATGCAGTTTGTTGTCATGACAATAGCGCCCGGAAACTCTGCGAACGCCTTTTGCTGGTTCTGCCATGCTGTTCCGTAGTGGCCGTAGAAGCGCTTATATTTTTTCAATTCAGGATAGCCGTGGCATGAAAGCATCTCGCCGTGGGTATATACATAGATACCCCTGCCTTCACTTTGTTTCAAGATATCCTCAAGGTCTTTCAGGTCATGGCCTGAAACGAGTATCGCCTTTCCTTTTTTAACGCCGAGAGGAACCTTTGTAGGCACAGGATGTCCGTATTTCCCTGTATTCGCTGTATCAAGAAGCTCCATGACCTTCAGGTTTATCTCTCCTGCCTTAAGCACACTGTTAAGCCAATCTCCAAGTGAAGACTCATTCCTTGCCAGTGCATCAAGGCTTTCATGAATGAAGGAGTAAACCTTATCATCTTCCTGTCCTAATATTTGGGCATGGTCTGCATATGCAGCAATGCCTTTTAATCCATAAAGCAGGATTTCTTGCAGGGACTGAATATCAGGATTAACAGAACTCTTTGCCCTAATGCCTGTTATCTCCTCTCCCTGCTTCACAAGCTCTGAAATGGTCTTTGCAGGTTTGAACAATGCGGGCTCTGTTTCTTTTATATCAACCCCTGCAGCCTTTACCTTTTCCTTTAACTGCTCCCTCAATTCTACACAGCGGTAAATGAGATTGCTGATGGTTTCGGCGTCAAAGCTCACATTGGTAAGGGTTGAGAAAAGAGCCCTCACTGTAAACACATTCACATCTCGGTCAACAATGCCTGCTTTTCTCCCTGCTGCTACATAGCAGGAAAGCCCCTTGAGCGCATAAATAAGCAAGTCCTGAAGCGCTGCTGTATCAGGCTGCTTTCCGCAGACTCCTATGGTGCGGCATGCACCGCCTTTTGCAACTTGTTCACATTGATTACAAAACATACGATTGCACTCCTTTTGGTTAATATTTTCCCGGCCAATGACCGTTAAATGCCTTCATTGTCTTTAGTTTAAAGGAATGCAGAAGTTCAAGCTATGATTTAAATCATAAAGGCAAATTTTATTTTTCTGATTTGATTTTTCCCCCTGTAATGATAAAATATACTCCTAAACCCTCATGAGCCTTCGGCTCACAAAGGGACATGAAAATTATCTTGTCATTCCCCTTTAAGCAGAGTGAGACTGCTTAATTATTTCAGGTCATTTAAAATAAAGCAAAAATTTGCTAAGATTTAGAAAAACGAAAGGAGGAAAGAAATGCGAATGAGATAGGATAGGAAAAGTGGACACCAAAAGTTGAGGTAAAATAACTTAACGGAGGTGTTCAGATGGAGAGATTACCGTATGGAAGGTACACGAAGGAATTTCGGCAAGAGGCAGCAAAGCAGGTGTTAGAGGACGGTTTATCAGTGCATGAGGCAGCCAACAGGTTATCGTTGGCTCCGACGACCTTAAGCAACTGGGTCAAAGCATATAAGGATGGGAAGCTTGGGGAGATAGGGAAAAACCAAAGACCGCTGACAGAGGTAGAGCTGGAAAATTACAGGCTTAAAAAAGAACTGGCAGAAGTAAAGATGGAGCGGGATATATTAAAAAAAGCGGCAGCGTATTTTGCAAAGGAGTCGCAGCGAGGTGCGCGATGATAAAGGGACTGCGGCTCAAGTATTCAGTACTGGCATTATGCAGGTATTTAAAGGTATCAGAGAGCGGATATTACGCATGGCTTAACAGGAAGCCTACAAAGAGACAGCAGGAAAATGCTCGTCTGACGGTAGAGATAAAAGCAGCGCATAAGCGCACCCGTGGGGTCTGCGGAGCAGAGAAACTTCAGAAAGAGTTGGAAGCCTTCGGCACATATGTCGGCATATGCCGCATAAAGCGGATAAAAAGAGAGCAAGGACTTTATTGCAAACAGACAAAGAAATACAAAGCAACGACCGACTCGGATCATAAACTGCCTGTGGCAGCAAACTTATTAAACCAGGAATTCAAGGCAGAGACGCCTAACAAAGTATGGGTATCGGATATAACATATATACCTACAGAAGAAGGTTGGCTATACCTTGCCGGCCATAAGGATATTTTCAATGGTGAGATAGTCGGTTATGCTATGGGAGAAAGGATAACAAAGAGCCTTGTCAGCGAATCATTGTTTCGGGCAGTGGCAACCAAGCGGCCCACGAAGGGACTGATACATCACTCTGACCGTGGAAGCCAGTATTGTGCGCTTCAGTATAGAAAACTGCTTGAGCAATTCGGAATG
>MHEE01000017.1:113413-113913 GCA_001805105.1 Nitrospirae bacterium GWF2_44_13 | reverse complement strand
ACAATCTGATCTGCGTTTTGCTTGATTTCGATCAGTCAGGCCGTGCGACAAATGCGGAGTTTGCCAAACAGCATGAAATGCTGCTGGCGAAGTTTCAGGTGCAGGGATTCCCGACAGTGCTGATTTTGAATCCAAAAGGAAAAGCCGTCGTGCGTGACGGATATCAGCGCGGAGGCGCCGCCAATTATGTGGAGTTCATCAAAGGCGATCGCCGTAAATAAAGCCAAATAGTTTTCCAATCCTTGGAACTTTTTCTTCCAAGGTTCGGAAAATAAAAAAACCGTCCCGTTTCCGGGGCGGCTTTTCGTGTGCGAGGGAGAAGAGTTTATTCTTCGCCGCCGCGGACTTTGCCTTCGGCGCGGCGTTTCTTGATGACTTCTTCGGCGATCGAGAACGGCACGGCTTCGTAATGTTCAAAGTGCATGGTGAACGAGGCGCGTCCCTGCGAGAAGGACCGGATGGTGTTCGAAAAACCGAACATTTCGCTCAACGGAACGTAT
>MHEE01000017.1:0-113340 GCA_001805105.1 Nitrospirae bacterium GWF2_44_13 | reverse complement strand
AGGACGGATCGCTGTTGCTGCTGGCTCGGCAGCGGATAGAAGATCTGAATGAAAAGTATAAGAGTTTAAAAAACGACATTTTTTTCCTTCTTCATCGTCCGCGCCGATGGAATCCTCAGGAGCGGATGTGGATGGGTTATGAACGCAAGCGGGGGAAGCTTGCGGAATTGAATTCCCTTCTGCGCAGCGGCTCAAGGGAGCGCTTTTCGCTCATTGTGGGTGAAACGGGAATCTTATCGGACGTGAAGTATGTAATCACCCTTGACACAGATACTCAACTACCCCGTGATTCGGCGTGGCAGTTTGTGGGGACCATGGCGCATCCGCTGAATCGTGCACAGTACGACAAAAATAGGCAATGTGTGGTCGCCGGCTACGGTATCCTTCAGCCACGCGTGGCTGTGAGCTTGCCGGGCACAAACCGATCGCGGTATGCGCGCATGTGCGGGAGTGAGCCGGGAATAGATCCGTATACACGCGCTGTATCCGATGTCTACCAGGACCTTTTCCATGAAGGCTCGTTCATCGGCAAAGGTATCTATGACGTCGATGCATTCGAGCGGGTGCTTAACGGACGCTTCCCCGAGAACCGAATCCTCAGCCACGATCTTCTGGAAGGATGCTACATGCGGGCAGGACTGTTGAGCGATGTAATGGTGTACGAGGAATATCCATCCCGCTACAGCGCGGATGTGAGCCGCCAGCACCGCTGGATTCGAGGGGATTGGCAGATTGCGCGGTGGCTGCTGTCGGGTGTGCCTGGTTCCGAGCCAGATGTGCGCCTTCAAAAGAATCCGCTCTCTGGACTGTCCCAATGGAAGATATTCGATAACCTTCGGCGGAGTCTCGTATCTGCAGCGTCGACACTGCTGTTGCTGCTGGGCTGGACGGTCTTGCCATCGGCATGGCTTTGGACTCTGTCAATGATCGGCATCATCCTGATTCCTTCTTTGATTGCCTCTGTCATAGATGTGCTTCAAAAGCCGGGCGATGTGCTTTTGAGGCAGCACCTTGCTGCCTCAGTACGCTCTGCGCGCAGGCGTTTCGCTCAAGCTGCATTTTCGCTCGCCTGTCTGCCTTACGAGGCGTTTTACAGTCTGGATGCGATTGTGCGCACCACATGGCGGATGCTGGTAACGCACAGGCTGCTGCTTGAATGGAATCCGTCGGGCAAGCCGGAGCGCACGAGCCATAATAACAAGGAGGGACTCGTCATCTCGTATCGGGTAATGTGGATTGCCCCGGTCATTGCCATTGCCGCGGTGATCTGCCTGTCGCTTTCGGGGCGGGCGGTTTTAGCTGAGGCTATCCCTATACTCTGCCTCTGGTTTTTTTCCCCTGCTATCGCGTGGTGGATAAGTCGGCCGCTCACCCGCCGTGGAGCAAGGCTGACTGCTGAGCAGACCCTTTTTCTCCGGAAGCTTTCTCGAAAAACGTGGACGTTTTTCGAGACATTCGTTGACCCTGAAGATAATTGGCTGCCGCCGGACAACTATCAGGAACATCCAGTTGCCGTGGTTGCTCATCGCACATCGCCAACCAACATGGGACTTGCGCTGCTTGCGAATTTGTCAGCGCACGACTTCGGTTATATTTCAACGGGACAGCTCATCAAGCGCACTGAGAATACATTCCAGACAATGAAAAAATTGGAACGATACCGGGGCCACTTCTACAACTGGTATGACACACAATCCCTGAAGCCACTGTCGCCCCTCTATATTTCTACGGTGGACAGCGGGAACCTTGCAGGCCATCTGCTGACATTACGGCCAGGGCTGCTCGCGCTTCCCGATCAAAAAATCATGGGAGAGAGATTGTTCGACGGCCTCAGCGATACATTAATAATTCTCGTAGAGATTCTCGCGGACACTACAGGAGTAGTCACTCCGGTGGGGCTTACTCAACTACAGAAGCATCTGGAGTCTGCGCTCAAGTCCCCGCCAACTACGCTTATGGCGGCGCGGTCGTGCCTTGATCAACTAACAACTTCTGCCGAGGAAGTGGTCTCCGGCATTGATGCCAACCATGAGAACCGGGCCGGGTGGTGGGCGCGTGCCTTTGCCCGTCAATGCCGGGATGCCCTCCACGAGTTGACATTTCTCACTCTGTCGACAGCTCCTGGTATTGACGAGATACCAACGCTGCGTGAACTGGCAGTACTTGGCAACCAACGCGCCATTGAGAGAATCGCTGCTATCGAACGGCTTGCATTGCAATCAATCGAACTCAGCCGCATGGAATATGACTTTCTGTTCGACAAGGAGCGCCATCTATTGACCATCGGGTACAACGTGGGTGAACACCGGCAGGACACGAGTTATTACGATTTGCTTGCTTCAGAAGCGAGACTGTACAGTTTCGTAGGGATTGCACAGGGGCAACTGCCGCAGGAGAGCTGGTTCACACTGGGGCGGCTGCTCACCACTACGAGTGGAGAGCCAATCCTGCTTTCGTGGGGCGGATCTATGTTCGAGTACCTGATGCCGCTTCTGGTGATGCCGACGTATGAAAACACGCTGCTTGACCAGACCTATAAGGCGGCTGTGGCCAGGCAGATCGAATATGGAAAGAAGAGCGGAGTACCGTGGGGCATTTCGGAATCCGGCTACAATACGATAGACGTCCGCCTTAACTATCAGTACCGGGCATTCGGCGTGCCCGGCCTCGGGCTGCGGCGTGGGCTCGCAGGGGATATGGTAATTGCGCCCTATGCCTCGGCGCTCGCGCTGATGGTGGCGCCCGAGGAAGCGTGCCTGAATCTGCAGCGACTCGCTGCTGAAGGGTTTGAAGGGAAATATGGCTTCTATGAAGCGATAGATTATACACCTTCACGTCTGCCGCGTGGACAATCGAGTGCCGTGGTCCGGTCCTTTATGGCACATCACCAGGGTATGAGCTTACTCTCGCTGGCCTATCTGCTTCTGGACCGTCCGATGCAGAAACGATTCGAGGAGGAGCCGGTGTTCCAGGCAACCATGCTGCTGCTCCAGGAGCGACTGCCAAAGGCTACGGCGTTTTATTCTCACATTGCCGAGTTCTCCGACATGCAGGAAACTTCCAGCGGTGCAGATATACCGGTGCGCGTTTTCAGCAGCCCTGATACGCCCATTCCTGAAGTGCAGTTATTGTCTAACGGCAGATACCACGTAATGGTCACGAACGCTGGCGGCGGTTACAGCCGATGGAAGGACCTCGCAGTGACACGCTGGCGCGAAGACAGCACCTGCGACAACTGGGGCACATTCTGTTACCTCCGCGACGTGGCGAGCGGAGAGTTCTGGTCAACCGCATATCAGCCGACACTTAAGCGATCGAATAACTACGAAGCAATTTTTTCGGATGCTAAAGCGGAATTTCGCTGCAGGGACCACGACGTTGACACCCATACGGAGATCGCTGTTTCGCCCGAGGATGATATCGAACTGCGCCGGATTACTATCACGAATCGCGCTCGGATACGAAGGACGATTGACGTCACAAGTTACGCGGAAATAGTCCTCGCAGCGTCTGCCGCGGACGCACTGCATCCGGCGTTCAGCAATCTCTTTGTTCAGACTGAAATTATCCGCCAGCAGGGAGCCATACTCTGCACCCGCCGTCCCCGTTCTCTGGACGAGCAGCCACCGTGGATGTTCCATCTCATGGCAGTGCACGGGGCAGATATAGGAGAGGCTTCCTATGAGACTGACCGCATGCAGTTTATCGGGCGGGGAGGCACTATCGCCGACCCACAAGCAATGCGCGGGGCAACTGGTTTTTTTACAGGGGCGCTCTCCGGCAGTGAGGGCTCAGTGCTCGATCCGATTGTTGCTGTGCGGTATCGGATAACCCTTGATCCGGAAGAATCGGCAACAATCAATATTGTCTCCGGCATCGGCGAAACCCGCGACGTGTGCCTGGGCTTTGTGGAGAAATACCAGGACCGGCGTCTCGCAGACCGTGTCTTTGATCTGGCGTGGACACATAGCCAGGTGCTCCTGCGGCAGCTCAATGCCACAGAGGCAGATGCACAACTCTATGGGCGCCTTGCCGGCTCTGTGATATATGCTAATTCTTCGCTGCGCGCCGAAACGGGTGTCATCAACAACAACCGCCGGGGGCAATCCGGCCTATGGGGCTACTCCATTTCAGGCGATTTGCCGATCGTTCTGCTGCAGATTGAAGATCCGGCCAATATTGACCTGGTGCGCCAACTTGTGCAGGCCCACGCATACTGGCGATTAAAAGGACTGGCGGTGGACCTTGTGATCTGGAACGAAGATCACGCCGGTTACCGGCAGCTTCTGCAAGACCGGATCATGGGGCTCATTGCCGCAGGCGTCGAAGTCAACGTGACCGATCAGCCAGGCGGCATTTTTGTAAGACCTGCAGACCAGATATCGAATGAGGACCGTATCCTTATCCAAAGCGTTGCCCGCACCATCATCACCGACAGCAGGGGAATACTGGCGGACCAGATCAACCGTCGCAGCCCTGTGGGAGTGATCATCCCACACCTCACACCGACCCGAACCCACCTATCCGAACCCCTAACAATTGCCGCGTTGCCTCGCCACGATCTGACGTTCTTCAACGGACTCGGCGGATTCACGCCTGACGGGCGCGAGTACATCATTACGACAACGCACGGGCAGGTGACACCGGCGCCGTGGGTAAATGTGCTGGCAAATCCGCACTTCGGAACCGTCATTTCAGAGAGCGGGATTGCCTACACCTGGAGCGAGAATGCCCACGAGTTCCGTCTCACTCCATGGGGGAACGATCCCGTGAGCGATTCGGGCGGAGAGGCGTTTTACATTCGCGATGAAGAGCGCGGCCACTTCTGGTCCCCAACGCCGCTGCCCAGCCGCGGGGCAACGCCTTACGTCACACGGCATGGATTTGGCTACAGCGTCTTCGAGCACACGGAGCGCGGCATCCGCTCGGAGCTGTGGGTTTACGTGGCCCTGGATGCACCGGTCAAGTTCACGGTGCTGAAAATACGAAACGAGTCGGGTAGATCTCGCCGCCTCTCCGCCACCGGATACGCGGAATGGGTGCTGGGAGATCTGCGTCCAAAAACAGCAATGCATGTGATTACTGAACTTGATCCTAACAGCGGCGCTCTCTTTGCGCGGAATTCCTACAACACGGAGTTCGCAGACAGGGTTGCCTTCTTTGATGTTGACGATGTATCCCGGACCCTAACCGGCGACAGGACTGAGTTCCTCGGCCGCAACGGCACGCTTCGTAATCCCGCGGCGATGACCAGGCTGCGCCTCTCCGGCAAGGTGGGGACCGCTTTGGACCCCTGCGCTGCTATCCAGGTTCCATTCGAGCTGGCGGACGGTCAGGAGCGTGATATCATCTTCAGGCTCGGCGCAGGGCGGGATGTTGATGACGCCGGTAAATTAGTGCATCGTTTCCGGGGATCCGCTACCGCGCGCGGCGCGCTTGAAGCGGTGTGGCAGTACTGGAATAACACGCTTGGCGCAGTGCAGGTGGAAACACCCAACCAGTCCGTCAATATTCTGACCAATGGCTGGCTCTTGTACCAAACTCTTGCGTGCCGTCTTTGGGCCCGGAGCGGATATTACCAGTCAGGCGGCGCCTTTGGTTTCCGTGACCAGTTGCAGGACGTGATGGCACTCCTCCACGCAGAACCGGGCCTCATACGTGACCATCTCCTCCTGTGCGCGGCCCATCAGTTCAAAGAAGGTGATGTCCAGCATTGGTGGCATCCTCCGTCAGGCCGGGGCGTGCGCACGCACTGTTCGGACGATTTCCTCTGGTTGCCGTTGGCGGTCTCCCGCTACGTCATGAATACCGGAGACACCGGGGTATTGGATGAACCTATCCTCTTCATCGAGAGCCGACAGGTAAACTCTGACGAGGACTCGTATTATGATCTTCCCATCCGGTCTGAGAAAGCGGCCAGTTTGTACTATCATTGTGTGCAGGCAATCATGAGGGGTCTTAGCTTTGGAGAGCATGGACTACCGCTCATAGGATCGGGGGACTGGAACGACGGCATGAATATGGTGGGCGAACACGGCAAAGGCGAAAGCGTTTGGTTGGGATTCTTCCTTTATGAAGTGCTGATACGGTTCACTGAGATTGCACGCCTGCATAAAGACCTGCCCTTTGTCGAACGCTGTCAGAGGGAGGCGGCCCAACTGCGCCGGAACATTGAGCAGAATGGCTGGGACGGTGAGTGGTACCTCCGCGCTTACTTTGATGATGGCTCGCCACTCGGTTCGGCGGGTAATCCCGAATGCCGGATTGATTCCATTGCACAAAGCTGGTCTGTTCTCTCCGGCGCCGGGGATGCCGAACGCTCGCGCATGGCAATGGAAGCAGTGGACAAGCGCCTTGTTCGAAGGGATCATAGACTGATCCAACTCCTGGACCCGCCCTTCGATAAGTCGGATTTGAATCCCGGTTATATCAAAGGGTACGTTCCAGGCGTCAGGGAGAATGGCGGACAATACACTCATGGGGCTATCTGGACAGCAATGGCATTCGCTGCATTGGGCAACAGCCGCCGCGCGTGGGAACTGCTGGAAATGATCAACCCGGTGAACCATGGGAAATCTCCGGAAGAAATTGAAACCTACAAAGTAGAACCTTACGTTGTCGCAGCCGATGTATATGCGGTCTCGCCGCACATTGGCCGTGGTGGATGGACATGGTACACGGGATCAGCCGGATGGATGTACCGGCTTATCGTGGAATCACTCCTGGGGCTGAGGCTTGAGGTAGACAAGCTGCGTTTTGAGCCGTGCCTCCCTGCGGATTGGGAGTCGTTCAAGGTGCATTACCGATACCGGAAAACTACCTATCATATCACCGTGCTGCAAACGCCCGCCGACAGCGGCGAGACAAGTGTGACCGTCGATGGCATTGAGCAGCACAACAAGGCTATTCCCCTTGTTGACGACCGTCAGGAACACTCGGTAGAGGTGAGGATACCTGTTGCAGAAGGATGAGAAAAAGTAGCCTGTTTTCGTTTTTCTCTATCGGAAATTTGGGAGCGGAGGAAAGAATTAGCAATCAGGAATTAAGTATGGTGTCCCCGGAATATCGGCCAGAAGTATTCCCAGGAACGGCTGTAGTTTGCCAGATACGGAATGCGGATTTCTACACGTAACTCGCGGCTTGTGATGTATCGTCATATCCCGCGTGTTTCGCCAAAAAGAAATCAACGGAGACAATTTTCCCATATTTTACGACCGTTCGCTTTTAGTCCATATTACCGCAAAATACGAAATAGTGGAAATACCATGCAATTGATTTTACGTGATTTTTTCATTTGAAAAATCCTCCGGATATGCTACAGTTTAGACATTTAGGGGAAAATACGACAGTTCGCATAGCAATTGTTGGCAGTAAACTGAGGTTCAGCTAAAATTTAGAACATACAATACCTACAAAAAAAGGAGGATTAACATGGGAGTCAAAAACAAAAAGGTTGTCTATCTGTTAGGTGTAGTTCTGTTGACACTATTAACCGTCGGCAGTGTATTTGCACAAGATGTAGGGGGCAGCAAGGATCATCCGTTGATTTCAAGGTTTCCCGGCTCTTCAATAACAAGGTACGACATGAAACAATTCAACGAATATGCCGTTCCGTTGGGGAAAATGGAGAAAGGCGCGCTGACAAAGAGCCAAAAACTGGAGGGAACGGTGACCCAGATAACCTATGCCGCTCCGAAAGACAGGTCGGTTCTTGAGATATTCCGCAACTATGAATCAGCCATGAAAAATGCCGGTTTTGTGACTTTGTTCAGCGGGAAAAAAAATGAACTGGGGGATAAATGGCTGGATAAATTCACCGGGGCTACAGAGCGGCCTGTTGGCTATGGTGAGGCAGCGTTGGGCACACAGCTGAGTCAGAGCGATTTCCGTTTTATGGCCGCCAAGCTGACAAGGGCCGAAGGGGATGTCTATGTGGCCCTTTGTGTAGCGGGTTTCGGCTGGTATCAGTACCCGTTAGTACAGCTTGATATTATCGAAACCAAACCCATGGAAACCGGCCTGGTAAAAGTGAATGCCGAAGCGATGGCCAAGGAGATAGAACTAACCGGACATGTCTCGATCTACGGCATCTACTTTGATACGGGCAAAACCGATGTCAAGCCACAATCGGAGGAGGCTCTGGCGGAAATTGCCAAACTCCTCACACAGGATCGCACTTTGAATTTATATGTGGTGGGGCATACAGACAATGTAGGAACGTTAGCCTCGAACATGGATCTCTCAAAACGTCGGGCTGAAGCTGTGGTAAAAGTGCTTGTTTCCAAATACAGCATAGGCACAGAACGCCTTTACGCGGCTGGGGTAGGCCCCTTATCCCCGGTTGTAGCCAATAAAATTGAAGAAGGCAGGGCAAAAAACCGGCGGGTGGAGTTAGTAAAACAATAACTTCTTCATAGAGGCCGCCAACAAGTCCATCCAGCGGATCGCCGGGTTGCACCCGGCTCCCGCTGATGTCTGCGTTAGTTCCCAATTGAAACATTCAGACATGTCGTCTTCTTAGAAATGCGAGGTACTGTGAGAAATCCTATTCACCACAAGTTATATATCTATATTCCTTGCCTCTAAAGCGTGTTTAGTAATAAAATCTTTTCTCGGTTCAACCTGGTCGCCCATAAGTATGGTGAATATCTCATCAGCCTGCACTGTGTCTTCTATCTTCACCTGAAGGAGCGTTCTTTTCTCGGCGTCCATTGTCGTTTCCCAGAGCTGTGTCGGGTTCATTTCTCCAAGTCCTTTGTATCTCTGAATCGTGAGCCCTTTTTTGGCAACGATGAGCACATAGTCCTGAAGCTCTGAGCTTGAGCCGAGTTCTTTTATCCCTTCTTTTGTCTCTGCCTTATACGGCAGCTCCCCAAGGTCTTTTACAATGCTGTAGCTATTTTCAAGCTCTTTGAATTCAGGAGACATCAGGAAGTTCATGTCTATCAGAACTTTCCTGTTCTGCCTTTTTATCTCAACGCTGTATGCCTGATGCTCTTCATCAGGATTAATCTCGCCTGATGAAATGTCAGGCAGCGCTTTTTCTATTGCCTTTACCAGTTTCTCAAGCGCCTTTTCATTTTTCAGCAGCTCTTTATTTATCCCTGCATTTAAGATAATCTTTAAAACATCTGTGTCCTTTCTCCGTCTGCCGAACCATTCCATGAGCCGTTCAAACTTGGAAAGCCTCTTTAGATGCGGAATTAGCGCCTTCCCCTTTACAATCTGCCCTTTTATCGGAATCGCAAGGTCGTCTGCCGCAAGCTCAAAGAGCATGTTCTGCATCTCTGTCTCGTTCTGGACATATCTCTCTGTCCTTCCTTTCTTGACCTTAAAGAGGGGCGGCTGTGCAATGTAAAGATAGCCGTTTTCTATAACCTGAGGCATCTGCCTGTAAAAAAATGTCAGTAAGAGTGTCCTGATATGCGCGCCGTCAACATCAGCGTCTGTCATCAGGATTACCTTGTGATAGCGGATTTTTGATATGTCAAATTCTGTATCTATGCTCGTACCGAGTGCTGTTATGAGAATCTTTATTTCCTCTGAGGAAATCATCTTGTCAAACCGCGCCTTTTCAACATTCAGTATCTTTCCCCTGAGAGGCAATATTGCCTGAGCTCGCCTGTCGCGTCCCTGCTTGGCAGAGCCGCCTGCAGAGTCGCCCTCAACAATGAATATCTCGGATAATGCCGGGTCTTTTTCAGAGCAGTCCGCAAGTTTGCCGGGTAATCCTGTGTCGTCAAGAATCCCTTTTCTCCTTGCCAGTTCCCGCGCCTTTCTAGCCGCGTCTCTGGCCCTTGCTGCCTGCACCGCCTTTTCTATAATCTTCTTGGCAACAGAGGGGTTCTCCTCAAAATAGGCGCCGAGCGTGTCGTTGACTATTGACTCTACTATCCCTTTGACCTCGCTGTTTCCGAGCTTCATCTTTGTCTGGCCTTCAAACTGAGGGTTGGGAAGCTTAACGCTTATAACCGCTGTAAGCCCCTCTCTTATATCATCTCCTGAGAGCCCTTCTTTGCCGTTCTTCAAAAGCCCTGAGGATGCTGAATAGCTGTTCGCTGTCCGTGTAAGGGCCGACTTGAATCCTATGAGGTGCGTTCCGCCTTCTTTTGTATTTATATTGTTTGCAAAGGTGAAGATGCTCTCTGCATAGCCGTCATTATACTGAAGCGCAATCTCTGCTGTGATTCCATCTTTTTCTCCTGATATGTATACAGGCTTTGGATGAAGCGGCGTTTTGTTTTTATTAAGATGTTCAACAAAAGAAACAATCCCCCCTTTATAGAGGAACTCCTGTTTTTTGTCTGTGCTTTCATCCTGTATGGAAATCTTAAGCCCGCTGTTAAGAAATGCCATTTCTCTTAATCTCTGTGAGAGGACATCATAGCTGAATTCTGTTGTTTCAAAAATCTCTCCATCTGGTTTGAATGTAACCTTGGTTCCCCTGCCTTTTGTCTTTCCGACAACAGAAAGCGCTCCTGCAGGCACGCCCCTGTCAAAGTGCTGCTGAAACACTTTTCCGTTCTGCTTTATCTCAACGTCAAGCCATTCGGACAGGGCATTTACAACAGAGACCCCGACGCCGTGAAGCCCTCCTGATATCTTGTACGCCTTTGATTCAAATTTCCCTCCGGCATGAAGTTCTGTAAGCGCAATCTCTGCTGCCGTCCTTCCTTCAGGGTCGCCCGGATGCTGGTCTGTAGGTATGCCCCTTCCGTCATCTATCACTGTGCAGCTTCCGTCGTGGTGGAGTATTACCTCTATGTCCTTACAAAAACCGGCCAGGGCTTCGTCAACACTGTTGTCAACGACCTCATATGCCAGATGATGCAGCCCCTCCGGCCCTGTTGAGCCTATATACATTGCAGGCCTTTTTCTTACAGCGTTCAGCCCTTTTAGTATTTTAATGTCCTCTGCGCCGTAGGACTCTGCCTCATTATTTATGTGTTCTTTTTCTTCCATTTACTCCCTCTCTCACTCACGATTCATGATGCACGATTCACGATACATTATTTATGTTCTCATCCTATATCTGCATCTTGTTTTCTACACCCTCATCGGCATTATCACGCATTTATAATTGTCATCCTTTTCTTCTTTTAAAAGAGTAGGGCTTAACGGATCCTGAAGTTCAAAAACAATCTTTTCTCCGCTCATGGCATTCAAAGCGTCTATCAAATACCTTGCATTAAATCCAAGAGAAAGCGCTTCTCCTTTATATTCAATCTTCACCTCGTCTTTTGCTTCGCCGAGGTCCGGATTTGAGGCAGAAAGGACAAGCGATCCGTCGGTGATATCAACCTTAATCGCATTGCTCTTTTCCCTGCTCATTACAGAGACCCTTCTCAGCGCTTTTATAAAATCATCTTTGCTTATTATGGCTTTCTTCGCGTTGCCTGACGGTATCACCTGTTCATAGTTAGGGTATGTGCCTTCTATCAGCCTTGTTAAAAACTCCACTTCCTCTATCTTAAACATTACATGGTTTTTGCCTATGACCACTGTGAGGTTCTCCGTATCCCTGTCAAGAAACCTTCTGATTTCTGCTGCCGCCTTCCGTGGAATAATCACTTTTTTCTCTTCCTTTAACGGCGTGTTTATCTTGCCGGTTATGCTTGACAGCCTATGGCCGTCTGTTCCGACAACAGTCATTTCACTGCTCCCCTTTTTTGCATGAAAGAGCAGCCCGTTCAGCGTATATCTTGTATCGCTCTCTCCTGCGGCATAAAGGCTCTTTTCTATCATCTCTATAAGGTTTTTTGTATCCATCTGCATTTCTTCTACATTTTCCATACCAGGCCATGCGGGGAATTCGTCTGCTGAGAGGCAGGCAAGCTTGAATTTGCTGCGGCCCGCACTGACTTTGAGCCACTGTCCGTCTTCGGTCTCCATGGTGATGTCTCCGTCCACCTCTTTGACTATCTCAAGCATCTTCCGCGCAGGGATGCAGAGCTTCCCTTCTTTTTCAACTTTAACCTGAAGCGGTTCTTTTATTGCCGTCTCAAGGTCAGTGGCGACAATATGAGCCTTCTTTTTTCCGGCATCTAAAAGAAAGTGGCTCAGCACAGGCATTGTATTCCTTTTTTCTACAATATTCTGGATGTTTGAAAGCTTTTCCTGCAGTTCCTCTTTTGAAACACTCAGTTTCATAACCCCTCCTTAAGGTTTTATTTTTCGCAACAGGGTTTCTATCATCCCGTTAAAGTTCTCGTCTTTCGCCCTTTTGTCTTCTACCTGTTTGCAGGCGTATATAACAGTTGCATGGTCTTTGCCTCCCATGCTCTTGCCGATATCATTCAGAGAACCGTTCGTGAGCTGTCTACTCAGATACATCGCTATCTGCCTGGGCTGTGCTATCTCCTTTGTCCTCTTCCTCGCTTTTATGTCCTGGATTTTTAAGCCGAAATATTCACAGATTGTTTTCAGTATCTGCTCTGAGGTTATAGGTTTTTCTTCATCCTGGATAAAATCCTTCAGGACATTCTTTGCCATCTCCACATCTATCGGGCTTCCCGTAAGGGCTGCCTGTGCGCCGAGCCTGATAAGACAGCCTTCCAGCTCCCTGACATTTGTCTTTATTTTTGCCGCAATAAAATTTACGACATCCTCTTTCAGCCCTAGTCTTTCTATATCTGATTTTTTATGTATTATCGCTACCCGTGTCTCGTATTCAGGCGGTTGTATATCAGCGATGAGTCCCATACTGAAGCGGGACCTGAGCCTGTCCGTTATAGTCTTAATCTCCTTGGGCGGCCTGTCGCTGGAAATGACTATCTGTTTTTGTTTCTCATAAAGCGTGTTGATAGTATAAAACAACTCTTCCTGTGTTGCCATTTTATTTTCTACAAACTGGATGTCGTCTATAAGGAGCAAATCCACATTCCTGTATTTCTTTTTAAGCTCTTCCGTTTTCCCGTGCCGCACTGCCGATACCACCTCGTTTGTAAACTGTTCTGATGACACATAAAGCACATTGAAGTCCTGCTTGCTGTCTATTACGCTGTTTCCGATTGCGCTGAGCAGATGAGTTTTTCCCAGGCCAACACCTCCATAAATAAATAACGGATTGTAAACTTTTCCTGGTGTTTCCGCCACGGCCTTCGCCGCTGCCTGGGCAAACTGGTTGCTCTGTCCGCTTATAAAGTTTTCAAAGGTATATTTGGGGTTAAGGTATATTCCTCTGCTTGCAAGCCGCGTCTTTCTGCTCTCTAGCTTTGCTTCTATGCGCTTTATTTCTGCTGCCTGTTTTTCGGCAATCCTGTATTTCAATGTTACAGCGTGGCCCAACATTCCTTCCAGTATTTCGGTTATCAAGGTTGGATAATAATCCTCTATCCATTCTTTAAAGAACCTATTTGGCACCTCTAATGTGAGTTGCTGCTCTTTGAGCTGGAGAGGCCTTATGGGCTTTATCCACAACTCAAATATGCTGGTTCCTATTTTTTCTTCCATCTTTGAAAGGCTTTTTTCCCAAATCTCTTCTAAAATCATTCCCCGACCCTTCAGTTATTAACAATTTATTAACAGGCGTTAGTATCCCCAGCAGGGAGGTGCACTATTATATATCATCTCTTAAACTGCAAGCAAGGAAACTGTTGGTTTGCTGTTCATATTTTCTTCGTCC
The DNA here is from genome assembly GCA_001805105.1 of Nitrospirae bacterium GWF2_44_13. Taxonomy (GTDB): domain Bacteria; phylum Nitrospirota; class Thermodesulfovibrionia; order Thermodesulfovibrionales; family UBA1546; genus UBA1546. The sequence goes on along the minus strand of MHEE01000017.1, from coordinate 99,716 downwards.
TTTCCGCCGTCCTTTTTTGTTAAATATATCATCACTTTTCTACGCATTTTATAAACACTAAAAACTCTTTTAAAAAGGTAGTTTTAGGCTTATTTGTAGTTACTAACACCCTCTAATACTACTACTAAAAATATTTTATATATAAGAAGTAGTAGAGCTTAGGGATTCTTTAGTCTCTTTTCTAAAAAGGCCCTTATGAATTTATTTATTTCTCCGTCAAGAACTGCATCAACGTTTCCGCTCTCAACAGATGTTCTGTGGTCTTTGACAAGTCTATAAGGTTGAAGAACATAAGACCGGATCTGGTTTCCCCAAGCTATGCCCTTCTTATCGCCCACTATTTCCTTCATCTTACTTTGCTGCTCACTCAGCGAGAGATTGTAAAGGCGTGATTTAAGAATCTTCAGAGCCGTAGCTTTATTTTTATGTTGGGAGCGTTCATTCTGACAGGAAATAACTATACCTGAAGGCATATGGGTTATCCTGACAGCAGAGGATGTTTTGTTGACATGCTGTCCGCCTGCGCCTGAGGCCCTGAAGGTGTCAATCCTTATATCATCAGGTTTTATTTTTATATTTATGTCATCTTCTATTTCAGGATAAACAATGACTGCGGCAAAAGAAGTATGCCTTCTTTTGTTTGCATCATAGGGTGATATTCTGACAAGCCTGTGAACACCGGCCTCGGCTTTGAGAAAGCCGTAAGAATAAGGACCGCTGACTGTAAATGTTGCGCTCTTTACACCAGCCTCTTCGCCAGGCAAGAGGTCTATAACCTGAATCTTAAATTTATGTTTTTCCGCCCAGCGCAGATACATCCGCAACAGCATCTGTGCCCAGTCCTGACTCTCTGTGCCGCCCGCGCCGGGATGAATGGAGACAATGGCATTGTTCTTGTCCAGCTCTTCGGACAGCAGGTGCCGCAGTTCCAGTTCTTCGATCGCTGCGCTCAGGGCTGTAATCTCTGCCTGAATCTCCTGCAGAAAGACAGCGCCCTCCTCCTCGTCCAATATTTTTATGGAGTCCTTAAGGTAAGCTGTTTTTTCTGACAGCGCTTCGAAGGGGAAAAGTATATCCTCTACGTATGCCTTTCTCTTCTGCAGCTCATGCATTTTACGGGGAGAATCCCACGAGGAAGAGAGGGAGAGTTCTTTGTCTATCTCTTCTATCTCATGTTTAAGCTTTGGGACATCAAAGATAGCCTCTAAGGGCTTCGATTTTTGCACTTAAGGCTGAAAGTTCTTCTACAAGTTCAGACTGCACTAACATATTACCTCCGGGATACATTTATTAATAATAAAACTGTTATCACAATGCACAGGTACGAAAATAGGTCGCCATAGCGTGAATAAAAACTTCTTCGTGCATCAGTCATCACATCCATTGTCATGGCCGTTCTCTGAAACAGGGATGTTGTCCCCAGCACTTTTCCTCTACTGTCAATAAAACCTGAGACTCCGGTGTTTGCGGCCCGGATTACAGGTTTTCTGTTTTCTATGGCACGGAACACAGCCATACTGAAATGCTGATAGGGCCCCGCTGTTTTTCCAAACCAGGCGTCATTGGTTATTGTCACTATAAAATTCCCGCCGCGCACGTATGATTTCCTTACCAGTCCGGGGAAGATAATCTCATAACAGATAAATACCCCAAAGCTCCCGTACGGCGTTTCAGCCCTTATATTGTGTTCCCCCGGCATATAATCCCCTATCCCGGAAACAAGCTTGTCTAAGAAAAACAGAACTCTTCTGAGGGGGACGTATTCACCGAACGGGACTAAATGTATTTTATCATAAATTAATGAAGGTTTTCCATCCGGCGCAAGGAGGATTGCGCTGTTTGTCAGAAGGTTTTTGCCGCTGTTCTTATCCCCATCAGCAGGTTCTTTGATAAGTACGCTGCCGAATAAAAGAGAAGTGTTCAATGCCTGTTGAAAACTGAGCAGTTCCTGAGTAAATGCCCGGTCAGAATTAAAATAGAAAGGCGCCGCGGTTTCCGGCCAGACAACCAGCGAGGGAGAAAGAACAGCCGCCGCCTGTGTTAAGTTCTTGTAGGTATCGAAAACTTCCCGCTGATAAGCCTGGTCCCATTTTCTGTCCTGCTCTATATTCCCCTGAATAACGCTTACCCTAACGTGCTTGCCGTAAGGGGCCTCATTTAAACGCCAGAATCCGTAGAAAAATACAGCAAGAATAGAAATAGAAAGCAGGGCAAAGCCTATCACTGTCTGGGAAAGCGGGAATAGTGGCATAGAGCGAAGGCGTTTTTTGATTATGAAGAAATCGGCGATGGCTCCGTTTACAGCCACAATTAGAAAAGATACTCCGTAAATCCCTGTAATGTCGGCAAACTGGATTGCGGGCAAGAACATGTGCTGGGAATAGCCAAGGCTTGACCATGGGAATCCCGTTAAGGCATAGGAACGCAAAAACTCAAGCGTTACCCAGATAACAGGCGCTATAAGAAGCGCCGGCAGACGGGTAGTTGCAATCTTCCATGAAAAAAGCACTGCAAAGAGTCCCGTATAAAGGCTCAGATACAGGCTGAGGAGAAAGACAAGCGCAAGGCTTGGGATTAAAGGGATATTGCCATAGTGGTTTATTGAATGATATATCCAGTACAGCGTGCCAAGAAAATAAGGGATGCCGAGATAAAGCCCGGCACGAAAAGCCTCGGACGGCTTTTTATCCGCGATGGAAATTAAGAACGGCGCAAGCGCAATCCAGGCAAGAAAGAAAAGATTAAAAGTCGGGAAACAAAAGATGAGGAGGGCGCCTGAAAGTACAGAAGGCCCGTAAATATAAAGCTTTTTTGCTATAAAATTTCTCATGCCTTGACAATAAAAAACTTAAAAGTGTAAAGTTAAAAGTTATCTGAGCAAGGTTGCATTTAAGATTTAACCTACAACCTTTAACTCTAAACTTAATCATACGGGCAGTTAGCTCAGTCGGTAGAGCAGAGGCCTGAAAAGCCTCGTGTCCGCAGTTCGATTCTGCGACTGCCCACCATGATTTTATTCTTATGGCCAATGTTGAGTCAAGAATAATCGCAACCCTTAAGCTTTTCGGGTTAATGGAGCTTGCCGGAAAGCGCTTTTAAAATGCCGGATATCCTTAAAATCTCCGCAGTCTTTGCCCTAATACTCATTCTTTTAAGAAAGAAAATGAACATAGGTTATGTCCTGCTTATCGCCTCCGGTGCCCTTGCGATTTTGTATCTCATGTCCCCTTCATCAATGGCGTCTGCGATAAAGGCTGCATTTATGGATAAAGTTACAATCAAGCTTGCGCTGGCCCTGACCTTTATAAGGACTTTTGAGTTAATACTCAGAGAGAAAGAGGTGCTGTCAGATATGATGACGGCAGCACGGCTGCTGTTAAGAAGAAAGAAGGCAGTTGTGGTCTCAATGCCTCTGCTGATAGGGCTTCTGCCCTCTGTGGGAGGCGCATATTTTTCAGCGCCTATGGTTGAGGAATCCGCAAAAGACATGAATATGTCACAGGAAGAAAAGGCATTTGTAAATTACTGGTTCAGGCATCCGTGGGAGTATATCCTTCCGCTTTATCCCGGAATATTGCTTGCCTCGGCAGTGTCAAACATAGAGCTGAGGAATTTAATTATTGCAAATATGCCCTACGCTGTTTTTGTTGCGATAACAGGATTTATGTTCAGTATGAAAGGCGCTTCAGGCAGATTTTCAGAGGCCGGGAACATATCAAGAAAAGGGCTCTTCAGTTTTGTTCCAATAGCGATAGTGCTTCTGCTGGTTGTTTTCTTTCACATAGAACTTCATTATGCCCTGCTCATTGTAGTCACGGGGCTTTTTATCTTTTACAGGTTCGGGCTGAAAGATGCAGTGAGGGCAGTCAAGCACGGGTTGTCGCTTGACGTCATTATGCTCATAGCTGGCATCATGATATTCAAGGAAATCATGGAGGCCTCAGGCGCGGTAAAAAACCTCAGCGAGTTTCTGAGAGTGAAAGGCATTCCTACTGCTCCGCTGCTTTTTCTGCTGCCGTTTGTGAGCGGCCTGCTGACAGGTCTTACGGTCGGTTTTGTCGGAAGCACATTCCCGCTGATATTGAGCATTGCGGGAGAATCGTCTGCAGGAATAATTTCTTTTGCGTTTGCTTCGGGTTTCTCCGGGGTTCTGCTTTCTCCTGTTCACATCTGCCTTGTGCTTACGAGGGAATATTTCAAGGCGGATATGTGGGGTGTTTACAAGAAGATAATCCCTGCATCCTCCATTGTGTTTCTCGTTGCAGTTGCCGAGTATCTGATTTTAAGATAGCGTATTCCTTATCTTGATTAAATCCACGGTGAACGGTTAGTATAATAATCAAAATTTTCTCTCCTCCCCAGATATTAGCGGGGGAGGCAGAATGGAGGTTACAATGTTTAATGACATAGCATGGGCAATGGCGCCTGCACAAGGGCAGGGAGCAGACGGAGGATCAACAATCATGTCCTTTCTTCCGTTAATATTAATTTTTGTTGTTTTTTATTTTCTCCTGATAAGGCCGCAGCAGAAGAAGGCCAAGGAACAGAAACAGATGCTTGAGAGTCTGAAAAGGGGAGATAAGGTTGTTACATCAGGCGGAATATATGCCGTTATTGAGGCTGTCGGCACAACTACGGTGACCTTGAAGATTGCAGAAAATGTAAAAGTAAAATTCGGCAAGGCATTCATTGCGGCTATAAGGCCTGCTTCAGAGGAAGATTGAATTGGCTCCGGACCTCAGCGCCTTGCATAATAACAAAAAGGCAAGGCTTTACATTGAAATGGCAGACAAATATCTTGAAGCCATTGGCTATACCGAGCATGGCCTCAGGCATACGGATATTGTCTCTAAAACTGCCTACAATATACTAAAAAAACTTTCATTCAGCGAAAGCGAGGCAGAACTGGCGGCAGCGGCAGGGTTTTTGCACGACATTGGTAATATGCTCGGGAGGAGCAATCACCATAAGATGGGCGCGATACTTGCGAAAGAAGTCCTCGAGGAACTCGGCTATGACCTCAAAGACATTACAAGGGCCATGCAGGCGATAGTAATGCATGAGGAAGACGAAGGTGTCATCCCTGATATGATTGCAGCAGCGTTGGTTCTTGCCGATAAGGCCGATGTGCACAGGAGCAGGGTGAGAAATCCCGCTATGGTTACAGAGGACATACACGACAGGGTTAATTATGCGGCAACGGAGTCGGAACTCTCAATAGATGCGGAGAAGAGGCTCATTACGCTTTCGCTTGTAATAGATACAAGGATCTCGCAGGTAATAGAATACTTTGAGATATTCCTGTCGCGCATGACTGCATGCAGAAAGGCAGCAAGGGTTTTAAACTGCGAATTCCAGCTTTATATTAACGACACAAGACTGGCATGAAAAATTAATGCTAATGGTGAATAGGAGATAGGGTAAATAGACAGATATTTTTTTTCGATTCACCGATTCACCTGAAAGCGATTCACCATAATAGTTTTTTGGAGGTTAGATTTAGATGAAAAAAAGGATTCAATGGAGATTTATTCTTATCGGCGCAACACTTATGCTGGCTGCAGTATTTTTTCTGCCTAACACGCCGTTTTTCAAAGTAATGCCTGATTGGTGGACGAAGAATATGCCTGACAAGGGCATAACGCTGGGGCTTGACCTTCAGGGCGGGATACACCTTGTTTTTGAGGTTGAAGGCGAAAAGGCTGTTGAGATAACAACGGAAAGGATTGCCCAGTCCCTAAGGGATATTATTTCAAAAAAGAAATTAAATGCAGAGATTACAAGCAAAGGGCTGCTTATAACAGTTGCTCCCTCTTCAATGGAAATAAGAAAAGCCATAGAAGACAATTATCCCGTGCTCGCACCTGTGGAGACAGGGACAAACATTGTCTATACGATATCAGACAAAGAGGCAAAAAGGATTAAGGACAATGCCGCTGATCAGGCGCTTGAAACCATCAGAAACAGGATTGACCAGTTCGGAGTTGCAGAGCCTACGATTCACAGGCAGGGAACAAATGAGATTGTTGTCCAGCTTCCCGGCATAAAGGATCCGAAAAGGGCCATAGAGATAATCGGAAAGACCGCACAGCTTGAATTCAAAATTGTTGATGACGCATCTCCTGTTGCCGCAGAGATTCCCGCAACAGCGGCGCCGGGCGAGGAAGACGCCGTTCTTAAGAAGTTTGCGGAAAAGATTCCCGCAGATGATGAGATACTCTTTGAGAAAAAGGTTAACAGGGAAACAGGCGTTGTAAGAAAGATTCCCATACTTGTGAAAAAACAGGCGGCGCTGACAGGAGACCTGCTCAAAGAGGCAAAGGTGAATATAGACTCTTCAGGTTCGGGTTTTCCTCATGTATCTATATCATTCAATGATGCAGGGGCAAAGCTCTTTGATGAGGTAACAGCGGCCAATGTCAAGAAACGGCTCGCGATAGTCCTTGACAACACCATATACTCGGCGCCTGAGATAAAGGAAAGAATCGGGGGAGGCAACGCACAGATTTCAGGAAGTTTCTCACTGGAAGAGGCAAAGGATCTTGCGATAGTCCTGAAGGCAGGAGCGCTTCCTGCGCCTGTAAAAATGCTTCAGAACATCACGGTAGGCCCGTCTCTCGGCACAGACTCTATTGAGGCAGGGAAGATGGCAGGAATTATAGGGACACTGCTTGTAGTAGTTTTTATGATTGTTTATTACAGGCTTTCAGGCGTTATTGCGGACTTTGCGCTTGCCCTTAATATCATATTGCTTCTCGGCGCAATGGCGTCTTTAAATGCCACACTCACAATGCCGGGCATTGCCGGAATAATACTGGCAATAGGCATGGCTGTTGACTCAAATGTGCTTATGTTTGAGAGAATACGGGATGAGCTGCGCGTAGGCAAAACGCCGAGGGTTGCGGTTGATTCAGGGTATAACAAGGCATTCTGGACAATATTTGACTCTCATGTTACAACCCTCATAACAGCTGCAGTGCTTTTTCAGTTCGGCACAGGGCCGATAAAAGGCTTTGCGGTAACACTCAGCCTTGGCGTTGCAATAAATCTTTTTACAGCGCTTGTAGGAACCAAGACAGTCTTTGACCTTATTCTGAGCAGGCGGGATGTCAGAAAGTTGAGCATATAGGAGGACAGATGCTGGAGCTGATTAAAAATACAAAAATAGATTTCATGGGGAAAAAGAAAATCGCATTTATATTTTCAGGGATTATTTCAATCATTGGAATAATCGCCATAATCCAGATAGCAACCGGAAAGGCAAACCTCGGAATTGACTTTGCAGGCGGCACTTCGATACAGCTTAAATTTGAAAAACCTGTTGTGCTCCATGATGTGAGAAAGGCGCTTGAAGACGGAGGACTTAAGGATTTTGACTTGCAGGACCTGCCTTCCGTAAACAAGATTCTCATAAGGGTGAAAAAGACAGAGCAAAAGCTCGGGCAGACGTCAAGCGAGGTAACAGAAATTCTTACCCAAAAGTTTTCCGGCAATAAGTATATTGTTGATTCCACGACTGAGATAGGGCCGAAAGTCGGCGGAAAACTCAGGGCAGACGCGGCAATGGCAATAGGAGTTGCAGTTTTGGGGATACTCATATATGTCGCATTCAGGTTTAAATTCAATTTCGGAGTGGGCGCGACAATAGCGACATTCCACGATGTGCTTGCAGTTCTTAGCGTGTTTTACCTTATGGGACACGAGATAAACCTCATTCTCGTGACAGCCCTGCTCACGATTGCAGGCTATTCGCTTACCGATACCGTTGTTGTATTTGACAGGATACGGGAAAATATGAAAGTGCGACATAAAGAACCGCTTGAGAGCATAATGAACGCAAGTATCAATGAGGTTCTCTCAAGGACAATTATAACTTCCCTTACAGTGCTTTTGACATCAGCTGCCCTCTTCTTTTTTGGAGGCGAAGTTATACACGACTTTGCTCTTGCTATGATAATGGGCGTTGTCATCGGCACCTATTCTTCAATATTCATTGCAAGCCCCACAGTTTTGCTCTGGGGAAGGAAGAAGGCGTTTGCAAGAAGATAACAACTGCAACGGTTAATAGGTGAATAGGTAAATGGGTTTTTGCGATTCACCGATTCACCTGAAAGCGATTCACCATATCATTCATAATGCATAGAAAATGGCTTGTAAGCAGGACCAATCCCGGCTATATCAAGTATCTGTCAAAGGCTGCCTCTGTTTCTCCTGCCTTTGCTCAGGTGTTGCTAGGCAGGGGGATAAAGACGCCGCAGGCAATCAATGACTTCCTGAACCCGCATATCTCCGGCCTTTCAGACCCCTTTGAAATTGACGGCGTAAAAACTGCGGTTGAGAGAATAAAACACGCTGCTGATACTAACGAAACTGTCCTTGTTCATGGCGATTATGATGCTGACGGGCTTACCGCAACCGCGATAATGGTTCATGCGCTCAGGACATCCGGAATAGACGTCCATTATTTTATCCCCGACCGAATTGCTCATGGATACGGTTTTAATCCTGTCGCTGTGAAGGAGGCAAAGAGACTTGGAGCAACCCTCATAATCACTGTTGACTGCGGAATAACATCTTTTGACGCGGCTGCTTGCGCAAAGAAAGAAGGGATTGACGTCATCATAACAGACCATCATGAACCGGTAAAAAAGATACAAGATGCACGATGCAAGGTGTACGATAAAGAAAATCATGCATCATTCGAACTGCCGGAGGCAGTGGCCATCATTAATCCTAAAAGCTCAAATTACAATTCTGAATGTTCAATTCTCTCCGGCGCCGGTTTGGCATTCAAGATTGCACAGGCATTGTCTATGATGCACGATGCACGATGCACGATACACGATTATTTAGACCTTGCAGCAATCGGCACAATGGCAGATGTTGTTCCTCTCACAGGTGAAAATAGAATTCTTGTAAAAGAAGGGATGAAGCTTATTCATGAAGGACGGAGGCAGGGGATAAGGACGCTCAAAAGCGCAGCAGGCCTTGATAAAAGAGAGCTCAGAGCCGGGCTTTTATCTTTCACTCTAATACCGCGGATAAATGCGGCAGGCAGGATTTCTGATGCCAGTGATGTAGTCCGTCTTTTATTGTCAGAGACAGAAGGAGAAGCGGAAGGCCTTGGTTCATGGCTTAACAGGCTGAATGCTGAGAGGCAGAAAATAGAGGAAGCGGTTTATCAAAAAGCCCGCGAGGCATTAAGAGTTATGCATGACGAACGTGCAATAGTGCTCTCAGGAGAGGGATGGCATCAGGGCGTTGTCGGTATTGTCGCATCAAGAATAGCAGAGGAATTTTACCGCCCCACAGTTATCCTCTCCATAGAGGATGGAATCGCAAAAGGCTCCGGAAGGAGCATTCCTTCTTTTGACCTGTGCGGCGGACTTGCCGGCTGCAAAGAATTCCTCCTGTCTTTCGGAGGGCACAGGCAGGCAGCGGGTGTGCGGCTTAAGGTTGAAAACATCCCGCTTTTTGAAAAGGCGATGCAGCGCATAGTTGAAACAGCTCTGTCTAAAGAAGATCTTGTCCCCTCACTGGAGATTGATGCGGATGTGGCGCTCTCTGAGGTCAACCATAGCCTTATCAGGGAAATCGCAATGCTTGAGCCTGTGGGCTGCTCTAATAAAGAACCGTTCCTTGCAGCCAGAAAACTTGAGGTCGTAAATCCAAGGATAGTAGGCAACAATCACCTGAAAATGAAACTAAAACACGGCGCGCATTCAGTGGATGCAATAGGGTTTGATATGGGAAGCACAGAGGTGTCCGGCGCAGTAGATGCTGTATTTACTCCGGCGCTGAATGAATATAACGGAAACAGCTATATCCAGTTAAGTCTCAAGGCGCTAAGGCCAAGTCAGTGAAAAATTCAAAATTTCAAAACTTTCCACTTAACGCCGAATTCTTAATTGGCAGTTCAAGGTGTATAATAAACTCATGGCTGAAGATGTTGCAACGATTGACGATTTAATAAAAAAAGTGCTCTCTTACAACCCTGATGCAGACGTTGAACTCCTGAAAAAGGCATATATTTTTTCCAGCGAGGCTCATGGCGATCAGACGCGGATAGAAGGCTCTCCGTATATAGAACACCCCCTTGCTGTAGCATCTATTCTTGCGGATATGAAAATGGATACAACCACTATTGCCGCAGGGCTTCTCCACGATACAATCGAAGACACAACCATAACGGCAAAAGACATGAAATCCCATTTCGGGACTGACGTCGCATTCCTTGTAAATGCCCTTACGAAATTAAGCAGGATGGAGTTCATGACAAAGGAGGAGGCGCAGGCGGAAAACTTCAGGAAGATGCTTCTGGCGATGGCAGAGGATGTACGCGTCATACTCATAAAATTTGCCGATAGGCTTCATAACATGAAGACCCTTGAGCACCTCCCTGAAGAAAAGAGAAAGAGGATTGCCGCTGAGACGCTTGATATTTATGCGCCGATAGCAAACAGGCTCGGGATTGGCTGGCTGAAAACGGAATTTGAAGACCTCAGCTTTAAGTTCATGATGCCTGAACTGCATGAAGAGATTGTAAAGAAGATTGCAAAGAGAAAAGAGGAACAGGAAGTTTATCTCAGAGGGGTTGTAAAGGAGATAGAAGCAAGGCTCAAAGAGGAAAATATAACAGGGAAGGCCTCATACAGGATAAAACATTCCTACGGCATCTATCAGAAGATGCAGAAGCAGAGTATTACATTTGAGCAGATACAGGATGTCCTCGGAATCAGGATTATAACGGACACAAAAGCCAATTGCTATGCAATTATGGGAATTATCCACTCGCTCTGGACGCCTGTGCCGGGCAGGTTCAAGGATTTCATCGGCGTCCCGAAATCAAATATGTATCAGTCATTGCACACGACAGTAATCGGGCCTAAAGGTGAGAGAGTTGAGTTCCAGATAAGAACTGCTGATATGAACAGGGTTGCGGAAGAGGGCATAGCGTCCCACTGGAAATACAAAGAAAAAGGCGCCCTAACTGAAAAAGACAGCAGGTATATAGTGTGGCTCAGAGAGCTGGTGCAGTCCCAGAAAGAACTTTCCAATGCAAAGGATTTTCTTGAAGAGGTAAAGGGCGCTGTTGTGCCTGACGTTGTATATGTCTTTACTCCCAGAGGAGATATTAAAGAACTTCCCTCAGGTTCAACCCCTGTTGATTTTGCGTACAGCATTCATACGCAGGTCGGACACAAATGTGTAGGCGCAAAGGTTGGCGGCAGGATTGTGCCATTGAGATACCAGCTGAAAAACGGCGATACGCTGGAGATAATAACCTCTCAGACGCACAAGCCGAGCAGGGACTGGCTGAAATTCGTTGTAACACAGCGCGCAAAGACCAGGATAAAACAGTGGATAAATACAGAAGAGCGGATACAGGGCGTGGAACTTGGCATTAAAATTCTGGAAGGTGAACTGAAAAAATATAATATGAGCAATGCGCTCATGAAATCCGATGAGATACTGCAAGCGGCAAAGTCTCTGGGAGTGTCTTCACTGGAAGAGCTTTTTGTATCAGTAGGATTCGGAAAGATGTCACCGCATCAGGTAATAAATAGACTGATGCCTGAAAAACCCGCGGAAGAGATAGCTGCAAAGCCTGTTAAGCCTTTAGCAGAACAGAAAGGGATAAGCATAAAGGGAATAGACAACATCCTCTACCATACTGCAAAGTGCTGTTATCCTGTGCCAGGAGACGGTCTCGTAGGATTTATCACAAGGGGCAAAGGGGTGACAATTCACAACAAGAAGTGTCATAACCTTGAAAGGCTTGCAATTGACAATGCGCGGCTTGTTGATGTTGAGTGGAGGCAGGACGGTGACACAACATACCCTGCAAGATTATTGGTTGAATCAGTGGATAAGCCGGGCGTGCTTGCGAACCTCAGCACGCTTGTGTCATCCGAGAATGTAAACATCAGTCATCTTGAGGCATTTTCAACTCCTGACCAGACAGCGCAGATTACGTTCATTGTTGAGGTCAGGGACAAAAAACAGCTTACAGCCATCATACAGAAGATAGCGTCAATGGACGGAGTATTAAGGGTGAAGAGATAAGCGGGCGTGGAAACTGCGCCTAAATATCACGAGTATCAATCTTAGAGCGGAGCCTTTTCTTTTCAGATACGATTCTTTTTTCAGCAAGAATCTTTTCCTTGGCCCTTTTTGAACGCTTTCTCTTCTGGCGCCGGATTTTTTCTATTATCTGCCGTTCTTCGCTTTCCTTTCCTTTTATCAGCTGTTCTATTTTTTTCACAAGGATTATCCTTGCATGATAGCGGTTAAGAGACTGCGAGCGTTCCTTCTGGCATTTAACCTCAATCCCTGTCGGGATATGCCTGAGATAAACGCATGTGGAAGTCTTGTTTACATTCTGCCCGCCCTTTCCTCCTGAACGGATGAAAGATTCTTCTATATCCCGAGCACGGATGTTAAGGCTGAGCATCTTTGCCTTTAATGCGCTTACTTTTGCCTCACTTACAGAAAATATTGTCATAATGGAGATAGTATATCACCTGTGACTGCTGATTGACACGGCGCTCTGTAAAGGTCAATAATTAAACATGACGCAGAGATATAATGCATTCGGGCAGTACATGAAAAAGCAGTTCGGCACAAATGTTTATAAAGTTAACATTGACGCCGGTTTTACATGCCCGAACAGGGATGGCAGTCTCGGTTTTGGAGGCTGCATTTACTGCAACAATGACAGCTTCAGGCCAAGCTCATGCAAGCCTTCAATGTCAGTAAAAGAGCAGATAACAAACGGCATTGCATATCTGAGCAGGAGATACAAAGCAAGCAAATTCCTTGCATATTTTCAGCCATATTCAAACACATACGCGCCTGTTGAGGAACTGGAATCGCTCTATAAAGAGGCATTGCAGGAGCCGTCAGTCATCGGACTTGCCATAGGAACGAGGCCTGACTGCATTGACAGCGAAAAGCTCGCACTGCTTGAGTCTTTAGCAAAGAAGCATTTTATTCTTGTGGAATACGGGTTCCAGTCAATTTATGATAAGACACTCAGGTTCATAAACAGGGGGCATGATTATAAAACTTTTCTTGATGCTGTTTCTCTGACAAAGAGCAAAGGCATCTTTGTAGGCGCGCATCTGATTGTGGGATTTCCAACAGAGACAAGAGAAGAAACGCTCAATATGGCGGATGAGGTATCCGGACTTCACCTTGATTTCCTGAAGATACACCAGCTTCAGGTTGTGAAGGATACGCCGCTGGCGCAGATGTACAAAGAAAATCCCTTTCATACATTTGAATATGAAGAGTATCTGGATTTTGTTGTGGATTTCATAGAGAGGCTTTCTCCTGATATTGTTCTTCAGCGGCTCTTTGCAACAACCCCTGACGACATGCTTATTGCGCCGAGATGGGACAGGAGCAGGCATCAGATTACAAACGACATACAGCAGAGGTTTATTGAGAGGGATACATTTCAGGGGAAGAAATATAAAGGGCAGGGGGTTATTGCCCCTTTGTCAGTTCTTTAAATAATTTTTTAAGTCCTGTTTATCACCTTGCTCTAATTCTTCCATTCCAATCAAAATTTATGAATTAACTGGGTTAGGCTGCGGTGTGGCAGATATTTGATGGGTATTTGCAATTTGAACATAGCGACTCAGCTAAATGGCGCGGGGCAACCGGCCTAACCGGATAAAGTAAGAGGCTATTCCCGGTCGCCGTACAGCCTGTTGTTATGTTCTCGATGTAATTATAAACCATGAGATTATGAAAATTGTTCCTATAGCAGACAGATAAGTTATCTTCAAGAGCCTTTGCTCATAAGATGGATTGAAATTGGCTCTGCGCAATTTTGCATGGTGTAATATGGTTTCTATTGTAGTTGATATAACAATGTATGCACCCAGCCCCAGCCGCTGATAAAATCCATTGAAATAGACAAGCATAATAAATGGAATTACAGATGTAAGCATCATAAATTTCGAGCGCATTTTCTGGAGGGCGATTTGTTCCTCTTTAGTCAGTGTGTTTAAAAGCTTCAAGAATAAAACAAAATAGACGGCAAGAACTGCTAGTCCAAGATACAATATGATATTTTGATTAGTCATAATTTATTTATTTTTTAAACATAATCTTCTTTTCAATGTTATCTCTATATTGCCTCCAATTTACTTTTAAATCAAGGGTTGCAAAGGTAAGGGCGAGATAATTTGAGAATTAATTATCCAGCATTGCTTAATGGATTAATTCTTTCACCCGCTCCCTTAGCTTATCCGCAAAAAGCTGATATTTACCTCTGCCGGCCTGTTCTCCGGTTATGTCCAGCAATGACGGATAAAAAGGTTTATCAAAACGTATTGTTATCTTTTTAAATCTCGGCAAGTATGCGCCCTTTGGAAGCGACTCAAAACTTCCTTTTATTGATGCAGGGACAACCGGCACGTTGAGTTCCAAGGCAAGAATGCCGATGCCCTTTTTAAATTCCATCAGAGTTCCGTCATAAGACCTTCCGCCTTCAGGAAATATGCAGAGCGCCTTGTTATTTTTCAATACATAGGCAGAAAGCTGGAGAGCTTTGCCCAGATATGTCTCCGGGTCTATGGGTATAACATGCGCGAGCCCTGCAAAAAATGCAGTCAGCCTGCCTGTGAAATATTTCTGGAATCCCTGAAAATAGAGCGTTTTATAGGTGGTTAATGGAACGGCAGCGCCTATGGCAAAACCATCCAGATTGCTGCAATGGTTTGGGGCGATGATAAAAGGAACATTAGGGATATTTTCTACACCTTTAGCCTCAAGCCTGAAGAAAATTCTGAAGAATAGTTTGAATAACAGCATCAGGCTTGAGACAAACAACCATCCTATCATTCCTTGTTTAAGCCCGACTTTTTTCTTCTCCGCGTCCTCCGGCTCCTGTGAGAAGATATGAGAAAGCCCTTTTTCCGCTTGCTGATAGCTGACTGCTGATAGCTGACTGCTGATGGCTGACCCCTTTATCTTTTCCACTATCTCTCCGACTGTCTGGATATCCGATGCAAAGGTCTCAGGGAGTTTTATGGAGAATTTATTTTCAAGGCTTACAACAAGCTCTATTCTCTGAAGCGAATCAAGTCCGAGGTCAAGCTCAAGATTGTCTTTAGACTGAATCGGCAAGGGTTCTTTAAGAAAAGGCGTTAAGCATTCAATGACATTTCTGCCTGTTTCATCTGCCATGAGTTCTTTATCTTCACTCTTCGCCACAGGCGAACCCGCCCGAGGCGGGAACTTTTCACTTTTAACTTTTACCAGGTCTTTAATCATGAACCTTCTCAATTTCCCGAGAGGAGTCCTCGGCAGAGGCTCGGAAGACAGTGTAAAACCTTTAATCCGCATGTAAGGCGGCAGCTTGCCTGAGATACGGCTCAGATCCCATCCCAGCGCCTCATGGATATTGCCTGTCTGCTGCTGTCTTGCATAGTCAAAATCAGGGACGATGATTGCATGAAGGGCTTCTATCCCGCCTTTTTCTTCAATGCCAAGGACGCAGATCTCTTTAATCAGAGGAATCTTTGAATATTCTTTTTCTACCTCTTCGGGATATATATTTTTGCCTGAACCGAGAACGATAACTTCCTTTATGCGTCCTGTGATAAAGAGGTAGCCGTCTCTGTCAATATATCCGAGGTCTCCGCTGAAAAAATAATTGTCTCTGATGGCCTGCTCTGTTACCGTCGGGTTTTTATAATAGCCCTTCATTACCATAGGGCCTCTGATTGCAATCTCTCCTTCCTTCATCAAACCTAATACACTTCCGTCCGCAGGGCTTATTATTTTTATCTCCGCGGAAGGCAGCGGTTTTCCGGCAGAGCCGGGCTTCCGCTTATTTATCGGGTTGAACGTAACAACAGGAGATGTCTCTGTAAGCCCGTAGCCTTCAAGTACTGTAAAGCCCAATGCCTCAAGTCCTTCCATCACCTGGGGGTCAAGCTTTGCGCCTCCGCTCGCAAAAAACCTGAACCTGCTTCCAAGCGCATTGTGAACCGGCTTGAGTATTGCCTTGCTGATATTGATGCCTGTTTTCTTTCTCAGGCTGCCGGAAAATTTCAAGAGCGTTTTCATTAACAATGGCGAGGGCGCCGGAAGTTTTTTAAATTTATCAAGAATCCCGTTTCTTATCATCTCAAGCAGTTGAGGAACGCCGACAAGAATGGTAACGCCGTTGTCTTTCATTGCTGAAGTAATGTCAGGCCCCTTTAAACTCGGGGAATATGTTATTGCCGCGCCTAAAAAAAGCGGCACAAGGAATGTGGACATGAATGGATAGGTATGGTGCAGAGGCAGAAGCGAAAGGACATTATCGGATTTTGTGATGACGCCTGCCTTTATCAGAGCATCTGCATCAGAGCAGAAATTTCCGTGCGTCAGCATTACGCCTTTAGGAATCCCTGTTGTCCCTGATGTATAGATGATGGAGGCGATATCTTCAGGCGACGTCTCAGGATAACGGATTGCTTCTTTAGCTCCGCATATCTCCCTAAAATCAGGAGAATCAAGGTTTATTTTCCTTATATCCAGCCCCTCGGCTGCTTCATTTACATTTGCTTCTGTCTTTGAGCTGAAAAAGATAATCCTTGACTCAGAATCAATGAGTAGATTTCTTAAAGATTCAGGATTGAGCTGCGAGTCAACCGGAACCGCAATTGCTCCGGCAATCACGATTCCTAAGTATGCGGCGCACCATTCAGGCCTGTTTTCTGAGTATATGGCAATCCTGTCAGCCTTGTTGATGCCTGTTTTTATCAGGCAGGATGCGATGGCTTTTGAATCTGAAGCAAATGCGCTATAGGTTATTGTCTTCCATGTGCGGTCAAGATAATAAAAGGCAATATTATCCCCGTGTTTAGCTGCTGTATTTAAGAATATGCTATGGATAGTGTCGCCAGTCATTTTTATTCATTATCTGAAAAGTTATGCAAAATATCAACATATTATTATTTTATGCTAAAATCAAAACAATTAACGGAGGAGCTATGGTACCGGAATTAAAATTTGACGAGAAAGGGTTAATACCTGCAATCATACAGGATGCGGAAAGCAATGAAGTCCTGATGATGGCATATATGGATAAAACATCGCTTGAAAAAACCCTGCAAACGGGGCGGACGCATTTCTGGTCGCGCTCAAGGCAGAAATACTGGATGAAGGGAGAGACTTCCGGGAATGTGCAGGAAGTTAAGGAAATCCTTTATGACTGCGATGAGGACACCCTGCTTGTAAAGGTAATCCAGCGCGGTGCAGGCGCCTGCCACACAGGAGAGAGAACCTGTTTTTTCAGAAGCATCAAAAAATTCTGATTAAAGGTCGCAGGCTATGACTGTCCTTCGGCAACCTTAAACTACCTCTTAAAAGTGC
Source organism: Nitrospirae bacterium GWF2_44_13 (assembly GCA_001805105.1). GTDB lineage: Bacteria > Nitrospirota > Thermodesulfovibrionia > Thermodesulfovibrionales > UBA1546 > UBA1546. The sequence goes on along the minus strand of MHEE01000017.1, from coordinate 82,337 downwards.
CGATGTTAGTGCGATAGATTAACCTCCTATAAGTTCTCAGGCGGGGCTATCCGCTTCACTTCGTTGCGACTTCAGCCCCTATTCTGACAGACCCGTGAATCTTGCCTTAATCCAGCCACAACCTGCTTGCTTATTGTTAAGCAAGCCCTTGCTTTAGCACGTCGTGCAGGTGAATGATGCCGATTGCCTTTCCATCTGAATCAGGGACTGCAAGGGAAGTTATAGAATGGGTCTCCATTATTGAGAGGGCTTTTACCGCAAGCTCGTCTTCGGAGATTGTCTTTGGATTTTTTGTCATAACCTCTCCGGCCTTCATATCAAAGAAATCCTTGCCCCATTTTTCTATGCCCCTGCGTATGTCGCCGTCAGTTAAAACACCCAAAATCTTTTTGTCTTTATCGCTGACAATCGCAACTCCGAGCCGTTTTGATGATATCTCCACAACTGCCTTCGTCATTTCAGTTTGAGGAGATACAAAAGGAAGGGCGTCTCCAGTGTGCATGAGGTCTTTGACTTTTATGAACAGTTTTTTCCCGAGATTCCCGCCGGGATGAAAGAATGCAAAATCTTCCTGCTTCAGCCCCCTCTTCACCATAAGGGCAACGGCAACAGCATCTCCCATTGCAAGCGCCGCTGTTGTTGATGCTGTCGGCACGACTCCGAGAGGGCACGCTTCTTCCTTGACAGACACATCAAGATGCACATCCGCTGATTTTGCAAGGGTTGAATTCCGGCTGCCCGTCATTGCAATCAGGCCTACATTGAATCTCTTTAAAAAAGGTATCAGCCCTGAAAGTTCCTCTGTCTCACCGCTGTTGGATATGGCGATGATTACGTCATCTGATGTTACCATGCCGAGGTCTCCATGGCTTGCCTCCGCAGGATGCATAAAAAATGCAGGAGTGCCTGTTGATGCAAGAGTGGCTGCAATCTTTTTGCCCACAAGCCCTGATTTGCCCATGCCTGTGACAACAACCCTGCCCTTGCTTTTGAATATAATATCTATTGTTTTTTCAAAAGTGCTGTCAAGTTTTTCCGCGAGAGCAGCGACAGCCTCCGCCTCAATCCTTAAAACCTTTTTTGCTATGTCAATGATATTTTCCATTTTTTATTATGCCTCTTTAACAATTCCATGCAGGGTTTTAATGGTTTTGAGCAGGTTCAAAAAAGAATCCAGCTTTATCATATTCGGCCCGTCGCATAATGCCTTCTCAGGCTCGGGATGAACCTCAAAGAATAGGCCGTCGACACCAACGGCAACTGCTGCCCTTGCCAACGGTTCTGCAAATTCCCTCTGGCCTCCTGATGAAGCGCCCTGTCCGCCGGGAAGCTGGAGGCTGTGAGTAACATCAAAAATCACAGGATAGCCGAAAGAACGCATTATCGGAAAGGCCCTGAAATCAACAACAAGGTTGTTGTATCCGAAAGATGCCCCCCTCTCTGTAATGAATAAATTATGATTGCCCTCTGCTGTGAATTTCTCTATTATGTTTTTAACATCCCACGGAGCAAGGAACTGGCCTTTTTTGATGTTCACAGGCTTTCCTGTTTTTGCCGCCGCTGAAATCAGGTCTGTCTGCCTGCACAGGAATGCTGGAATCTGTAGGACATCAAGAACCTCTGACGCAGTTTTCACTTCTGCAATAGAATGCACATCGGAAATAACAGGAATGTTCAATCTGCTTTTTATGTCTGAAAGTATTCTTAATCCTTTTTCAATTCCCGGGCCCCTGAAAGATTTTATTGAGGTCCTGTTTGCCTTGTCATAGGAGCATTTAAATACAAAGGAAAGCCCGGCGCTGCTGCATATATCCTTCAGTTTTTGGGCTGTATGAAGCGTTACATCTTCATTCTCAATAACGCAAGGCCCTGCAATTATCAGGGGAAGGTTGTTTCCCCCAAGCTTTATACCAGCTATATTCACCTCTTTTGTCAGCGTAACCATTAAGAGCGTTTTCCCTCTTTATTTTTTTTCATTTCTACTTCGCTCTCGTCATACTGAAACAGAGCGCGTTTTTCCCTCAAAGAAGCAGCTATAAATTCTCTGAATAGCGGGTGAGGATCCGTAGGCCTTGACTTAAACTCAGGATGGAACTGGCAGCCTAAAAACCAAGGATGGCCTTCGACTTCAATAATCTCCACGAGTTCTCCGTCAGGGCTTGTCCCGCTTATCTTCATCCCGTGCCGTGAGAGTATTCCTTTATATGCATTGTTGAACTCATACCTATGCCTGTGCCTTTCTGAGATTTCCTTTATGCCGTAAGCCTTGAATGCATTTGTATTGCTTTCCAGGACACAGGGATATGCTCCAAGCCTCATCGTGCCTCCCTTTTCAGAGACATCAGTCCTTTCCTCTATCTTGCCCTTCCTGAAATCAAACCATCTCTCCATGAGATAAATTACAGGGTCTTTTGCATTCAGGTCAAACTCTGTGCTGTTTGCGTTAAGCCCGCATACATTCCGTGCATACTCAATCACAGCGCACTGCATCCCAAGGCATATCCCAAAATACGGTATCTTTTTCTCACGGGCATATTTTGCAGCCTCAATCTTGCCTTCAATCCCCCTGTAACCAAATCCACCGGGCACAAGGATGCCGTCTGCTGCTGATAAATATTTATCTGCTCCATGGACTTCAATCTCTTCTGAATCAATCCACTGTAGATTTACCCTTGCATCATTTGCGATTCCGCCGTGTGTCAGCGCTTCTGTAAGGCTTTTGTACGAATCTTTAAGCCCTACGTATTTGCCGACTATGGCGATAGTTACTTCATGCTTCGGCTCTTTTAATTTTCTTACAATATCTTTCCACTGTATCAGGTCAGCGTCTTTTGCAGGGAGTTTCAGCTTATTGATAATCTGCTGGTCAAGCCCTTCTACGTTGAGCGCCATGGGCACCTCGTATATTGTATCCACATCCATTGCCGTGATAACCGCGTCGCCTTCAAGGTTACAGTGGATTGCTATCTTTTTCTTTGCCTCAGGAGTAATAGGCTTGTCTGTTCTGCATAAGAGCAGGTCAGGCTGAATACCTATTGCGCGCAGCTCCCTTACACTGTGCTGTGTGGGCTTTGTCTTAAGCTCGCCGGCTGTCTTTATATAAGGCACCAGCGTAAGATGCATATAAAGAACGTTTTCTCTTCCTACGTCATAGCGCATCTGCCTTATTGCCTCAAGGAACGGAAGGCTCTCGATATCGCCGATTGTGCCGCCTATCTCAACTATGACTACATCATTATTATCGCTTACGGATTTTATGGCTCGCTTTATCTCATCAGTGAGATGAGGCACAACCTGAACCGTGTCTCCGAGGTAATCGCCGCGCCTTTCTTTTGTTATGACATTGTAATATATCTTTCCTGTCGTATAATTATTTGCCTGAGAGGTTCTTATATGAGTGAATCTCTCGTAATGCCCGAGGTCCAGGTCTGTTTCCGCGCCGTCATCTGTTACGAAGACCTCTCCGTGCTGAAACGGGCTCAGCGTGCCGGGGTCAACATTGATGTAAGGGTCCAGTTTCTGGATTGTGATTTTCAGCCCCCTTGCCTCAAGAAGGGCGCCTGTTGCAGCGGCAGCAATGCCTTTTCCCAATGACGATACAACTCCGCCTGTTACGAAGATAAACTTAGCCATTTCTTTACCCTCTCTAAGTCCTGCGGTGTATCAACACCCACAGTCTCGTAAGTCGTTTCTTTTACTTTTATGCGGAATCCATTTACGAGCGCCCGAAGCTGTTCAAGTTTCTCTGTCTTCTCTAATTCCACGGGTTCCATTTTTGCAAGATTTAAAAGCGCATCACGCCTGTAACTGTAAATGCCAAGATGCTTATACATCAATAGTCCGGAAGTCTGAATATCTGATGCATGATACATGATACATGATGCACGATTGTCTTTATCCTGTATCTTGTATCCTGCATCCTGTATCCTGAATTCGTCTCTGTCAAACGGAATCGGCGCTCTTGAAAAATACATTGCAAAGCCTTCTTTATCAAAAACAGCCTTAACAACATTGGGGTCAAAGATTTCTTCAGGGTCTTCTATTTTTTTTATCAGGGTTCCCATTGCCGCCCTTTTGTCGTCAAGCAGCCTGATGACATCGTCTATCATCTCGGCTCTGATGAGAGGTTCATCTCCCTGAACATTGACAATTATATCATAATCAAAAGAAGCGGCGACCTCTGCTATGCGATCTGTGCCTGATGCATGTTCCTTTGAGGTCATTACAGCCTTGCCGCCGAATTCAATAACGGTTTTAAATATAGCATCGCTGTCTGTTGCAACAATGACATCTTCTGCAAGTTTTGATTTCTTTGAGTTCTCATAAACATGCCGTATCAAAGGTTTGCCATTTAGGGGTGCAAGGGGCTTTCCCGGAAAACGGGTTGAATCGTAACGGGCAGGGATAATAACAATCGCTGTCATGCGCTTGGATAATTATAAATGATTTGGGAAAAAATTTAAATGAAAAAGCAGAGTCTCTTCTATGCTAAAATCCAACATGGAATTTGTTGATGTTCTTTTCCCTATTAATCTTGGCCCGCTGACATACAAATGCCCTGAGCATCTGATTGATAAAGCGCATCCCGGAATGCTTGTTTCAGCGCCTCTGAAAAAACAGATAACAAAGGGAATAATCCTCGGTCGCCCCGGGCGACTCGCCGAGGAGAGCAAATCTTCAACCCCAATATCGGACAACATAAAAAACATCAGCGACATCCACGGCGAATCGCCTTTGCTTGAACCGCCATTGTTGAAACTCCTTAACTGGATGGCTGATTATTATATCATCGCAAATAAAGGAATTGTTCTTAAGAACATGCTGCCGCAGGAAACATTCAAAAAAGTAAAGGCGCGGAGCAAAGGGAAAACCGAAGACAAGGAGAGTAAAGAGATAATTGAGATAGACGAAAACATCTTAGCCAAAATAAAAGAAGCGCTTTCTAAAAGAGAATATAAAACCTTTCTTGTTCATGCCCCAAATCCTTTATACGAAAGCGCAATGGTTGCAAAAATCCTGCCGCAGGGCAAAAACGCGATAATTCTCGTGCCCGAAATCGTACATATAAGCCATGTCCTTCCTTTTATCAAAGAAACAGCAGGGGAGAGGTTGTGCGTGCTGCACAGCGGGTTAAGCAAGGGGCAGCGCTCAGAGGCTATGGAAAAAATTATTTCAGGGCAGTGCAATGTAGTGCTTGGCACAAGGATGGCAGTCTTTGCGCCTCTGAAAAATGTATCTCTGATTTCGGTTATGCATGAGCACAGCAGTTCATACAGGACAGAAGAAGGGCTGAGATTCAACGCAAGGGATATTGCTGTCATGCGGGGCTATCTTGAAAAAGCAGCGGTTGTATTGTCATCCGTCTGCCCTTCAATAGAATCCGTTTATAATTCAAAACGGAGTAAATACACGCTTATCAGGCCTGACGCATATTCCCAGCGCCCGAAGATAAGAATACTTAACATGAGGAATGAACGCCAGCCAGCCCCTAATCTTTCAAAGACAGTTATAAATGAAGCGCTGTCGTCTATCAGGAAGAACGAGAAAATAATGTTTGTGATAAACAGGAAAGGCTATTCCATGCTCACATGCAAGGAATGCGGCAGCACCGAGACATGCAGCAAGTGCAGCATTCCGCTTATGTTCTATAAGGATGACAAGTCTCTGCGGTGCCACTATTGCGGGGCGATAGCCGGTTCTCCTGAGAAGTGCAGAAGATGCGGAAGCTTTTCTCTTGAACCAGCGGGCTCCGGCATAGAACGGGTGGAAGAAAATATTAAAAAAGTGTTCGATATTGAGCCGCTGAGAATTGACAGCAACATGCTTAAAAGAAAACGCATTCCTGAAGACCTCTCTGATATAACAGAAGGCAAACCCATAATACTCGGGACCAAGCTTCTTACAAAAAGGCTGCACAGTTCAGAAAAGTTAGGGATGGCGGCAGTGCTGAATGCTGACAGCTATCTGAATCAGCCTGACTTCCGCTCTGCTGAAAGGACCTTCCATGAGATGTACGGCATTACCGACAAGATAAAACCCGGCGGTTTGCTTTTCATTCAGACAAGGATGCCGCAGAGCTATATCTTCAGGCATCTTAAAAACTATGACTATGCTTCCTTCTGCGATGAAGAATTAGAAAAGAGAAAAGAAATGTTATATCCTCCATTTTCAAAGCTGGCATTAATAACTTTTAATGGCAGAGATTGCGATGCAGTCAGGACAGAAAAGGCAATCAGGGAGATACTTTCAGGCAATAAGGCTTTAGAGGTTCTTGGGCCTTCAGTCACGCCAACCAAAAAGGGGGGAAAGGAATATTCCCTGCTTTTTAAGGCTGTGTCAAAGAAGAATTTGCATTTTTCCGTAAAGAGCTTTCTGGAGCTTCTCGGCAGCTACAAATGTTTGAATGTAAAAATTGCGATTGACCCTTAGTCTATGCTTATGCGCTACATCCCCGAAACTCGTTCCAAAAAATTTAGGAACTCAAACAGTCGGGGCTTACGCCGCTTCATTTCGCTAAGAACTGTTACCGAAAAAACTCTGATGCCGCTCAAACAATCCTTTTTATATCCGGTTTTAGCCTGAAATTCTTCTCTCTTCTTATTAAATCCCCTGCCCTTACTCTATCGGGCACGGGCATAAAAACAATATTCTCATTTCTCGCAGTTGTAATATCCATTCCATCAGCATCTTTTATTGATTCAAGGGCAAACAGTTTCTCTTCAAGCCCCGGCGAAAGATATTCAATTGAATCTCCCTTATCAAGCCTGTTTCTCAGCTCAACCTTTGCAATCCCGTCCTTAATCGCAAGAATAATCCCGACAAGCTCATGGCTCATCCGGTATGATTCTCCGTCAAAATTATAATCGCTGTCCGGCTGCTTGCCGAAGAACATCCCTGTTGTATAGCCCCTGCTTGAGAACATTGAAAGCTCTTTTAACCACCTCGGATTAACAGCGTATTTCCCGTTTCCAAGGGAATCTATCGCCTCCCTGTAAGTCTTCACGACACCTGCAACATAGTTTATCCCCTTCATCCTTCCTTCAATCTTGAAGCTGTCTATACCGGCATCTTTCAGAAGATGCAGATGCTCAATCATGCAGAGGTCTTTTGAACTCATGACATAAGTTCCCCTGTCATCCTCAAATACAGGGAAATGCTCTCCCTGCCTTTTTTCTTCCATGAGGGTATAGTTCCACCTGCACGAATTCGTGCATTCGCCCCTATTAGCACTCCTTGAAGTAAGAAAACTGCTTATATAACATCTCCCAGAATACGAAATACAGATAGAGCCGTGAACAAAGACCTCCAGTTCGATTTTTACCTTAGAGCGGATATCCTTAAGCTCATCTATCATGAGTTCTCTTGAAAGCACAAGCCTCTTTGCGCCGAGGGTTTCCCAGAATCTTGCTGATTCGCTGTTTGTAATATTTGCCTGTGTGCTTACATGGATTGCAATCTCAGGAGCGCTTTTTTTGAACATCATGAAAAATCCGGGGTCAGACAGTATCACTGCATCAGGCTTTGCATCTTTAAGAAACGCTATGTATTCTTCCATCTCTTTTAAGTCCGCATTGTGAGGGAAGATGTTTACTGTGACATAAGCTTTTTTATTTCTGGTGTGAGCATAGCTTATTGCTTCTTTCAATTCTTCGGGTTCAAAATTACCTGCCTTGCCTCTGAGACTGAACCTTGAATCGCCAAGATAGACTGCATCGGCTCCATAGTGAATGGCTGTTCTGAGTTTCTCAAAATCTCCGGCAGGCGCTAAAAGTTCAGGCTTTTTCATTTCAGTATTGCTTTTGCCTTTTTAATGTCTTTCTTTATTTGCGCTTCCAGCGCCTTTATATTTGGAAACTTTTTCTCATCACGGATATGCTTTATGAAGCGCACCTTAAGTTTTTTGCCGAGAAGATTCCCTGAGAAATTGAAGATATGAACCTCAAGGCTAAGGGGCATTTCGCCGAAGGTAGGATTTTTTCCAATATTTGCAACGCCTTTATATAATGGTGAATGGGTGAATAGGTGAATGGGTGAATAGGAGACTTTGACGGCATAAACTCCTTCTTTGGGAGAATAGCCTTTAAATGAAATATTTGCAGTCGGAGTATGAAGGAACTTTTCTCCCCTTCCGGCGCCTTTAATGACTGTCCCTTCTACTGAAAAAGGCTTTCCGAGGATTTTTGCAGCCCTGTCCACCCTGCCTTCAAGAATAAGATTTTTAGTTTTTGCCTCTTTTAAGAGCTCTTTGTAAACAGCCGTAACATGTTTTCTTGTCTTTTCAGGAAGCCCGCTGTTATCCATCTTATAATCCGACCTCTTTATCTTTTCCTTTATCGGAAGCTGGCATTTGAGCCTTTCAACTACCTCCTTTGGCGATATGCCGTGCATGGACAGCCTGTTAATTGCGGTGATTTCTTTGGTGAATACAGCAATCATCTTATCAAACCTGCTTTCGTATCCCCTCTCAAATATCAAAGGAGCTTCTACGATAAAAACCTTCTTTCCGTTTTTAGTTTTTCTAAAGAAATCGTCAATCCTTTCAAAGACTAATGGATGAAGAAGGTTTTCAAGCTTAATCCGCAGTGATTTATTCCTGAAAATCCTTTGAGCGATTTTGCTCTTGTCAAGAGTGCCTTTTTTACCAAATACTCCTGCGCCAAAAAGTGTTTTTATCTTTTTGAGGATAGCTTTTTCTTTTAGAAGCTGCTGAACAATCCAATCAGCGTCAATCGTAACAGCGCCAAGCTCTCTGAACATAGAAAGCACAGCGCTCTTTCCCATGCCGTAATTGCCTGTCAGCCCTGCGATGAACATAAGATTATTATACATTACAAGGGGAGTGTATCTGTTAGAGCGAGAGTTAAGGGTTATGAAAAGTGAAATGCGGACAGACCGGTTTCATTTTGGATTTTTCATTATGAGGAACGATGAAGGTCAGCCGACGCTATTAGCGGTCGGCTGGAGCGCCTGGTTAGCCATTATTCAGTTGAAGTTGGACAAGTTCCTTCTTTTGAATGCACTTTACGTGCTTGACCACAGTTAATACATTCAGCCTCGTCCTGCCAGTTAAAGCCATTTTGGTCCTTCCAAAAAAACCAGGCACGACTAATTAAATTGAAATCATCTCTTGATAAATCATTTTGGTTAGTCCTCCATGGCAGATCATTTGCTGCTACAGCAATTCTTTTTAAGTCGGCTCCGGAGACTCTACCAAGCGAAGTATCACAAACAAACCCTGTTAATTGATGTCTAAGATTAGAAATTTCTTTATCCATTGCTTCAATGTACATTGTAATCCGCTTGAATATTCCTGAGACTATAAAATATAAAACCACTATTGCTACAACGTTAAGTAAATATCCTTTCCAACCTTCTGTAATACTTGCGAAATACATGCACTGAAAAATAATGATAAAGGCAGCTATTATTTGATACTTTGGAACCCACTCATAGGTTTTACTTTTTGACCTTTCATATTCACGTGAACTCGGCACAGCCTGAAACCTGTTTTTGCCAATCGAATTTTTCATGATTCTCTCCTTAAATTATTTTATGGCTAACATTACATTTTATACTGCATCTGCTTTTTGATGAATTATAAGAAGGGGAGAGGGTACTGTCAAGCGAATTTTTACCGAAAATCCTCTATAAGCTGTTACAAAACCTTTATCCCCTCTTTTCCCGCTGCGCGGTTGAGCTTGGAGTCAGTGCTTGAAAAAAACACTTCTCCCATAATCTTGCCTTTCAGGTTGACTGCGGATGCGAGATGAATGGAGTCAAAGCCTCTCAGAAGATATTTCTCCGCAATATCTCCGGCTGCCCTTATTATCCCGTCTGTTACTTCAATGATAAAATAACTTTCCCAATCTCTGTTCAGATCCTCTACAATTTTTCTCAGGGCAGTTATTGAGAAGCCGTCATCTCTTTGTTTTCTTGCAAAGGCAGCCCTTGCCTCGGCATATGCAATCTTTGAAGTGGCAATAACAGATGCTTTTTGGGTTACATCCCTGACAATTGCCGAGCCTGCTTCTTCAACATACAGCTTTACCAGAGAACTCGTGTCCAGATAGACGATCATCTTCTGTCTTCAAGGACTATCTCTGAAACGGTCTTCCCCTTAATCCTTACAGGGCTTCTGCTGCCGGAGGGCTTTCCGCCCTTCCACGAAGCAAAGCCCTCATTAACAAGAGACAAGAGATGCGAGTCTTCCTTTGCCCTTTCAACCGGAGTGATTGTTGCTATTACAGTCTCTCTCTCGGTAATCAGGACCTTTTCGCCTTTTTTAACCTCGCGGAGATAGTGGCTCAGCCTGTTTTTAAGTTCCTTTACGCCTGCTGCTATCATGGCTACATTTTATACCGTGGTAGCTACCTTTGTCAAAGGATTTCTGTGACGGCAATCGGTATTCTACAGCTTCCATGCTGGTTCGATGCCTATTATGTTATCCTAACATGTGAACTTATCACTCTTTCAAAGACCAAGCAGATACATAGATAACGAGGTAAACTCGCTCAGGAAAGAGGCGGAGATTAAGACCGCCCTTGCCTTCCCTGATATATATGACATCGGGATGTCGCACCTCGGGCTGAGAATCCTCTATAAGCTAATCAATGACCTTCCATACGCCTCTGCTGAAAGGGTATTTCACCCATGGCTTGATCTGGAAGAGGAGATGAGGCACAAAGGCATCCTGCTTTCTTCACTTGAGACAGGAAGGGCGCTGAAGGATTTTGATGTTGTCGGATTCAGCCTTCAGTATGAGCTTTCATACACAACTGTCCTTAATATGCTTTATCTTGGAGGAATCCCGATAAAGAGCGAAGAAAGGGCAAAAGGAAACTGGCCGCTGATAATCGCAGGAGGCCCCTGCACAGTCAACCCTCTTCCAATGTCTCCTTTCATAGATGCATTTTTAATAGGAGACGGGGAAGAAGCGGTTATAGAAATTTTAGAGACATACAGAAGATGGAAAAAAGAAGGGGACGGGAAAAGGGAATCTGCCTTAAAAGCCCTTTCACAGATTGAAGGAGTATTTGTTCCTCTCATTCACTCTTCACTAAAAACTTTTAACAGTAATCCCCCCATCCCCCCTTTACTAAAGGGGGGTGAGGGGGGATTTGTTATCAAACGCCGTTATATAGATTCATTGGATTCATCTCCATATCCGGAGTCTCCGATTGTGCCTTACACAGCCATTGTCCATGACAGGGTGAATGTAGAGGTATCGCGCGGCTGCACAATGGGATGCAGGTTCTGTCAGGCAGGGATAATTTACAGGCCGCTTCGTGAAAGAAGCCCTGAAAATATCCTGAAAATTGCAGGGAATTCTCTCAGGAATACAGGATACGAAGATGTCTCCTTCACATCCTTAAGCGCAGGAGATTACTCATGCCTTTTGCCTTTGCTTAAAGAATTCAACAACCGGTTTTCTGATAAAAAAATTTCACTCTCACTGCCTTCGTTAAGGGTTGCCGCTGTTGATAGAGACATCCTTAAAGAGATAAAGAGCGTGAGAAAAACAGGCTTTACAATAGCTCCTGAGGCCGGGACTGAAAGGCTGCGTAATGTCATAAACAAAGATTTCACAGAGGAAGATTACGAGAGAAGCCTTAATGCGCTTTTTGAAGAAGGCTGGCAGAATCTCAAACTGTATTATATGGTAGGGCTTCCGACCGAGACCGACGAAGATATACAGACAATACCTGAGATGATAATGAAGGCTTTAAGAATCGCAAAATCGCACACGGGAAGGCATGTAAAAATAAATGTGGGCGTCTCTCCATTTGTCCCAAAATCCCATACGCCATTTCAGTGGCATGGCCAGGAAAACATTGAGAGCATAAAAAGGAAGATGAAATATCTGAAAGAGATATTCAGGAAAAAGAGATTTGAGTTTAAGGGGCACAGGGAAGATATGAGTTTTCTTGAGGCGGTATTTGCGAGGGGAGATGAGAGGCTTGCTCCTTTAATAGAGAAGGCATGGTCTCTGGGATGCAGGCTTGATGCATGGGGAGAGACATTTGATTTTCAGAAATGGACTCAGGCGATGGAAGAGACAGGCATAAATGCAGCGGCCTATGCGGAAAAGACTTACGGGACAGATGAAAGGCTGCCGTGGGACATTATTGACACAGGGGTAAATAAAGACTTCCTCTGCAAGGAATATCAGAGGGCAATAACAGGAGAAAAAACATCTGACTGCAGAAAGGTTTGTCATGCGTGCGGGTTGAAGTGTGAAGAAACGATGCAAGATACAGGATACAAGATACAGGATAAGACAGAACTTTCAAATCGTGCATCATGCATCATGCATCATGCATCACCGGTCCGCATTCGTGTTGAATTCTCAAAAGCAGGTGTTTTGAAATATCTCTCCCATCTTGAACTTGTTACAGTGCTATTCCGTGCGATGAGGAGGGCGGAAATACCGCTTAAGTATTCGCAGGGATTTCATCCATCGCCAAAAGTTGCTTTCGGGCCTGCTCTCAGCGTGGGCATAGCAGGCATCAGAGAATACTTTGATATGGAGATAACACCTCCGTTTGATATAGAATATTTTATACCGAGGATGAATTCTGTTCTGCCGGAAGGCTTAAAAATAAAGGATGCTGTTTTAATATCTGACAAAGAGGAGTCCCTGAGCAGTTTCATATCGCGTTACGAATACGAGATAAAGTGTGATGACTCGGCAGTTGCTAAAAGGTATTTGGAACAAAAATTAGGAATTGCAGGATTAGAAGAGGCTTCAATTACGGATAATAAAACCGTGAGGCTTACGCTTGTTGACGGCAAGGATAAAAAACCAAAGCTCAGCGAGATACTCCCTGAGATATTCGGTGTATCATATAAAGAGCTTGATATAACAAGAGTTGCGATGTACGGCTGGAAGGGCGAATGGTCGCGGCCTCTCGGAATCGAGCCGCAACGACTGGAAAGGAATATAACATGGTTAGCGAAATCCTGATTAATGCAACACATGAAGAAATAAGAGTAGCTCTCCTTGAAGGCGGGCAGGTAGTTGAATTCTATATTGAGAGAAAGCGCGATGCAAGCCTTGTCGGCAATATCTACAAGGGAAAGGTTGTCAAGATACTTCCGGGAATGCAGTCTGCCTTTATTGATATGGGGATTGAAAGAGCGGCGTTTCTTTATGTCGCGGACATAAGAGCTGACATCGAAGAATATGCTCCGTTTATTGAAGAGGAAGAAAAAGGCGATTCCGTTGAATTTATCTCGCGCAAAGGCAGGTCTGATATTGCCATAGAAGAGCTTATCCAGTCCGGGCAGGAAATCCTCGTCCATGTCTCAAAAGACCCTATAGGCAGCAAGGGCGCGCGCGTGACATCATACATCACGCTGCCGGGCCGCTATCTGGTGCTTATGCCGAATGTTGAGCATGTAGGCATTTCAAGGAGAATCGCCGATGAGCAGGAGAGGACGCGGTTAAAAACAATCGCAGAAACAATAAAGCCGAAAGGTTACGGGCTTATAATCAGAACTGCCAGCGAAAGATGCAGCGAAGAAGAACTGAAAAAGGATTTGGATTTTCTTATTCTGCTTTGGGAAAACATACAGAGGAAAAAAGAAAAGGTAACAGCGCCTTCTCTGCTTTACAGCGACCTTGATCTGGTGTTCAGAAGCGTCAGAGACCTGCTTACGCAGGACGTTGAGAGGCTGGTTATTGATTCTGCCGAGGAGTATGAAAGGATAAAGGAATTTGTCAGGACATATTTCCCAAAGCTCCTTGACAAGATAGTTTTCTATGAAGGGCAGGAGCCGATATTTGATGCATTCGGTGTAGAGCTGGATATCTCAAGGGCGCTCGGCAGAAGGGTCTGGCTCAAGTCAGGAGGCTATATCGTGACTGACCAGACAGAGGCGATGACTGTAATAGATGTCAATACAGGGAAGTTTGTCGGCAAGGACGGGTTGGAGGACACGATATTAAAGACAAATCTTGAAGCGGTAAAGGAGATAGCATACCAGATAAGGCTGAGGAACCTCGGCGGAATAATAATAGTTGACTTCATTGATATGGAAAAACTGGAAAACAGGGGGAAAGTGTTTAACGCGTTTGTTGAGGCGATGAAAAAAGACAGGGCTAAAAACACCATCCTGCACATATCAGAACTCGGGCTTATACAGATGACAAGGAAGCGCGTGAGGGAAAGCCTCGGCAGGACTCTCTGCGAGCCTTGTCCTTACTGCGAGGGAAAGGGGTTTGTGAAGTCTCCTCGCACGCTCTGTTATGAGATATTCAGGGATGTAAGCAAGCTTGCGATGCACGGCAGCGAAAAGATAATTGTTACTGCCCACCCTTCTGTCGCGGAACTCCTGTCTGACGAAGAGAGGCTCGGCATTGAGGAGATTGAAAACAGATACGGCATTAAGGTGATTATTAAAGAGAGCAATGTCCTTCATCAGGAGAAGTACGAGATAAATTCGCTGTAAGTAAAGGAAGAATTGAGGTTTTGTGTCTGTCGGTAAACCCTTTGAGCGGCATGTTAAATTCTAAGCTCGAAAAACTCATCGGTCTCCTCAAAGAGATGGAAAGCGCTGTGCTTGCCTATTCCGGAGGTGTTGACAGCACGCTCCTGTTAAAAGCGATTCAGCTTTCAGGTATCAGGGCGCTTGCGGTAACGGCAGTTTCTGAAACCATGCCTGAAAATGATCTGTTATTTTCAAAAAAAATGTGTGAAGAAACAGAAATAAAACAAATGATTATAAAAACAGAGGAGCTAAACATAGAGAATTTTGCAAAGAATCCTCATGACAGGTGCTTCTATTGCAAAGACGAATTATTTACTAAGATACGGGGGATAGCAGGTGATGAGGAATTAAGGTTTGTGCTTGATGGCAGCAATCTTGATGATACGGCAGACTGGCGGCCCGGCAGAAAGGCTGCTTTAAACCACAGTATAAGAAGCCCTTTGATAGAGGCAGGGCTGGACAAAAAAGAGATAAGAGAAATATCCCGGAGGCTTAATCTTCCATCATGGGACAGGCCGTCTTCTCCATGCCTTGCATCAAGGTTTCCTTACGGAGAACAGATAACCGCAGGGTCATTAAAACAGGTTGCAGAGGCGGAAGGTTTTCTGAGGTTATTGGGCCTTAAGGAATTCAGGGTGAGGCATCACAGGGATATTGCGCGGATTGAGCTTAAAGAAGAAGATATGGCTATGGCGCTTAAACCTGAGACGAGAAAAGCCCTCGCAGAAAAACTTAAATCCATAGGATACAGATTTGTTGTCCTTGACATAGAAGGTTTCAGAAGCGGAAGGATGAACGAAGGGATAGAAAATAAGCAAAATGAAAAACCTGCCTGATATTAAAGACCTTGAAAAATGCGTCAGATGCGGAAGCTGCAAGGCATATTGTCCGACCTATGATGAAGACAATACAGAGGCGATGGGAGCAAGGGGCAGGCTCGCTCTTCTGAGAGGGCTTCTGCTTCAGGAGTTAAAACCCACGCCATTGCTCAATGAAAAAATTTTCAGCTGCATTCTCTGTGAGGCATGTTCCGGCCTCTGTCCGAACGGAGTTGATATAACGGAGAACATTTACAGAGGAAGGAATATGCTCAGGCAGGGGGATAAAAGGAGGAAGTATCTGAGGCTTCTCGCAAAATTTTTTACCGGTAATCCTGACCTGACCTATAAAATGCTTCAGATGTCTCAGTATATATTGTTCCCGTATCTTATGAAAAAAGGGATTCTCCCCCCTAACTTTAAGCTTCCTGAAAGTTCTTTTAAAGAAAGAATGCAGGTTTATAAGGTTCAGAAAAAACGCGGAAGGGTGGCTGTATTCACAGGGTGTGTTACCAATTTTTTATATCCTCACCTTGGGCTGTCATTGTTAAACATACTGCTTAAATCAGGCTATGAGGTGATTGTGCCCGGGGGCGAGGTATGCTGCGGAATGCCGCTGAGGGCTCTCGGGCTTGAAGAAGAAGCGCGCGAACTTGCAAAAAGAAATATGCGGATATTCGGAAAGTTAAAAGCAGAAGCAGTCCTGAGCCTCTGCCCAACTTGCGTTTCAGTGATAAAAAACCAATACCCGAAGATTATTAACAGCGGAATAAGCAATGCAATGGATGTGTCAAGCTTTCTGCTTGAAAGATTAGACTTTGCCCAGCCGTCGCTCTTTTCACAGAAGTATGCGACAGTCACATACCATGACCCGTGCCATCTTGCATACGGGCTCGGCATAAAAGATGAGCCGAGGAAGATGCTGAAAAAAATCGGCGCAAATATCATTGAGAAAAAAGAAAATGGCTGCTGCGGTTCAGGAGGGCTTTTCAGCCTCACAAATAAAGATATTCCAGGCAGTCTTCTCAAAAAGCAGGCTGAAAGCTGTTTAGAAACAGGCGCTGCCGCTGTTGTTACAGCGTGTCCTGCATGCATGATGCAGCTTGGCAGGGCAATTACCGGGATGCCTGTGTTTCATATCATAGAGCTTATTGAGGAGGCATACTGTGACAGTGATGGGGTATAATATACGACGAAAATTTGAACGATGCATGATGCAAGATTCAAGATGCCTGATAGAAAATCAAACTATTATCGTGCATCCTGTATCATGTATCGTGAATTATGTATAACAGGGAGGAACGATGAAATTCTTTATTGACACGGCAAATGTAAACGAGATTAAAAAGGCATGGGAGGTTGGCGTTGTTGACGGCGTTACAACAAATCCGTCCTTAATCTCAAAAGAAGGCAGAGATCCGATAGAACTTCTTAAAGAGATATGCAGCATTGTTGACGGTCCTGTGAGTGCCGAGGTGGTTGGCTTGAAGGCAGAGGAAATGGTAAAAGAGGCAGAATCCCTTGCAAAGATACATAAAAACATAGTCGTAAAAATACCGATGACAGAAGACGGCTTGAGAGCAACAAAAAAGCTTTCGGGCATGGGGATAAAGACGAATGTCACGCTTGTATTTTCTCCGAGCCAGGCGCTTCTTGCCGCAAAGGCAGGGGCAACCTATGCAAGCCCTTTTGTCGGAAGGCTTGATGATATAAGCCATTATGGAATGGGACTGATTCAGGAGATAATGGCAATCTATGAAAACTATGCGTTTGATACGCAGGTTATAGTCGCAAGCATAAGAAATCCGCTCCATGTTGTTGAGGCGGCAAAGATGGGAGCGCATGTTGCAACCATTCCGTATTCAGTGATAGCACAGCTCACAAAACATCCATTAACGGATATTGGGATTGAAAAGTTCTTGAAAGACTGGGAAAAGGTTCCAAAGAAATGAAACTATTAGGCGGGGCTGCGCCCCGCCTAAATCATAAAGCCTATTAAGCTGCCTTTGTGCATGTGACAAAGTCACAGAGGAGGAATTTTTCTTGACGAAAGCTATAATTTCGGCATAATTACAAATTAGCGGGTCTGTTTTGAAGGATTTCGAGCACAAATTTGCGTTTAAGATCCGGCTTTAAACTGCGATGGATTCGCAGACGTCCTGTCCACTATTGACAGCAGACCTCATAACCGCAGGGCCTAATTTTATATGATATGGTCAATAAGAAACACCTTCCCCTTGTGAAAAAACAATTTAAAAGGGCTATAATTCTTGCATGAATCTTTATCTCGTTGACGGCAATTCCTACGTATACCGCGCGTTTTACGCGATTAAAGGGCTGACAAATTCCAAGGGCTTTCCAACAAACGCAATCTACGGGTTTACCACCACGCTACTTAAAATCATAAGAGAGAAAAAGCCTGACGGTGTTGCTGTTTTTTTTGATACGCCCGAGCTGACTGAACGGCACAGGATTTTTAAGGAATATAAGGCACATCGGCCGGAGACTCCGGGTGAACTTGTTCAGCAACTGCCGCGCATAAGGGAAATGATAAAGGCTTTTAATATCAGTATCTTTGAGATGCCGGGATATGAGGCAGACGACCTAATCGGCACAGTTGCAAAAGGAATAGCTAAAAAGGCCGCATCTGTTTTTATAGTTACTGCCGACAAAGACATGCTCCAGCTTGTTGATGAGAATATAAGGATATACGACCCTGTGAAAGACCGCATACTTGACGATAAATATGTAAAAGAAAAATTCGGGCTTGACCCTGAGAGAGTCCCTGAATTTATGGCATTAACAGGAGACGCTGCTGACAACATCCCCGGCATTAAGGGCATTGGAGAAAAGACGGCAAAAGAACTGCTGACGACCTTTAAGGGGCTTGATGAACTGCTTTCTCACCCTGAGATGATAAAAAAGGAAAGGCTGCGGAGCCTTGTTTCCGAAAATGCCGATATTGCAAGGCTGAGCAAAAGGCTTGCAACAATAGATATAGCCGTCCCTATGGATTTTGACCTGAAGGATTTCAAGCTTAAAGAGCCTGACTGGCTGAAACTTTTGTCTTTGTTCAGTGAATTTGAATTCACCAGCCTGAAGAAAATGGTGCCTTCGGTAGCTGCAGCCGAGAAAAATTACGAAGCTGTGCTTTCTATGGATAAACTTAAGGAGATTGTGTCAGCCATTAAAGGTGAGTTTGCGTTTGATATTGAAGCTACAGGCAAAGATCCGATGGCTGACAGCATTGTCGGGATCTCAATTAGCATTGGGAAAGAAACAGGTTATTATGTTCCTCTCCGGCATTCGTATCTGGGAGCGCCTGAACAGATCGGCATGAAAGAAGTGCTTGATATGGTTGCCCCAATTTTTGAAAATCCCGATATAGCGAAGATAGGGCATAATCTTAAATATGACACCATGATGCTCAGACAGGAAGGCATTGTTACAAAAGGCAGGCTTTACGACACAATGCTTGCGTCATATCTTATAAATCCGAATAAACCCAATCACAGCCTTGAAGATGTCGGCTTTGAGTATCTTTCCCGAAGGAAAAAGACATTTGCGGAGGTTCTGAATAAAAAGAAGTCATTTGCAGATGTGTTTGTTGAGGAAGCGACAAAGTATTCGGCAGAAGACGCCCTGCTTGCGTTTGAGCTTAAAGATATTTTGTTTGAAAAGCTAAAAGAAAATGAGCTTGAAGGCGTATATTTTGATATAGAGGCGCCCCTGATTCCTGTGCTTTCAGACATGGAAGAGGCAGGGGTGAAAATAGATGTGAATAAACTTAACGACATATCAAAAGAGCTGGCAAGGGAACTGGACTCCACACAGAGACGGATTTTTTTCCTTTCAGGCGAGGAGTTCAATATAAACTCGCCAAAACAGCTTGCAAAGGTTCTATTCCACGGTCTCGGGCTTAAGCCCGGCAAAAAAACAAAGACAGGCTTTTCAACAGATGTCAGCGTGCTTGAAGAGCTTGCGATGTCGCATGAGCTTCCGCGTGAGATACTGAACTGGAGAAGCCTTAGCAAGCTCAAAGCGACTTATGTGGATGCCTTGCCTGTACTTATAAATCCAAAGACAGGCCGTGTGCATACCTCATTTAACCAGACTGTTACAGCAACAGGCAGGCTGAGCAGCAGCGACCCCAATATGCAGAACATACCCATCAAAGGAGAATGGGGCAAGAGAATCAGGGAGACTTTTATAGCAGACAAGGGCAATATTCTTTTGTCTGCTGATTATTCGCAGGTAGAACTCAGGATACTTGCACATCTAAGCAAAGACGAGGTATTGGTTGACGCATTCAGCAAGGGGATTGATGTTCATGCAAAAACAGCATCAGAGATATTCGGGGTGACGGTTGATAACGTTACAGATGAAATGAGGCGCACCGCAAAGACAGTGAACTTTGGCGTCATTTACGGCATGTCGCCCTTCGGCCTTTCAGAGGCGCTGTCCATACCGCATGAAGAAGCTAAAAAATACATAGAAAAATATTTTGAGAGGCATCCGGGAGTGAGGCAATATATAGATGCGGCGATGGCCGAGGTAAGGCAGAAAGGATATACAGTGACATTGGCGGGCAGACGAAGGCCGATACCTGAGATACGCAGCCATAATTCAAATGCAAGGGGACAGGCTGAACGGCTGGCTGTAAACTCACCGATACAGGGCAGCGCAGCAGACATAATAAAAATAGCGATGATAAATATCAGGAAAAAACTCAAGGAAGAACATCTTACTGCAAGGATGATTCTGCAGGTGCACGACGAGCTTTTATTTGAAGCTCCCGAATCTGAGCTTAATCGTGTAAGTGATATGATTAAAAGAGAGATGGAAGGCGCTGTAAAACTACTGGTCCCCTTGAAGGTTGATATCGGGCATGGAAGAAATTGGGCAGAAGCGCATTGATATTTTTGACAAACCTGCTACAATGTATTCTATGAGAGGAGGGGGATATGAAAATAAGGGTTAAGAGTATGAGCAAAAAGACCGCAAAACCGGCAAAAAAGATGGAAAAAATAAAGGATAAAAAACCTGCTAAAAAAACAGAGAAGAAGGCTGTTGCAAAAAGGAAGACAAAGGCAAAAAAGCCAATAAAATCAAAGAAAGAGATTAAAGAACAGAAAAAAACGGTCACAAAAAAACCAGCGGTCAGAAAAGCAGAGAAAGAGAAAAAAACAGCGGTCAGGAAGAAAGCAACAGAAAAGGCAATAAAAAAAGAACCTAAAAAAATTGCCCTGCCGACAAAGAAGATACCGAAAATCCCGCAAAGAACCCTTCAAAAGGTAGAAAAAAGCCCTTCACTGCCTGCTGTTACCACAAAAAAAGGATTGCCTGCCGAATATGGCGAGGACAGGATTACCTTAATGACAGTTGATCCATGGAAACTTTTTGCCTACTGGGAAGTAAAGGAAAATACACTGTCAAAGATTAAGGGAACGCTTGTTTTAAGGGTCTATGATGTTACAGGAATCTATTTTGACGGCAAAAATGCCAATCTGGTTTTTGACGTTCCTGTTTATGGAAGGCTGGGAGATACCTATGTAGGCGTAGGGCCTGATAAGGCGTTTATTGTTGAAATAGGCGCTGTTTCAAAGGAGGGATTTTTTGTTTCGGCAGCGAGGTCCAATCAGGTTTCAACACCGCCCCTTAAAGTTGCTAAAGAAGAAGGCGCTCTGCCGGAAGAAATATACGAGGTCGGCCCTGTAACGGGTTATGTTTAATGCAATTGTTCCACGTGGAACAATCCGGCCGCAATTCAGGTTTGGGTGTTTAACCCATCAGGTTATTGTAGTCTTCATGGCTGCCGATCCAAAACCAAAGCAGCCCGTCGGCCACCTCAACAGCAACAGCCCGATAACGAATTCCGATACGGACTGACCAATAACGGCCAACTTTCTTCAGATGTAACGAGGGATGACGAGTGTCATTTTTTAATAATGCAAAATTTCTATCAGCAAGGTCTTGAACAGACTGCGGCAGTGTCTTATAGAGTCCCCAAAACTCTGGCGAGGCAAAATGCTTCAAATTTCGGAGCAGTGCCCGGACTTGTATGACCTGAGTGCCACTTCGGCAAGTCTGTCAAGTTTTCCTGTCAGGGCGTCTTTCTCAAACTGGTGGTCCCATACCTCTGTGTCAAAATCCCAGAACCATTTACGAAAGGCCTGAAGTTCAGCGGGCTGTAATCCTTGAACTTCTTTTTCAATTTGCTCTATCTTACTCATCCTTACAACTCCCTGTTTTTTCTTGAATATAGCTTAACAAACTTTTCTTTCAGAAGCTATGGCTTATGATACCACAAAGAGACGGTATTTTAGGCAGGTGATAGTATGAATTTTAACAAAGAGTTGAGCAACAAGCGCTACCGCTAAAATTTTCACAATTCTTTTTATCATAGATGGTTAACGCTTGAGTTAAGGGGCGCCGCGGGCTTTTGCTGCGTCCCTCTTGCGCGATTTGTTAGACCTTGTATTATCAGTTTACTATTACGCTCCAGTCATCAGATGTAAGTTCAATGGTCTCCATCGCTTGAGAGCAAAACTTTTGTATGCTTTGAGCTGACAAGTTGACCTCAATGTAAAAACCATTTTGTAGCTGTCGCACAGCTCTAAATTTATTTTTGTCTTTACCGAGATAGCGCGGGAAGTTCTGGGCAATAATTTCAAACTTGTCGGGTTCGAGATCAGCAACTGTATTGAGCGTTAACTCTAAAACATCCCGCCATGTTTTAACTTCAAACTGCTGTCCCAACATCTTTAGAGCAGTCGGAGATGTGCCTGTAACTTCCTTTAGGCCAGATGATGATGAAGTTTCTTGACCGAAATAACGCCAAATCGCAAGAGCTTGTTTTGCTAATGCATCTGCCCTACTCTCAATTTCGGCTCGTCTCCAAGATGAAAGAGGAGCGAAATATTTGTTTAGTTCCAAATGACTTTCGTTATAGGCCTTCTTTTTGGCTATAAAATCATCATTTGACATCTCTGTATTGTAGGCAGTTAAAGTCAGATTTCCAATTGTGTGCAGGAAGAGTTCGTGAGTCTCTTCCCAATCTTCACCAATATGATGCTGCCACCACTCAGATAATGTTTGAGGCATTACATGTTCTATTGATAAATTGTCAAACGGCACAGCCTCTTTGTGAGCAAAGTTTTCTTCGAGAGTCTCTAAAATGAGTTTAGTTTTTATCTGCCTGTCTCCGGCGCCATAAAACTTTGCTTCCTTGAACCTTGTATAAAACTCGGTGTCTTTTGGATAACCTCTGCCTTGTAAGATTTCCTTTATACCTTCTGTATGGCTATCCTGATACTTTGTGATTAATAGCGGATAAACTGCCGGAAAGATTTTGTTCAGCTGATTTGTAGGCACATTGCAAACGAACCGGCGAATAAGGTAATTCTCAAGTATTTTTAGGATGGCAACAAAATCGGTCTTGCTTATCTTGTTTCCCGTATAATTACCGTAAAAGTTTAAAAGCAAAGGATAAGCTGTGGTGACCTCTATTCTGTTTAATCTGCGAAAATACTTTTGCAAATCTTCCTCAGGCTCAAGTTCCGGATAGATCAGACGCTGATAGTAAACTGAATATTTTTGCAGTTCCTTCAGATAATCAATTGCGTTGTTCGACGCTACTTTTTCTTTGAGGGCATAATAAACGTCATTCTGCTTTATGATGCTGCCGTCTCTCATGAGGAAGTGTCTGATATATTCGGTTAGGCTGTCATTCAATGCAGTTTGCATTGGCTGCCAATAGTTGCTGTAAACTTCGTCTTGATTGTCTATGTGAATGCGCATAAAGAAATAATTTCTAATGAGGTCTGCCTGCGTTA
Source organism: Nitrospirae bacterium GWF2_44_13 (assembly GCA_001805105.1). Lineage (GTDB taxonomy): Bacteria > Nitrospirota > Thermodesulfovibrionia > Thermodesulfovibrionales > UBA1546 > UBA1546. The sequence continues at coordinate 59,194 of MHEE01000017.1, read as the reverse complement.
AGGGCCGACCTTTAGCATTCAGACTTTCAAAAACTAAATACGGGTTATCGTCAGTATCGAGCACAATACTGACAACCGAGAAATAACTCGTAATGATTTTTTTCAGCTTCTCATGTTCTAATGGAACCTGTCTGAGCTTCTTTTCAAAGAAATTGTATGCCCTTGTCAGTTGATTGTCTGTCGCATTTGATTTTCCGTTGATAAAGTTCTTATATATGTCTCTGTCAACCTGTGTGGGCATTAATTTGAAAAAGTCGTTGTCCTTCTTGTATGGATTGACAAGAAGGGTATTGTTGATTTCCTCGGCGAATTCGTGATTTTGCGACTCTCTTGCCTTATTGCGCAAAAGAGTCAACAGAATAAAGATTGTTGTCAAACGTTGCTGGCCATCAATCAGAAGAAATTTTGCGACCCCCTCGGGCACTGAAACGGTCGGCATATTAACGATTGAACCAATGAAATGAGAACGTGGGTTTTCTGTTTCGGATAGTTCCATTAGGTCTTTCCATAAAACGTCCCATTCTTTGTTTGTCCAGCTATAAGTACGCTGAAAAAGAGGGATGACATACTGTTTTGTCCCTTCAATTATGTCTTGCAGTTTAGTTTCTTTTGCCTGCATTTTTATGATCCCTCAATTTTATTCATTTCAAGGTTTAACATATAATCCCCGAGCCTTCGCTTTTTCCGATAATCTGAAACAATATAGCACAAAATTGTTTCACGTGGAACAATTCTATTCTGCAGACTCGGTTCTGCTCTTTACAAAGTCCTCTATAATCCGCTGCGCAGAAGCGCTTATTGATGTAAACCTTATTCCGTATTGATGAATATTCCCGGCAGGTTTTTTAAGTATGCGGACGACCTCCCCCTTAACAGAGATGGCAAGGGTTCCCGGCAGAAGAAATGAGCAGTTGATGACATCACTCACATTAAGAGGCTGCTCAGACTCAATAAGTATGCCGGTAGAGCTTACATTAATAGCGCTGGCAGTAAGCTTAATGTTCCCCATTTCTCCCGCAACTGTTGCTTTCACCGGCATCCTGTAAGCCTTTCTGGTCTGGACATCAAGAAGGGAGGCAATTTTACTGAATAATAAAGCAGAATTAATCGGCTTTGTGATGTAGGTATCGGCGCCGCATTGCTCGGCTCGCTTAATATCCGTTTCTTTAGGCTCTGTTGCTATAAGAACCTTTACATGGTCAGGCTCTTTGCGCAGCAGGGAGCATAGTTCGTCGCCGGACATGCCGGGCATATCAAGGTCAATTACTATTAAATCTGCCTTTTCGCTTTTGTGTATAGAGAGAATTTCCTGAGAGGAGGATGCTGTAAGTATCAGGGTGTTGGCTCTGCTTAAGATATTTTCCCCTGACACAAGATGCTTTAGGGAGTCAGCTATGAGTATTTTCTTCAAATATCCCTCCTTGCTGTAAGCAAATATTGGGAATAAAAGATGTTGTTATTATAGCACAAGAAAAGTGATATACAAACAGACAGGATTGGCCGTCGCTTTTTGCAGATATTTTTCTGTCGTTCTAAGGCTCTTTCCGCTACATCCGCAAAACTCACCCCGAAAGCTTTCGGGGTTCAGACAGTTGCGGCTGTTAGCGCTCCATTCACCAAGAACGTCAACGAAAAATCTCTGATACCACTCAAGCCAATCATGTCTGTTTCAGTCAGAACCTATCCTTCCAGCGCATCTACAATGAAAGTTTTTTGACAAAACACGTCCGGCTGAAGTACAATTGTAATTGAGAATCAATCTCAATATAAAAAAGAAAGCTGAGGGATTATGCGCGCAGGCAATAAAATTGTCCTTGTAGGGAACCCGAATGTCGGCAAGAGCGTGATATTCGGGCTCCTGACAAACAAATATGTGACTGTATCAAATTATCCGGGCACAACTGTGGAAGTTTCCTACGGAGACATGACAATTGACAATAAAAGGTATCTTGTTGTCGATACTCCTGGAGTAAACAGCATGGTTCCGATGAGCGAGGATGAAAAAGTTACGCGGGATATTTTTTTGCAGGAGGAGCCGTTAGCTGTAGTGCAGGTTGCCGACACAAAGAATTTAAAAAGGTCCCTGCTTATAACCCTGCAGATAGCGGAAATGGAACTGTCGGCAATTCTCGTCCTTAATATGGAGGATGAGGCAAGGGACAGGGGGATAGTTGTAGATATTAATCACCTTAAAACGCTGATAGGCGCTGAGGTGATAAGCGCTATAGCGCCGCAGAGAAAAGGCTTGAAGGAGATTAAATCCGCTATCCCGCACGCCGTTAAACCTTGTATTAAGGTCAGATACGAAGATGTAATAGAAGAATACATTGAAAAGATATCGTCACTGCTGCCTCAAATCAGCATCTCAAAAAGAGCGTTATCCATAATGATACTATCAGGCGATGAGAGCCTTAAAAAATGGCTGATTGCAAATCTTAAAGCAGAAGTCATAAAAGAGATAGAAGCCCTTAGAGATGAATGCCAGTCAAAGGTAAAAGAGCCTTTGAGTCTTTTGATAAACAAGCAGCGCCTTGATGCGGCAGGGGAGATAGCGGACAAAGTCCTAAAAAAAATCCCGGCGGAAGGCGGGAAGCTGTTATCTTTCATCGGCAGAATAAGCATGCATCCCTTATGGGGCATCCCTCTTTTGCTGATTGTGCTTTACGGGCTATACCAGTTTGTAGGTGTTTTGGGCGCGGGGACTCTCGTTGATTTTTTTGAGAACACAATATTCGGCAAATACCTTAACCCGATGGCGATAAAGGTTGTTCAGACAATAGCTCCATCAGATTTTATACAGGAATTACTTGTAGGAGAATACGGGCTGATTACTGTTGCCCTTACCTATGCCATAGCCATAATCCTGCCTATTACGGCGACTTTTTTTATTGCCTTTGCAATCCTTGAGGACAGCGGGTATTTGCCGAGGCTTGCAATAATGAGCAACCGGATATTCAATCTGATGGGACTTAACGGCAAGGCTGTGCTGCCGATGGTTTTAGGGCTTGGCTGTGGCACGATGGCAGTTATGACATCAAGAATACTCGAGACAAAAAAAGAGCGGCTGATAATAACATTTCTCCTTGCGCTTGCCGTTCCCTGCTCTGCGCAGCTTGGAGTGATACTTGGAATGCTCGGCGCTTTATCTTTTAAGGCAACACTTGTCTGGGCAGGGACTATTTTATTGACCCTTCTCTTTTCAGGATACCTTGCATCAAAGGTTATAAAAGGAGAAAAGACAGAATTCTTCCTTGAAATACCTCCGATAAGAAGGCCTAATATTATAAATATCCTTGTAAAGACAGCAGGAAGAATTGAATGGTATCTGAAGGAAGCAGTTCCGCTTTTTATACTCGGGACGTTAATACTGTTTGTTCTTCACAAGCTTAATCTGCTCGGTGTGCTTGAGACCATAGCTTCTCCTGTAGTCGTAAATCTTTTGGGGCTGCCTGAAAAGACAACAGAATCATTTATCCTTGGTTTTCTGAGAAGGGATTATGGCGCAGCAGGCCTGTTTGCAATGGCGGAAAAGGGAATGCTGACGCCTGTTCAGTCTGTTGTAAGCCTTGTTACCATCACTCTCTTTATTCCATGCCTTGCTAATTTCTTTATGATTGTTAAGGAACGCGGGATGAGGACGGCACTCGGGATTGTTGCGGTTGTTTTCCCATTCGCCTTTCTTGGCGGAGGCGTGCTCAACTGGCTATTAAGGGCATTTAACGTAACGTTCTAAGCAATGAAACAGATGGAAGAAAAGATTTTCAGAGAATTTCTTGAGAAGAAAGGGTGTAAACTCACAAAAGAGCGTGCAGCTATTCTAAGCGAGGTATTTTCCAAGCACGGCCATTTTGACCCCGAAGACCTTTTCTTTAAAATCAGAGCCAAGGGGATGAAGGCATCAAGGGCTTCCATTTACAGAACGCTTCAGCTTCTTCTTGAATGCGGGCTTGTAGAACAGGTAGAAAGGGTTGATAAACATGCTCATTACGAGCATATCTTTGGCCACAAACATCACGACCATCTTATATGTCTGAAATGTGGGAAGGTAATACAGCTTTTTTCAGAGAAGCTTTCGAAGCTGCAGGAGCAACTCTGCAAAAAAGAGAATTTCAGATGTGTCAGCCATACCTTTGAAATGAAAGGGTATTGCGAAAAGTGCAGAGCGCGTTAAGGGATAAAGATGTATATTACGAAAGCGTTATGGTTTCGGTATTTCAAGGTCTTTACATATTTTTGTGACAAGATACTCATCAATCTCTCTATGACGGGGAATGGTGCTTGCCTTCTTTTTCTTCCGGTTTACATATACTGTATGATTTGCGCCTTCTCGTAGAAAGTCACATCCGTTTGATTCAAGATGCCGGATTACATCTTTTCTTTTCAAGCCGTTACTGCTCCAAAGTCTTCCTTTATAATTTCAACACCGGAAAGTTCTTCCTCAAAGAGTTGCCTATTAGCGTCCAAAACAAGGCGGACTGCCTCAATTAAATTTTTTCTTACTTCATCAAGAGTTTTGCCCTGCGTATTAGCTCCGGGAAGTTCTTCGATAAAGCCTATATAGCCGTAAGGCGATTTTTGAAAGATTGCAGTTAATTTTTCCTTCATCTTTATCCTCCTATTTTATTTATATAATACCATAACGACCACAATGAGCCGCAGGGGAAATAAGATAAATAAGAACAAACCGACAGCTTATCCCCTGTCGGCTCGATTGATTTGTTAGCTTCGGGACTCACGTTTTTCAATAATATTAGATGCTATTTTCAGGGCACACGCAGCCATTCTAAATAAAGGTTTCAAGAACTTAAATGTCTTTAGATAGCTATAGCGGTTCCTATTATATTCTCTAAATAATTTCTTGCTCCATTCTTCTGCTACGTCTTCTCGTTCTTTGAATTTTGGTGACATTGTGTGGTGTATATGGTGACCTAATTCATGAAATAATACGTCGCCAAAAATCATCCGTTTAAAGAAAGGAATTCTAAATATCCAACGCGATCGTGGCTAGATGATATTATCAACGAAAAGCTGAATAGTTGCTTGTTGGTCTTTCCATTTCTGATTATAAAGACCTTGACATCTTGCAACGGCGACTTTGCGTCGTTGTACCAGAGTTTTCTGACGACGGCTCTTTCGGTTAAGACTTGCTGAACTACTAAGAGCGACCATTTGCAGGCCACGAAGATATTGATTGGAAACGCCGCCAAGAAGCTCTGCAATAAGTTCCTTGACTGGGGAAGGTGGTACGTAGTCGCCATAGTGCTCGGCAATCACGACTTTATTCTTATCATTTATCATCTTATTATTGTGAAGCTAACATTATCTTTTATGCCGTGTGCGTCTTTTTGTTAGATTTTATGGGGTTGGGGACATTCTGTCAAGAAAAATCTACCTGAAGGCCTGCTTAACTGATTGAAAAATAAAGCAAATAATTTTCTGTTGAATATTATATCGCGTGCGATATAAGTAATGAAATAATTATGCGGGGCGGGAAATAAAAAAGCCCCGATATTATCGGGGCTTTTCTTTAATCTGGCAGCGACTTACTTTCCCATGACCTCGCGGTCAAAGTATCATCAGCCCTGGAGGACTTAACTTCCGTGTTCGAGATGGGAACGGGTGTGGCCCCTCCGGTAACGCTACCAGAAAGTTTATTTCTGAGAAGCGGTTATACAATAACAGTTAAAAATAGAAAAAATCAAGTGGAGGTGAACGGGATCGAACCGATGACCTCCTGGTTGCAAACCAGGCGCTCTCCCAGCTGAGCTACACCCCCGTGGTGGGCCTAGGTGGAATCGAACCATCGACCTCGCGCTTATCAGGCGCGCGCTCTAACCATCTGAGCTATAGGCCCAAACAAAACCACCTTACCGGCCGCAAATAACTTTAAAAGAGCAAAAACCAGAGTGATTAAAATAACCTAAATTATCAGTTAGTGTCAAGTTTATCGCTTAGGACAATATTGATGTTTTTTGCTGCAACGGGGTAAACTTAATCTCCATGAAAAAGAAACTGCATGACATCATAGAGAGCGCAGTTAAACAGCTTGGCCTCGCTGTTCCTGAGATAGCTATAGAATTGCCGAAGGAAGAGTCATTCGGCGACCTTGCGACCCCTGCTGCAATGTCTTTGTCAAAAATCCTCAAAAAACCGCCAAGGAAGATAGCGGAAGATATTGTAAATGCCATTGCTGAAAAAGATGTTTTTGAGAAAATAGACATTGCAGGGCCCGGGTTCATCAATTTTACATTCTCAAGGCAATACATTTATTCAGAGTTAAAAAGCCTGATAAAAGACAGCTCTGGGTTTTTGAGAGCTGATATCGGAAAAGGCAGGAGAATCCAGATTGAATTCGTAAGCGCAAACCCCACAGGGCCCCTTCACCTCGGACACGGCAGGGGCGCTGCTGTCGGCTCTGCATTGTCAAATCTGCTGAGCGCTGCAGGCTATAAAGTTGAAAAGGAGTTCTATGTAAATGATGCGGGAAGACAGGTGAAGCTGTTGGGGCTTTCAGTATTTGCGCGATATAACCAACTGCTCGGCATAGATTATCCTTCTCCTGAAGACGGCTATAAGGGTTTTTACATCGAGGACATTGCAAACAAAGCAATAAAGAATTACGGCAATAAATATGCAGAGGCATCCATCGAAGAGGCGGGAGAATTTTTTACGGATTTTTCTTACAGGCTGATGCTTGAGGGCATAAAGCAGGACTTAAAGGAATTCGGCATTACTTTTGACACATGGCAGAGCGAGCGAGAGCTTTATGAAAGAGGAGAGGTGATGCAGTCTATAAATGACCTGAAAGAGCGTGATTACATCTATGAAGAAGACGGCGCAGTGTGGTTCAGGTCAACCGTATTCGGAGATGACAAGGACAGGGTCGTGATTAAAAAAGACGGAGAGTATACTTATTTTGCGCCTGACATTGCATACCACAGGAATAAGGTGGAGAAAGAATTTGATGAGCTTATAGACATTTGGGGCGCCGACCATCACGGGTATATTCCAAGGATACAGGCTGTGATTCAGGCGCTCGGTTATCCAAAGGAAAGGCTGAAGGTTTTGCTGGTCCAGATGGTTTCGCTGCTTAGAGGCGGCAGGCCTGTTCAAATGTCAAAGAGGGCAGGGGAATTTGTGACTCTGAAAGAGGTGATTGACGAAGTTGGCGCAGATACGACAAAGTTCATATTCCTCACGCGGCGTCCTGACAGCCACCTTGAATTTGACCTCGAGGTTGCAAAAGCACAGTCAGCGGAAAACCCTGTTTTTTATGTGCAGTATGCAAATGCGCGCATAAACAGCATATTCTCTCACGCAAAGGAGCAGGGGATAAATGTTGAAAAACCGGATGAAGCGGATCTCAGCCTTTTATCTCTTCCTGAGGAGATAAGGATAATAAAGAAACTGCTTGCATATCAGATGGCATTTGAAGGGGCTGTCATTGCGCATGAGCCGCACAGGATAACATTTTATCTTCAAGAACTCGCAGGGATGTTTCACCCTTACTATCACAGGCATAAGGTGGTAACAGACGATGCCAATCTGACCAAGGCAAGGCTTGCTTTATGCGAGGCAGTGAGGATTGTCCTGAAGGACGGTTTTGAGATATTGGGACTCAGCGCTCCTGAAAGGATGTAAAAATCCTTCAAGGAGGCTGTGCCTGTCTCCTTACACATGCCTGATGCCTGCCATAAAAATAATTCAACCGCACCTTCCGTGTTAAATCCTGTATGTTAAAATATCAGGATGCCAAACAGAGAGCTTATAATTGAGGGTGCGCGGCAGAATAACCTAAAAAATATCACGCTCTGCCTTCCGCATGATAAGGTCATCGCAGTAACAGGAGTCTCAGGCTCAGGCAAGTCATCTCTTGCATTTGACACAATCTTTGCAGAAGGGCAGTGGAGATTCATTGAATCGCTTTCAACTTATGCACGGCTTTTCCTTGAAAAACTTGACAGGCCTGATGTTGATGCAATCCACAATATACGTCCTGCCATAGCGCTTGAGCAGAAAAATCCAGTCAAAGGCTCGCGCTCAACAGTTGGAACACTCACGGAAATCTATGACCTTCTGAGGCTTCTTTATTCAAAAATCTCAACTCCGTTTTGCCCGCAGTGTGGGAAAGAGATACGGAAATGGGATGCCTCGCAGGTGGTCAAGGAATTGACTGAAAGATATACAGGAAGCAAGGCAATAGTCATCTTCGATTCTTCTGAATCACTTGAGAGCCTCAAACAAAGGGGTTTTCACAGGGCATGGGTTGATGGAGAAGTACTTGAGTTGTCAGCTGTCAGCCGTCAGCTGTCAGAAAAAAACGCTGAACGCCGAACGCTGAATGCTGAGCGCTTTGCTGTTGTTCTTGACAGGCTTGTGATAAAAGATGAGCCGAGGCTTTCGGATTCCGTAGAGATGGCATGGAAAGAAGGAAACGAAAAGGCGACGGTTGTAATCCTGCAGGATGCTGAAAAAATCACCCTGCGTTTTTCAGGAGAAAATGTATGTGATGAGTGCAATGTTTCTCTTCCTGAGCCTTCGCCTCTGCTGTTCTCATTTAATCATCCTATTGGAGCGTGTCCTGAATGCAAAGGGTTCGGGAATATTCTGGTCTATGATGAAGAACTTATAATCCCTGATAAGTATCTTTCCCTTTCAGAAGGCGCCATAGGTGTATGGGAAAGGTCAGGATATAAGTGGTGGAAAAAACAGATGATTGCAGGGGCTAAAAAAGCCGGAATTGATACCAAGAAACCTTTTAATGAGCTTTCAAAGGAAGAAAGGGACAAGCTCTTTAAAGGCACAGATGATTTCTACGGCATAGATAATTTTTTTGAGGAGCTTGAGGCAAAAAGATATAAACTGCACGTCAGGGTATTTCTGAGCAGGCACAGAAAGGCTGCTGTCTGTCATGCCTGCAAGGGCAAAAGACTAAAAAAGGAATCGCTTGCGTATAAGATTTCCGGCCTTGATATTGCCGGGGTATGCGAACTCCCTGTTTCAGGGCTTATAAAATTTTTCACGGATGCCGACATATCAATATTTCAAAGAGACCTTGCGAAGGAACCTCTCAGGCAGATAAGCCTAAAACTTCAATTTCTCAACAGAGTCGGCCTTGATTATCTGAGTCTCAGTAGGCAGGGGAAGACGCTTTCAGGAGGAGAATATCAGAGGGTAAATCTTTCAAACCAGCTCAGTTCGCTGCTGACAGGAACGCTTTATGTGCTTGATGAGCCTACAGTCGGGCTTCATCCAAGGGACACAGAGAGGATTGCAAAGATAATGTCGGAACTCTCAGGGCTTGGGAATACGATAATCGTTGTCGAACATGACAAAGATATTATCAAAACTGCTGACTGGGTGGTGGAGCTTGGCCCCGGCGGCGGGCGTAATGGAGGACAGGTTGTATTTTCAGGAGCAATGGAAAAGTTTTTAAAGACCGATACATCAACTGCAAAATATTTAAGAGGTGAAGAAGCAGAGATACAGGGATTTGGCGACAAAAGAAGAATTTCACCAAGAAACTATTTAGCGCTGACCGGAGCTGCCGGCAATAACCTTAAGTCTGTTGACTTTAGAATCCCCGCAGGGGTGCTTACAGCAGTAACCGGAGTTTCAGGCTCAGGCAAAAGCAGCCTTGTGGTCGAGACATTTTATAGGGCGCTGGCAAGGCATTTTAAGGTTGGCCCCGACCAGGTCGGGACATTGCCATATAAAGATATTATGGGAATGGAACATATAAGAAACGTAAAACTTATAGACCAGACTGCGATAGGCAAAAGCCCGCGTTCAAATGTGCTTACCTATCTTAAGATGTTTGACCCCATACGCAGGCTTTTTTCAGAACAGCATGAGGCAAAGGCGCACGGATACGGTCCTGGGTTTTTTTCATTCAATGTGCCCGGCGGCAGGTGTGAGACATGCATGGGCGAGGGGTATCAGAAGATGGAGATGTATTTCTTTGAAGACCTTTATGTAACATGCGAAGAGTGCGGAGGGAAAAGATATAAGCCTGAGGTTTTGAGGATTACTTATAAGGGCAGGAATGTAAATGACATCCTGAATATGACGGTTGATGAGGCTTCGGATTTTTTTTCTGACATATCGCAGATTAAAGGCAGGCTGTCATTAATGAGAGACATCGGACTCGGTTATCTCAGGCTTGGCCAGCCTGCAACAACATTTTCAGGAGGCGAGTCACAGAGAATAAAAATCTGTTCTGAACTCCAGTCTCATGACTCAAGACTCCAAGCTGTTCCGAAAGGAATCCTTTATATCCTTGACGAGCCTACAGTCGGGCTTCATTTCACGGACGTAAAGGCTTTGCTTCGCGTGCTTCAGAGGCTCGTTGACGCAGGCAATACCGTGCTGGTTATAGAGCATAACCTTGATGTCATCAGGGCATCAGACTGGATTATTGATTTGGGGCCAGAAGGCGGAGAAAGGGGAGGCAGGATAATATTTGAAGGAAAACCCGAGGATATAATCAAATCAAAAACATCATATACAGGGAAATATTTGAAGGAGTATTATTCGTAGCATTAGAAAGCAGTGGATTATACAAACAGCAATCCCCGCTTCTTTCAACATTTTTGTATAATACGAAATGGTTAAGAACAAACTGTTCACAGTAGAATTTGTGGCAAAGGCTTTGCTCAAGCGTGGTGTTATATCGGAAGAGCAGTGTAAAAATATAATATTAAAAGGCAGTGATCAGAAAGCCAGACTTCAAAAATTGCAGGATACTGCGCATCCAAGACACCTCCACAGGCAGCAATGCCCTATTTTACCTGCTGAAGTAATATCTTCCTTTAATATCGAAATCCATGGAAAAGAGGGCAGAATACTTACAGAGGATGCCATTACACAGGTTATTGCGGACGAGACAGGGGTGGAGTATAGAAAAATAGATCCCTTAAAACTGAATCTTGATATAGTTACTTCTTATGTGTCCCGGCCATTTGCTATGAGATATCTTGTTGTTCCTGTTGATGAAAAAGACGGAATTGTAACATTGGCAATTGCCGATCCATTCAATCTTGAACCTGTTGAGAGCTTGGGAAACGCAAGGAAGATCAAGGTGAAAATCGTGCTCAGTTCAAAGAGCGACATAGTTAAAATCGTGCGTGAGTTCTTTGGATTCCGCATGTCCGTTGAAGGAGCGGAGGCAGAGGCATCGTCTATCTTTGAACTTGGGAGTCTTGAGCAGTATGTCAATCTAAAAGGGCAGGGTGAAATAGAAGCAACGGACCAGCATATAATAAATGCAGTGGAATATCTCTTGCATTATGCATTTGACCAGAGGGCAAGCGATATCCATATTGAACCTAAAAAAGAAAAGGCTTTTGTTAGATTGCGAATAGATGGAATATTACACTATATTCATACAATCCCAAAAGTTATCCATGCCCCCATTATATCGAGAATAAAGATGCTTTCAAGAATGGATATAGCTGAAAAAAGAAGACCCCAGGACGGAAGAATAAAGACAAATTATAACGGTAAAGATATAGAAATAAGGGTGTCAACGCTTCCTGTCGCATTCGGAGAAAAAGTTGTCATAAGAATATTCGACCCTGAGGTGCTTCTTCAGGACATTGACCATCTCGGATTCTACCCGCGTGAGTTCCAGCTCTACAATTCTTTTATCCGAAGACCTAATGGGGTCATACTTGTTACGGGTCCCACAGGCAGCGGCAAAACCACCACATTATATTCTACGCTTAGGGCGCTGGCGTCGCCTGATGTGAATATTATTACTATAGAAGAGCCGATTGAAATGATTGTTGAGGAGTTCAATCAGGTTGGGGTTCAGCCCGCCATTAATGTGACGTTTGCCAATATTTTGAGAACCATCCTCCGGCAGGACCCGGACATTATAATGGTTGGTGAGATACGCGATAAAGAAACTGCAGAGAACGCAGTTCAATCCGCCCTTACAGGGCATCTTGTCCTGAGCACATTGCACACAAACGATGCTCCTTCATCTGTTACCAGGCTTCTTGATATTGGGGTGCCTGCTTTTCTTCTATCATCAACTATAATCGGCATAGTCGCACAGAGATTGGTAAGAAAGATATGTCCTTACTGCAAAAAAGAAGGGGCGCTTACAGAAGAAGAAATAGATCATCTGCAACTCGTTAAAAAACCTTACAAAATATACTATGGTGAGGGTTGTCTTGAATGTCGTGGCACGGGCTATAGAGGGAGAACAGGCATTTTCGAGGTGATGGAATTCACCGACAAACTAAAAAGACTGTTAAATGACAAAGCAGGACTATCCACGATTTATGATGCTGCAAAAGCAGACGGCATGGTTAACCTGCGGCAAACAGCCATAAAGAAGATGCTTGAGGGTATTACAACTTATGAAGAAGTCATATCTGTAACTGGATAGAGCGTAATTTTTTGGGTGAGCGCTGAAAGCTGATCTGGCAGTAGATAACGGAAAAGTAAGAGGTGAAAACATGGTTAGAATATTGCTTCTGGTTCCAATAATTTTTGTCTTTCTTGCAGGATGCGCAACGAGCGGCGGGCCGGTGCTGTATCCGAATGCTCATTTAAAGGCTGTCGGTAAAGAACAGGCAGAAATTGATATCGGGGAGTGCGAACGTCTTGCCAACGAATATATCAAGACAAATCCCGGCGGTGATGCGGCTGGCAGTGCGGCAGCAGGAGGCGCTGCAGGAGCATTTGTTGGAGGCTCTGTCGGAGCTGTCACAGGGAATATAGGTAAAGGCGCAGGAATAGGAGGCGCAGCCGGAGCAGCCGGCGGCCTTGTCAGGGGAATATCAAAATCATTGAAGCCAAGCCAGGTCTATAAAAATTTTGTGTCTCGTTGTCTTAGGGAAAAAGGCTACGAACCTATAGGCTGGCAATAATTCCACTTTTCTTTTGCGTAGAGTAGTTATTCCTTACCTGTATTTTTGTATAATACCTTCATGTTTTCTTGCATGACAAAAAGAGCATTTCTTTTTCTTCTAAGCCTTTTAATAGCCGTCAATATCATGGGCTGTAAAGAGAAACCTGCGGCGACAATCAAAACCATTTCAGAAAACAACTCTAACGAGCCTGCATACGGCGATGCGCTGATAGTCGGCTCCATCGGAGAGCCGAGCAATCTGATATATATGCTTGCAAGCGACAGCGCTTCTCATGATATTGCAGGGTTAATGTTCAGCGGGCTTGTTAAATACCACACTGACCTCAGCGTTATCGGTGACCTCGCGGAATCATGGGATATTTCAAAAGACGGGCTTGTCATAACATTCCATCTGAGAAAAGGCGTGAAATGGGCTGACGGAGTTGAGTTCACGGCAGACGATGTAAAATTCGGGTACGATACAATCGTAAATGAAAAAACACCAACTGCGTATAAAGAAGATTTTCTTCAAGTTAAAAAAGCCGAAGTCTTAAATAAATATACATTCAGGGTCACATATGGAAAACCATTTGCGCCTGCGCTCACGTCATGGAGCGGCATTGTTGTTCTTCCAAAACACCTGCTTGAAGGAAAGGATATAACAAAGAGCGAGTTCACAAGAAACCCTGTCGGCCTCGGGCCGTATAAACTCAAAAGATGGACTCCGGGACAGGAGTTGATTCTTGATTCTTACAGAGAGTATTTTGAAGGCAGGCCTTACATAGACAGGTATGTTTACAGGTTAATCCCCGACCTTTCAACAATGTTTCTTGAGCTTAAGGCAGGCAGCATAGATATGATGGGGCTGACGCCGATACAATATACAAAGCAGACGAACACGGATTTTTTCAAAAACAACTTTCAGAAATTCCGCTATCCCCAGTTTGCTTATACCTATATGGGATTTAACCTTAAACATCCGTTTTTTCAGGACAAGCGTGTAAGGCAGGCGATAGCATACGCAATAGACAAGAGCGAGCTTATTGATGTTGTTTTGTTCGGGCTTGGAAGCCCTGCAACAGGGCCTTATGTCCCGAATACATGGCCTTATAATCCCAATGTAAAAAAATATGAATATAATCCCGGGAAGGCAAAAGAACTTCTTAAAGAGGCAGGTTGGGAAGATACCGACGGCGATGGGTTGTTGGATAAAGACGGAATACCCTTCAGATTCACGATTTTCACCAATATGGGCAATACGCTGAGAAAAAATGCCGCAACGATTATACAGTGGAGGCTTGCAAAGGTAGGTATAAAGGTTGAGATACGGGCGCTTGAATGGTCCACATTCATTAATGAATTTATAGACAAGAAACGTTTTGAGGCTGTAATCCTTGGGTGGAGCATTGGGCTTGACCCTGACCAGTATGACATCTGGCATTCATCCAAGACAAAAGAAAAGGAATTTAATTTCATAAGCTACAGCAATCCTGAAGTTGATGAGCTCCTTGAAAAAGGCAGAAGGACATTCAATATGAAAGAGCGGAAAAAGGCATATTTCAGGATTCAGGAAATACTCGCTGAAGAACTGCCGTATCTTTTTTTATATGTCCCTGATGCAACGCCGGTTGTTCATGCAAGGTTTAAAGGAATAAAGCCAGCCCCTATCGGCATAACCTATAATCTTCCGAAATGGTATGCGCCGCAAAAAATGCAAAAGCATAAGGTGGAGCCTTAAATGATTGCCTATTTAATAAAACGGCTGTTTGAGATGATTCCCACACTCGTGGGGATAACTTTAATTTCGTTCTTTATCATCCACCTTGCTCCGGGAAAACCTACGGATATTCTCACAGAGTTAAATCCGAAGATAACGCCTGAGGCAAGGGAAAGGCTGGAAAAACTCTATAACCTTGACAAGCCGGTGATAATCCAATACGGCCTGTGGCTGAAAAGAATCGTAAAACTTGATTTTGGAGAATCGTTCTCAACAGACAGAAGGCCTGTTATGCAGAAGATATGGGACAAGAAACAGTCCCTGCTTGACAGAAGGCTCTTCATCACGTTGATGATAAATCTGATAACGTTTGCAATCATCCTTGCAATCTCAATACCGATAGGCGTCTCATCAGCCACTCATCAGAATTCTCTCTACGACAAAATAATGACAACAACTGTTTTCATCGGGTTTGCAATGCCGTCATTCTGGTTTGCGCTTCTTTTAATGATGTTCTTCGGGGTATATCTCGGCTGGCTTCCGGTTTCCGGCCTGAAATCTCTGAATTACGATGCACTGCCTTTATTAGGCAAGATGTGGGACAGAATAAGCCATCTCATCCTGCCTATTTTTATTTCCGCATTCGGAGGCCTTGCAGGAGATTCAAGATTCATGAGGAGCAGTATGCTTGAAGTTGTAAGGCAGGATTATGTCACAGTGGCAAGGGCAAAAGGCTTGCCCGATAAAAAGGTTATCTACCAACATGCGCTCAGGAATGCCCTCCTGCCTCTTATTACTTTAATTGGTTTATCTGTGCCCGGGCTTATAGGCGGAAGCGTAATTTTAGAGAGTGTTTTCGGCATTCCCGGAATGGGGCAGTTGTTCTTCATGAGCGTTATGACAAGGGATTATCCGATGGTGATGTGTATTCTCACAATCGGAGGCATGCTGACTCTGTTGGGAAATCTCCTTGCTGATATCGGTTATATGCTTGCGGATCCGAGGATACGGGCAAAGCAATGAAAGGGCATTCTTTACATTCTTTAAATGGCGTTTTCTGGAGGAGATTCAGGAAAAACAGGCTTGCAGCAGCCGGAGGGGTTGTTGTGGTTCTGATGTTTTTTGTTGCTGTTTTTGCGCCTTTTATTTCTCCGCATAACCCTGACGACATTGACAGAAAACATGTACTTGAAGCTCCAAGCCTCAAACATCCTCTGGGCACAGATGACCTTGGCAGAGATGTATTGAGCAGGATGATTTTAGGGTCGCGAATATCATTGTCTGTGGGTTTTGTTTCTGTAGGCATAGCAACACTTATAGGCATTTTTCTCGGTGCAATCTCAGGATATTACGGCGGATGGGTTGAAAGCATAATCATGAGATTCATTGACATAATGCTCACAATCCCAACCTTTTTTCTCATCCTTGCTGTTATTGCGTTTATTGACCCTAACATCTGGAGTTCTTCTGCGATACCGGGCTGGATACGGGAAAGCTTAAGGGTAATACTCATTGACCCTAATATAATGAATATTATGATGGTGATCGGACTTACGTCCTGGATGGGCGTGGCGCGGCTTGTAAGGGCAGAAGTCCTTTCATTAAAAGAAAGGGAATTTGTCCTTGCAGCAAGAGCATTGGGAACAGGGGATATGAATATCATCTTCAGGCATATAATGATAAACAGCATGGCTCCTGTGTTTGTCTCTGCCGTGCTTGGAATAGCAGGCGCTGTGCTTGTGGAATCTGCGCTCAGTTTCCTCGGCATAGGCGTTCAGCCTCCGGCGCCAAGCTGGGGCAATATCCTCACATTGGGAAAGGACAACATAGAAATTGCATGGTGGCTTTCTGTTTTTCCGGGGCTTGCCATATTGATTACCGTCCTGAGTTACAATCTTGTTGGTGAAGGGCTGAGAGATGCACTTGACCCAAGACTGTGGGATATGGAAATATAGACGCATGATAATCAAGGGAAGAAACTGGAAGTTCGGCAATGACATTGACACAGACGCAATTATACCTGCTCGGCATCTCAACACATCCGACCCCGCAGAGCTTGCAAAGCATATAATGGAGGATGCCGACAAGGATTTTCCGAACAAGGTAAAGGCAGGAGATGTTATTGTCGCAGGCAAGAATTTCGGATGCGGCTCATCAAGGGAACATGCGCCGATTGCGATAAAGGCAGCAGGGATTCAGGCTGTGATAGCAAAGAGCTTTGCGAGGATATTTTACAGGAATGCATTTAACATAGGCCTTCCCATTTTTGAGTCTGAAGAGGCGTCAGAGAAGATAAAAGAAGGCGACGAGATTGAGATAGATGCAGATAAGGGAATCATAAAAAATATTTCAAAAGGCGAGTCCTATAAGGCAAACCCCATTCCTCCATTCATGCAGGAGCTGATTGCATCCGGCGGGCTTGTGGAATGGACAAAGAAGAAGTTAAGGAGCAATTGACGATGAAATCTTACAACATTGCAGTTATCCCCGGCGACGGAACAGGCCCTGAGGTCATAGCGGAAGGGATTAAAGTCCTGAACGCGGCAGAAGAAAAATTCGGGTTCAAGCTTAATCTTACATATTATGATTTTGGGGGAGAAAGGTATTTAAAGACAGGAGAAGTCCTGCCTGAGAATGCTGTATCAGAACTCAAAAAACATAATGCAATCTATCTCGGCGCAATAGGGCATCCTGATGTAAAGCCCGGAATTCTTGAAAAAGGCATACTTTTAAAGCTGAGGTTTGAACTTGACCAGTATATCAACTTGAGGCCTGTGAAGCTCTATCCCGGTGTAGACTGCCCACTGAAAGATAAAAAACCGGAAGACATAGATTTTGTTGTTGTCAGAGAAAACACAGAGGGATTGTATGCAGGAGCAGGAGGCGTTTTAAAAAAAGGCACAGCCGATGAAGTTGCTGTGCAGGAGTCCATAAACACCCGGAAAGGCGTTGAGCGGTGCATAAGATATGCATTTGAATGCTGCAAAAAAAGAAACAAGATGAAAAAGCTTACGCTCTGCGGAAAGACAAATGTGCTGACATTCGCATTTGACCTGTGGGAGAGGACTTTCTATGAGGTTGCAAAAGAATATCCGGACATAAAGGCTGACTATGCGCATGTAGATGCAATAACCATGTGGTTTGTAAAAAACCCTGAGTGGTTTGATGTGATTGTCACTGACAATATGTTCGGAGACATCATCACTGACCTTGGCGCAATGATACAGGGTGGGATGGGCATTGCCGCAGGCGGAAACATAAATCCGAAGGGTGTTTCAATGTTTGAACCGATCGGGGGCTCCGCGCCAAAATATAAAGGAAAGAATGTTATCAATCCGCTGGCTGCAATATGCGCGGGCGGCATGATGCTTGAGCATCTCGGAGAAGAAAAAGCAGGCAGGACAATAGAAAATGCTGTAATGAAAATAACAGGAAAACATCTCAAAAGCCTTGCAGCGGGGCATATGGGCCACTCAACAACTGAGGTTGGCAATATGGTAGTTAAATATGTAAAGGAATCGTAATTTTTAACTTTGTGTTATTATGCTCCCTTCAGAAATTGAAAGATTAGTAAGTGAAGCAAAGGCAGCAAGAAAAAAGGCTTTTGCGCCTTACTCTAAATTTACCGTTGGCGCTGCGCTGATAACTAATGGCGGTAAAATCTACCACGGCTGCAATATTGAAAACCCCTCATTGATGCTGAGCTTTTGCGCTGAAAGGGCTGCGCTTATAAATGCACTTGTTGAAGGCGAAAAGCAATTTAAGGCGCTTGCAATTGTCTCTGCCAGCAAAGATTATTGTTTTCCGTGCGGCGCCTGCAGGCAGATGCTTGCCGAATTTGCGCCTGACATTGAGATTTATCTTGCGTCCGAGAGAGGAATTAAAAAGTTCTCAATCTCCGAACTCCTGCCGCATCAGTTTAGGAAAATATAGAGGTAGATATAGTATTAGCGTGGATGTTTAAGAATTGATGTCTGTTTGAGCTATCAATCTTTTAATGCTCTTTACGCTTTCATTCACAGATACAACATCTGTCTCTATTGTCAATTCAGGTTTTCGGGGTTCTTCGTATGGCACATTCATACCCGGCACAGGCCAGCCCTTTGCGCCTTTTTTGTAAATGCCCTTCGGAGCCTTATGAGTACAAGCCCTTTTCCGCTCTCTTTTCATAGCGGCTTCCAGCGGGCATTTAAGATATATCTCTGCATATTTCGGGATTAACCTTCTTGCAAGGATTCTCCATTTTCTCAAGTTTCCTGTCGCATCTATAATCACATTATGTCCCTGTCCTGTCATTATCTTTGCGAGATATACGAGGGAGCGGTAAACAATGTCCCTCTCAAGGCCTGAATAAGCCGGCTTTGGTGTGACAATCTTTCTGAATGCATCCATCCTTAATATGATAAATTTCGGATAGAGTTTTTTAATTTCATCGGCGAGTGTGCTCTTGCCGCTTCCCGGAAGCCCTGTTATCCACAAAGCAAAGCCCTTCATGGAATAAGTTTAATACCAAAGGAGAAATATGGCAATTCAATAATCCCGTGTGGTATCATACCTTATCTTTTTTAATTTTCTTCCAAGAACATGGCTGAAATTATCCCTTTCAAGGGAGTCCTCTACAATATGTCTAAGGTTTCAGGGGAGGATGTAATTGCCCCTCCTTATGATATTATTGCGCCTGAATACAAAGAAAAACTCTACGGCAAAAGCCCCCATAACATAGTAAGGATTGATTTTGGCAAGGAACTTGAGGGCGATAACGAATTACAGAATAAGTATACAAGGGCTTCGGGATATCTCAGCTTATGGCTGAAAGATGGAATTCTGCATGGAAGTAAAACTCCTGCTTTTTACGCATACGAAGTGGATTACAGCATTAAAGGCAGCCGTAAAAGGCTCAGGGGTTTTTTCAGCCTTGTGCGCCTTGAAGAACTTGGCAGGGGCGTATACCCGCATGAATGCACGCACTCAAAACCAAAAGCCGACAGGCTGAATCTTTTAAGAACATGCAGGGCTAATATAAGCCCTATTTTTTCGCTTTATAACAGTCCCGGGAAAAAGGCGTCCGAAATAATAAACAGGGATATGCTCCGGAAGCCATATATGGAGGCGAAAGATTCTGACGGCGCAATCCACAGGCTGTGGATTGTTGACGCTGAAGAAGATATCGAAATAATCCGGAATGACCTGAAAGGAAAACCGGTATTTATAGCTGACGGCCATCACAGATATGAGACAGCGCTTGAGTTTAAGAAGATTATGGACTCTGAGACTTCCTCCGGTTCACCGATTCACCGGTTCACCGATTCGCCAAAACCATGGGATTATGTTCTTATGTTCCTTGCCAATATGTCAGATGAAGGGCTGACAATACTTCCCGCGCACAGGCTTGTTAAAAAGCTGCCTGAGAACTCTCTTGATATTCTGTCGCAACATTTTACGGTAGAAATTCTCTCCTCAAAGGATGACATTGCAGGGGCATTATCAGGATATGAACATGCTATCGGCTTTTGTCATCGCAACAGCGATAACCTGTATTTGCTCAGGCATAAAGGACATAAAGGCGCTGGGCTTGAAAACATAAATCCTGCATTAAAAGAACTTGATGTTACCATACTACATGAACTAATATTTAAGAAACTACTGAATATTACCGAGGTAACATACGAGATGGACACAGCGGAAACAAGGAAGATGGTCAGAAAAGGAATTTATGACGGGGCATTTTTCCTGAATCCTACGGGAGTTAAGGATGTCGAAAGGGTTGCCCTTTCAGGCGAAAGGATGCCGCCGAAATCCACATATTTTTACCCCAAGCTTTTAACAGGAATGGTTATGTATAAATTCAATGATTAATTAACGGTCAAACAAGGAGGATTTTTATGTCGGTTAAAGTAGCCATTAACGGATTCGGAAGGATTGGAAGGGTTTTTTTAAGGGCCAGCGCGTCATGCAAGGATTTTGAGATTGTTGCAATAAATGACCTTACAGACGCAAAGACCCTTGCGCACCTGCTTAAATACGACTCTGTGCACGGGATATTTAATGCAGATGTAAAAGCAACTGAAGGCGGCATAAGCGTCAACGGAAAGGAAATAAAAATCCTTGCTGTTACAGAGCCTGAAAAGCTTCCATGGAAAAGTCTCGGCGTTGATGTTGTCCTTGAGTCAACAGGAAGATTTACAGACAGGGCCTCCGCCTCAAAACATCTTGACGCAGGAGCAAAATGGGTGATAATATCAGCGCCTGCAAAAGACCCTGATGTTACTGTATGTCTTGGAGTAAACGAAGAAACGCTTGACCCTTCAAAGCACAAAGTAATCTCAAACGCATCTTGCACAACCAACTGTCTTGCGCCTGTGGCAAAGGTGCTGCATCAGGAATTCGGCATAGTGAGAGGCTTGATGACAACAATACATTCATATACAAATGACCAGCGTATTCTTGACCTTCCGCATAAAGATTTACGGAGGGCCAGGGCTGCCGCAATGTCGATGATACCGACAACAACCGGCGCTGCAAAGGCAGTGGGCCTTGTCTTGCCTGAACTGAAAGGCAAGCTTGACGGCATGTCAATAAGAGTTCCGACCCCCAATGTATCTGTTATAGACCTTGTGGCTGAACTTAAAAAAGATGCGACTGTAGAAGAAGTGAATGCGGCCTTGAAAAAGGCTGCTGAAGGAAAGATGAAAGGGATTCTTCAATATACAGAAGAGCCTGTTGTATCAATAGACTTTAACGGCAATGCCCATTCTTCTATTGTTGACGCCTCTGTTACAAAAGTTCTGGAAGGCAGGATGGTAAAAATCATAGCATGGTATGATAATGAGACAGGTTACAGTTCGAGGGTTCGCGACCTGATAATCTACCTCACAAAGAGGAGTTAGCCTCAATGGCAAGGAAAATTAACAATCATAGTCATATCCCGATTAAGGATGTTCTGAACAAACTTACAATTGAAGAACTGAACATTAAAGGCAAGAGGGTCTTTATAAGGGCGGACTTTAATGTGCCGCTTGATGACAACCTTACCATAACCGATGATGGCAGGATTCGCTCGACTCTGCCTTCAATAGATTATGCGATAGACGAAGGGGCAAAGATTATACTTGCTTCCCATCTCGGAAGGCCCAAAGGGAAAGCTGATCCCAGATTTACCCTTGCGCCGGTTGCAAAGAGGCTGCAGAGGCTTCTTGGCAAAGAGGTTATCTTTGCGCCTGACTGCATAGGGCCGCAGGTAGAAAGCATTGTTTCAAAGATGAAAGAAGGCGATGTCCTTCTTTTGGAGAACCTCAGGTTCCATCCCGGCGAAGAAAGAAACGATGAAGAATTTGCCAGGGCTCTTGCGAGTCTTGCCGACTGTTATGTTAACGATGCATTTGGAGCAGCGCACAGGGTACACGCATCAGTGGTCGGTATCACAAAGTTTCTGCCGGCAGCGGCAGGCTTTCTGATGAGAAAGGAAATAGAATATCTTAAGGGGACCGTGCATAATCCTGTAAGGCCGTTTGTCGCCATACTCGGAGGGGCAAAGGTTTCAGGCAAGATAGGCGTTCTTGAAAATCTTGTTGATAAGGTTGACAAGGTTATAGTCGGCGGCGGAATGGCATACACTTTTATTAAGGCAATGGGATACGAAGTCGGAGATTCGCTTGTAGAAACAGAGATGCTTGAATTTGCAGAGATGATACGGAAAAAACTGGTAAAAAACAATGTTAAGTTCTATCTTCCTGTTGACAGCGTAATAGCGCAGAGCATGGAGGCAGGTTCAGAGACAAAACTGGTTACTACGCAGGAAATTCCAAAAGGCTGGAGAGCGCTTGATATAGGCCCTGCGTCTGTCAAACTTTTCTCGGAGGCGTTGCAGGATGCAAAGACGATAATATGGAACGGCCCTATGGGCGTTTTTGAGATAGATGCATTCTCAAGGGGCACTTTCGGTATTGCCCATTCCGTGGCTGATGCATACGCTCTCACAATAGTCGGCGGAGGAGACACTGACCTTGCAGTGCACAAGGCTGGCGTATCAGATGCGATATCTTTCATATCAACAGGAGGCGGGGCATCGCTCCAGCTGCTTGAGGGCAATGAACTGCCGGGCATTGCAGCGCTGACAGACAGGAAAGAGGAGTAGAGGGCGATTAGCTCAGTGGTAGAGCGCTTCCTTCACACGGAAGAGGCCGTGGGTTCGATACCCTCATCGCCTACCATTTTGAAACTATCTCAGCCGCCGATTTGTGACATGGCCTGAAAGACATTAAGGTCGCTACTGTCGCTCATATTGTGCCTTTCGGGTTTTATTTCAATTGCAAGCCTGAGGAGACGCTCTATTTCGTCATCAGGAGCGCCGCCTCTTAATGCAGGCTTTAAGTCAATCTCTGTTTCAGAGAATAAACACGGTTTGAGTTTACCGCTTGAAGTCAGCCTCAGGCGGTTGCACTCTTCGCAGAAGTGGTGGGTTATTGCGCTTATAAAACCGATGACGCCCTGCGCATCTTTAAGCCTGAAATATTTTGACGGCCCATTTTTTCTTACGCGCACAGGCGTAAGCGGCCCAAGTGTCGAAACAATGGACTTTATCTCATCGCGGGATATATATTTATCCGCACTCCAGAACCCGCGGCTTCCAAAAGGCATGAACTCAATAAACCTGACATGGTAGTCGCTGTTGAGGGTTATCTTCGCAAAGTCTACTATCTCATCCCCGTTAAGCCCTTTTATCGGGATCATGTTTATCTTTATAGGCAGCAGCCCGCTTTTCCTCGCAGCCTCTATGCCGCGGAGAACAACGTTAATGTCCCCGCCCCTTGTTATCTCCCTGTATCTTTCGGGCCTTAAAGAATCAAGGCTTACGTTTACTCTGTCAACGCCCGACTCTATGAGCCTTGCAGCATACTTTTCAAGAAGGATGCCGTTTGTTGTAATGCTTAGGTCTTCTATGCCCGGGATTTTTTTTATTGAGGAAGTCAGGTTTGTAACGTCTTTTCTTGACAGGGGCTCGCCGCCTGTTAGCCTGATCTTTCTGACACCGAGCCCTGAAGCTATTCTTATTATTCTGAGTATCTCTTCGTAAGACAGAATCTTTTTGTGCTCTATCAGGCGCAGTCCGTCAGAAGGCATGCAATAAACGCAGCGCAGGTTGCACCTGTCAGTTATGGAGATGCGCATGTAATCTATTGTTCTGTTAAACTTGTCTCTCAGTTACTTCTTGCCCTTTTTGTTCATATCCTCTAATTTTTTATTTGCGAGGGCGGCTTCTTTGGATTTCGGATATTTATCTTTAAGCTGTTCAAGAATTCCTCTTGCGGCTTTCTTATCGCCCATCTCAATAAATGAATACCCCTGTTTTAAAAGAGCAGCCGGAGCCTTCTCATTTTTGGGATAGTTTTTCAGGAGCGCATCATATTCAACAATTGCGCCTGCGTAGTCTTCTTCAGCGTAATAGGTTTCAGCTATCCAGAACTGGGCATTGCCGGCAAGCTTATCTTTCGGGAATTCTTTCCGGAACGCCTCAAATTTTTCTCTCGCCTCTTTGTATTTTTTATCTTTAAAAGAGGCGTAGGCGGCTTCATACGCTTTTGCAGGGTCTTTTATTTCAGTGTTTTTTGCCACTTCAGTTTCGGATTTCTTTTCTTTTTTTACATCTTTTACATCAGGCTTGTCTTTTGGCGCGGCATCAGTATCTGTTTTTGGAGAGAGCTTGGCCTGTATCTCCTTCACCTGTGTTTCAAGTGAGGTTATCTGTGCGCGTAACAAATCCATCTCTGAAGATTTATCTTTCAGAGACTTGTCAATAAAATACTTGTTCTCATCAAACCTTCCTGTCAAAGATTGGAGGTCTTTTGAGATCCCTGAGACCTCAGAGCGCAGTGACACCATACTTTCTCTCATTGCATTAAGCGAGTCCTCTTTTGCTGATTTTTCTTTGATCTCGGCAAGCTCTGTCTTAAATGCGGATTTTGTCTCTGAGGTCTCTTTCTTTATATCATAGGAATCTTTTTTAAGCTGATTAACGTCAGCCTTCATCACCTCAAATTCGTCTATTACGCATCCTGCAAGAAACAACAGGAGAATTATGGCAGTCCGTTTCACTTATTTGCCTGCTTTTCCTGACGATGTTTGATGTACAAACTGAACTCTTCTGTTTTTCTGCCAGCAGTCTTCAGTCTGCTCTTTGCAGAGCGGTTTCTCCTCGCCATAACTTATCGTATCGAGCCTTTTCTTTGTTACGCCTGCTGATACGATGTAATCCCTTGCAGATTTTGCCCTTTTTTCTCCGAGCGCAAGGTTGTATTCATTAGTCCCTCTCTCGTCACAGTGCCCTCCCAGGATTATCTTTGCATCTTTATTTTTCATCATCCAGTCTGCTACAGCCTTCAGGGTTGGCTTTGCATCTTCCCTTACAGTGTATTTGTCAAAATCAAAAAGTATAGTTCCGAACTGGGAAGATTTTGCCTCTGTGACTTCCTTTACCGGCACGGTTTCCACCTTCTTAGGCTCTGCCTTTGCCATAACCGGCTCCTCTGCCTTCTGCTCAACAGGTGCGGCTTTTTGAGCTGTTTCCTTTGGCGCTTCCTGCCCATCAGGCGCGGTTACCGTCCTTTTTGCGCATCCTGCAAAAGCGAAAACTAAAACAAAAGCCAGAAACGATACAAAAATCCTTTTCATAAAACCTCCTCCTTTATTTAATTCGGCGACCACCTTGGGCCAAAGGCCCGTAACCACGGCGGGGTTATTTTCTTTTGTGATTCTCCGTTTGCCCTCATCATGTAAATGCCGCTGCCTCCGTTTCTGTCAGACGAGAATATTATAAATCTTCCATCAGGAGAAAATGAAGGGTCTTCGTTATTTCCCTTGTCTGTGATCTGGTTAAGAGCTGAGCCGTCAGGCGAGATAATAAAAATCTGGTGCTTGCCTGAGACTCTGCCGACGAACACAATCTTTTTGTTGTCGGGCGACCAGCTTGGCGAGGTATTATACGAGCCTTCAAATGTTACCCTTCTTGTGTCATATCCGCTTCTGTTCATTATATATATCTGGGGAGTTCCGCCGCGGTCTGATACAAATGCAACGAGTTTTCCGTCAGGCGAGACAGCGGGCGAAATCTCTATCCATCTTGCAGAGGTTATTCTTGTAAGTTTTGAATCTGAAATCCTTAAATTATATAAACCATACGTCTCATCCTGCGATGATGAAAACATAATCTCATCTCCGTCAGGGGAAAAATTGCCTGTGATATTAAGCCCTCTGGAGGCAAAAACTTTTTTTTCCGTCATTTTCGTAAAGTCTAACAAATATATCCCCCATTGTCCACCCCTTTCAGAGGAGTAGACCATCCTGCTGCCGTCCTGCGACCAGTGCGGCCTGAGGACGAAATCCCCTTTAATTCCGAGCCGTTTAATAGCCGTGCCATCCCAGTCCATCAGATAGAGGCCTTTTTTGCCCTCGTCTTCTGCAACAAATGCCACCTTTGTCCTGAATATCCCCTTTTCGCCTGTTATATGCTGGTATATATCACCTGCAATAGTGTGGCCAAGATACCTGATGGAAGCCTTTGTTCCTTTGTATTCCTTCCTTAAGACCTCCCTGCCTTCGCTTGTATCATAAAGCGATACGATTGCTGTTAGGTTTTGTTCTCCGCGCACAGTTCCCTTTATAACAGCCTCTGCGCCGATTACAGTCCAGTTTTTAGGATTGAAAGTCTCGCTGGATTTCTCTAAATAGGCAGCCCTGTCAATTGAAAGGAAAAAACCCGTAAACTCAAGGTCCTCCCTTATGATGTCTGCAATCTGTTTTCCTTCCGTGCCGCTGAATTCCTGAATAGCAATCGGAAGTTTTTTTATCGCAGGAGAGGTTATGTCAATGTAGATTTTCGCTTCGCAAGTTAAAAATGAAAAGTGAATAGTGAATAGCAGAAAAACAGTGAACAGTTTTTTGCTGACACCTGACACCTGACACCTGACACCTTTCTTCATGGCGTAAACCTCAATCCTATCTCCATCTCATGCGGAGGAGGAGAAACAGGGCTTGCTTTATTAATGGCTCGAAGGACAGAGCGGTCAAAGAGGACATTGCCCGAGCTTTTTTCGACACTGTTTATCTTAACAGTCCCGTTCGACATTATAGTTACCGATATTACTGCCTCAAGGTTTTCCCCCCATGCCTCGGGGAAGGCCCAGCGCTGCCTTATCTCTTTTCCTATCCTCTTAGAATAACCTTCTAATATTGAAGTTTCATTGCCGCCATTTTTTAAAGGAGGAGCGATTTCTTTTGCATCTTTCCCTTGCTTGTCAGCGCCCTTGATAGAAACCATGTTTCTCAGCTTAACAATGTGCTTTGCCTTTCTTGTTGCCTCTAACGCTGCTATTCTGTCCGAGCTATATTGTTTTGCGTCCTCTGAGGCTTTGTCTTTTGAAGGCTCTGAAGGCAGTTGCATTTTTTGTTCAGGCTCGTCCGGCTGAACGGCTGTCCCCCGAGCGGCTCGGGGCTGTCCGCTGACTTCAGTGCTGACAAGGCTTACAATATACGCAGAGGGCAGAGTGAAGCGGGTTGCATTTTTAATTGTTATCAGTGCTGTAAAGATAAAAGTCACGTGAAGCAAAAAAGAGAAGAATGCCGTAACTGGAAGGCTTGGTTCCTTCATTTCCCTTCTATGTTTATCTTGGGTTCGGTTATCATCCCGAGTTTCTCTATCCCTGCCTCCTTTATGTCGCTCATCACTTGAACAACAAAGCCGTAGGGCACATCCTTGTCCGCCTTAAGAAAGACATTCGGATTTAATTTGCTGATTGCCGTAAGCTTCTGCTTTATCTCAGACATAGGCATAGGTTTGTCATTCATAAAAATAACGCCGCCTCTTTTTACAATGAGCGTTATTCTTTCTTCGGGGGGCAGGTCTTTGCCTTTTGCCTGTGGAAGATTTACGTCAATGCCCTGCTGGAGCAATGGCGCTGTCACCATAAAGATTATGAGCAGCACGAGCATTACGTCCACGAAGGGCGTTACATTTATCTCTGAAAGCACGCCTCTGTTTCTGTCAGCCTTCATTCCGTTCCCTTAGAAAAAAAGTCCAGGAGTTCTTCTGAGAAGTCCTCCATCTCTATAATCAACCCCCGCGCCCTGCTCAGATAATAGTTATAGGCGATTACAGCAGGGATTGCCGCTGCAAGTCCGGCGGCTGTTGTAATCAATGCCTCTGCAATGCCCGGAGCAACGACTGCCAAAGACGCCGAGCCTGCTGCGCCTATCCCTCTGAAGGCATTCATTATTCCCCATACAGTTCCGAACAGTCCGATGAACGGCGTGGTAGAACCTGTGGTTGCGAGGAAACTGAGGTATTTCTCGAGCTTTGCTGACTCAAGCGCTGAGAATCTTCTGAGAGAGCGTTTAATCTCAGCCTTATCGACTATATTTTCTGAAGATGTAAATTTAAATATATTTGCCAGAGGGCTGAGATTAAACGCTCGGGCGGCAGCCAAAAGCCCTTTCAGGTCGCGGCCTGCCCTGTAGGAGCGCAGGAATACGTCTGTCTCTTTGTTAGCCCTTGAAAGGTAGCGGTATTTATAAAAAATGATGGCCCATGATACGACAGAAAAAAACAGCAGGATAAGCAATACCACTTTAACCACATAGCCTGCCTGAAGAATTAATTGTATTGCAGAGTGTTGCATAAGCGCCTCTCCTATTTTAAAGTTAAAAGATTAAAAATAAAAATTTAAAATTAATAAGTGTCATTATTATAAATTAAAACCCTTCTTTCTTCCACTGATTCAATGCCCTTTTCTTGCCTGAACAAGTTTTTTGGCAGTTGTGCGGATTACCTCCGCGACATTCCTGTTCTTTTCAAGAGACATGAGGTCTCTTAGTTTTAAATTGAACAAAAGCGGCACAGCCACTCCTGCAGGTGTTTTTGGATTGGTTACGACTGCAAGAAGCACTCCGTAATTTTTCATCCATTCTTTAGTTCTCGTAATCGCCCGCAGCGCTTCATCAGGGATAGAGCGGGAACGCGCAAACATCTCTATCTCCGGTTCTTTTATCTTCGGGTTATCAAGAACCGCCATGACTATCTGCTTGTTTGTATCTTTTATGAGAATGGACCTTGCCTCGCGCCCGCCTCTCATTGCAAGCAGTCTCTTCTCAGCCACAGTCAGTCCCTGCACTTTCTGGAGAAGGGTTTGAGTGCGCTGTTCAGCGGCCTCTTCTGTTTCTTCAAGGAGTGCGGATACTTCTATGGGAATCTGTAAGATTTTTGCAGCATCCTCCCTGATGTTTTCAGGCGTGTAAGGGCTTTCAGCCAACACCTTCAAGATGTCGTGCCTCTGGGTATTTGCCTTTAAAACCTCCTCAAACAGAGACGGCTCTCCGGACTCTGAAATCAGCGCCTCTATCATTTCCTTTGACGCTATGGCGAGGTCAACGCCTATGCCTTTCTGTTCTTCCATTCCGCTTATTCCTTCTTCAAATACAGGAAATATTCTATATTGCCTTTCTGTCCTCTGACAGGCGATTCAAACACGCCTATAGTGTGCAGTCCGGCAGTTTCAATCTCTGCTCTCACAGAGGCAACTGCCGCAAGCCTTTTTTCTTCTTCTCTCACAATGCCGCCCTTGCCTACCTCTCCTTTGCCGACTTCAAACTGAGGTTTTACAAGCGCAAGTATTTCGCCGTCCTCTTTCAGGAATTCTAACACTTTGGGTATAACCTTTGTAAGAGATATGAATGAAACGTCAATCGTAGCGATGTCAATAATATCCGGAATCCTTTTCCGTTCAAGATGCCTGATATTGGTTCTTTCAAGAAGAATAACCCTCGGATCATTTCTTAAAGACCATGCGATTTGTCCGTAGCCCACATCAATGCAATATATTTTTTCAGCTCCCATCTGGAGCATGCAGTCTGTAAAACCGCCTGTTGATGAGCCGACGTCCATTGCAATTTTATCTTTTAAGTCTATGCTGAAAAAATCTATGGCAGCTTTGAGTTTTAACCCTCCCCTGCTTACATAGGGGATGTCCGCTGACTTCAGAGTTATTGAGGAGGCGCTGTTTATCATAGCGCCAGCTTTTGTAACAGGAGAGCCGTCAACCAGAACATTGCCTTCCATTATCAAAGCCCTTGCACGCTCCCTGCTTTTTACCAGCCCGCTGTCAACCAGTATCTTGTCAAGCCTGTCTTTCATAGTTTTGTCACAAGGTTACTTTATTGTCTGTCATTCTGGCTTGTCCAGAATCTTTCTGAAGGATTCCCGACGAGCGGGAATGACAATAAAACAACGATTCAACCTTCAGATTCCCTGCTGTTTCTGCCGCATGGTAATTCATTAATTATACTGTATAGACGAGATAAAAATTGCGGTAAAAACAATCCTTGACAGTCCATGTGCCGCTTTATATAATCATGCTAACCATGTAGGCAACATAAAAAAAGACAGGCGCAAATTTTTTTTAAGCTTAAAGCATTTAAATAATGTCTGTAGAAATTGTATAATTGAGTAAATATGAATTTTAGATTTGGTGAATTATTCAGCGGTCCGGGCGGGTTAGCTCTTGGCGCTAAGTCAGCAAAGGTTGTTGCAGGTGGGCAAACGTTCTCTATTTCTCATGCTTGGGCTACAGATTATGATAAGGACACATGTGCTACTTACCGAAATAATATCTGCCCCGACAATCCAAAGTCTGTTGTTTGCTGTGACATTAGAAAACTTAATTTCAGAAAATTAAAAAACATATCCGATATAGATGCTTTGGCCTTTGGTTTTCCATGCAACGACTATAGTATGGTCGGCGAGCAGAAAGGCATGGATGGAATTTATGGCCCGTTGTACTCATACAGCGTTAAAGCACTAAGTGTTTTCCAGCCTAAATTTTTTCTTGCCGAAAATGTCGGGGGATTAAGAAATGCCAATGATGGAAAAGCATTAGACAAAATACTGCATGAATTGCAACAGGCAGGCTATATCATTACGCCGCATCTCTATAAATTTGAACAATACGGCGTACCGCAAGCAAGACATAGAATAATAATCATCGGAATCCGCAACGACATAAATATAAATTTTTATGTACCTGCACCAACGCATATCACGCCTGTTACTTGCAGAGCGGCTATCGAAAAACCGCCGATACCTAAAGATGCTTCGAACAATGAATTAACCAAACAATCCCAACAGGTTATTGACCGCCTGCAATTTATAAAGCCGGGAGAAAATGCTTTTACCGCCGTTTTGCCTGAAAAGTTGAGGCTGAATGTTAAAGGAGCAAAAATAAGCCAAATTTATAAAAGGCTTGACCCTGACAAGCCCGCTTATACAGTAACCGGAAGCGGCGGCGGCGGAACACACGTTTACCATTGGAAAGAAAATAGGGCATTAACTAACCGAGAGCGCTCCAGATTACAGACATTCCCTGATAATTATATTTTTTCAGGTTCTAAAGAAAGCGTTAGAAAACAAATAGGCATGGCGGTGCCGCCATTAGGCGTTACGTTTGTTTTTGAAGCAGTTCTGAAAAGTTTTGCCGGTATTGATTATTCTAAAACAGAAAACAATATCAAAAACAGCGCATATGACAGCAGGATTGATTCATATCAGACGGTATTGCTTGAGGAACAAGAAGAATATGTTGTTTGTTAAAACACTATACGAATGATTACAAAAAATCTTTTCGACAAAGTTCTTATTGACCCTGTTAAAAACGGAGCTGATACTCTCTATGTTGTTTCTGGGTATGCAACTGCGGCTATGACCTTTCACCATTTTGAGTCTTTAAAGAAAAATCACGAAAAGCAAATCAAAATTAATCTTATTGTGGGGATGTGTCCATATGACGGATTGTCTTTAAGCAATCATAAGGCGTTTCAGCAACTTGCCAGCGTTGATTTCCCTGATTATTTTGAATGCAGCTACATTGTTAATTCCCCGCAGGTGCATTCAAAAGCATATGCATGGTTTCAAGGCGAAAAGCCGGTCATCGGTTTTATAGGCTCAGCAAATTACACGCAGAATGCTTTTAGTAAATCTCAGCGAGAGTTACTAATTTCATGTGACCCTAAACTTGGTTTTGATTATTTCCAGAGTTTAATATCCGACTCGATTTACTGCACTCATGTTGAAATAGAAAATTATATTGAAATTTACCGTGATACATATTATGCCCGCAGGAAAAAAGAACAGCTCGAAAAAGAAGGGTTGCAACTTATATCATCTGAAAAACCAGACCTTCAAGGATTACCGGCTGTCAGCGTATCACTACTTGACAGAGAAGGCAATGTTCAAAAAACGGCAGGCATTAACTGGGGGTTCCGTCAAGATGGGGTTTCAAGCAGAAATAAAAACGAAGCATATATACAACTCCGCCCAGAAGTATATAAAAGCAATTTCTTTCCTCTCCGTTCGGCGCATTTTACTGTCTTAACAGATGATAATAAAACTCTGATTTGCACGCGTGCACAAAAAGATGAACGTGGACATGCCATTGAGACTCCTCATAACAACAGTCTCATCGGTGAGTACTTTAGACATCGGCTTGGACTTCCAAATGGTGCTTTTGTAACAAAAGATGACCTTTTAAGGTATGGCCGCACCAATGTTGATTTTTACAAAATCGACGATGAAACTTATTTCATGGATTTTTCTGTTCCTGCCAGCAATGGATAATCTTACCAAAGAGCAACGCCGCAAAAACATGCAAAATATCCGTTCGGCTGGAACTAAGCCGGAGCGTTTGATAATGCGTGAATTAAAAAGAAGAAAAATCTATTTCGCAAGTCATGCCGAATCTATAACTGGAAACCCAGATATTGTCTTCAGGAGAAAGAAAATTGCAGTGTTTATAGATTCTGACTTTTGGCACGGCCACCCTAAGCGATGTATTATGCCGCAAACAAATATTGCATATTGGTGCGCTAAAATTGCGCGTAACCGAAAGCGCGATAAAGACGTTAATCGTATTTTAAAAAAAGGTAGATGGGGCGTTATTAGATTATGGGAATATAACGTTAAGAATCGTTTTGACAAATGCATTTGGAAAATACTTGCTGAGTTGCATAAGAATAGCTCAAGGAAATAGGCAACATCTAACAAATCACTCGTGCAGACGGATAGTCCTTGCTAAATGGTAAATGGTGGTAAATGGGGTCAGGTCTTGCAATATAACATAAGCAAGAAGAAATAACGGGGACGGGAAAGAATAAAGGGAGACGCGACCGTTAAAGACAATTTATGAATATATCAGCGCCTAACATTTCGTGCGGACTCTTTTTTGCTGCCTCGCACAGTTCAGATGTTAGGTTTACAAAATAATCAATAATTGCAATAATAAGTCATAGACTATTAAGGAGGTTGTAAAATGCCTACAGACACAAAGCAGATATTAAAAGAGGCATTGGAATTGCCGGTCATGGAAAGGGCAAATCTTGCAGATCAGCTTCTGTCCAGCCTTGATCAGCCTGATGAACACATAGATGCTCTCTGGCGTAAAGAGGCTGAAGATAGAGTTAATGCCTACCAGTCAGGGAAAATCAAGGCAGTCTCACTTAAAGAAGTTCTGTCAAAATACAGCACCTCAACTAATGCTCAGCGAACTGCCGTAAGCGTTGAGAGAAATGCCTTGCAGGCCTGATAAATCCCTTCTTCATCAATCCCGTATTTCTTCCTTAATATAGCCTGTGAGCCCTGTTCTACAAATTCATCGGGTATGCCGAGGAGTTTAATCTTTATATCAGGAATATCCATGCTGTTCAGATATTCAAGGACTGCGCTTCCGAAACCGCCTGCAATCATGTTCTCCTCTACTGTAATTATCCTTTTTGTCTTTGATGCAATTTTCAGGAAGAGTTTCTTATCAAGCGGTTTTATGAATCTTGCATTTATGACTGATGCCTTTATACCATCTTTTTCAAGCCTCTCTGCAGCTGCAAGCGCAGGATGGACAACATTGCCTATTGCTATCAAAGCCGCATCAGAGCCTTCTTTTAAAACTTCCGCCATCCCGATTTCAACTTCCGACTTCTGACTTCCGACTTCTGACTTCCGACTTACTTTCCCTCTCGGATACCTGATTGCCGAGGGCCCGTTGTGTTTTAAAGCGAGTTCAAGCATGGCTTTGAGTTCCAAATCATTCTTTGGCGCCATGACAGTAAGATTAGGAATATGCCTTAAATAAGAAATGTCAAAAACTCCCTGATGTGTCGGGCCGTCTTCTCCAACTATCCCTGCCCTGTCAATCGCAAATACAACAGGCAGGTTCTGGAGGCAGACATCGTGGATTATCTCATCGTAACCGCGCTGAAGGAAAGTGGAATATATTGCGACTACAGGCCTCAATCCCTGCACCGCAAGCCCTGCGGCGAATGTTACTGCATGAGGCTCTGCTATGCCGACGTCGTAAAATCTGTCGGGATATTTTTTTTCAAAACATTCAAGCCCTGTGCCTTCTCTCATTGCCGCTGAGATGGCAATGACCCTTTTGTCCTCTGCGGCAAGCCCTGTAAGCGCACTGCCGAATATTTCACTGTATGAAATGGCATTGGTGTCGCTTACAGAAGAGCCTGTTTCTATTTCAAACGGCCCTACCCCGTGAAATATGCAGGGGTCTTTTTCAGAGAACTCATATCCTTTGCCTTTTTTGGTGATGACATGGACTAATGTCGGCTCTGTCGAGTTTTTGATATTCCTGAAGGTCTCTATCAGCAGTTTAATGTCATGTCCGTCTATGGGGCCTACATAGTTAATCCCGAGTTCTTCAAATAATATCCCCGGCAGAAAGAGCCCTTTCAAGGTTTCTTCTGCCTTCTGCGCAATTTTTGTAACCTGGCCTCCAACCTTTGGAATGCCCTCAAGAAATGATTTCGTCTGCTTTTTAAATCGCTGGTAGAGGTCTCCTGTGAGTATTCTGTTTAGATACGCAGACAAGGCCCCTACATTTTTTGAGATTGACATTTCATTGTCGTTCAGCACCACGATGAGGTCTTTTTTTAGATGTCCGGCGTGGTTCAGCCCCTCAAACGCAAGCCCGGAAGTCATTGCGCCGTCGCCTATAACAGCCAGAACTTTAAACGTCTCGTTTTTTTTATCACGCGCCTCTATGATTCCTAATGCCGCTGATATTGATGTTGAGCTGTGCCCTGTGCCGAAGGCGTCATGAACGCTCTCGTCTATCTTGGGAAACCCTGAAATGCCTTTATACTTTCTGATAGTCTCAAATTTTTCATATCTCCCTGTGATAAGTTTATGCGTGTATGACTGGTGGCCTACGTCCCATACAATCTTATCAACAGGGGAATTGAATACATAATGAAGCGCCAGAGTAAGCTCTATAGTGCCGAGATTGGACGCGAGATGTCCGCCGTTAATTGATACGCGTTCTACTATTATCTCCCTCAACTCTTCGGAGAGTTTGTTCAGTTCCTCAACCGGCAGGGCTTTCAGGTCATCAGGGGATTTTATTTTTTTAATGAGTTTCAACTTCTTCTCTCAAGCATGTATCCGGCAATCTCTCTTAAAGGCTCTGCCTTAGCTGAGAAATCTTTGATGGAAAAGACTGCCTCTGCTATCAGTTCTTCAGCCTTTTTTTTGGAAGATTCAAGGCCGTATATTGAAGGATAAGTCATCTTCTTTTTCCTTGCATCAGAGCCTGTGGTCTTGCCGAGTTCATCTGTGCTGCCTTCTACATCAAGTATATCATCTATAATCTGAAAGGCAAGCCCGATGTTTTCTCCGTATCTTGTAATTGTGCTAAGCGACGGCTTGCTGCAATTTGCAAGGATTGCGCCTGCCCTTAAAGAGCCTGATATAAGCGCTCCTGTTTTATGTTTATGAATAAAAGAGAGCGTCTCTTTGTCAGGCTCCGCATTCTCCGAGAGAAGATCCTGAGCCTGTCCCCCGGCCATTCCATGAATGCCTGCTGTGAAGGCAATCTCTTTAATGGCCCTAATTAATGCCGTGTTTTTGATGTTTCTGTTTGAGAGCGAATTCGCCATCATGTAAAACGCTTCTGTAAGAAGGCCGTCTCCTGCAAGTATTGCCATTCCCTCTCCAAATACCTTGTGGTTTGTCGGCTTGCCGCGCCTTAAATCATCATTATCCATTGCAGGAAGGTCATCGTGTATCAATGAATATGTGTGTATAAGTTCAATGGAAGATGCAAACTGGATGATGTCCTCGGAATCCCCATCGCATGCCTCATGCGCTGCAAGGCAGAGTATCGGCCTTATCCTCTTTCCTCCCGCAGACAGGGAATAAGTGATGGAGTCTTTTAAGACAGGCGGAATAAAATTCGGCGAAAAGTATTCTTTAAGAAATAAATCTACAAGTTCCTTTTTCTCTTTGAGATAGGCCTTGATGTCCATAGGTTATTCCCATTCAATTGTGCTTGGAGGTTTTGAGCTTATGTCATAAACCACGCGGTTTACGCCTTTGACTTCATTAATTATCCTGTTTGATATCCGTCCCAGAACTTCATAGGGAATCTGCGCCCAGTCAGCGGTCATCCCGTCAACGCTCGTAACAGCCCTGACAGCAATGACATTGTCATATGTTCTTTCATCTCCCATTACGCCGACGCTCTTTACAGGAAGCAGCACTGCAAATACCTGCCAGATTTTTCCGTAAAGCCCCGACTTTTTTATCTCATCCAGAACTATCACATCAGCCTTTCTTAAAATAGCAAGCCGTTCTTTTGTGACATCGCTGATGCATCTTATCGCAAGCCCGGGCCCAGGGAACGGATGGCGGTTTATAGTCTCATCCGGCATCCCTAATTCATGGCCAAGCACTCTGACCTCGTCTTTAAACAATTCCCTCAGAGGCTCAATCAGTTTAAGCTTCATCTTTTTAAGAAGCCCGCCTACATTGTGATGGCTTTTTATTGTTGCTGAAGGGCCCTTGAATGATGTGCTCTCAATCACGTCAGGATATAATGTCCCCTGAGCAAGGAATGAGACATTTTTTATCTTCTTTGCCTCATCTTCAAATACCCTTATGAATTCATTGCCGATAATCTTCCTTTTTCTTTCCGGGTCTTTTACGCCCTTGAGTTTTTTCAGAAATCTTTCAGAGGCATCCACGTATTTTATCTTCATATGAAAACTTTTCTTCAGCATGAGTTCAACTTTTTTCGCCTCGTCGTGCCTTAAAACACCGTTGTCAACAAAAATGCAGGTAAGCGCATCGCCTATTGCCTCATGAACCAATATCGCTGTGACAGATGAATCAACGCCTCCGCTTATTCCACATACGACCCTCTGATTCCCTGCCTTTTCCCGTATCTCATGCTTTGCGGTCTCTATAAAGGATTTCATGGTCCATGCCGGTTTAGCGCCGCATATATTGAAAATAAAATTCTTTATTATCTCCCTGCCTTTCTCTGTATGGACCACTTCGGGATGAAACTGGAGCGCATAGAAGCTTCTCTTTTTATCAGCCATTGCTGCAACAGGAGAATTTTCTGTATGCGCTATCGGGATAAAACCTTTGGGATATTTCGCTATTCTGTCTCCGTGGCTCATCCAGACGACAGCCTGGAGATTGGGACTGATACCTTTAAACAAATCAGAATCGTCATCTATGGCAAGCTCGGCCCTGCCGTATTCCCTTTTTGCGGCTTTTGCAACCCTGCCTCCGAGCAGATGAGCCATAAGCTGCATGCCGTAACATATGCCGAGGATTGGAATGCCAAGGTTGAATATTTTTATATCGGGGATTGGGGAACCCTTGCTGTAGACGCTTGAAGGCCCGCCTGAAAGAATAATCCCCTTCGGCTTAAAATCCAATATTTTTTCAAAAGGCGCGTTATACGGGAATATCTCGGAATATACGCTGTTTTCTCTCACGCGCCTTGCAATAAGCTGGGTATACTGTGAGCCAAAATCTAATACAAGGATTTTATCTTTAAGCATAGTTAATAATTATAAAAGATTAGCATGGCAAAAGTCTAAAGCAGGGAAAAGCATGAAAACTGCCGCTGTCAATAATATATGCTTGACAATATATGCCAATACTTTAATATATAGATTAATAATATATCAGACAAAAGAGAGGTAATATGCGTTCACTGGATAAAAGAGCTGAACTCCTCAGGGCAATAGGCCATCCGGCAAGGATCAAAATACTTGAAGAGCTGATGAAGGGCGTAAAATGTGTCAGTGATATTGAGGGGTTCCTTGGCATAAGCCAGCCTAATGTATCGCAGCACCTGTCCCTTCTAAGACGGTATGGTGCGCTTGACTATTATATGGACGGCAGGCTCAAATGTTATTTTCTCAGGGATCCGCTAATTCCTGACATCATAAAGATTCTGAAAAAGGATTACATAAAGGAATTGCCTGCTCCGGCCTGCTGTCCTGTCACTAAAAAAGGGAAATATCCGGGCGCAAAAAGGCGTTAATCTAATTGGGAGGTTAAAATGGATATCAAACTGACAGAACTTTCAAGCTGCGCCGGTTGAGCGGCAAAGTTCAGTCCATCGGACCTGTCCCACGTGCTGGGGCAGCTGCCTGACATAACAGACCCGAATGTTCTGGTTGGCCATGCCAATTCAGATGACGCAGGCGTATACCGTATTACAGATGACATTGTGGTTGTTCTTACAGCCGATTTCTTTACGCCGATAGTTGACGACCCATACTGGTTTGGCGCTATTGCCGCAGCCAATGCGCTCTCAGATGTGTATGCAATGGGCGGAAAGCCTTTAGTGTCATTGAACATAGCAATGTTCCCTAATAATCCTGAGTTCTTCCCTTCGCTTAAGAAAATCATGCAGGGCGGCATAGACAAGATGTCTGAGGCCGGAGTATCCATTATAGGAGGCCACACCATCAGGGATAAAGAGCCGAAGTACGGTTTTGCTGTTATGGGAGTGATACATCCTGCAAAGATTCTTGACAACTCAAAAGCCCAAGCTGGAGATGCATTAATACTGACAAAAAAGATAGGCACCGGGATTATCGCCACAGGGGTGAAGGCCGGCAAATGCAGTGATGCTGTTATTGAAGAATTCACGGCCTCGATGGCTGCATTGAATAAAAGGGCAAGCGAGATCATGCTTGAAATCGGTGTAAGCACCGCAACAGACATAACAGGTTTTGGCCTTATAGGGCATCTCCATGAAGTCCTTTCTGCAAGCAAATGCAGGGCGCAGATTTATTCGGGCCGTGTGCCGTATTTTGAAGGTGCGATAAGGCTTGCTGATGCCGGTGTTGTGCCCGGAGGAACAAAGACCAACATCAAAAATTACGAACCCTATGTCACGTGGGGCAAAGGGGTTCCCGAAGTAGAAAAGATTTTAATGAACGACGCCCAGACATCAGGCGGCCTCCTGATATTTGTGCCTTCAGAAAAAAAAGATAAACTTATTAATGCGTTAGAGAAGGAAAATATAATTGCAGCCCACATTGGCGACGTGACAGACAAACCCTTTGAAGACGGGAAAAGAATACACGTTGGGAAATAGATGCCTGTCCTCTGATTAACTTCGCTGCTGCAATAAAAGTCCGGTTGGATATTTTTCTGGGCAGGAAAAAGGAAATATTTTTCTTGACAATACATTCAAACATCATTATCTTTGAATATAAAGGGGGACATATGGGAAAGACATTTACACTGCTTTTATCAACATCTCCGTATTTGTATGAAAACACTGTAACTGCAGTCAGGATTGCGGAATCCGCCCTTAGCAAGGGGCATACGGTCAATCTTATCGCATCAGGCGATGGAGTTTATTGTTTTCTGCAAAGGCAAAAGGCAAAGGGGATAGCCAATGCAGAGGAGGAATTCTCAAGGCTGATTCAAAAGGGGCTGAAGGTCTACCTTTGAGGAGGGTGCTTGAATTTTCGCCGTGCAGCGAAAGATGATTATCTTGAGGGGGCGGAAGTAGGCTCTCTTAAGGGGCTTTTTAAGACAATGGGGGAAAGTGATGTCTGGATTAACATTGGGGCATAGGAGGAATTTATGAGCAAGATTGCAATGATACTGAGGAGAGCGCCCTATGGCGACATAAATGCAGCAGAGGCTGTAAGGCACGCACTTGGCGGTGTATCAGAAGATATAAAGGTTTCTCTTATAATGGTTGATGCAGGCGTCCTGCTCACACGAAAAGGGCAGGATGATACCGGAACAGGGTTTACAAATCTTGGAGACACATTAAAGGATTGTATTGATATGGGAGTGGAGGTGTATGCCGATAAGGTTTCGCTAAGGGAGCAGAATATGGAGTCCGAAGAGATGGTTGATGGCGTTAAGATTATTAATGGCGCAGAGATAGCGGCGATAGTCAACGAAGCAAAAACAACGATGATATTTTAACTAAAATGATTACAAGGGCAGATTTTAATAATAAGTGGAGGTTAATATGCTTGTAATAGTTAAAAGCGGTCCTGACACGGCGGAAGGGAAAAGAGGAGTGAAGCTTGCGCGGGATATGGCTGCCGACCTTGTGCTAATCCAGAATGGCGCTTATTTTGCGCAGCAGGAAAGGCTTGGAGGTTATTGCGGCAGAGCTTATGTGCTTGCTGATGACATCAGGCTCAGGGGTGTCAAAGAATCAGAGATGGAGATGAACATAAGGATTATTGATTACGCTAACTTTGTAGACCTTATGTCCGAGAACGATAAAGTGGTTGGAATGTTTTAAATGGAGACTCTATGGCAAGGATTGTAATTTTAGGCGGTTCATTCGGCGGTCTTACAGCAGCTTTTGAACTGAAGCGGCTTCTTGGGGAAAAAGCAGATATAACCCTTTTGAGCGATATGGATAAATTCGTCTTTATCCCGTCGCTTCCGTGGCTTGCGATGGGGTGGAGAAAGGCAGCAGATATAACCGTGCCGTTAAAGCCGATACTTGAAAGAAAAGGCATACACTTTATTCATGGAGAAGCTAAAGGCATTGATGCTGATTCTGCAAAGGTTGTTACATCATTAGGAGAAATACCTTACGATTATCTCGTTATTGCAACAGGGCCCTCACTTGCATTTGAAGAAGTCCCGGGATTCGGCCCTGATAAGGGGCATACGGAATGCATCTTCACTCTTGAACAGTCGGAAAAAGCAAATAAGGCATGGAATAAATTTCTTGAAGAACCGGGCGCTATTATTACAGGCTCTGTTCAGGGAGTGAGTTGTTTTGGACCTCCCTATGAATATGCGTTTGAGATGGATTATGAACTCCGTAGGATGGAAATAAGGCATAAGGCTCCGATTGTCTTTATAACCTCAGAGCCTTACATAGGACATTTCGGTATCGGAGGGCTCAGGAATTCAAAGAGAATAATGGAAGATGAGTTTGCAAAGCGGGATATAAAAGTTATAACAAATGCTGTGGTTGAAGAATTTATACCCGGTGAGGCGAGGCTTAAAGACGGGTCAAAAATACCCTTCAAGTTTGGGATGTTTGCGCCGGCAATGAAGGGCGTGCCTGCTGTAGCTCACCTTGGTAATCCGAGAGGTTTTATCCCTGTTGACGGCAAATGCAGGCATACAAAACACAAAAATATTTTTGCTGCCGGCGTGGCAGTTGCGATAGCGCCGCCGGAACAAACGCCTATTCCGACAGGCGTTCCCAAGACAGGTTTTATGACAGTTAAGATGGCAAAGACTGCCGCTTACAGCATAGCCTCGGAGATTTCAGGCAGCCCTATGCCTGCATCTTATGAGATGGATGTCCTATGTCTTATGGACATGGGGAATACTGCAGCGTTAATGAAGGCAAAACCTTTGCTTCCGCCAAGGCAGGAGTCTGAGCTTAAGACCGGGGTTCTCTATAAATGGTCAAAGGCTTTATTTGAGAGATATTTCCTCTGGAAGATAAAACACGGCTTGTGCAACTTGCCCTGATATAAGAAATATATTTAAAGTTTATGTCTATTAAAAATTGGAGGAATAAATGAGAAAGTTCTCTCTCGTTGAGTTTTCCGTCAACCATCCAAAACTGGTCGTGATCCTTTCAATCATAATTACGGTTGCCTTCATGACACAATTTCCGAAGATGAAGACGGATACTAATCCCAAGCACATGCTCCCGGATACATCGGATGTGAGAGTATGGAACGACGAAGTTGATAAGACATTTGGCCTTTATGAAGATATGATCGTGGTAGGCGTTAAGAATGAAAAAGGCATTGTCAATACTGATACCCTCGGGAAGATTAAAGAAATAACCGGCGAAATTATGAAAATCAAAGGAGTCGCTTCGCGTGATGTGAATAGTTTCCCTACAATCACAAATGTAACTGCAGAGAAGGGGACTTTAAGGGTAGCCCCCCTCATGACTGATACTCCTAAGAATGAAGGAGAATTAAAGGCATTCGGGAAAAACCTTTACGACAATTCTCTTTTCTTAAACCGCATCATCTCAAAGGACGGAAAGACTACAGCCATTTATGTGCCTCTTGAAAAAGGAGCCAACGGCAAAGAGATAGCGGACAGGATACGGGAAATATTAAAAAAAGAAAGCGGCGATGAGAAATACTATGTTGCCGGAGACCCTGTTGCCAAGGACACATTTGGGGCTGAGATGTTCAAGCTCATGCGCGTATTTTCCCCTATCGCAGGCATGATCATGTTCATCGTTTCCTATATAATGTTCCGGAGCCTTTTTCTTTCTGTGTCAATCATGGCCCCTGCAATGATAATCATCATCTGCAGCATGGGGCTGGTGATAGGCCTCGGCTTTCCCATACATATCATGAGTTCCATGAGCCCCGTTTTCTTAATGGCTATCGCCACTGACAGCATCCACATATTCAATGAATTCTACTTCCGGTTCCGCGAGAAAAAGGACAGAAAAGCTGCCATATTAGAAACAATGAAGGCGGTGGGGAAACCGCTGATTTATACCGACATCACAACCGCGGTCGGTTTTGCCTCTCTACTGCTTGCAAATATCATCCCTGTAAAAGTCTTCGGTCTTGGTGTTGCCTTCGGTACGCTTCTCCTGCTGTTGCTGAGTTTCAGCCTTGTTCCTGCGATACTCACATTTATTAATGTTGCAAAGATTGAACGCGCTGCAGGAAGAGAAGACGCAGCAACAAGCAGAACATCCATTCTTCTGAGAAGGCTCGGGAGCATCGGCGCATACAGGCCGAAAGCCACTGTTGCAGCCGGGGCAATACTTTTCGCATTGGCAGTCTTCGGTGTCATGAAGATAAACGTCAATAATAACCTCGTCGAATGGTTTAAATACAAAAGCGACGTCAGAACTGCGGACAGGATTCTGAACAAATCCCTCGGTGGTACATCTCTGGGATATATCGTTGCAACCGCTCAGGAAGATGATTTCATAAAGACCCCTGAGGCGATACGGTATATAGAGGGCCTTCAGAGACACATCGAAAAGCTGCCCGTTGTGGGAAAGACCTTCTCTGTAGCAGACTATGTCAAGAGAATAAACCGTGTGCTTCATGACGATGATCCCCAATACGATGCCGTGCCTGAGACAAAGAATGCCGTCGGACAATATCTGTTCCTCTTCAGCATGTCTGCAAAGCCCTCTGATCTGGACAATGTGGTTGACCCTGCATTTAAAAAGGCAAATATCTGGGTGCAGCTTAAGACATGGGATGTCCAGGCGATGAGGGATGTGATAAAGG
Organism: Nitrospirae bacterium GWF2_44_13; assembly: GCA_001805105.1. Classification (GTDB taxonomy): domain Bacteria; phylum Nitrospirota; class Thermodesulfovibrionia; order Thermodesulfovibrionales; family UBA1546; genus UBA1546. The sequence goes on along the minus strand of MHEE01000017.1, from coordinate 16,034 downwards.
GAATAAATGATTACCAGCGATCAAATCCCGCGAAGATAGAGTTAAAGCCCTCCGGTATCGCATATTTCAACCTTGTCTGGAATGACGAGGTCTTGTGGGATATGATAAAAGGTTTTTTTGCGGCGCTTATTATTGTCTTTATCATCCTCGTCTTTAATTTCCGTTCGATCAAGTGGGCTATCGTCAGTTATGTTCCGCTTCTCTTTACCATCCTGCTTCTTTATGGCGTGGTTGGCTTTACGGGCAAGGACTTTGATATGCCGATATCGGTGCTCTCGTGCCTTTCACTTGGCATGGCAGTTGACTTCGCAATTCATTTTGTAAGCAGACTTAAACAGAGGTTGAAAGAAAGTCAGGAGCCGTTAACAGATGCGCTCCTTTGGACTGCTGCGCGTCCCGGCAAGGGGATCATGCGCAATGCCATGCTCTTTGCATCGGCATTTTCGGTCATGCTCTTTGCGCCCCTTACGCCGTATATAACCGTCGGCGCATTCATTGTGAGCATGATGATGCTCAGCGCTATAATGACAATAATCTATCTGCCCGCCCTCATCACTTTGATGCAGGGATGGCTGTTTAAAGGAGATCGCCAAAATGGTAAGCAGTAAGCAGAGGATAGAAATCAACTTAATACAGGAGGTTTAAGATGTATAGATATCTGATTGTTTTGCTTGTAATGCTTTTGCCTTTTGAGGTATTTGCAATAAACGCAGAGGATGTGATGAAAAAATCACAGGCAGCCTTTTTATATCAGGGTAAGGATTTTAAGGCAAGGGTAATAATGAAGCTGATAAGCAAGGGCGGACAGGAGAGGACAAGAGAACTCACGATGCTCAGAAAGAACTTCGGAGAGGCAGGCGGCGCGCAAAAATTCTTTATGTATTTCTTCCAGCCTGCCGATGTCAAGGACATGACTTTTATGGTCTATAAATATCCTGCAAAGGATGATGACAGATGGCTCTTTATCCCAGCGATTAATATGGTCAGGAGGATCGCAGCGCAGGACAAGACATCGAGCTTTGTCGGCTCAGATTTTACATATGAGGATGTTTCCGGCAGGGATATTCAGGACGATACCCATGCAATATTGAAGGAGGAGAAACTTGGAGCAAGGGATTGTTATGTCGTAAAAAGCACTCCTAAAAAGGGTGATGTTGATTACGCTCATAAACTCTCGTGGGTTGATAAAGGCAATTTCCTGCCATTGAAGGAAGAATACTATGACAAAAAAGGAGAGCTTAGCAGGGTGTTTACAGCTGACGAGATTAAGATTATAAAAGGCTTTCCGACGATCACGAAAAGAATGATGAAAAACCTTCTGAGTGGGCATAGGACAGAGGTCACGTATAGTAAGGCTGATTATAACATTGGGATTGAGGACAGCCTTTTTTCGGAAAGATACCTAAAGCAGCCTCCAAAGAAGTGGATAGAATGAGAAAGCAGTTAAGCATGACCGGACTGTCGTTCGCCGGAATTAAACTAACTTAACGTTAATGCAAAGCTTATTGCCATGAACAATCCTTTTTATAAAGGCCATTGCGAGGCTTCCGCTCCGTCTCCGGCCTCCTGCGGTGAGACCCGTGAATTCCGGCTTAATCCAGCCTGGTCACGCGTTTATTTACTATTATTATTTTTTGTTCTCTGTTTTCCGCCTTCTATATATGCAGCCGATGTCTCTATACACGGCTTCTTTCAGGGAAACTATTCTCTAGGCTCAAGGGCTAATCCTGACGGCGGCGATTTTAAATGGGCTGAAGAGAGGGTGCAGATAAGGCTTGACGCCTCAAAGGAGCCTTTCAGGTTATTCCTGAAAACAGACGCTTTTTATGACCACATTGATGAGAAGGCTCAGATAGAGTTAAGGGAAGGCTATATTGATCATGTTGAAAAGAAATGGGATTTGCGGGCCGGAAGGCAGATAATCACTTGGGGGCTCGGAGACCTGATATTTATAAACGATGTTTTCCCCAAAGACTATGAGGCATTCTTTTCCGGAAGGCCGCTGGAGTATATGAAAAAGGGAGTTGACGCAGTAAAACTCGGGGCATATCCTGAATTTGCCGCATTTGAGTTCATTGTGATACCAATTTTTGAGCCGAATAATTATACCAACGAGAAAAGATTCTATATGTTTGACCCCATGCCGGGCGTTACAAACAGGGGAGAAAAAGACCCGCCGTCTAATCTTGAGAACACAGAATTTGCGTTAAGAGCTTACAGGGATATAGCTGGATTTGATGCAGCAATATATTTGTACAGGGGATTTTATCGCAAGCCGTATATGATACCTGATGACATAAATAGCACTACAAAGATCACATATCATTATCCCAAACTGTCTGTTTACGGAGCAAGCCTTCAAGGAAGGGCATTGGACGGTGTTTTGAGCCTTGAGGCAGGTTATTACGACTCAAGGCAGGATAGCTCAGGAACAGATTATACTGTTCCGAATTCCCAGACAAAATTTCTTATCGGCTATCAGAGACAACTCTGGGAAGACTTCACAATCGGGCTTCAATTTTACAATGAATATATGCATGACTATTCGGGGTATAAAAAGAATCAACCCTCTGGACTTCCAAAAGACAAAAAACTCTACCAGCTTGCAACCGTGAGGTTAACACAGATGCTTATGCACCAGACATTAAAGCTTTCTTTATTTTCCTTCTACAGCACCTCGGACGGCGATTATATGCTGAACCCCGAGATCAAATACAATTTCTCCGACCACATCTGGGCTGCAATCGGAGCAAATGTCTTCGGCGGCGGCGAGAAGTGGAGCCAGTTCGGGCAATTGGACAAAAATGATAATATTTATTTACAAGCGAGATACGAGTTTTAAGATAGCAGCGCTCCCCTTCCATTTTCCGCCTCTGCTGTAATATAATAATTTAAAGTTGGTTCAAATAACTCTCAGAGAGAATATTCATAGAAATGCTTGTCGGTTATAATAATAACGTAACCTACAAGGGAAAGGTTTATCATGTCCAGACAGAGGACAGCGGATTGAACAACCCTATCATAGTTACGCTTCTGTATATCAAAGGCACAATCCTTGCCTCAAAAAAAACAAGTTATTCTCACCTCATCGGAAACAAAGACATCAAAAAAAGCGTCAGAGAGCTGATGAAGGAACAGCACAAGGCAATACTCAAAGAATTGATTGCGGGGAAATATGCCGGCGATGAGGCAGAAGAGGAGCAAAAGGAAGAAATGGCAAGCCCCGGGCAGCTCTGGACAAGCATGGCTGAACCTGAAATGAAAAAAACCAAAGACAAAACTCTGGATGATATTCTTCTGGATTACATAATGCAAAGGGAGAAGAAAAAATGAGTCAGGTTTATGCCTCAAAAGATATCGCATTTCTGAAAGAACAAGCAAAGGCAGTAAGGATTGAAATCCTGAAGATGCTTACAGAGGCAGGCTCAGGCCATACAGGCGGCTCTCTGTCAGCAACCGATGTGGCAACAGCGTTGTATTTTTCCAGGATGAGGCATAATCCCAAAGACCCCGCGTGGAAAGAGAGGGACAGATTTATACTCTCAAAAGGCCATGCAGCGCCCCTGTTATATGCAGTTCTTGCTCTTTCAGGATATTTTGATAAGTCACTGCTGAATACATTGCGCAAGATCGGAAGCCCGCTTCAGGGGCATCCATGTTCAAAACTGCTTCCGGGCGTAGAAATATCAACCGGTTCGTTAGGACAGGGGCTGTCCATCGCAAACGGGATTGCAATGGGGCTGAAAATGGACGGCATGAATTCACGCGTTTACTGTATTTTGGGAGACGGAGAAACACAGGAAGGACAGGTGTGGGAGGCAGCGATGACAGCAGCCCATTACCGCCTTGATAACGTGTGCGCAATTATCGATAACAACGGCCTCCAGATAGACGGGCCTTGCTGTGATGTAATGGCGCTTGAACCCATTACAGAGAAATGGGATGCATTCGGATGGCATGTAATTGACATTGACGGGCATGACATGGAGGCTATTCTTGGCGCCCTCGATGAGGCTGAGGGGATAAAAGGGAAACCGGCTATGATAGTTGCAAGGACAGTGAAGGGAAAAGGAGTCTCCTTTTTTGAAGGAAAGGTGCAGTATCATGGCATGGCTCCCACACAAGAAGAACTTAAAAAAGCACTGGAGGAACTCGGAGAAAATGGGAAGTAGAGAAGAGAGTCAGAAATCTGCAAGCCAAAATTCGGAAAGAAAACCCGCAGCTACGAGGGATGCATACGGAGATGCGCTTCTTGAACTTGGCAAAAAAAGGAAAGAGGTTGTTGTGCTTGATGCAGACCTCTCAGGCTCTACAAAGACGGCAAAATTTGCAAAGGTTTTCCCTGAGAGATTTTTTAATATCGGAATTTCAGAGCAGGATTTAATCGGCACGGCCGGCGGCCTTGCGCTTACAGGCAAGCTGCCTTTTGCTTCTACCTTCGCTGTTTTTGAGACAGGCCGGGCGTGGGAGCAGATAAGGCAGACGATCTCTTACTCAAGCCTGAATGTGAAACTCGTTGCAACTCACAGCGGGATTACCGTTGCCGAGGACGGCGCATCGCATCAGGCCATAGAAGACATTGCGCTTATGAGGGTACTTCCTAACATGACCGTGATTGTGCCTGCAGACGGGATAGAAACAAAACAAGTCATTGAGGCAATAGCTGATTTTTACGGGCCTGTTTATGTCAGGCTTGGAAGGTCAAGGGTGCCTGTGGTTATGCCGGATGACTATAAATTCGCAATAGGCAAGGCGTATAAATTTCATGTAGGAAAAGATGCAAATATAATCGCAGCAGGCATAATGGTTTCTACTTCGCTTGATGCAATGGAGCTGCTGAAAAAAGAGGGGATTGATGCCGGTGTGATAAATATGCCCACTGTCAAGCCGTTGGACCATGATGCAGTTATTGAGGCGGCAAAGGCGTCGGGATTCATCGTCACGGCAGAGGAGCATTCTGTTATAGGCGGGCTCGGCGGAGCGGTGTGTGAATTCCTCGCTGAGAATTATCCAGTGGCTGTAAAAAGAATCGGGATTAAGGACACTTTCGGCTGTTCCGGGCCTTCGGATGAACTGATAAAATTATACGGGTTGACAGCAGAGGATATAGTAAAAACCATAAAAGAGGCATTAAAGAAAAGTTAAGTACAAAATAAGATGCACGATAAAAGATACACGATAAAAGATTCAGGCTGGAGAATAGAGAATATCCTGCATCATGAATCATGCATCCTGTATCATGAGGGGTTATGATACATTTTTCCAATGTCACTAAGTTTTATGAGAGGCAGGCAGCGATTAAGAACGTAACTTTTTCCATAGAAAAAGGCGAAATGGTTTTTATGACAGGGCCGAGCGGCGCAGGGAAATCCACGCTCCTTAAGATTATCTATCTTTCTGAAAAGCCTGATGAGGGCAGCGTAACCATAGCAGAATGGGATCTGAGCAAGCTTAAGGAATCAAGCATTCCGTTTTTAAGAAGAAACATAGGCGTGGTCTTTCAGGACTTCAGGCTCCTTGACAACAGGAATGTCTTTGACAATGTTGCCATAGCCTTGCGCATACGAGGCATGCTGGACAGCGAGATACAGGATTGGGTTATGGAAATACTGAAGATGGTAAATTTAAGGCATAAGGCGGACAGTTTTCCTCAAGCGCTCTCGGGTGGAGAACAGCAGAGAGTAGTTATTGCGCGCGCAATTGTCGGAGAGCCTACAATCCTTCTTGCCGATGAGCCGACAGGCAACCTTGACACGGATACTGCAGCCGGGATTACACGCCTGTTTAAGGAGATTAATGCACGGGGAACCACGGTTGTTATTGCTACACATAACAGGGAACTTTACAGGAATACAGGGCGGAGAGTGTTCAGGATTGACAGCGGCAATATAGTTGGAGAGGAGATAGGATAATGTATCTCTTATATTCGTTAAGACTTGCCATCCAGAGCTTATGGCGTGAAAAGTGGATAAACCTCCTCTCAGTGCTGACAATAGCGGCAGGACTGTTTATGATAACACTCACATTTTTTGTTGTTTATAACATAGACCTTGCAACAAAAAGACTTCCTGCAAGGTTTTCAGTAATGCTTTACCTGAATGACGGGCTGTCAGAGCAGGAAGCAGGAAGCATAATTGCGCAGCTGAAAAAGAATAATGCAGTTGAACAGGCAAGGTATATAGCAAAAGATAAGGCGCTGGAGGAATTAAAAGGCGTTTTAAAGAATGCAGATTATATTCTTGAGGGCATGGACGAAAATCCTCTCCCCGCATCAATTGAGATTAAGCTTAAGAAAGAATCCGTCAATATCGCAGGCGTTAAGAAGGTTGCCGCAGAGATTAAAAAAATAAAAGGCATCGCCGAGGTGGAGTACGGAGAACAGTTCCTTAATTCCATTCACTCTATCAAGGGGATGGCAAAAGCAGGCAGTTTATCTCTTATTATCATAATGTCGGCAGGAGTGATTTTTGTATGTTACAGCACCATAAAGATTGCGTTTTACAGGAGAAAAGAAGAGATAGAAACATTTAAACTTCTTGGCGCAACAAGGGGATTCATACGCGCGCCTTTTGTTATAGAGGGAAGCGTACTCGGGATATCCGGCGGGATTGCAAGCGCGGCAGCCGCTTTCGTATTTTACTATGTACTGTTTTATAAGGTCACAGCTGCTATCCCAATACTGAAAATCCTTGTGTTCCCCTTTGAAACCTTCCCTGCCCTCCCTGTTGCCGGATTGCTGTTAGGCATAGGAGGCGCTGTAATTGCACTGGGAAGAATAAGATTCTCCTGAGAAAAGGATGCAGGATACACGATACAAGATACAGGATTCCCTCCTCGGCGGGTCGCCTGAGGTGATAAGATACAGGATTCATGATAAAAAAATCATGTATCATGCATCATGCATGATGTGCCTTGCATTAATCTTACTATTCACAATTCACTGTTCACTATTCACTGACACTGCTTTTGCCGCCAAAGATCCGAAGGAAGAATACAAGAAGCTTCAAAAAAAAATAGATACCCACAAGGAAAAACTTGAGAAAGCCAAGAAGATGGAGCATTCGGTTCTTGAGGAGCTTGACAGGACGAATAAAGACCTAAGCCAGACGCAGTCGGAGTTAAGAAAATACATTGGAAAGCGGAAGGTTACTGAAAACGAAATACGCAAGGTTGAGGCAGACATATCGGTAAACAGGGCAAAACTCGAAAGGCAGGAGGAGTGGCTTAAGAGGAAGCTTCGCGTTATGCAGAAATATGGGTATTCAGGCGATGTTGTGATTCTGCTTTCAACTTCGGAGGACATAGCTCAGCTGATGAGAAGGTGGAGGTATATCAAGGAGCTGGCAGGGTACGACCATAAGATGCTGAATGAATATAAAGAGACCATAAAAAACCTTGCAGATCAGGAAAGCCGTTTCAAGGCGCTGCATGCCGAACTGAAAAAGAGCGAGGAAAAGATACAGGCAAATGAGAAGGCAATCGCAGAAAAGAAAAAAGGCAAAGAAATGCTTCTGTCCTCTGTAAGAAAGGAAAAAACTTCTTACGAAAAAATGCTGAGGGAATTAAAAGAGGCTTCCAACAGGCTTATGGAAATAATAAGGCGTTCCGAGGAAGCTGAGGCGTATGCCGCAAAGGGCTTTCACAACCTAAAGGGAAAACTAAACTGGCCTGTAAACGGGAAGGTTGTAATCCCGTACGGGGCGCAGAAAGACCCTCAGTTCAACACGCCGGTATTCAGAAACGGCATACATATCAAAGCGGATGACAATGCCCCGGCAAAGGTGGTGCATGGCGGGAAGGTCGTATTTGCCGATTGGTTCAAAGGTTACGGCAAGCTTGTTATAATAAGTCATGGGGAAGGCTATCATAGCCTATACGCAAATTTAGCCGAGATTTTTTATAAAGTTGGCGATATAATAAAAGGACAGCAGGCCATAGGCAAGGTCGGGGAATCAGGAACCCTGAATGCGCCGGGCCTGTATTTTGAGGTAAGATATAAAGGGAAACCGCTTGACCCAATGCAGTGGTTAAAGAAGAGATAGTTTTTTGGCGCCTGCAAGGGGAAGGCAGGATTTAAGGAGAGGTTTTAAGAGACAATGAAAAACAAAAGACTTATTTTAACTTGGGTGGTTATTCTCGCAATTGCCTTGAGTGGCGTCTTCATAGGAAGGCTGTCAATCGGGAGCATGCGCGCTGAGGGCGAAGGTTATGAATATCTTAAGGTATTTACAGAGGTGCTCTCTCTTGTGAAAAAGAATTATGTTGAAGAAGTAACGACAAAGGATTTGGTATATGGAGCAATAAAGGGAATGCTTAATTCGCTTGACCCGCACTCAGCTTTTATGCCTCCGGAGGCATATAAGGATATGCAGCTTGACACAAAAGGCGAGTTCGGCGGAATCGGGATACAGATAGGACTGAAGGATGGGATTCTGACCGTAATAGCGCCTATTGAAGATACACCGGCTTATAATGCAGGGATAAAGTCAGGCGATAAGATAATAAAGATTAACGGAGAGTCAACAAGAGATATGGGGCTGCAGGACGCTGTCAGCAAGATGCGCGGGCTAAAAGGCACTTCCGTAGCAATTACGATTATGCGTGAGGGCTGGAAAGATACAAAAGACTTCACGATTGTGAGAGATGTAATAAAAGTGAAGAGCGTGAAATCCAGGGTCATAGAAAATAATATCGGCTATGTTAAGTTAAGCCAGTTTCAGGAACGCACTGCGGATGACCTTGAAGCCGCCCTTTCCAAGCTTGAAAAGCAGAATATAACTTCACTTATCCTTGACCTCAGAAATAATCCGGGCGGGCTTCTGAACAGCGCTGTTGATGTTTCAAGCCAGTTTCTGCCGGCAGGCAAAGTTGTTGTGTCCATAAAGGGCAGGAGCGGTGAAAAAGCAGAGTATCGGACAGAAGACGGCAGGGTTTCCGAGCAGGAAGCAAAGAAGGCAAAGATGTTCAGCGCTATCCCGATGATTGTCCTTGTAAATCAGGGAAGCGCGAGCGCCTCAGAGATTGTTGCGGGAGCGCTTAAAGACTTGAACAGGGCTGTCATACTTGGGGTGCAGACTTTTGGAAAAGGCTCTGTTCAGAGCGTTGTGCCTCTAAGCGACGGCTCAGGGTTAAGGCTTACAACAGCGCGCTACTATACGCCAAAAGGCATATCTATCCAGTCAACAGGAATCACGCCTGATATTATTGTGAAATTGGAACAGAAAAATGGCGCAAAAGAACATGCCGTGGTAAGAGAGAAGGACCTTGAAAGACATCTCAAAAACGACCAACTTGAGGAAAAGCAAAAGACACCCGAAGAAACAGCGCCTATAGAGGTCAGCGAAAAAGACGATATTCAGCTACAGAGGGCGATAGACCTTCTTAAGACATGGAAGGTTTTTAAGGAACAACTTCCCAAAGCAGCGTAAAAAAGATTCACGATTCATGATGCAAAATGCAGGATGTCAGACTGACATCATAAGAATTATCATGAGTCATGTATCGTGCATCATGAATCTTTAAGAAGATGTCCCGCATAATTTTTGACATAGAGACAAGCGGCAAAGACTTTGATTCCCTTGAAAAGAGCACCCAAGAATACCTGCTTCGCTGGGTGGAGACGGAAGATGATATTAAGGATGTCAAGGAAAGCCTTTCATTCTATCCCCTGACAGGCGAAATCATCACCATAGGCATTCTTAACCCTGATACGGACAAAGGCGCGGTATATTTCCAGTCGCCCGAAACACAAATCGCTCTTTTTGAAGAGAACGGGATAAAATTTGAAACAGGCACAGAAAAGGGAATTCTTGAAAAATTCTGGAATACGGTTAAAAGCTACAAAGAGATAATCACATTCAACGGAAGAGGGTTTGACTGCCCCTTCATTCTTATCCGCTCTGCGGTCCATAAGATAAAGCCTACAAAAGACCTTATGCCCAACAGGTATAACGGCAGCCATATAGACCTCCTAGACCAGCTTACTTTTTACGGAGCGTCAAGGCGCAAGTTCAGCCTTGATATGTGGTGCAAGACATTCGGCATAAAAAGCCCGAAGGAAGAAGGCATAACAGGATATGATATTAAAAACCTGTTTGCGGATAAGAGGTATCTTGATATTGCAAGGTACTGCCTCGGAGATGTTAGGGCGACAAAAGAACTGTTTGGCTACTGGGAGAACTACATAAAATTCGGAGCGTGAGTTCTCGCAGTCTGGCTTAATAACAACCTGCTCTTTATTTGAAACAACCTCAGTCAATAATGTATCATTCTTAGATGCTGCCAAACCCTTTTTCAACAACAGGAATCGGAAGCCTTCCGCACAAGGATGCCGAAGAGGCGTGCAGGCTGATTCTCAAAACATTTGGCATCCCTTTCTGGCCCCAGCTTCCCAAGATGTCCTTCAGGGAGTGGATGATACCCCAGTACTCAGAAGGAATGCCTTATATCAGGATAGATGCAGAAAAAGAACTGGTCTGGATTGAAAGAAACAAAAGCGATGAGCTTGAAAGGTTTTATGAGTCATGCACTGATGACAGCAGGATTGCAATCTCTGATGATTACGGAAGAGGGCTTCATACATTTCTCAAAATGATTAAAGCGCCTTTTGGATTTCTCAAGGGGCATGTAACAGGGCCTCTGACCTTTACGCTCGGGCTAAAAGACGCTGACGGAAGGCTGGTTTATTTTGATGAGGAACTCAGGGAAATAGCGCTTATGCTTCTTAAGGCAAAGATCAGATGGCAGATAGGCATGCTTAAGCAGTTTGCGGATAATGTGATTATATTTCTTGATGAGCCTATACTCTCTGCCCTCGGCAGCACAGCTTATCTCGGCGTAAGCTCTGATGATGCGATGAGGCTTATAAGAGAGGCTTCAGATACCATAAAAGACAATGGAGGCATTTCAGGCATACACTGCTGCGGCAATGCCGACTGGCCTTCTGTGATGGGAACAGGCATAGATATCCTGAACTTTGACGCCTACGGGTATTTTGACACGCTCCTGATGTACAAGGATGATGTTGACAGATTCCTTGAAAGAGGAGGCTGCCTTGCATGGGGGATTGTGCCGACAACAGATGCGATAAGACGAGAAACTTTTGATTCAATAAGAAAACAATTTGATATGAAACTGGAAAAGATGTCAAAGGCAGTCCCATCAGGCCTTATTCTTTCAAGGATAATCCTTACGCCGTCGTGCGGCACAGGCTCCAGGAGCATTGAGGAGACAACAAAGATATTCCAGATTCTTATGCAGCTCAAAGAGGCGTACGCATGAAAAAGCGGAAGAGGAAAAACTCACCCCCCTTCAATTTCCCCCTTGCCAAGGGGGGAAAGAGGGGGGTAGGCATTTTCATCTCCCTTGAAGGCATAGAAGGCACCGGTAAATCCACGCAGGCAAGAATGCTTTCTGAGTATCTTATAAAAAAAAGATACGAAACAGCGCTTACCGAAGAGCCCGGAGGCACTGCGATAAGCAGGGAGATAAGAAAGGTTCTGCTCTCAACGAAACATGACAAGATGGATTATATGGCGGAACTCCTGCTTTATAACGCAGCGCGGATTCAGCACATAAAAGAAAAAATTGTTCCTGAACTTGCCAAAGGGAAGATTGTTATTACAGACCGGTTCAGCGATTCCACTGCTGCGTATCAGGGCTACGGCAGGGGCATAAGCCTGAGGCTGATAGACTCTCTTGACAGGATTGCAACTGGAAGAATGAGGCCTGACCTCACAATCCTCCTTGACCTTGATGTTGAGACCGGTCTAAGGAGAAACAAGCATATTAATAAAGTGGACAGGCTTGAACTTGAGGATGTAAGGTTTCACAAAAAAGTCAGGGAAGGTTTTCTCAAGCTTGCGGCAAAAGAACCAAAGAGAATAAAGCTGGTTAAAGCCTCAAAGAGCATTGCTGAGATTCATAGGGAGATTGTGAGGATAGTTGAGAAGGTTTTAGAATAACTGCTTCTATATTAAGCCACTTTTAAGCTGAAAATTTCGAAACTATTTATCCAGCGGACTCCTGACACCAATAATGTTCTTGGTAGCCACATGGGTATAAATCATTGTAGTCTGAAGATTCCTGTGTCCGAGCAGTTCCTGAATAGTTCTAATATCATACCCATCTTCAAGAAGATGGGTTGCAAAGCTGTGTCTTAGCGTATGAACTGATGCTTGTTTCGTAATCCCCGCTTTTATCACCGCATTTCTGAATGCCCTTTGCAGTGAATCGTGATATACATGATGACGCCTTATAACGCCTGTTCGCGGTTCCATTGAAAGCGTTTGAGATGGGAATATCCAGAACCATCCCCATTCCTTGCCGGCATTCGGATACTTCCTTTCTAATGCGCCTGGCAGTTGAACACCATTTAACTTTGCATTTCTATCTTTTTCATAGATAACTCTGGTCTCAGTGATATGTTTAACAAGTTCTTCTTTTACAGCTTCAGGCAGCATAGTTCGTCTATCCTTGTCTCCTTTGCCTGAACGAATAATAACAAGGCTCTGCTCAAAGTCAACATCCTTTATCCTTAGCTGTAGACACTCCTGCAATCGCAAACCGCATCCATAAATTAGCCTCGCCATTAATTTGTTGATGCCGGACATCTCTGAAAATATTTTTTCAACTTCATTAACAGTCAAAACAACAGGCAGCCTACGATTTTGCCTTGCCCTTACGGCATTGATTTCCCCTTGGATATCTTTATCAAATACATGCCTGTAGAGAAAAACTACAGCATTAAGCGCCTGATTCTGCGTTGAGGCGGAAACCTTTTTCTCAACTGCAAGATAACTAAGAAAATCTTGAATGTCCTTGCCTTCTAAAGATTGCGGCTGTTTCCCATTAATAAATCCCTGAAATTGACGAAGCCACATAACATAGGTTTTTTCAGTACTGTATGATCTGTGGCGAAGCTTCAAAGCCTCACGCAATTTCATTTCTATTCCTTGCCAGTTTGACTGGCTGGTCGTTGTTTCCTCGTCACTTGTTCGGGAACGTGAAAGAAAATAACCATATAGCTTTAAAGCTCTATCCGCCTGCTGAACCTGCCAGTCTTCATGCTTTTTGGCTAAATGATTAAGGAATTTAGCATTTTGATCATTCGTCAACAACTGCGTCTCTGGCTTGTCGAAATAGCGGTAGCAATCAGAAACCCATTTTACATAATATGGGATATTCTTTTCAGGAATCCGTTCTTTAATGTTTAAAAACTGATTGAACGCTTGCAGCATAATTAATTTATAAATTATATCGCATGCGACATAATAATCAACTAAAAATTATTTGCTTTATTTTTCAAGGAGTTAACATCCATAGTTTAGAGATTTTTCTTGACAGAACCTACAATATTCCCTAAAATCTATCAAAAAGACGCATGCGGCATAAAAAATAATGTTAGCTCCATGATAAAAATACCATCATATACGGCATCAATATTAACAGGAATAATTATTATGCCTCTTTCCACCATGGTGACAAACTACGCTGAAGAAAGGCATTATAGCCAATTTATTATTATTCTCTGGTCCGTCATCGGTTTCATGATGCCCCTCATGTTGGCTACCGTAGATATTGGCTATATCCGAAAAAATGGATTATTCACACTACGCAATGAGGATTTCAAACTATTCTATATCCCGGCATGGAAAAGGATGCTGGTCTTGTTTATTGCAACTGTGTGCTCTGTTATCATTCTTAAGCAGATGGGACTAAATATTTGAGCTAACAAGCGGCTCAACCAGACTCGCAATAAATGCGGTTTGGTTTTCATCTTTGGCCCGTTCGCTCGCTGGTTAGCCGTATCGTTAGCTGGACGGAGATCCTTATGAGGCCAAGAAGTATCGGAATAATCGTTTTGATTATTGCAATTGCCGTTCCAGCAATCACAACTGGATCGGAACGTAATCCCATACCTGATGGAGTGGAAATGATTGTCTGGGAAACCCAGAACTGGGAGTCCAATGGGGGCTTTGAAAGGCTTACCATATGGAGCGATGGTCGCTCGGAAGTCGTGGTGGCCCCCCTGCGGTATTCCCATGATAGCCAAGAGAATCTCCGAACGAATATTGGTTGGGAAAGGATAAAGCATAAGTTCCCTCCCCACGTTGAGTTTGTCCGCAAGAACATTTATCCACCAGATGTTGCACGAGCGAAATTCAAGGAGGCGCTGGCGGCAGGCATCCATCTCCTGGGATCTTTCAAGCCGAGTTATCTCGACGGAGGTGGGACCCGCGTTGTCATCCAGACAAAGGGGCAGCTTAAGGAAATTTCCATTCCCATGTTCATGGACAGTGAGAAGGGGACGTTGAATTACAAACGCTTTCATGCCGTGTCAGAAATATTGGGCGGGTTTGATAAATCGGCTTACGAGTATGGTCTCAAGTAAGCCAGCTAACAACAGGCTGAAGCTGACGGCTCACCTGGCGAACTTCCTGAGTGCCCGCAGCTTAGCCTGAGCGTTAGCTATACAATAAAGACCTGAAAGGAGACTACACATGACAGAACAGAGCAAGTGCCCATTCAATCACACAGTTGGCGACGGCACGTCGAACCGGGACTGGTGGCCAAACCAGTTGAACCTCAAGATTCTTCATCAGAATTCTCACATGAGCAACCCGATGGGCGAGGAGTTCAACTACGCTGAGGAATTCAAAAAACTCGACCTGGAGGCCCTGAAAAAGGACCTCTATGCGCTGATGACCGACTCGCAAGACTGGTGGCCGGCTGATTACGGTCACTACGGGCCGCTCTTCATCCGGATGGCGTGGCACAGCGCAGGCACCTACCGCACCGGCGACGGCCGCGGCGGCGCCTCCTCGGGTACGCAGCGTTTCGCGCCGCTCAACAGCTGGCCGGACAACGTCAACCTCGACAAAGCGCGCCGCTTGCTTTGGCCGATCAAGCAGAAATACGGTAAGAAAATCTCCTGGGCCGACCTGATGATCCTCGCCGGCAACTGCGCTCTGGAGTCGATGGGTTTTAAGACGTTCGGCTTCGGCGGCGGGCGCGAAGACGTCTGGGAGCCCGAAGAAGACATTTACTGGGGGGCTGAGGACACGTGGCTTGGAGACAAGCGCTACACCGGTGACCGGAAACTCGAGAATCCTCTCGCCGCCGTGCAGATGGGCCTGATCTACGTGAACCCGGAAGGCCCGAACGGCAACCCGGATCCGGTCGCCTCCGGCCGTGACGTTCGAGAGACCTTCGCACGCATGGCGATGAACGACGAAGAGACCGTCGCGCTCGTCGCCGGCGGGCACACCTTCGGCAAGTGTCATGGCGCGGGCGATGCGGCGCTTGTCGGTTCGGAACCTGAGGCCGCCGGCATCGAGGAACAGGGACTCGGCTGGAAGAGCAGCTTCGGCAGCGGCAAAGGCGGCGATACGATCGGCAGCGGCATCGAGGGCGCCTGGAAACCGAACCCGACCAAATGGGACATGGGCTATCTGAACGTGCTGTTCAAATACGAGTGGGAGCTGGTTAAGAGCCCGGCCGGCGCGCATCAGTGGCTGGCCAAGGACGTGGCCGAAGAGGACATGGTGGTTGACGCGCACGACCCGTCGAAGAAGCACCGGCCGATGATGACCACGGCGGACCTCTCCCTTCGCAACGACCCGATCTACGAGCCGATCGCGCGGCGCTACCAGCAGAACCCCGAGAAATTCGCGGACGCCTTCGCTAGGGCGTGGTTCAAGCTGACCCACCGCGACATGGGACCGCGCTCGCGCTATCTCGGCGCGGAAGTGCCTGAAGAAGATCTCCTGTGGCAAGATCCCGTCCCCGTGGTCACTCATAAATTGATTGACGAGCAGGACATCGCCGCCCTCAAGGGCAAAATCCTCGCTTCGGGGCTGTCTGTCTCCCAACTGGTCTCGACGGCTTGGGCATCGGCATCCACGTTCCGCGGCTCCGACAAGCGTGGCGGGGCGAACGGCGCGCGCATCCGTCTCGCGCCGAAGAAGGATTGGGAAGTTAACCAGCCTGCCCAACTGGAGGCTGTACTGCAGGTCCTTGAGGGAATCCAAAAG
>MHEE01000016.1:56977-82265 GCA_001805105.1 Nitrospirae bacterium GWF2_44_13 | reverse complement strand
CTGCCACTGCCCGAAACAATGATTCGCTGACAAGGCTCTTTGTTATCCTTTCTCCCATAGCATAACCGACTATCTCACCGAGGTCTTGTCAATATGTGTGTAAATAGCCATCAGGCGGCCATCCTTTCAAGTGTCCTTTGTTCTTGTGCTAATATCCCATCGTCAAACCATTCCCCTTCATAGACATCTGATAATAACCAGAATCCTTTCAATAAGCGAAAGCTCTTTTCGGCAACCTGAAGGAGTTTCCATATCATTGCTGTTGCGCTCTGTACCTTCTTAAAACGTTTTGCAGCATCAGTCCTCAATCTGACAATGCTGAATGGTGATTCCACTACATTTGTTGTCCGCAAGTGCGCCCAGTGTTCTTTAGGAAACGAATAGAAAATCACCATTCTGTCCCAATCCCTTGTCAGTGTCTCTGTTGCCTTTGGAAAGTCTTTTTTATAACGGTTTACAAATGCATCCCTGCCTCTTTGGCATTCCGCTTTTGTATCGGCATATGGAATCTTTGTGAGATATCCGCTCGCACCAGCGCGTATCCTCTTGGGCATGGCATCAAGTACATTTCTTATCTTATGATTCCAGCACCTCTGCTCTTCCCCCGCAGGATGAAGCTCACCAAGGGCTGACCATATTCCAAGATGTCCGTCTGCTATTGTAAGTCTGCCAAGTTTCAATCCTCTGGCAGTCAGATCCCTCAGTAGCGCACTCCATGATTCCTTGCTTTCCCGATACCCGCTCTCGCAGGCAAGGAATACTTTCTTTCCGTTGGTCAATGCTCCGATGATTATTAAAAGAGCCGCTTTGTCCTTCTCAAGCCCTGCTTTAACGTATATGCCGTCTGCCCACTGATAGACCACCTTTAGTGATGACATATCCTGTTTCTTCCACTCATCGTACTCATCCTGCCATTTTGCCTTAAGCCTCTCAATAGAGGAGGCTGACAGCGGGGCTCCATCTCCCAGCAATCCGCGAAGCGCAAGTTCAAAGTCCCCTTTGGATAGGCCATGCAGATACAGCTCAGGCAGCATCTCCCCCACTTCCTTCGACCTTCGCTTAAAAAGCGGCAGCACTTTGCTTTCAAACCGCTCATCAGTTGCCCTGACACGAGGGCGACTCACTGTTACCGTCCCATTCATCAAGGCAAATTTCCGGGGACTGCCGTATCCATTGCGGTATCCACGGCGTGTATCAATTCCCTTGATCCTCTCTGATTTCCCCCTACAGAGAAATTCGTTTATCTCCTCTTCAAGTATGTCCTGAATGAACTGCTGGGCCTTCATCCGCACTATCAACCTGCGATTTAACTTATGAAATTGGTGGCGGGGAGAGGATTTGAACCTCTGACCTTCGGGTTATGAGCCCGACGAGCTACCGGACTGCTCCACCCCGCGATTTAGATGTGAAAGGCAAGTGATGTATCATAACTTATGGATGTGTTTATTGTCAAACATGGAGGTGTAACAGACAGCCTCTCTGCCTATGAGCTGAAAATGTGTGCCTCATTAAAGACAACTTGCTTGACAAACCTTCGTGCCTTTGATTTAATGATTTATCTAATCAATTTTCCCTGGAGGAAAAAATGCTTGAAGCAAAGGTCACTTATGTGGATGGTCTTCAGTTTATTGGTGAAGGCTCATCAGGTCATGCAATTGTGATGGACGGGGATGCAGAGGTCGGCGGAAGAAATACCGGGCTGAGGCCAATGGAGCTTCTTTTAATAGGCATTGGAGGATGCTCCGGCATGGATGTGGCTTCAATACTCAATAAGAAGAAACAGGATTTGAAAGGGCTGGAGATAAATGTTAAGGGACAGAAGGCTGAAAACTATCCAAAAAAATTCACTGATATAAATATAGAGTTTACTGTGAAGGGGGAAAATATATCAGAAGATGCCGTAAAAAAGGCGGTTGAACTCTCAATGGAGAAATACTGCTCTGTTAAGGCTACGCTTGAAGGCTCTGCAAAGATAACGTGGACTTATAAGATAATTGAAGAGTAAAAATTCTCATTTAAAGCATATAGCTACCCTTGGTTTCATAGGATATATGCCTTTTGCTCCGGGTACGTTCGGAACTCTGGCAGCGCTTGTCTTTATGGTTATTCTTAAACCGTCACTGCCCTCACACATAATTTTAACTGTGTTTTTTATAATCACAGGCATTGTGTCATCCGATAAGACAGAAAAACTCTTCGGAGAGAAGGATTCACGCCATATAATCATAGATGAATTTGCAGGCTATACGGTATCCCTCTTGTTTTTGCCGCTTAGCTGGGGCTACATAATTGCGGCGTTTGTTTTATTCAGATTATTTGATATACTCAAACCGCCGCCGCTGAGAAGGCTTGAGGATTTTTTTAATGGCGGATTCGGAATAATGGCAGATGACATAGGCGCGGCGGTATATACGAATCTGCTGTTACAGTTATGGAAACTGCTGAATTAGAATTAATCAGAAAAATACACGGGATTTTTAAGTCAAAAAATCTCAGGCTTTCTCTTGCCGAGTCGTGCACTGCCGGTTTTATAAGTTCTCTGATTGTCCATCTGCCGGGCGCATCAGATTTTTTTGATTCTTCAGTTGTATGTTACTCGTTGATATCGAAAGAAAAACTGTTGGGCGTCGGGAAATCAATTTTAAAGAGATACGGAACCATTAGTGAAGAGACAGCTAAGGCGATGGCAGAAGGCGTGAGGTTAAGAACAAAGACGGATTTTGCGCTCTCAATCACAGGCAACCTTGGCCCGGAACCCATAGAGGATAAAAAAACAGGATTGGTTTTTATTGCCGTATCTTTTGAAGGCGGAATTGAATCGAAAGGGATGATCTTTGAAGGCTCAAGGGATGAAATAAAACTTTCTGCTTCTGCTGCCGCATTAGAGTTTCTTTATGGAGTTGTATCTGTATGGGGTTAAGGTGTTTTATATCATTGGAGTTATCCGAAGAGCTTAAAAGAAACATTTATGTTTGTGTGGAAAAACTAAAGGCAACCCGGGCGGATGTAAAGTGGGTTCGAACTGAGAACCTCCACCTGACCCTGAAATTTTTAGGAGATACGACTGAAGAACTTTTGAAAAGTGTACATGAAAGACTGATTTCTCTGTCCAGAGCACATAACAGATTTTCTCTTCAGGTGTCAGGTGCGGGCGCATTCCCGAATATAAAATATCCGAGGGTTATATGGCTTGGCGTGCGTGATTCAGAAGAAATAATAAAACTACAGCATGATATAGATGAATCAATGGCAGGACTTGGATTCAAAAGAGATGAGAAACAATTCGCGCCTCATCTTACTGTTGGAAGGATGAAATCTTTGAAAAACATGGGTCTGCTTATAAAAGAACTTGCTACACTAAAGGAAGCGGATTTTGGTAAGATAGAGGTTATTAATATAACACTGATGAAGAGCGAATTGAAGCCGGGCGGAGCAGAACATTTTAAACTTAGCGAGATTCCTATAGGAAAAGAGAGATAGAATTTAAAAGGAGGCATGATGAGCAAGGA
Organism: Nitrospirae bacterium GWF2_44_13; assembly: GCA_001805105.1. GTDB lineage: Bacteria > Nitrospirota > Thermodesulfovibrionia > Thermodesulfovibrionales > UBA1546 > UBA1546. The sequence continues at coordinate 78,756 of MHEE01000016.1, read as the reverse complement.
AATAAGCAAGGAGACGAGCAAGGATAAGATTAAGGCGCTTGAGATGGCGATTTCTCAGATAGAAAAGAGTTTTGGCAAGGGCGCGATAATGAGGCTTGGCGCCGGAGAGGTTGCGGAAGGAATTCAGGTTATACCTACAGGCTCGATTGCGCTTGATATGGCAACCGGCATAGGAGGATACCCGAGAGGAAGGGTTGTAGAGATATACGGACCTGAGTCATCAGGCAAAACAACACTCGCCCTTAACGCAATTGCACAGGCACAGCGGGCAGGCGGCACTGCTGCTTTTATTGATGCAGAACATGCGCTGGATACAAATTATGCGGCAAAACTTGGAGTAAAGATTGAAGACCTGCTTATATCGCAGCCTGACACAGGAGAGCAGGCGCTTGAGGTTACCGAGGCGCTGGTAAGAAGTGGAGCAGTTGATATTGTTGTCATAGATTCTGTAGCGGCCCTTGTGCCAAAGGCAGAGATAGAAGGTGATATGGGCGACGCACAGATGGGACTGCAGGCAAGGCTCATGAGCCAGGCATTAAGAAAGCTTACAGCAGCAATTTCAAGATCTTTGACCACGGTTATGTTTATAAACCAGCTGCGAATGAAGATAGGGGTAATGTTCGGAAATCCTGAGACAACCACAGGCGGGAATGCCTTGAAGTTTTATTCATCCATGCGGCTTGATATAAGAAAAATAGACAGCATAAAGGAGAATCAGGAAGCCATAGGCGGAAGGGTAAGGGTCAAGGTTGTGAAGAACAAGGTTGCGCCGCCATTCAAACAGGCAGAATTTGATATATATTTCAACGAGGGAATATCAAGGGCAGGAGAACTTGTGGATATCGGAGTTGAAAAGGGAATCATCGAAAAATCAGGCGCATGGTACAGTTACAGCGGCAGCAGGATAGGGCAGGGAAGAGAGAACGTCAAGGAATTTCTGAAAAACAATCCTGACACCGCAAAAGAGATAGAGATTAAAATCATGGACGCCATTAATGTTAAGAAGTCCGCGTGAGTTTAATGTCATCAGCAAAAACAGAACAATTTAGTAATATCAGAGATAGGGCGCTCGACATGGTTGCATTGTTTTTACATGGAGGAAGATATAATGGAAGTAAATGAACTCCTTAAAAGCGCTATGGCGCAGAATGCATCTGACCTTCACATAAAAGTCGGCTCTCCGCCCATAATGAGGGTTAACGGAGAACTGGCGCCGATGGCATCGGCAAATAAGGTCTCTCAGGAAGATGCGCTCAAGATTGCGTTTTCTGTTATGAGCCCCGCGCAGAGAGAGATTTTTAAAAAGAAAAATGACCTTGACCTTGCATACAGCATACCCGGACTCGGCAGATTCAGGTGCAATGCGTTTGTCCAGCGGGGCGCCGTCGGCATTGTCTTCAGGGTGATACCTATGAGGATTCCAACCATAGAGGAACTTCAGCTGCCTGATGTTTTAAAAAAGATCGCTCTTGAACCACGCGGCCTTATACTTGTCACAGGCACAACAGGCAGCGGCAAGTCAACGACGCTTGCCGCGATGATTGATTATATCAATACGAATCGCACAAATAATATTGTAACGATAGAAGACCCTATCGAATATCTGCACAGAGATAAGAGCAGTATCATAAACCAGAGAGAGGTCGGCAATGATACAGAGTCTTTCAGCAAGGCCTTGCGAGCAGCGCTCAGGCAGGACCCTGATGTAATTCTCGTGGGTGAAATGCGCGACTTTGAGACAATTCAGATATCTCTTACCGCCGCAGAGACAGGACATCTTGTGCTCAGCACCCTTCATACGATTGATGCAATGGAGACAGTAAACAGGATAATATCTGTTTTCCCTCCGTATCAGCACAAGCAGGTAAGGATGCAGCTTGCATCTGTCATTAAAGGCATAATCTCAATGAGGCTTATGCCGAGGGCTGACGGCAGAGGCAGGGTCCCCGCGGTTGAGGTGCTTGTTGCCACTATGACAGTCAGGGACTGCATACTGGACCCTGACAAGACAAAGCTGCTCGCGGATGTTATTGCTCAGGGTTCAGTTCACTATAATATGCAGACATTTGACCAGTCTCTCTTTAAGCTTTATAAGTCTGGGCTTATTACGTATGAGGAGGCTCTCAGGGGAGCAACGAACGCCGACGATTTTGCTCTAAAGGTGAAAGGCATTCAATCTACAAGCGACCTTACATTTGAGCCGCCGTCGCAGCCCCAGAAAGACCAGATGAAGATTGAGAGATTCAGCAAGTAATTGCCGCGGGAAAGGCTGAGCAGACTGCTCAATGCGAGCATGCCCTATAGAATGAGTTTTTCTAATTTGAACAAAGCAGATGCGATTCGTTATGCTTACAGGCTGCTGAGTTATAGGGACAGGAGTGAAAAAGAACTTATTGATAAGCTCAAGTGGAAAGGTTTTTCAGAGGAGATTATACAGCAGACAATCAGCCATTTAAGTGAAAAGGGATTTATAAATGATTCAGCGCTTGCTTTATCCCTCAGAAGAATTGCCGAGGATGCAAGACTGCTCGGCAATCGCGGAGTCAGAATTTTTCTTCGCCGCAGGGGAATATCCGAGGAGTTAATAAGGGATGTTTTTACCGGTGATGACTCTGATGAGGCAATCAGGGCTAATAAGGTTGTAAGCAAAAAATTAAAGGCTATTGAAAGTTATTCCGATGAGGAAATCAAGAAAAAAATGTGGAGATTTCTTGTCAGGAAAGGGTATTCTTTTGATACAATCAATAAGATACTTAGACAACTCAAGATAAAGGAGGAGTAAATTGATGAGGAAAGGCATGTCAGCTTTATGCGTTTTGACTTCAGCTCTTTGTTTTTCGGTTTTGGGATGTGTTGATGCGGTAAGGTATTCGCCGGATGAAATAAAAGGATTCCCTCCTGCGATACAGGAGAATATCAAGCGCGGCGAGATTGCGCCTGGCATGACACAGCAGCAGATCAGATATTCGTGGGGTTCACCTTCGGAAATTAATGTGCTGAAGCCTTCCGACGATGGCAAATACAGAGAAGAGTGGATATATACAAAGATGGGCCTTTTAAAGACGCAGCTCATATTCATTGACGGTAAGCTTATGCACATCATAAGCAATGAACCCGGAGTAATTAAAAAGTAAAGTTTTTTAGTTTTAAAGATAAGGATTCAGGCGTAAATGAAAAGCAAAGATATAAGAAAGGCATTTCTGGATTTTTTTTCTTCCAGAGGACATGAGGCGGTAAGGAGTTCATCCCTTATTCCCAAGAATGACCCTACGCTGCTTTTTACGAATGCAGGCATGGTGCAGTTCAAATCTGTTTTTCTTGGAGAAGAAAAAAGGCAATACACAAGGGCGGTCTCATGCCAGAAATGTCTCAGGGCAGGCGGCAAGCACAGCGACCTTGAAAATGTAGGGCACACATCAAGGCATCACACTTTTTTTGAAATGCTCGGGAATTTCTCATTCGGAGATTACTTTAAAAAAGAGGCGATACTGCTAGGGTGGGAATTGCTTACAGGCATATTTAAACTCCCGAAGGACAGGCTCTGGATCTCTGTTTATGAAAAAGATGACGAGGCTGAAAAACTATGGAAAGATTTAACCGGCATTTCTTCTGACAGGATTGTGCGCCTTGGCGCGAAGGACAACTTCTGGCAGATGGGAGATACCGGTCCCTGCGGCCCGTGCTCTGAGATAATAATTGATCAGGGAGAGCATGTTGGATGTGGAAATGCCGAGTGCAGGGTAGGATGCGACTGCGACAGGTTTCTTGAACTGTGGAATCTTGTTTTTATGCAGTACATCAGGGATGAGTCCGGAAATCTTACGCCCCTTCCAAAACCAAGCATAGATACGGGAATGGGACTTGAAAGGATTTCCGCTGTTTTGCAGGGGAAGCTTAATAATTTTGATACTGACCTGTTTAGGCCTCTTATATCAGCAATAACGGCGGCTGCAAACGGTATTGTTGATTACGGAAAGAGAGCTGAAAGCGATATATCCATAAGAGTTATTGCCGACCATATCAGGGCGATTTCATTTCTGCTTTCTGAGGGGCTTACGCCGTCAAACGAAGGAAGGGGATATGTCCTCAGAAGAATTGTCAGAAGGGCGTCAAGGCACGCAAAACTTCTCGGCGTCAGCGAACCCGTGCTTTATAAGCTTGTTGAGCCTGTGGCTGATTTTATGGGTGATATGTATCCTGAACTTCTTGATGAAAAGGATAGGGCGGCAAAGGTGCTTAGATTCGAAGAAGAGCGTTTTTCCAAGACGCTTGAGCAGGGCATGAAGATAATAGATGAAGTAATTGCAACTACAAAGAAAGCCGGATTGAAGTCAGTTCCTGGAGATGAAATATTCAGGCTGTACGACACCTATGGATTTCCTATGGACCTTGCAAGAGACATCGCATCTGACAATAATCTTATCCTGGATGAAGGCGGGTTCCACAGAGAAATGGAGATGCAGAGGGAAAGGGCAAGGGCTTCATGGGTAGGCGAAGAAGAGGCTGTTTCATCCATATACAGGGAACTGCTTTCCGAGACAGGCAAAACCGAGTTCGCCGGTTATGATGCGATGCAGGCCGAATCAGTTGTTAAGGCTATGCTGAAGGAAGGGAAGGTTATCAGGGAGGCGTCTAAAGGCGAAGAAGTAGAGGTTTTTCTGGATAAGACTCCTTTTTACGGTGAATCCGGAGGCCAGGTTGGAGATACAGGCGAGATGACATCAGACGGATTCAGGGCCTTTGTTACGGATACCAAAAAAGTTATTGAGGGGCTGTATTCACATATCATAAAAATCAAAGATGGAAAATTGAAGGTATGGGACAGGGTGACATGCAGAGTTGACACACGGAGAAGAAAAGCTATAATGAGCAATCACACCGCAACGCATCTCCTTCAGGCATCATTGCAAAATGTAATCGGCGAGCATGTAAAGCAGGCAGGTTCGCTTGTTGCTCCTGACAGGCTCAGGTTTGATTTTACGCATTTTTTCCCTATCAGCCGCGATGAGATAAGGAGCATTGAGGATACTGTCAATCAGAAGATTCTTGAAAACATTAATCTTGAGATTTCAGTCATGGATATAAAAGATGCGGTTGCATCCGGAGCGACAGCTCTTTTTGGAGAGAAATACGGCGAAACAGTGAGGGTTGTAAAGGTGCCTGGATTCAGTTCTGAACTCTGCGGCGGCACTCACTGTAAGGCAACCGGAGACATAGGCCCATTTGTCATTGTCTCAGAGGGAAGCGTTGCATCCGGAATTAGAAGAATAGAGGCGCTGACAGGAGCATTTGCCCTTGGCTATTTCAGAAAAGAAGACGAGGAGTTAAGAAAAATTTCAGATATGCTCAAGACAGAAAAACCGCTTGAAAGGGTAGAAAAGCTTCTTGCTGATATGAAAGAAATGGAAAGAGAAGCAGAGAGGCTCAAAGGCAGGGCAGCATTTGAAAGTTCTGCGGCTCTCATAGAGAAGGCAAGAGATATATGCGGCACAAAGGTTATTTCCTGCAGGTTTGACGGCCTTGAAAAAAAGGATTTAAGGATTCTTGCAGACAATTTAAAGGACAAACTCGGCTCAGGTGTTATTGTCCTTGCATCTGCCATGAACGGCGAGGCAGCGTTTTTGTCCATGGTTACAAAAGACCTTGCTAAGAAGATAAAGGCCGGAGAGATACTTAAGAAAGTTGCCGAGATTGCAGGAGGCAGAGGCGGAGGAAAACCTGAAATGGCAGAGGGCGGCACAAAAGATATTGCAAAACTGGACATGTCGCTTGAAGCAGTGTACGATATAATTAGAAAGCAAGTTAAAAGTTGAAAGTGTAAAGTTGAAAGTGAACGAATCGAAAACTTATAACTTTGATGATGAGGTGTTTATGACATTTTTTGAAACGATAAGAAATGCAATGCTTGCAGGTTTCGGGATGCAGGAGAAGGTAAAGGAGTTCATTGATGAGCTTATTAAAAAAGGCGAACTCAGCGAATCACAAGGCGCAAAGCTTGTGAAGGAGTGGACAGAAAAGGCTGAAAAGGGGACTGAAGGGTTTTCTAAGAATTTTTCGGAGATATTGTCAAAGACTATGGAAAAAATGAACCTTCCAACAAAGGATGATATTGATAAGCTCAGCAAAAAGACTCAGAACCTTTCTAACAGGGTGAAGAAACTTGAGGGAGTTAAAGAAGAGGAGACGGCCGAAGGCTCGCCGGGGAGAGAACAATAGACGATGCCTTTCAGTCTGCTGAAACTCAGGAGCACGTATAAGAATATTAACCGGGTAAGGCAGATTATTAATGTCTTTCTTAAATACGAGTTCGGGCACATAATAGACCAGCTTCGCCTCCACAGATATGTCTCTCTCAGGAAAAGGCTAAAGACATTCGGGCAATGGCCTGCAATAAAAGGGCATACAGTTCCTGAGAGGCTCAGGATGGCATTTTCAGAGCTTGGCCCGAGCTTTATCAAACTGGCCCAGCTTCTTTCATCAAGGCCGGACCTTATTACCGCGCCTTTTGCCGATGAGTTTAAGAAACTTCAGGATAAGGTTCCGCCATTTCCTTCTGATGACGCAAAGAAGATTATAGAAGAAGAAACGCATCTTCAGATTGATAAGATATTTGCAAAATTTCATGATAAGCCGACTGCTGCCGCTTCAATAGCACAGGTGCATCAGGGGACACTCCTTGATGGAAGTGATGTGATAATAAAGGTTCAAAGGCCTGATATAAGAGAGCAGATAGAGACAGACATAAATATCCTTACAACAATAGCCCAGCTTATGGATAAACATATCTCTGAAAGCAGGTTTTTTAATCCTACAGGCATTGTAGATGAATTTTCGAGGACTGTCAGGAAGGAGCTGGATTTTTCAGAGGAGGCAAAGAACTGTTTGCGCTTCAGAAAAAACTTTGAGAACAATCCTCATATATATATCCCGAAAATATATAGTGCATTTTCCACTGAAAAAATCCTTACGATGGAAAGAATAGAGGGAGTAAGAATTGATGACATTTCAGGAATAGAAGGCATGGGCCTTGACAGGAAGGAACTGGCGGAGAACGGTGTTGACGCTTATTTCAAGATGATACTTGAAGACGGGTTCTTTCATGCAGACCCTCATCCGGGAAATATCTTTGCAATGCCGCAAGGGCAGATAGGGTTTATGGATTTCGGAATAGTTGGAAGAGTTACGGATGAGATGAAAGAAACAATGGCGAATACGTTTCTGGCCCTTATAAATAAAGATTTTGACAGGCTGATTGACCAGTATATAGAACTCGGGCTTGTCCCCGAGGAGGCTGATTTAGTGACATTCAGGAAGGGCTTCAAATCAGACCTTGTTTATTTTCTTGAACCGCTGTACGGATTGGCCCTGAAAGAGATAAATTTTGCCGAGTCTATGGACATCGTGACGCATCTGGCAATGAAACATAATATGAAGATTCCTTCAGACCTTCTTCTCGTTAATAAGGCGATGCTGATTCTTGAGAATATAGGAAGAGAACTGGACCCTGATTTTAATTTCATTGCAGCGGCAGAACCTTACGCTTCTAAACTCATAAGGGATAAGCTGAGCCCGTCCAGGATATACGAAAAGACCAAAAAGAGCATAGAAGAGATAGGAGACTTTGTTGTTGTCTTTCCCCGCCAGATGAAACAGATTATAAGAAAGGTTTTAAAGGACGATATTCATCTGAAACTCACGCATATCGGGCTTGAGAAACTAATACGCGATATGGATAAATCAAGCAACAGGGTTTCATTCAGCCTGATTGTGAGTTCTATTCTCTTGAGTTCCGCCATAATGCATGCAACAGGCGTAGGCCCCAAAATGTACGGGTTTTCCATTCTCGGCCTGTCAGCGTTCGGATTTGCCTTTTTGCTCAGCATCTGGCTGATTATCTCTATAATACGCTCAGGAAGGCTGTAAGTCATTTAATTCTCTATTCAGCAATAGGAAGATATCGCCTTCAATGTGACTGTGATACAGGTTTACAGATTTTGTAATCTTAAAAGCTGTTGATAGCGCTTCCAAGGGGTCAAAATAAACGAGGTTTGTATCTTTGGTTTTGGAGTGTGCGCTCAGGCAGTTAAAAAGCAGTGTCTTGTCTGTGTGGCAAAAGAGTTTTTTTATGATGGTTTCAACAGACTCTTTTACGCTCTGGATGTTTAAATTAAAAACTCCACATACAATTATGTAATCAAAGGTTTCCGTAAGTTCTTCTGAATCTATGTCAAGGGCTAAGAATTTGCCTTCAGGATAATTGCCTGCTGCTACTTCTATAAGCCTTTTATTTATATCTATCCCTGTGTATTCAGCCTCGATTCCTTTTTGCCCGATAAAACCGTAAAAGTCACCCTTGCCGCAGCCAAAGTCAAGAATGCTGTTGCCCTGAAGCGGAAGCAGACTGAGAATGCACTCGTATCTGAGCCTCTGCCCTGCTGCAGTCCATCCCACTGAGGCGGGTGCATCCCCGAATAGCGAAAGTTTTTTTGAGAAGAAGTCAATAATGTATTCTTTAGAGAGATTATCCATATTCGTTTATTAAACTCTGTACAAGGCGCACCTGTAAAGGTCTTTTCCCAGAGGGTCTCCGAGGAACTCTGCCCTGTACCTGCATCCGCCCCTGCATACCTCAATATATTCACAGTCGCATTTTAATTTACTAAGTTTTATAGGTTTTATTTTCTGCCAGCATTCTCTGAGCCCGTCTTTTAAATTGCCTGCATTTCTGTCTGCATAGAACGTGCATTTCGCAGCCCTGCCGTCTGCCATAACAGACATCAGGTGCAGACCGCAGGCAAAACCCAGTGCGCCTGAATGCAGGCCCTCTCCATAGCCGCAGCCGAGATATTTTCCGCCTTCCTCTGGAGTTATCCGGAATTCAGCATTTCTTTCTAATCTTCCGCTTAGGCACGGCACATCCACTGTCCAGTCCTTTATTCCCAGTCCTTTAAACAATGCGTCCATCTTATCGAAATCTCCGAGATTTTTAGGATGAACCATTGTTGAAATTGATACTTCAAATCCGGCATTGATTGCATTTTTGACAGCTCCGATCGCTTTCTTAAAAGTTCCTTTGCCCCTGAGCGACTCGTGCGCTTTTTCAAGCCCGTCTATACTTATTTGGATTTCATCCACATTTAGATTTTTAAGCAAGCTTTTACTTAGAAGCAGACCGTTTGTGAATAAGATTTTTCTTATGAAGAACTGAGGGAGCATTCCGTTAATTTCTGCAAATCTGCTGTGGGTCAGAGGTTCGCCTCCTGTGATAAGAACCCTTAATCCCTGCATTTTCTCAAATTCATGAAGGATTTTTTGTATCCGGCTCACTGAAAGCTCGGTATTTTTTCCATTTCCAATATAGCAGTGCTTACACCTCAGATTGCATCTGTCAGTAATCTGCAGTTCAAGGTAACGGAGAGAAGGCACAGGTGATTTTATAACGTGCGGGCGTGTCAGTAAATTTTTCTCTGTTGTTAAGATGCCTTCTTTAATGCAGTAATCTGTAAACTCGCTTTCTTTGGCGCTGCATCCGTTCCCTAAGCGGCATTTTTTAAGGAATCGAAAAGCCTCATTGTCAAGCTCGTAGAGTTCGTCCTTTTTGATATTGTAGACAGAAGGGGTTTCAAGCCACTTGAGTACGGATTCCTTAGTGAGAAAATATTTCATGTTTTATTTTACAACATACTGGATTTCTGCTACCATCTTAAAGAAATAGAAAACTGTTTAATCAGATGAGGAGGAAGAGAATTTCAAAATTTTAAATTCTGAAGAGCCATGAATGAAATCAGCTGCAGGATTACGAATACTTTCCTCTACTATGTAAAAAATACAAGACCGGAGCTTTTAAATCCCCTTCTCGATGGGCTTCCATATGACGAAGGATATCTTTCGAACCCTGATAACTGGATTCCATGGGACATTGAACGTATTTTAGAAGACCGACTCGCATATTTATTTGGTGATGATACGATTATGTTTAAGATTGGGAGAAGTATCTTAACACTCAAATCCCTCGGGATAGTAAACATAGTTATAAACTTATTTATGACACCGGAGCGTCTTATATGTTATACACCTAAGATTGCACGATATTTTACTAAAGGTGCAGTTCATATCAATGTAATTGAAACATCGAAAGAAAGTGCGACTGTAGAATTAAAAATCAAAGGCAAGCAGACAAGAGGTGCCTGTCTCTTCAATCAGGGAATGTTCAGCATTATAACTGAATTATTTGGCTTGGAGGCAGCTGACATCTCAGAAATACAATGCGTTGTTCCGCTGGATGAACTTGGAGAACCGAGCAATAAGCTTAAGGGGACACTGTTCGGCTCTGAAAGTTGTATATACAGGTTAAGATGGAAAAACAAAAGGAGCCTATTTGTCAGCAGGGTTGCCGGGAAAAAACAGGCTCTCGAAGAAGCAATGCGTCATCTCGAAGAGAATCATACGAAGCTACAGCAAGCCTATGATCGCATAAGAGAATCAGAGGAGAAATACAGGGCGTTGCTGGAAAACGCAAGTGATATCATATGTTTCCTCGACTTAGACGGCATTATTACATTCCTGAACAAAAAAGGCTTAGAACTCTCGGGTTATACACTTGGAGAGGTTATAGGGCAGAATTTTATAGTTTTTATAGATAAGCAATTTAAGGAAGAGTTTTTGTTAAGATTGAGGGAAAACCTAAAGAGCGCTACGGCTGTTTTTGAGCTCGGCGTTAATAGAAAAAATGGCGAGCATTTAATACTATCAATAAATTCAAGCCCTATAAAAGAAGAAGATAATATAATCGGCATTATGCTTATAGCGAGGGATATAACACAGGAACGAGAAATGACAGGCCGTTTGTTGGAGGCTGAGAGGTTTGCAGCAAAAGGCATGGTTGCGGCAGAGATAGCCCACGAGATAAATAATTCCCTTGCCAATATCGAGACAGGCCTTTTTATAATAAACAATATACGCGTAGATCGCCAGTACAGGCAGGATATATTGAAAGACGTCTATGAAGAAATAGAAAGGATGTCCGGGATAGTAAAAGGTATTCTCGAAGTTTACCGCTCGGATGATACTGTTATTCAATCTGTAGATGTGAATTCTGAGATATTAAAGGTTATAAATATAACCCAGCGAAGGCTTAAAGGGAAAGATATTTCAATTGTCTCAAAGCTTGCTCCTGACTTGCCGTCTATTCCCTGTTATCCCGGGCATATAAAGCAGATATTGTTGAATCTCATCAAGAATGCAGAAGAGGCGATGCATTCGGAAAACAAGCGTCTAATCATAATCAGCACAGAAGAAGACAGTGGTTTCGTTAAACTCGGGGTAAGCGATACAGGCTGTGGCATACCCGAAGAGATGATAAAAAAGGTATTTTCTCCTTTGGTTACATCCAAGGCGGACGGTGCCGGCCTCGGTTTGTCTATATGCAGAGAAATCGCACAGAAGTACGGCGGCGATATAAAAATTGAAAGCAAGGAGACAGGAACCTCCGCAACTGTATCACTGCCGACAGGTGAACATGGCTGATATACTGATTGCTGAAGACGAAGACGTTCTGAGGAGAAATCTCACATTCATCCTCAATAGTTCAGGATACTCTGCAGTATCATCAAGGACGAGCGTTGAGGCTATCGAACTTCTCAAAAAAAGGCATTTTGATGTGGTGATCACCGACCTTGTCATGCCTGTCAAAGGAGGAGGCGAACTCATTAAATACATATCTGAACACTGCCATGGAACATCAGTTATTGTTATTACTGCATATCCAAGCGCTGACAGCGCAATTGATGCGGTCAAGAAAGGTGTGATGGATTACTTCACAAAGCCCTTTAAAACAGAAGATATCCTGAATGCTGTTAAGAGGGCTCTGGAGAAGAAAAAAGAGATACCACTTACATGGGAAAAACTCATCCCTCTCGGACTAACAAAGAGAGAAGCAGACCTCATTAGACTGATAATTGAAGATGGTATTACCGACATTCCTGAGATAGCAGATAGACTTTCGATTAAGATTTCAACTGTTAAACAGCATTTAGACAATCTATATGGAAAATTCGGTGTGAACAACAGAGCATCTTTAATATCTGCTGTCATTAGAATACTCAGGAGACCCTAACCCCCTTTTCCCCTGCCGTATCCTACTGGAGTAGGATAACTTTCCTTAAAAATTCCTACCTTCTCCTACCAGAGAAGGTAGGAAATGCCCTCAAAGGTTCGTTAATCTTTGCTATATACATCTCTGCATGTATGCAGTGATGGAGAATCTATGAGAGATGACATTGTTAAGCTTATAAAGAGAATTATCAAAAAATGGCCTGCTTACAGGAGATTTATAGAAGGTAAAGGGATAGACCCTTTGAAGATAGACAGCATAAGCGACCTCCCTGTGATTGATAAACAATTCATCGCCAGGGCAATACATACTGTCCCTTTATTCAAGGTTAAAAACATAGTGCCGAGTTCAGGCTCTACAGGTGCTGATTTCTCATTCGGACTCTTTGGAGAGATAGAGATAAAGAAGGCATCTGTTGCTATAGAGGAATTTCTACAGAAGCGATTTAATACAGACAACAAAAAGACCTTAATCCTTAATTTACTGCCCGGTGCCATTCCTGTACAGTCCTCTACCGCTACCGTAGCATCCATAGGAGTAAGGATAGATACCGCAATCGCTGCGATTAGATCATTAGGCAGCAGTTTTGAACAGATTATTCTAATTGGAGAGCCGCTTTTCATAAAGAACCTTGTTGAATATGGGCTGAAGCAGTCAATACAGTGGAAGTATCTACCTCTGATTATTATCGTTGGAGGGGAGTGGATTTCAGAAAGTTACAGGACTTATTTAGAAAATATAGTAGGCTATCATCGCATTTATTCTTCAATGGGTATGGCTGAGCTTGGATTGAATTATTTCTATGAGACAGATGAGACGATAATGCTGAGGCGTCTGCTGTTTGAGGACAGCCGCCTTTTGAGGATGCTTTTAGGGGATTTAGACTTCTGCCCCATGTTATTTGCCTATCACGAAGAAGATGTGTATGTTGAGACGATAGCGGAGCCGAATGATGCCTTTGAATCCATTTTATTGACAACGACCGACCCGATGCGGGTACTTCCACTCATAAGATACAAAAGCGGCGATAAAGGAAAAAAATTGCGCCGCCCTGAGATAAACAATGCACTTAAAACTATGGGTTATAGGGAACTCCTAAACAGAACAGATTTGCCTATCCTTGCACACTTCGGCAGGGGCAAGAACATAGCAGGTATTTATCCCGAAGCGATAAAAGACATTATTTACTCATCCATGGAGATCGCATCAAGCACAACAGGCAACTTTATATTGAATAGAGGGGAAGATACTGTGGAGCTGGGGGTTCAGCTTAAAGAAGATGTCTATCCCACACACGATATTAAAAACATATATCTCAATTCATTTAACAGGCTTTCCGTTCATATAGAACTGTATTCTTTTGACCTTTTTCCGTGTCCATTAACTTTTGAAAGGAAGGTGCAATATATCAATGAGGGTAATAGTCGCAGAGAGAGAAGAAGAGAAGAGATTGAGCTATCGGCTGCGGTTTAATACAATGTGTGAGGATCTCGGATGGCTTCCTGCCAAGGATTACGCGGCGCAGGAAGAATGGGATGAGTATGATGTTCAACAAAGCATGCCCTTCCTCGCAACAGATGCTTCAGGCAGCGTGATTGGAACGTCACGCCTGATCCTCCCTGGCGAAATACCTTTCCCTGTAGAAAAACATTTTGACCTCTACCCGAGGGAATTGATAGAGGCAATTCATGGGAAAATGGAATTCTGTGTAGAGGTATCACGGTTTGTTGTCCCACAGAATCCTTTCTTTAAGAAACATGAGATAACTTTGACGCTTTGTAAAGCAATGATAAAAAGGAGCATTGCAATGGGTGTAACACACATGTTCGTTTCAGCAGACCATCGGTTTTTCCGTCTTCTCAAAATTATCGGTTTTCACCTTACAGAAATAGGAGAACCAAAATTCTATCTGGGTTCAAAGACCATACCTGGGATTCTTCCTCTTTGGAACCTGTCCTCAATACTCAAAAATGAGAAACCACATCTTTATGAATACTTAATGACAAGTGAAAAACTATATGAAGAAGTGGCGTCAGTTTGACAATTAGGAGGAAACGTTATGTCTGATAACATTTTTCAGATTCTGGAATATGTGAAGGAACAGCGGGTGGTTGATTTTAGCGCCTACAGGCTGGATACCATCAAGAGAAGGCTTGCCCTCAGGCTCCATTCAACAGAAGTGCCTGATTACCGCTTCTATCTCCAATCCCTGAAAGAAAACGGATTGAGGAGGTTTACATAACGCATAAGGATTAGATTAAAATGCAGGAAGGTGATAGAATGAAAGTTATTTAACCTATTATTAAAGGTGAGGCAACAACAAGTAGAGGTAAGCAAATGAAGATAGGGCAGAGAATAAATGACTTGCGGCTTCGTCAGAAGGTTACATTAAAAGAACTGTCAAAAAAGACAGGATTGACTGCGAGCTTTCTCTCACAAGTTGAAAGAGCGCTCGCATCCCCTTCAGTTAGCTCATTGGAGAAAATTGCTCATGCCCTGAACGCGAGAGTAAGCCACTTTTTTGACGATAACGAACATAAAGAGGTTATTTTTGTCAGGAAAGGGAGAGATAAGCGAGCTGTCCATAAAGATAAGAAGGTGGTTTGCGAAACGCTGGCTTCGGGTTTTTTAAATATAAATGTGCAGCCGCAGATTTTCACCCTGCCGCATGATTGTGAATTAGCAATGGAATCAATTTCTTCAGTTGGAGATAAATTCGGGATGGTGCTTAAGGGTAAACTGGAATTTCTATGTGATAAGGAAAACCTGATATTTGAAGAAGGAGACAGCATTTATTGCGCATGCGCTCAGAACATTCAGAAGGCAAAAAACATCGGTGAGACTGAAGCTAAACTGCTCTGGATTGTTTTCCGTTATCCTTAACCGGCATATAAATAAATTTAGGAGGTGTGGCAATCAGCAAAATGGATATGGAGAAATTACAGGATTTAGAAAAAAGAAAATTCCCCCGGCTGACAGACAATATTTTTATCCTCGGCGCTTTGAAAGCAAACCATGCGGATGAATTCAAGGCATTTACCAGAGACATAAGCGGAGGCGGGTTAATGTTTGAGACAGACAGGGATATTCCTGCAGGCAGTGAACTGGAACTGGAGATATACCAACCCTCAAATAGCGGTAAAAGGATTATTTTCTCTGTGCATGTTATTGCGAAAGTAGCATGGACAAGAGCAATAGAGAAGGATGCATTTGAGGAAGGAGAAAATAGGTATCAGGTGGGCGTGGAATTTTCAGAGATCAAGGAAGAAGACAGGCAGAGAATCGTTAATTTTGTGAATGGCCATATTATGATGTAATTTCGCCCACAAATGTAAGTACAGCTTAACTTTTAGTTAAGTGAAAGTATACAATCCTTGACTGTGGGTGTAACATCCGTCTCAGGCGGAAGAGGTAATGTTGCAAAATAATAGTGATGAGTTTAAAAAACTTTCGCAGCAGGTTGCCAAGCTTGAAGATCAGCTCAGGCATTCCCAGAAAATGGAGGCTATCGGAACGCTCACGGGAGGAATTGCGCATGATTTTAATAACATCCTCACGGCGATAATGGGCTATACAGGCATCTTGCAGATGAAAATGGGCAGAGACGATCCCCTAAGAAGCAATCTTGACCAGATACTTGCCTCGTCAGAGAAGGCGGCGGCTCTCGTAAGGAGGCTCCTTACCTTCAGCAGAAAACAGGCAATCAGTTTGGAACAGGTAGATTTAAACGAACTCATAAAGAGGGTGGAGAGGCTGCTGTCAAGGATTATAGGAGAAGACATAGAGCTTCAAACAACGCTTGCAGATAACGGGTTAACAGTAGTGGCTGACACGCTTCAGGTGGAGCAGGTGCTGATGAATCTCGCAGCGAATGCCCGTGATGCTATGCCTGACGGAGGGTTAATAACCATAGAGACAGGACTTGTAGAATTTGATGATGAATATGAGAAGGTTCATGGTTACGGCAAACCCGGAATGTATGCTCTTATAGCAGTTACGGACGGGGGCTGCGGTATGGACGAGGGAACAAGGTTACGAATTTTTGAACCGTTCTTTACAACAAAGGAAGCAGGCAGAGGCACAGGACTCGGGCTTTCAATAGTATACGGAATAATCAAACAGCATAATGGATATATCAATTGCTACAGTGAACCCGGCAAAGGCACAACATTTAAGGTATATCTGCCTATAGCCGCTGTTAATTCAGGAATGCGTGCAGGTATTTCAGGTTCTGATGCGGGCATAACAAAGTTGGCGCTGGCCGGCACAGAAACGGTGCTTGTGGCGGAAGATGAAGGAGAGGTCAGAAAGCTTGTTAAGGATATCCTTGAGGAATTCGGATATCAGGTCATAGAGGCTGTTGACGGAGAAGATGCGATAAATAAATTTATGGATAATAAAGATAGAATTGAAGTTGTTTTTCTTGATATGATAATGCCCAAGATGAGCGGTGAAGAGGCTTGTGAGATAATAAAAAAGATAAAGCCTGAGATGAAAGTGCTCTTTTCAAGCGGTTATCCGGCGGATTTTTTAAGCAGAAGGAGCATAACCGGCATAACTAAAGGAGAGTTGAATTTTATTATGAAACCGATCTTGCCGACCGAACTTTTGAAAAAACTGAGGGAACTTCTTGATAAAGACAGAAAACAGTGAGTGTTATTTGGAAATAATGAAAAACCCGGAGCTGAATAAAAAACTTTGCGAAAATTTTTGCTCATATTACAAGCCTTCAAAAAACAGCGAACTCGCCTGTATGGGTTTTATCGTCACGGAGAGGTTGATAAAAAGCGGAAAGAAGATTCCATTTGATAAATCTGAACAGGTTTCAGATATTGCCGCGCGTAAAAAGCTTATCCGGAATATGTGCGCTTCATGCGCATTTTATGAGTCTGACTGCGACTTCATACTTCAAGAGGGAAAGGCATTGCCCTGCGGCGGATTTATTTTATTAGAGCTCCTTATAGCCAGGCGCATTGTTGCTATTGACGACATCAAAAATATAATCTAAACTTTTAATTAAGATGCATATCTATAATGTTTCTGACCTCGCTCTGAATAATGAATGCGAATGTGTGCTTGGCTCGACAGACCTGAAGACACATGCCTGTTACCTTGTTTACGGAGTTTTAAAACTTGACGAAAAAGAAAGGCTCATTAAAGCCGGAAAAGGGCATGAGGAGATTGTCTGCCTGACAAGCGGTGAGGTCTTGCTCAAAGGAGAGAAGGAGACTTTTAATTTAAAACAGGGGCAGGCATTTCATATTAAAGGCGATGAAGCATATTTAATGGACAATGCCGGCAGCGTTGATGCGGTCTATGTGATTGCAGGCGGGCACAGCGAGGCTCATAATCATAAGTGGGAGGGATAATGGAAAAGTTTTCTATAAGCGAAGCTATTGAACAGGCTGTTCAGACAGAGAGGCTTGGCTATCAGTTTTACTCTTCAATGGCTAAAAAATTTGAGAAGAATGAGTCGTTTAAGAAGCTGTTTGATACTCTTGCACAGAAGGAACTGAGGCATGAGAAGACCTTTTCGGAACTGAAGGAGATAACAGGCGATGAAGAACCTGAAGGCTGGGGAGATGTATCGCAGTATCTTAGGGCTATTGTTGAATCGGAGTTCTTCCTCGGTAAAAACAAATCTCTGCCTTCCCTTGAGCATGTAGAATCAATTGGCGATGCAGTTAATTTTGCCATGGGTTTTGAAAGAGAGACGCTTCTTTATTTTCATGAGATAAGAAATATAATTAAGGAAAAAGATATTGTTGATGAGATTATAAATGAAGAGAAGAGCCATATCATGTGGCTGAGCAGGTTTAAGGGAAGTTTTACAGGATAAAAGATACAGGATTCAAGATGCAAGAAGATATAACGAATCATAAATTGTCATGAATCATGTATCGTGTATCCTGCATCATTATTTACATTTATGGATTATTCAATAAAGATAGGCGGCGAGGCCGGGCAGGGCATACAGACTGTAGGAGATACGCTTGCAAAAGTGTTCTCAAGAACAGGCTTTCATGTTTTTACCAATCAGGATTATGAATCTCGCGTAAGAGGCGGCCACAATTTCTATCAGATAAGGTTTTCGGATAAGCCGGTTATGGCTTCAAGGGATAAGGTTGATATTCTTGTTGCACTTGACAAAGAGAGCATGGAACGCCACGGCAAGGAACTATCCGCTATAGGCCAGATAATGTATGATGCAACCGCAATCGGGATTCCAGCCCCCAAATCCCAAATTCCTGCTGCTAACTATCTTGATATTCCCTTCACTAAATTAGCCGAAGAAAGCGGCGGCAGCAAGATAATGGCAAACACTGTTGCGACCGGAGCTGTGCTTGGAATGCTCGGCATGGATATGGATATTTTGATTGCAATTATAAAAGATACATTTAAAAATAAGGGGGAGCACGTTATAGATTCAAATATAAGCGCTGCGATGGCAGGACACGATTTTGCCATGAAGAATTGTATGAAGTGTTCTTTTTCTCCCAACACTGCTGGCTTGTCATTTAAGCCGAAGATGCTGATAAATTCTGTTGAGGCAATCGGGTTAGGCGCTATTGCTTCAGGATGCAAATTTTACTCTGCATATCCCATGACCCCTTCAACAGGCATTATGAATTATATTGCAGGCAAAGAAAAGGAATTCGGGATTATAGTTGAGCAGGCAGAAGACGAGATCTCTGCAATCAATATGGCGCTTGGCGCATCATTTGCAGGTGCGAGAGCAATGACAGGCACGGCAGGAGGAGGTTTTGCTTTAATGGTTGAAGGGCTTTCTCTTTCTGCTATGACAGAGACGCCTGTTGTTATAGCTCTTGGGCAAAGGCCTGCGCCTGCAACCGGATTTCCGACAAGGACAGAGCAGGGCGACCTCTTGTTTGCATTGCACACAGCGCATGGAGAATTTCCGAGAATCGTCTTTGCGCCCGGCACGCCTGAACAGGCATTTTATCTCACAAACAAGGCGTTTGACCTTGCTGAAAAATATCAGGTTCCGGCAATAATCATCTTTGACCAGTATCTTTCTGATTCGGAATGGACCTTTGAAGAATTTGTTCCGGAGAAAATTAAATACACTGATTACAGGCTGCGCGGTGATGCATTCAAAAATCTTAAAGAGTATAAAAGGCATGCATATACAGATACGGGTGTATCGCCTATGGGCATTCCCGGAGATGCAGAACATCTTGTCGTAACAGACAGTGATGAGCATGATGAGGAAGGGCATATTGTTGAGGATGCAGAGACACGAATCAAAATGGTGGATAAGCGGCTTTTTAAAAAGCTGCCTCTTATTAAGAGGGAGATGGAGCCGCCTGTTCTTTACGGAGATAATAAGCCAGAAGTAATAATAACAGGGTGGGGTTCGAATTATGGAATAATGAAAGAGGCGGTTGACGAATTATCGAAGAGTCGCCGCATTGCAATGCTTCATTTCAGCGAGATATACCCTTTCCCCTCAACCGATAGATTTGATTATCTGAATATTCTTAAAAATGCAAAGACGACCATCTGCATAGAAAACAATGCAACAGGCCAGTTTGCAAGACTGATGAGAGCTGAAACAGGATATTCATTTAATAAATTCATCAATAGATACGACGGCAGGCCATTTACGCTGGAAGAATTGGTGAAAGAAATTAAAATCAGATTGTCATAGAAAAGGAGGCAATGATGAATCGGAGAGATTTTATAAAGCTGACGGCAATGGCAGGCGTCGGGTTCTCTATTCGTGGAAATTTTGATTCGTTTATTGCTCCCGCCGAAGCAGCTGAAAAAGTTGACCTTGCAATTGCGCATGGTGTATCTCCTTCAAAGATTACAAGGGCTGCTATTGATGCAATGGGCGGAATGAAAAAGTTTGTATCAAAAGGCGATATTGTTATTGTAAAGCCGAATATAGCATGGGACAGGACACCTGAGCAGGCAGGGAATACAAATCCTGAAGTCGTTAGAGTTGTAGTGCAGATGTGCTATGAGGCAGGCGCAAAAAAGGTAAAGGTATTTGACAGGCCGGTGAATGATCCCAGAAGGTGTTATGTACAGAGCGGAATTGCCGATGCCGCAAAGGCGGCAGGCGCGGATGTGAGCTATATCGACGAGAGAAAATTCAAGGAGATGAATATAAAGGGCGAGGTTTTGAAGTCGTGGCCTCTTTATACCGAGGTATTTGAGGCTGATAAGGTGATAAACATTCCTATTGCAAAACATCACGGCCTCGCAAAGCTGACCATGTCAATGAAAAACTGGATGGGCGTGATGGGAGGCTCAAGGCGCACGATACATCAGAGGCTTGACGAGAGCCTCGTTGACCTTTCCATGGCTATTAAGCCCACCCTTACCATTCTTGATGCGGTGCGTATTCTGACGGCAAACGGCCCTCAGGGCGGAAGTCTCAGCGATGTAAAAAAAATGGATACAGTTATTGTTGGCGTTGATCAGGTTGCTGTTGACTCGTTTGGCGCCACTCTCTTTGGCATGAAAGGAAGCGACCTTGAATATGTGAAGATTGCGAATAATATGGGGCTTGGCAAAATGGATATTTCAAAATTAAAGGTAAAGAGGATAAATATATAAGTTGCAGAATCTGAGAAGGATCACTCAGGGAATATTCTTATTGCTGTTCCTTTTCCTCTTTTTGCAGACAGAGGCAAAAGGCAAAGACGAGCTTGGCTATCCTGTGAAGATATTCCTTGATTTTGACCCGCTGATTTTTATAACCACAATCCTTTCAGCGCATACTGTCCAGAAGGCTTTTTATTTTTCTCTGGTGGTGATAGCTGCCACAATGATTTTAGGAAGAGTATTTTGCGGATGGGTATGCCCTCTGGGAACACTTAATAACATTGTCGGTTCTTTCAGGAAAAGACATTCAGATAATATAAGCCTCAACTGGCACAGAACCAAATACTACATCCTGATATTTCTTCTCGCAGCCTCTGTTTTTTCGCTTCAGCTTGCCGGTATTGTTGACCCGCTTTCTCTTCTCATAAGGTCGCTCTCCGTAAGTATCTATCCGGCATTCAATTACGGAACAAAGGCGGTGTTTGACGCCGTATACAGCTCAAATATCAAGGGCCTTGTTGATATATCAGAGACCGTTTATTCCGTATTTAAAAAAAGCATCCTCTCTTTTCAACAGCCGTTTTACAATCAGAGCGCCTTCATAGGCCTCTTATTTCTTTTTGTACTCGGGATGAATCTTGTAGAAAAGAGATTCTGGTGCAGGTATCTATGCCCGCTCGGAGCTTTGCTCGGTCTCTTATCAAGATATTCCATTCTTAAAAGAACAGTGAGCGAAGGATGCACTTCGTGCGGCGCGTGCGCTTCTGTATGTCAGGGCAGTGCATCTCCGGACAAAAAAGAAGAATGGAGGGATGCGGAATGCCTGTACTGCCGGAACTGTGACGATGTCTGTCCGCAGAACTCAGTCAGCTTTGGATTTTCAGGTAAAAAGGCTTCTGCGTCAATGGACCTCGGCAGAAGGAGGGTTCTTACGTCGCTGGTATCAGGTGTTGTTGCTGTGCCTTTTTTGCGGGCCAATCCTTTATCCAAGTCAGAAGTTCCGAATCAGAAATTAATCAGGCCTCCCGGAGCGCTTGGGGAAAAGGAATTTCTTAAAAGATGCGTAAAATGCGGCGAATGCATGAAGGTA
>MHEE01000016.1:1637-56961 GCA_001805105.1 Nitrospirae bacterium GWF2_44_13 | reverse complement strand
TTCAGCCGACATTTTTAGAAGCCGGACTTGAAGGGATATGGTCTCCTCTGCTTATTCCCAAAATAGGATACTGCGAATACCGATGCACTCTCTGCGGACAGGTATGCCCGACAGGAGCGATAAAAAAATTGGACTTGAAAGAAAAAGCAAAGATTAAGATAGGGCTTGCTATGATTGACAAAAACAGATGCCTGCCTTATGCCCATGCGACGCCCTGTATAGTATGCGAGGAGGTTTGCCCTACACCGAAGAAGGCGGTATGGTTTGAGAAGATAAACGTAAAGGACAGGAACGGAAAGGAAAAAACAATTCAACAGGCGCGCGTTGACCTTGAACTGTGTATTGGCTGCGGTATCTGCGAAGCAAAATGCCCTGTTATTGACAGGCCTGCAATCTATGTAACAAGCATTGGCGAGAGCCGTTCCAGGGAAAACCAACTATTGCTGATGCAGCAGGGGAACTATTGATGGTAGGATAGTTATAGTATGTCAAAACCTGAAGATTATAAAGGACAGACTCCGGCATGGTGCATGGGATGCGGGAACTTCGGAATACTGAACGCATTTAAGAATGCGGTTGTTGAACTCGGCATAGAGCCGCATCAATTCACAATTGTCTCAGGCATAGGGCAGGCAGGAAAGTTTCCTCACTATTTAAAATGCAACACCTTCAACGGCCTTCATGGCAGGACGCTTCCTGTTGCCACAGGGATACGGCTTGCCAATCATGAAATGCTCACAATAGCAGTTGCAGGCGACGGGGACTGCTACGGAGAAGGCGGAAACCATTTAATGCACGCAATGAGAAGGAATGTCAATGTAAAGCTTTTTGTGCATGACAACCAGATATATGGCTTAACAAAGGGCCAGGCGTCTCCCACAAGCCCTGAAGGTATGATAACCAGGAACCAGCCGTTCGGTGTTTTTTCAGAGCAGTTTAACCCTATGGCGTTTGCTGTTGCGCTTGACTGCAGTTTTGCGGCAAGAGGTTTTGCTGGCGATATGGAACATCTTAAGGGTTTGATAAAGGCGGCGATAAATAATAAAGGTTTTTCGCTTGTTGACATTCTTCAGCCATGCGTAACGTTCAATAAAATAAACACTTATGAATGGTACAGGCAGCGTGTTTATCGCATAGAGCCCGAATATAATCCTGAAGACAGGGCAGCGGCATTCAAAAGGGCGCTTGAATGGGGAGAAAGGATTCCCATCGGGATAATCTATAAAAATAACAGGCAGATATTGGAAGACAGGATCCCTGCGATAAAAGATTTGCCGCTCGTAAGACAGCCCCTTGATAAAGCAAAATCGGATATTACCTTAAAAGAGTTCTACTAACCATCGCTTTACCCAAGCCCTGCATCTTTATATCTTTATGTTTATAGAATATGTGTTTTCATTTCAATTTTTTTGATAGAATATGTTTTATGGAAAAAGAACTGATTACAGAAGATATAAAAACAGCATTAAGAGAAGCATTCAAGGAACTCAAGGACGAGGTCTTGATTGAGGTTTACACAAAAATCGGTGTAAACGATATGTTCAATAATCTTGCGGTAGACCTTATAGAGGCAATGGCAGAGGCCAGCAGCAAAATTAAGATTAAGCTCTATAAGCTTGGAGATGAGAATTCCAAAAATAAAGATGTTCACAGGTCGCCGACGATTCTTATAGCTCCCGATAAATACAGCATCCGCTATACGGGCGCACCCCTTGGTGAAGAAGGCCGTTCACTGATCCAGTCAATAATAATGGCGTCAACCGGACAGACGCTTGTTTCTCCTGATACTAAGAAGAGAATGCAAAGGCTGAAAGAAAAAAGACATGTAAGAGTCTTTGTTAGTCCTACGTGCCCTTACTGTCCGCAGCAGGCTCTTTATGCTGTTTCAGCAGCCATAGAACTGAAAGGCCTTGTATCAGCGGAAGTGATAGAAATTTATGAAAACAGGGATCTTGCTGAAAAATACAGCGCCATGTCTGTGCCGAGGACCTTTGTGGGAGAAACGCTTGTATCACCCGGCTTGCAGAGTGAGGAATATTTTGCCGAGTCTCTGATTGAGGGTAAGCCTGTTGAATATGTAATGCCTGCGGGGAGGGAAGGACTAATAGATTTTGACATAGTTGTAATCGGAGCGGGCCCTGCAGGGCTTACTGCCGCCATGTACGCTGAAAGGAGCGGGTTGAAAAGCATTGTATTTGAAAAGGCTAATGTCGGAGGCCAGATCGCCATAACTCCGGTAGTGGATAATTATCCGGGATTTGCGAGCATTGCCGGCAAAACACTTGTTGAACTCATGGCAAAACAGACAATGAATTATGCATCAATCCTTCAGGGTGTCAGCGTGAGTGATATAAAAAAGAAAGACAGCGGCTTTGAAATCACTGCAGGAAGTGGAATATACAATGCAAAGGCTGTAGTTATTGCAACAGGAGCCGGAAGCAAAAAACTTAATGCAGCAGGCGAAGACAGGCTTGCAGGGAGGGGAGTGAGCTACTGCGCAACATGCGACGGCTATTTTTTTAAAGACGGAAAGAATGTCATAGTTGTCGGCGGCGGCAATTCTGCGCTTACGGATGCGCTTTATCTTGACAGCCTTGGCGCCCATGTAACGATAGTTCACAGGAGGGACGCATTCAGGGCGGAAGATAGGCTTCAGCAGAGCGTATTCCAGAGGAATATGCCTGTTATGTGGAATACTTCTGTAAAAGAAATTATAGGAGACAGGATCGTTGAAAAAGCGAAGGTAGAGGACACAAAGACAGGCAATACAAATATCATCAAGGCAGATGCTGTTTTTGTGGCAATAGGCTACGAGCCGAATAATGATATCGCAGAAAAGCTCGGGTTAAAGATGGACGAAGAGGGCTACATTAAGGTTGATGATAAGATGAGGACATCAATGCCGCTTGTATATGCAGCGGGCGACATAACAGGAGGCGTTAAGCAGATTGTTACCGCAGTCTCGCAGGGCGCAGTTGCGGCCTTAACTGCATTTGAAGATGTTGCAAACCCATATTGGAAAAAGAAGGCCGATGGCTCGTAGGGGGGTTATTTAAATAAGCCTTTCGGTGCGTCTTGATAATGCTTCAAGCCCAGCGTTCTCAGGCAAACTCCCTTTGATATTTCCATTCTTCTAATTTCAAAGCCGCAATTCCTTTGGTTGCAGGTTTTAAGATTGCCAAAAACATCAATGCGCATATCTCCTGATAATGCTTTGCCGCAATTACCATAGCAATATTTTTCTATTTCTTCTTTTTGTATTGAAGGGCTTAGCGCAAAGACCATCGGACTTATCATGCCTGCTCCCCCACAGACCAAACAATGAACTTAGACTACTTATACCGCATAATATTAAAATTGTCAATACAAAGATGGTGATTAATGCTGCCTTACAATAATATTCTTAAATGCCCTCTCAAAATCTTTCGCATAAGAGATGAAAAATTTTTTAATTTCTTTCCATGACGCTCTTTTATCAAGCATCATCGGCTCAGGGTTTTTTTCTGCATCTCCAAAATAGGTCAGCCCTTTAAGCAGGTGAAAGAAGTTTACGCTCTTGCCGTATTTTTTATATGCAAGACCTGTGATTTTCTCGATTCCTAATCGCTGTACTCCCAGATAGAGGTCATAGAAGTCTTTCTTCTGTCCCCTGTCGCCAACTGTACGCAGTTTTTCAGTCGTTATATCACGCCAGTCTGCAATATCAATCGAGTTGAATTCAACCTTAGGAAAAAGGAGGGGGGTATCATAAAATATGAACGAGGATTTTACGCCTTTGAGAATACAATAAAACGTTCCATGTCTGCGCATCTCTCCTTCAAGGGATATTTTATTCTTCCCTATGTCAGAGGAGAGTTCTTCCGGAAGGAATTCTTCATCTGTAAAGAAGTCAAAATCAAATGATTTTCTGTGTCCTATTTGCAGGGCAAGCCCTGTGCCGCCCGCAAGATAGAATGAAAACTCCTTTAGGAATGCAAGTTTTTTGCTGAGTTGAAGCATGTTCCGGTCTATGGTTTCAAGATGCATAGCCTGTGGCTTTACAATAGGAGCGTGTTGTTGGTGAGAGAATTCTGCTTTTTTGAACAGTAGTTTTTATTTCTTCTTCAGGGAATGTCTTTTTCATCCAGAAGAGGTCATCTATATCGCCAAATTCCAGTATCCTTTCAATGATGAAAAACCAGTCTTTTCCTCTTGATAGTTCATCGCTGTCAACATCCCAGAAAAGGCTTTTTTTATAAGGACTTTTCATAATAATATTATACCATTTTTTCTATTCCATTGCCTTTAAAACCCTCTCTCTTGCAATCTCTTCTGCAACCTTGCGGGGCAGGGCGCCTTCAGTTTTTGATTGTTCAAGGATGAGCTTTGTGTTTGTCTTAATCTTTGCTGCTATTGCCTCAAATGCCTCTTTCTCAATCTTCCTTGCGTATTCCATCGCAGCCATTATAACGCCGCCGGCGTTTGCTATAAAATCAGGGACTACTACGACGCCTTTTTTATGCAGTATATCTTCAGCCTCTTTTGTTGCCGGAATGTTTGCCCCTTCAAGAACAAGTTTTGCCTTAATGTCATTTACATTGTCTTTGTGTATTACGTCAGGCGTTGCAGCCGGAATCAGGATATCACAATCCAGTGTGAATATCTCTTCAATTTTTTTAGCTGTGCCCTTTTTACAATTTATAACGCTGCCCGTTGAATCCTTTGTCTCAAAAAGGCACTTGAGATCAAGGCCCTCCGGGTTGTGAATCGTCCCTTTCGTGTCGCTTGCCGCAACTATAATCCCTCCTTTTCCTGCAAGAAACCTTGCCGCTGCCCTGCCTACGCTTCCGAATCCCTGAATCGCTACCCGTGCGCCTTTAAGGCTTATCCCTGCATAAGGGCATGAGACCTCTGCGCATTCTGAAAGCCCAAAGCCTGTTGCGCCGAGCTTATCTAAGGGCAAGCCACCCATGCGTTCAGGAAGCCCCACAGCGCGTTTAATCTCATCGTAAATCCATCCCATAGCCTCCTCATCACTGCCCATATCAGGCCCCGGAATATATTCAAGTAAATGTTTAATTTGTTTGGCAAAGTCTCTGAAATATAACTTTTTTTTAGGGTCTCTATGGTCGGCAATTATACCCGCCTTACCGCCGCCATGAGGAAGTCCTGCAATAGAGTTTTTCATGGTCATTGTCCTTGCCAGCCTTGCCACTTCAATGGCGCTTACTGAGGGTGAAACCCTTACCCCGCCTATTGCTGGCCCTAATGCAGTATTATCAACTACAACTATTGCCTTTAAGCCTGTTTTGGGTGAATAGATATGAATTACCTTTGACGGCCCGAGTTCGTCAAATACTATCTCAGTCAGTTCCGCGGTCATATTAATTGCTCCTGTCTTATTAAGATGAAAATATTTTATAGGACAGAAGGTGGAATGTAAAGTTTAAAAGCTTATTGACGTTAATAAATAGAAAAATATGAGATAAATCATAGGAGAGGATGGTTAGGAGTGGATAAAATGTTATTAAGATGAAACCTATATTTATCGGAGGCAGAGTTATATGGACAATAACCAGAATGATATTTCCGGAGAAGACCTGAGGGCTGCGCTCAGAGAAGTAAAGACGTATGTTGACATCACCGAGGAAGACTTGAAGAAGATTTATGAAATTGCCCTGAGACACGCAAAAGAAAGGCTTGCATTAAAGATTCCCGTAAAAGATGTGATGACTCTGGCTGTTATTGCTGTAAAAGAGGATTCAGACATTAATGAGGCTGCAAGACTCCTCTCTGAAGGAAATGTGAGCGGCCTTCCGGTAGTTGATAATGAAAACAGTGTGATTGGCGTTATTACAGAGGCTGATATACTCTCAGCGGCAGGAATGGAGAAAGGATATACATTTAAGGATATTTTGAGGCATATACTCGGAGAACCCCCAAGGAAAAAGAAGAAAGGAGATAAAGTAAGGGGGATAATGACTACCCCGGCTATAACAACAAAACCTGAAACAGACATAAGAGAGGCCGCAGGTATTCTGGATGAGAATAGAATTAAGAGGCTGCCTGTGGTTGATGCTGAGAAGAGGCTAATAGGCATTATCTCAAGGGCAGATATAGTAAGAGCGTTTAACAAAAAATGAGCGTTAGGGAATATTTTATAAAAATGGCTGGAGGTGCGAAGGGGCCTCCCGGAGTCAGTTTTACAGAGATTATATGGTCATGGCTTGGCTCTGCTATTGGAATTGGAATCTGCGGTTATATTTCTTCAGCATATTTTGAGCCGAGAGATCTCACTCTAATAATAGGCTCTTTTGGGGCATCGGCTGTTCTTGTTTACGGCGCCGTAAGAAGCCCTTTTGCCCAGCCGAGAAATCTTATCGGCGGACATGTGATATCAGGACTTGTCGGCGTTGCGTCATATCAGTTATTCGGTGAGACGATATGGTTTGCCGCTGCAATTGGAGTGTCTGTTGCTGTTGTCGCCATGATTGTAACAAAGACTCTTCACCCTCCCGGCGGGGCTACGGCATTAATTGCTGTTATTGGAGGCGAAAAGATACACAGCCTTGGATTTCTTTATGTCCTTGTCCCTGCCGGAGCAGGAGCAGTCGTACTTCTGATTGTTGCGCTTATTGTAAATAACCTCTCAAAGAATAGAAAGTATCCTGAATACTGGCTCTGAACAGGATGCACGATGCAAGATACATGATGCAGGATATTTTTTATCAGTTATCCTGAATCTTGCATCGTGTATTACTCTACCGGCGTAACAACAGCCATAACCACAAGTTTCTCGCCTTTGTTTGCTTCAAAGCCGTGAGACACCATCGGGTCGCAGAGTATGCATGTTTTTTCATCTGCCTCAATGCGTTCATCTCCGACGATAAATGTTCCTTTGCCCTGAACACAGTACATGAGAAGCCTTAATGGTGCCTTATGCGGTTCAAGTTTCTGCCCTTCGTTTAAGCACATCAAGGCAATGCGCATCTCGGGCTTGTCAGAAAGCATCTCTCTTGAAATCTTGTCAGGCTGAAATTTAATTAATTTCTTCAGGTCTAATGTTTCCATAGATCCCTCCTTCATAACGCTTTAATTTTAACACCTTCCTGTTCTTTTTGTAAGTGATAGGGTGATATTCCGGTCAGATTCTTGCAATTTTCCTGAGGGGCAGTGCATTTTTCGCCAATACTGTAATGAAAAAGCCCTCTGCCTTTGCCGAGTTCTTTATTACACGCAGCTATGCATGCACCGCAATTCACGCATGAGATATCCCTTTTATTTTTCCTTGGAATAACATTCATAAAGCATGCCTTTTCGCATTCTTTGCAGTCAGTGCAGTCTTTGCCCTTTGCAATATCCATTTTAAGTCTCAGGGAAAGAGGGCTTATCCAACCAAAGAGCATCTGCATAAGTCCTGCGGCGCAGACAAATTTGCAGAGCGTATGCCTGACAAATATTGAAGTAGTCAGCATGTATATGGAAATGCCGATAATGCCTGCCTTAACCCCTAATGTGAAATTCCAGTTTATTATCTGGTTCCAGATGGTTTTCGGAGCCACAAAATATCCTGTTAACGCTATGCCTCCAAGCAGGGGGATTATGATAGCGCTTGCAAATGCTAAAGCTCCATATATCAATTTGCCGAACTTGCCTGTGTCAGGGTCATTAGGGCTTTTACTGTATAGACTTCTCCTTCCAGTGAGTTTCAATGTAAGATAATCGGCAAGCTCAAACAGTGTCCCTTCAGGGCAGAGCCATCCGCAGAATAACCTGCCAGTGAGATAGCCGAGCAAAGGGAATATTAAGAGAATAGCAAGCCACGGGAGTATTGCCTTCAGGAAAAACTGAAGCGCTATATGAAATGCGCCTGAAGCCGACGGGTCAGCGTAAAAACCCTCTTTTAGACCGAGGCTCCATACCTGCCCGAATATTATAAGTTCTTTTGTTGCTGAGTCATATCTCAAGATGTCCAGAACAGGCATGAGAAAGATGAGAAGTATAAATGACACCTGAGTAATTCTCCTGTATATTGTCAGCTTCATGCTTTATTAATAACACAGGAGGGAGGGGGCGCACTATGATATAAGTCATAATTGTAATTTTACCACCATCTCCAGAGCGCTATAATAAAAATAATCAGAAATACCAAGACAAGATTTAAATAGGCAAAAAAATAGAATAATTTTTCATAGAATGGTATTTTAGATTTTTTAGATGTCGGTAAGAGTTTTCCGACCGGAGGCATTGCAAAAATCTTTTCCTCTCCGTGAGGCGCCGTTTTTAATGCATCCGTCAGGTCATGGCCCGCAAGATGTTTTGAGAGATGAGAGCCGTTTTTCCAGAGCTTGCTTGCTGTTACGTCGTATATTAATCCCTTGTATACGACATATGCAGGGCGGCCTTCTTTTCCGTCAAATGTGTGGAGCTCCTCGTATGCAAGGTCACACTTGCCCTGTGGTATTTCCACCTTTCCCTTTAGCCCCCATTTCCACCTCATCTTCGGGCCAATAAATGCTGTGACTATAACTGCCGTAGATACCATTATCAAAAAAAGGATAACCTTAATGCTCAGAAGCATCCCGAATCTTGTTGTATACAGCATCTTCCATGATGGTATTCTGGAGATGGACAAGAGAAAGCCTGTTACAGTCAGGACTATTATTGACAGCCAGCCGAGAAGCAGTTCTCCTTTCGGAAGCCCTTTTGACGCATATGCAGGTTTTAAAAGTATATGAACATAGAGTATTGTGCCGAACCATATAATTGCAAAAAACAGGTGTATATATCCGACGATGAAACGTATAACCTTCTGCGCATTCGTCAAAGGCCTGTAAAGCCCTTTAATTTTTAAATCATCCCTGAATTCCTCCCCTTCTTTTGTCAACTTGCCGCCGCCGGTAGTTTCAGCATGACACTCATTACATTCGAAGCCTGTCTGGCGTGCATATTCGGTTGTTGCAGAAGATAAAAAAGGGCCAATACATGATAAAGAAACAGTGATGGAGAAAATCAGGAGAAAATTCTTCATGTGGATATGATAGACGAATACGAGGGCGGTTTCAACCGCCCTCGTATTCTTAAGTTATGCCCTTGCCGTAGCAGGCTCTTTGCCAAGCTTGAAGTAGTCCACTACAAATATCCCCACGCCGATAAGAAAGCCGACGCCGAATATCGCCCTGAATATCCAGAACCAGAGATTGTAGTTTGCCTTTACAGCTACATAATCAAGCCCCATGAGCCTTTCCATATAGGTCTGAACCATTCCTGCGCCTGTGATAGTGAGAACAATAAACACCATTGATATTGTCATCCACCAGAAGGACTGAAAGGCCCTTGATGGATTAAATTCCTTAACGCCTCTGATTGCAGGAAGCGTTACATATATCATTGCCATTACAAGAAGAACATATGCGCCGTAGAATGCGAGATGCCCGTGCGCTGTTGTTATCTGTGTGCCGTGCGTCCATTTATTTACCTGCGGCAGGGTGTGTATTATGCCCCATAGCCCTGCGCCTACGAAATTGAATATTGCATTAGCTACTGTATAATAAAGCCCTACCTTGTTCTCCACATTTCTTGTCTCTCTCGTTGTCCTGAATGCGTTCCATACCATCAAAAGCAATGGAATTGGCTCAAGTGAGCTGAATATACCGCCGACCCAGAGCCAGTACTCAGGTGTCCCTATCCAGTAGTAATGATGGCCTGTGCCGAGTATTCCTGTGAACAGGACAAGGCCCACTTCAACATACATCCACTTTTCAACTACCTCTCTTTTTGCGCCGATGGTCTTCATCAGCATGAAGGCAAGAAGCGCGCCTGCAATGATTTCCCATGCGCCCTCAACCCAGAGATGAACAACCCACCACCACCAGAACTGGTCTTTTACCATGCTCTTTGCGTACATCATGCCGGGCAGATACATCAGGGCGAGGAAAACAAGGCCGCCGAGGAGAACACCCTGAATGCCTGTCCACTTCTTTGTCTTGAGCACGGTCATTGCACAGTTCAGGAGGAAGAGGAGCACCGAGATGACGATCAATACATCTGCCCATCGGGGGGCCTCGATATATTCCCTGCCTTCATTTAAAAGCCGTGTGCCGAATACAAGGATGTTTGCCTGTGGGTATAATCCCATAATAATGTAGCCGAGAACCACTGTAGTGATGGTTACGACCGTTGCCCAGAACTGAAACTTTGCAAGGGGGAGGCTCCATAACTCAGTCTCCGATTCTTCAGAAACAACATAATAGGTTGCGCCCATGAACCCCACAAGCAGCCACACCACAAGGGCGTTGATATGGAGAGTCCTTATTGTGTTGAAGTTCAGGATGAAGAAATCAGGCCAGATGAACTGGACTGCTGCAATTATGCCGACCAGCACCTGCACAAGGAACAAGAGCACGGCAAATGTATAGAAATGCTGCGCTATTTTTTGACTTTCATGTTTTATCGTCATTTTTTTCCCTCCTGCTTAAGCGTAAGCATGTAATCAGTTAAGTCATTAAGCTCCTTTTCTTTCAGATTCCCATAAGCAGGCATTGCAGAATTGGGCACGTATGCTGACGGATTTTTGAAATGGCCTGTAAGCCATGCCCTGTCTCTTTTGCCTCCGACATAAGTAAGTTCAGGAGCTGTTGTACCTCCGATTCCGTTTATCATGTGGCAGGCTGAACAGCCGAGAGACTGGTAGGTTTTCTGCCCTGCAGTAAGCTCTTTTCCTCCAACGCCTGCTGCTGTGGCAAGAATTGGTTTTGGAGGCCAGCCGTTGGTGTCGACTTTTGAAGTCCATTCGAGGAACGCTATCAGTTTGTCAGCCTCTTCAGAGCTTATTCCAAGTTTAGGCATTGATGCCTGTGGATTGACAGCCTTTGGATCCATAAGAAACTTTTTAAGATACTCCTTTGGTTTCTTCTCAGCGGTCTTTGTCATGTCAGGCGCAAAGTAAGAACCATTTCCGAAAATGGTATGGCATCCGATGCAGTCATACTTGTGCCAGGCCATTTTCCCTGCATTCACGTCTTCTGTTATCTCGGGAGCCCTCTTATCAAGTTTTCCCATAGTGTCAAACGTAAGGGCGAGAAAGATAACAAAGAAGAAGAGACTGCCATAGATAAAGAGATTTTTTACAGCCTTATTGCTCATAAGCGCCTCCTTCAAGATTTTCGGAGATAATCCGGTGTTTGTTCAGAACAATTTTAAGGTTAACCGTATTTTAGTTCTATGATTTAAATCATAGCACAGTTTTTAAAAATGCAAGGGTTGATTTGATGTATTGTTTTAGGTAGAGGAAATTAGAATTTGAGTGAAAACAACTTTCATTGTCCTTGAGTCAGGCAGGACAGAAGGGCATTAATATGCCCTTCTGTCCTGTGTCGCTTAGATTACTTTGCTGCTGGTTTTGGAGCCATCGCATCGTTGAGTATTTTGATGCCTTTCTGGGATGCGTCAATAGACCTTGTGAGAGATTCTCTCGCTGCATCAGGGTTATGGAAACCGTCTGAATTTTCGGCAGTCCACCACTCCCAGTATGTATGGGCAGTATCATGCAGTTTCTTTGCGTCTTTGAGCACATCTTCGGAAACGCCCTTGGCCTTAGCCTTTGCAAAGGTGTCTATAAACTGGCCAAGCCAGAACTCAGCCTTTGTGAGTTTTCCCTTTATGTAATTTTGAATGGCGTCAACCTGATATTCCGCCTCTTTTACTGTCCAGCCCTTGTGGCAGTTGAGGCAGGTATCTTTCAACATATACCTTGCGCTTCTCTGTCCATGAAATGTGACTGTCTTTCCAGCCTTTTTAACTCTCGGCATGTGGCAGTCTTTACATTCCACGCCTGCTTTCTCGTGTTTGCTTCCCCAGAAGGTCTCTGTCTCGGGATGCTGCATCTTTGTAAGCGAAGCGCCTGTGACAGCATGTTTAAAATCTTTGAATCCGAGCTCTTCGTATGTTTTATTGATATCAAAGACATTTGCCCATGGGAAGTAGTTTGTCCTCCTGTCAGTCATACCGATTGCTTTTCCTGTCTTTGGATCGTGTCCGGGGTTGCAGTTGTATTCAACATGGCACTGCGCGCACATTAGGTTAGAATCAGCTTTACTGAGTATTCCTATCGCCCTGAAGTCACGGAACATTACCTTTTTCATGGTTATCTTACTGCTTTTTTCTTTGTCATACGGATATGTGCCTTTTCCTCTGTCAACAACTGCTTCTATAAGGCCGTCTCTTACGACCCTCGGCTGTGTGGAATGCGGGTCATGGCACATATAACAGTTCATCGGATGCTTCAGGTCTTTTGCAAGATCAACAACCTTTGAAGTCCTGTCCCATTTTGCTGCCGGGTCTTTATCTCCCATGTACTTCCATCTCAGAATGTTATCCTGTGACTTACACTGCAAACATACAGAGTTTGCTGCTGTTGCCGACTGAGGTATGAATGCCTTTTGGTCGGAAGTGGAGGGGTCTTTATCCATAAGAATTCCCCATGCTGATTTCTCTGCGCCTTTAGCATCAAGTATCTTTGTCCAGTCCTTAAGCTGAAACCGGCCTCCGTAACCCCTGTCAATTGTCAGGTGGTCAACGAGCATGAATATATGGCTTCTCGGCTCTGCATGCTCTTTTACAAATCCGTGAGGCATCATAAGCTTGTCAAATAACGGTGACCTGCTCTTGAATGTAGCTTTCTCTACCTTTGCCTTCGATTCGAGATTCACGGATACGAATGATTCATATTGTTCCTTGTGGCATTTGCCGCATACAGCATGGTCTGTTCTTGTAACAGGCTTTGTCATTGCGTCCTTGACGTGACTGTTCAACCCTTCATGACAGTTTGAGCAGTTGACCTTTGCATGTTTTCCTTTCGCATGGAAATCCTTGATATCGGAATGGCATGAATAGCAGGTCTCAGCTTTCACTCCTTTTTCTGCCGGCATTGCTTTTTTAGCAGTTGTGCCTGCGTACGGTTTTGCCTTTTCAGCATCTGCACTTGTGTAATAGGCTCCAATTAACAAGGAAATTGCAAGCGCTGCCATAAATGCTATAAAAAATCTCCTTTTCATTTAATCCCTCCTTTTTGAAAATTTAAAATTCGATGTCCCCCATCTCCTGCCTTGCCGCTTTTTGTTATGCTTCTCACCCACTTATAAATTAAGAATAGCAAGGCTGAAACAGAAGTCAATACAATTTTGTAACTCTTGACAATGAGAACATGTCGCGCTTAGGATAGGTGAACCTGTTTTTTGTGTGTATGATTTAAATCATATTTACAGATTTTTGGATTTTTTTGGAGGCAGTCCCCCGCAGAGCATAACTGTTCGTTTGCAAAGGAGTGTGGCATTTTAAAAGGATTCTGTTTAGATATGAACGCCATTTAAAATGCCATAGAAAATAATCTGCAAGGCGGTTAATATTGCTTTGCTTTAATGCGCCCCGTGTATAAGAACCGGCAGGCATCTCACACACACAAACTTTTCTTTTCCCTCATGGATGCACTTAAGATAGACTACTTCCTTGTCTGTTTTTTCGCATACAAAACATTTCGTTTCCATAAGTTAATCCTCCAGTGAATTTAGTTCTTCAATAATCTTGTTAGGGTCAATGTTGTGCATCATTGCCCCGAATGAGAGAGATTCCACCTTCATGCCCGGGCATGTGAAGCAGCCGTTGCCGAAATACTTTTCTATAACCTTCGAAGCAGAAGGGCTGTGTTTTACTATGTCTCCTATTACGCTGTCTTTTGTGAATCTTGTCTTTGTAGCTATCATCTTCGCCTCCTTTATTTTCGGTCTTTGCCTTTGCTTGTCTTAAGTTTAACCATAAACTCAAAAGAAGTTTATGATATGTGTCATACTTCCCTCTCGGAAAGCACATCGCCCTTAACCCCTATGACAGTTTCGGTTAGCGGGATGTTTTTCCCTGACAGCTTTATCGCTTCCTTTAATACTGCTGTCATTCCTCCGCAGCAGGGGACTTCCATTCTCAGGCATGAAACGCTTTTAATGGGAATATTGCCGAATATCTCGGTGAACTTTTCAATATAGGCTTGTGCATTATCCAGTTTGGGACAGCCTATCAGAAGTTTTTTATCCTTCAGAAACCTTTCCTGAAATCCGGGAACCGCAAATGCCGTGCAGTCGGCGGCCACAAGCAGGTCAGCATTATTCAGGAACGGGATGACCGTTCCCATAAGTTTAATCTGTATGGGCCAGTGAGAGAGCCTGTAATCCTTTTTCCCTTCGGTCTCTTTTGCCAACTCTCCAATAGAAGAGCATGACGGGCATCCTTCAATAATATTTGTTTTCATTTCAACCTCCTTTTTTAAAGTTCTTAACTTTAGGTTACACTGACTCGAAAACAGATGCTATGATGCATATCATATTTAGCTGTTAGCTGGCAGCTTTTAGCTTTTTATGACTTTAATCATAGCAATCGTATATGTAATGATATAATTTATGTATAAATAAAATTCAGGAGGTATTAATGGACAGATTTGTGAAAAACTTTATTTTGATGAGTATTGTGTATCTCACAATTGCCGCAGTGCTTGGGATATTCATGTTCGGCAATCCGTCTTTGATGCAGTTTAAGTTTGTGCACTCGCATCTTATGCTTCTTGGCTGGGTCTCCATGATGATTTTCGGGGTCGGTTACCATATACTCCCCAAATTTGCAGGCAGATTTTTGAAGAGCAAGACTATGGGAGAGGTTCAGTTCTGGCTTGCGAATATTGGCCTTGTGGGAATGCTGTTGTTCTATACTCTCGGTGTTTATAATCAGACAGATTCTTACAGGAGCATTACCGCTGCTTTCGGAGTGGTTGAGACAGTCTCAATATTTCTGTTCTTCTACAACATGGTTGCAACTTTGTATTCAAAACAGCCGGAGTAAGGAATGGTTGTCATTCCAGTGAAAACGGGAATGACAAAAAACTGCATTACCCGCAAAGGGCTTTGAGCTTATTTATATCTTTGATGGCGATCTTTCCGCCTTTTTCGGAGACAATGCCGAGTTTTTTGAACTTGGACATGGTTCTTATAGAAGTCTCAACTGTTGTGCCTACCATCTCGGCAATATCCTGTTTTGTAAGTTTCATGTCGATAGTAACGCTGCCGTCTCCGAGCGGCTCGGAGCCAGCTTTATCAGCAAGCTTTATGAGCATAGAGGCTATTCTTGATTCTACTTTTTCAATAGCGATGTTTTTGAGCGCCTCATGGGAGCCCTTGATTCTGTCTCCGATATTCATCGCCATGCAATACATAAGGTTGGGGAACCTGTCGAGTATGCGCATTAAGTTGCTTCGTGATATTTTTAAAAGCTCCGCATCATCCATCGCAACGGCATTTGCGGGGTAGGGGAAGCCTCTCATTACGGCAACTCCGCCGAAAAAATCCATCGGAGAAA
Source organism: Nitrospirae bacterium GWF2_44_13 (assembly GCA_001805105.1). Classification (GTDB taxonomy): domain Bacteria; phylum Nitrospirota; class Thermodesulfovibrionia; order Thermodesulfovibrionales; family UBA1546; genus UBA1546. Next base: position 41,586 of record MHEE01000016.1, on the reverse strand, counting down.
TGATTTCAAGGATGATTTCTCTTCCGCTCTGTGAGAGCTTGGTAATCTTGACCTTGCCTTTAATCACGACATAAAGCCAGTCGGACGAATCTCCCTCGGAGAATATAGCCTCTTTTTTCTTAAAATTGGCAGGGATGAGATAGGGCTTTACTTCCTCCATGTCGGAAGTATTTAACGTGCCGAATATCGGAATTTTTTTAAAGTCAATCATTGTTTTAAGAAAATTGCTTTTTAACGCGTGAAATTTATATCGGACGGGAGATTGAGTGTTATGACCTTGCCATTTTCTCCAGGCAGTCCCATATCTTTTCCGTCAAATATCAGCTTGATTCCGCCGGCATTGCCGATTTTCAGAGAAAAACCTTTTTTTGCCGAAAGCTTTGCCGACTCACCTTTGTTCAGAAGCAGTTCTTTTGACTCTGTATTGTCTATAGTTACAAGAATCCATGTTTTGTCTGAAGCGAGAATTTCCAAGCTATGTTCTTTAGCTGTTTTTTCTACTTGCGGATTTGCCGCAGCTTCTGTTTTTGCTTTTTTAATATTTTCTTTTTCTTGAACATGGCTGCCGGGTTGCAGCGCGGGCGGTGTTGGCGCTGTTTTTTCAGGCAGAGGTGTTTTGGGTTCTTCAGGAGCAAAAAAAAGCAGGGAGAAAGCAATTAATAAAGCTGCAACTGCCGCTGCTGACAGTGTGATTGCAGTTGCAGAGTATCTTTTATCGGTTTTCTCTTCTTTAACGGTATTTTCAGCAGGGGTAATGGGGTCAGGCTGTTTTTCTATTACAGGAGGCGATAGCTTTTCTATATAAGCCTTTATAACAACTTCAGGGTCTGTTTTAAGAAATTTGGCATACTCTCTGATGTAGCCTTTTGTATAAACCTCTACAGGAAGTTTTTCAAAGGTTCCCTCTTCAATTGCCTTTAGATAATCGGATCTTATTTTCAGGGTCTTGGCAATTTCCTTGAGGTTATACCCCAATTCTTCACGCTTCTTTTTCAGGATTTCTCCGGGCACCTTTTCCTCTCTAAAAAAGATAACATAATTAGCATAGGAAATGGTAGGAAAAACTTTCTGATTTCAAACATGGAATTTTCTAAAGCGCAATGGGTTTTGAGTTGGCATCATTGTAAACCGGATATGCTATCATAGTTGACAATGAAAAAAGTTGTTGTAACAGGCATCGGCGCAGTCACTTCTCTTGGTAATTCATTCCATGAATCATGGACGTCTGTTAAAAAAGGATTATCGGGCATAGCTCCTCTAACAAGATTTAATGTTCCCCCGATGAAGTGGAAAATGTCAGGAGAATTAAAGGGCTTTGATGCAGGACTGTATCTGTCTCAAAAAGAGATGGTCCGTCTTGACCCATTTGTTCAGTATGCGGTTGCTGCCTCTTTTATGGCGGCAGAAGATGCGCAATTAGCGCAGAAGTCACTCGCTTCGGGCGGTGTGATTATCGGCTCAAGCAGAGGCGGCATATCTACGATAGAAAAAGCTATCAGATGTCAGCGGTCAGCCATCAGCGATCAGGATTTAGAAAAAAAAGCTGAAAGCTGGAAGCTGAAAGCTAAAAGCTTCAAATTGTCTCCCTATCTCATGCCTTCAACAAGCGTGAATGCCGCAGCATCTTATGTTGCGCAGAAGCTCGGGATTAAGGGTCACTGTCTCGGCATATCGAATGCCTGCTCATCAGGAGCAAATGCAGTAGGCGAGGCGTACAGGTTGATAAAATCTGGCTATGCGGATATGGTTTTTGCCGGAGGCACAGAGGCTCCGATATGCAGTTTGTGCGTAGAAGGGTATGGCGTATCAGGAGCCTTGTCAAAAATAAACGATGCCTCAGCAAGCAGGCCGTTTGATAAAACGAGGGACGGTTTTGTTCTTGCGGAAGGCGCATGTGTCCTTGTCATTGAAGATTATGAGGCTGCTTTAAAAAGAGGGGCTAAGATTTACGGCGAGATTATCGGATATGGAAATACCACGGATGCATTCCATCAGACAAGGCCCAGCGCAGAAGGAGAGGCAAGGGCGATAAGGCTTGCGATGGAAGAAGGGGGTTTGTTGCCGGAGAATATGGATTATATCAATGCGCACGCTACATCAACGCCTCTCGGCGATAAGGCAGAAACAGAGGCTATAAAACTCGCCTTTGGCAAAAGGGCTTATGAAATTCCGATAAGTTCTGTAAAGTCCATGACAGGGCACATGCTTGCGGCATCAGGCGCATTTGAGGCGGCTGTTACGCTGATGAGCATTTGTGAGGGCATAATTCCTCCGACTATAAATCTCAAAACAAAAGACCCTGAGTGTGATTTGAACTATATCACTAAAACCAGAAAGGCTGAGATTAAAACCGCTATTTCCAACTCATTCGGATTCGGCGGGGTGAATGCAGTGCTGGCGTTTAAGAAGGTTTGAGTTAGAACGACTGAAATCAGCAGTACGGTTTTACCGTGTCAGATGGAGTGAGTTGTTCTTTTATTTTTTTGTTTCAGGGAAACATCCTGCCATTCTACCCATTATGACAATTAAATAACAATATGACTGATAACAAATAAAATCGCAAAATTCTGGTTCATTGAGCACTTTGCCCACGGAGTAGCCGACACCACCAGACGTAAGTTTTACTAAATTAAAAGATGATCCTATTGGATCGCCGTGGGTTAGCGAGTTAAAAGTATTGCAGATTTCTTGAGCCTGTTTTGTGTCCACTTCTTTATTCATTGTTGCGAGCATCATTGCAAGACTGGGCCGCTCTCTGTATTGCCAGCCATTTAGCCACAATGAAACCTCTTCTGGTTTTTCATGCAAGTATGAGATGATTGCTGCTCTTTCTATGAGGGGACGCATCAAAACTGCAGATGCAAAAAGATAACCTTGCCGGACAAGCTCACGGATGCTTAATGCTAAGTTTATACCTTGAGGAATAATTTGACATGCTGCTTTTTGTAAATCATTCAATTTATTTTTATGGGTGTACGCGGCAATTTCGGCATTTGCCTCCAAGCAAGAGAGAATGACCTGATCAAAATGATATACAGACTCCCTTCCAAGGTAGGGTTCATTTTCGGGTTTAAATATTGGTGATCCCTTTGATAAATTATTCATTTAATTTTTTGCTATAACAATTAATATCCGAACATTAAGGAAGACAAAGAAGAGATTATATCGCCAACGCCTGAAGACGCTGAGCCTTGCCTCTCATCCCTACTCTTAATCCTACCTCATATAGTATCATACATAATGGATTTTCTTAAGGAAATTGAAGAGAATTTCAATAAATTAAGCGGCAGGCAGCTTGCAGCTTTTTATACGCAAAAAATAGACGACTTTCTTGTTGATATTTTCAATTCAATAGAATCAAAAAAACCTCTCGCACTTATTGCAACCGGAGGATACGGCAGGGCAGAGCTTGCTCCTTATTCTGATATTGATATTATGTTTTTTGCGGAGGACAAAACAGATTCAAAAAAAGTTGAATCCGTGCTTTATAAACTCTGGGATGCAGGGCTTACAATCGGCCACTGCTTCAGGACTGCCGATGAATGTATTGCAGAGGCAAAAAAAGACCTGCACACACATACATCTTTGCTTGAAGCGAGGTTTATCGCCGGAGACAGGGAACTATATAACAGCTTTCATGAGAGAGTTTATCCTGAGCTTGCATACAGAAAGCAGAAGAATTTCATAAGCGGGAAGCTGAAAGAAATGGAGAAGAGGCACAGGGACTTTGGCGGCTCTGTGTTCTTGCTTGAACCGAATGTAAAGGAAGGGCAGGGAGGGCTCAGGGACATACATACAGTGCTATGGCTTTCAAAGATTGCGCTGAAGATTAATAACATTGAAGGCATAGCAGATGTTATCTCAAGGAATGATTTCAGGAGGCTTATTAAGGCATACGATTTTCTGCTGAAAGTGAGATTCTGCCTGCATCTCATAAGCAATAGGAAGGATGACGCTCTTTCATTCGGCGTTCAGGATTATGTTTCAAAAAAGATGGGATTTAATGCTTCAAAGAAGTTTTCCGGCTCAGAGAGGTTTATGCGGTATTTTTATCTTAAGGCAAGCGCCGTAAAGGAAATAACATCCACAATATCAGGCATGTGCCTCAGGCAATGGCTGATTACATGGAGATGGGGAGCAGCAAGAAAGAAAAAAATAACGGATAATTTTATTTTGTATAAAGGCGTGATTATCTCATCAGAGAGGGATTTTTTAAATAATAACCCTGCCGGCATTATTGAGGCTTTTTACGCCTTTTCAAAAACAGGAGGATATTTCAGCCACGCTCTCAGGGAAGATATTAAGCGCAATCTGCTTTTAGTTGGCAGAAAGGCCAGGAATTCCCGTAAGGCTGTAGCGTTTTTTCTTGAAATATTCAAGGGGAAAAGGGTATATGAGACCCTCAGGGAGATGCATGAAACAGGTGTGCTTGGCAGATTTATTCCTGAATTCGGCGCATTGAAATCTCTTGTGATTCATGAGCCCTTTCATAGGTACACGGTTGATGAGCATACCATGCTTGCGATAAAAAACCTTGAGAGCTTAGCTGCTACAAAGTATAAAAACCTTGAACATCTCGCCGGGATTATGAAGAATATAAAGGAAAGAGAAATACTGTTTATGGCATTGCTCTTTCACGACATAGGCAAGGCTGCAGGCAGGTATCATGAAGAGGAAGGATATAAAAGGCTTAAAAATATTGTGGAGAGGTTTAATATTGATATTGAGAAACGCCAAAGGATAGAATTCCTTGTCAGAAACCATATCCTGATGTCTGTTGTTGCATTAAAAAGGGAGATCGAGGATGCTGAGGTTATAGCGCAGTTTGCCGATTCAGCAAGCGACGAGGAAAGCCTTACGGCGCTCTGTCTTATGACCTATGCGGATATGTCTGCCGTCAATCCTGATTTCTGGACAGAGTGGAAGGCCTATCTCCTTAAAGACCTCTATGAAAGGACCTTAAATCATCTCCGCGGAATAAGGAAAGACCCAGCGGCTTATATAGAAAGTATTCTGTCTTCCTGTGCAGATGCCGACAGAGAGGGATTAAGCAGTTTCCTTAATGAGATGCCTGAGAAGTACCTGCTCTCAACGCCTCCTGAAAAAATATACGAGGATTACAACCTTGCGCGCAGTGTCCGGAAAGACGGTTTTGCAGTATCAATAAGTGAAAAAGCACGGGGCATAACAGAGATAACAATTGGCGCATGGGACAGCCCCGGGCTTTTTTCACGGATAGTCGGATTGCTCTCTTCAAAATGGCTGAATATAGTAAGGGCCAGGCTGTATACTGGTAAAAATGGGCTTGTTATTGATAAAATTCAAGTTTCAAACTGGAAAGAACTCTGGTGGAATGAAATGGAAGATGTTATTAAAAACGGGCTTAAGGATGTTACAGCGGGAGCCGGAACGATAATTCTGCGCGGTATCGCAAAAGAGGTTAACGGAAAGTTTGACGTGTTTGTGGAACTTGATAATGAGACTTCCGAGGAAAGCACGGTCGTTGAATTTTTTTCAAAGGACAGGCACGGCCTTCTCTATGATGTGTCTAATCTTATGCATGAAAGCGGGCTGAATATAATATCGGCAAGGGTTAATACTGAATCAGGCCTTGCTCAGGACGTTTTTTATATTCAGCATGACGGCAAAAAGGTTAACGGGCTTAAAGCTGTGAAATTGCTGGAATCTCTATGGAAAAATCTAAAAGGATAAAACGAATAGCATATCTTTCCACGGGTGTACTGCTCATAGGGATAATTATCTTTGTTTCCCGCGGCCCGTACATATCAAATGCCTTAAAGAAAATAATACTGCCCGAACTTGAGAACATGACAGGCCGCAAGGTGATAGCCCAGTCAATATACCTTAATTTATTCCCGTTATTCATTGAGGCCAAGGGCGTGAAACTGTTTGATGATGAGGGCAACAGGGTTTTGACTGTTGGCAGGATAAAGGGCTATCCGAAGTTGTCCGCAATACGGAGAAAAAAAATAGCGCTGAAAAGAATAGTGCTGAAAGAGCCTGAGTTATGGACTGACAGGGAACAGGCGGAGGATATCATCAAGAGGGTTAAAGAGTATTTGAGCAAGGAAGACCCCAAGAAGCTGAAAGTTGTTGTGGATGTGATAGAAGTGCGTGATGGAGGATTTGGCTTTTATGATCCTGCGTATGGCGCTGTTTTAAGAGGCAAAGGCTTGAGCGGTGAGATTTTGTTAGGTGAAACCGCGCGAATGCAAGCCGGCATAAAAGAATTTATCTTCAATATTCAGGGTTTCCCTGAATTGAAAGTTGGCGCAGATGCTGTATTGTTTTTCAGGAAAGACGGAATTGATATAAAGAACGTGACTCTTAGTGCCTATGGTTCAGAACTGAAGGCAGGAGGTTTTTATTCTGCTGAAGGGAAAGGCGATATAAAGACAACTGTTGAACTTTCCGCTGATTCTGTAAAAAAAATTTTGGGGCTGAAAAGCAGCGGTGAGGGAAAAATATCCGCAAAGGGCGATATAAAATTTGGAGAAGGCGCTCCTTTTGTTGATATCAAAGTCAGCGGAAATTTTTATCTTCAGTCTTTGATGGAAATTCTCAAAATAAAAGAGAGAGTTGAAGGCTGGGTGGATTTTGACGGGAAGATAAGCGTTTTGGGTTCAAAGATTACGGGCCAAGCGGTGGCAACGTTTAAAAAAGGAACTCTTTTTGATGTTGCTGTGGACAGCCTCAAGTGCAATATAGTTTACGGCAACGGAGTCATGAGTTTTAAAAACGGTAAGGCAGCTCTTTACAATGGCAGGGCAGACGCAGAGGCAACTTTTAAAATGCCGAATATTGATCGATATTCAGTGAGGGTGAATTTTACGGATGTTGACAGTCAGCCGGCTTTTAAGCTTATCGGTATGGATATAGAGGCTCCGAAGGGCAAGGTAAAGGGAGAGCTTTTTTCTTCTGACAGCGAATTTAATCCATCCGGATGGTTTAGTTACAACAGCGAGCATACGGGGAGCGATTTAATCGGGAGAGTAAAGAGAATAAAAGGGGAATTTAAGGTGCAGGGTGATATACTTTCCCTTTCTAATGCAGAAGTCAGAACTGAAAAGTCAGCTCTGGATATAAACGGCACGATTGCTATATCTGCTTCAGCGCTCAACCTCAAAGGAAAACTTATAACTCATGACATAGCAGACCTCACGTCTCCTTATTTTGACCTTCTGAAAGGCACAGGCGAATTTACAGGCACAATAACCGGAAAATTTGATGACCCGCTCATAAGCGGCGCAGTGAGTATGAATTCAGCATCCCTGAGAGGTTACGGTCTTGATAATGTTTCCGGCGAGCTGTCTTACAGGAAAAATCTCCTTGAGATAAAACAATTGTCTGTTAAATCAAAAGATGAGGAGCATACTGCAAGAGGACATGTAAAGTTTAACGCTGCTAAGAGGATTTTCGATTTGAAACAGCCTGATTACAATCTTGCAGTATCATTAAAAGGCGCTGATATTGAAAGGCTGGCAACGGCATTTTATAAAAAACTTCCATTGAAGGGCAGACTGAATACGGATTTTAAAATAGCAGGCAATGCCTCCTATCCCGAATATTCAGGCTCTGCAACTGTAACCAACGCAGAGGCTTATAAATTTTCAGCAGACTCTCTGGCAACGGATTTCTCCTACAGGCATAAAGACATCGCAGTAAAAAGGGCTCTTATTAAGAAAGGCGGCTCTGCGATGACTGTTGAGGGAAGTATTTCAGATATGGAGAAGTTTTCATTCAATGCGTCCGGCAATAAACTATTTTTGAAAGATATGAGACTGAGTGGCATGCCTGACGATGCGGTATTGAATATAAATGCAGCAGGTTCAGGCACTTTTGCTAATCCCTCCATAACTATAAACGGGAAATTATCAGGCGGAACATTTAAAGGCAAACCGCTTGGCACAGGCGCTATAAATACTTCTATTAAAAATAAAGATATTCTGTTCAGCGCTGTGCTTTTCAATGAGAAGGTAATTATGAAAGGAAAAGGCTATCTGAGTGATTTACTGCCGTGGAGCGCAGAGTTTACCATGTCGTCAGGCAGATATGACTTTCTTCTGCTGCCTTTGCTGAAGGATGTTCCTGATGACCTTGTAGTCAATATGAAGGGAAGTGCGGTAATGTCAGGAACCAGAAAAACCTTTTCAGCTTCTGCAGTTTTAAATCAGGTTAATGCCTCTCTTTATGGACAGAGCTTTTCCAATGATTCAGATATCAAATTTAAATTTGATAATAGAAAGATGTCTTTTTCCGCATTTACGATGCGGAGCGGAAATGCCTCTTTCCGCATGCGGGGCAGTATGGAAATAGGCAGGGAGTACAATATATCCCTTGAAGGGAGTTCGGCGCTTTCTGCTCTGAAGGGATTTTCAAATAAGATTGGCGCTTTGAGGGGCGATGCTGATTTTGCCCTGACTGTGGCAGGTAAATGGGATAACCCTCAGATAAGCGGCAATCTCAATGTGAGCAACGGGCTGTTTGGATTAAAGGATATACACCAGCGAGTCAGTTCAATAAACGGTTTATTTTATTTTGAGGGAAACAAGATTGCTATACGCAAACTCTCAGGCAAACTTGGAGGCGGAGATATAGATGCGACAGGGGTTGTCTATCGCAGCGGTTTTAAGCTTAAGAGGTTTTATCTCGATACAAAACTGAACAATATCACAACTTCAGTATCCAAAGATTTCTCTGTTAATTTTTACGGCAATGTTCTCTATAAAGGGACTCTTGATGCGCAGAATATTACCGGCGATATAAGAGTAAACAGGGCTAGGTATAGGGAGAGATTAGAATGGAAAAGCTGGCTTCTCAAGGCAAAGGCCGCAGAAAAGCCAAGGGGTGAACTGCTGACCGGAGCAGAAAAAGCGGTATTGAATGTGAGGATATATGGAGCGGAAAATATCATTGTGGACAACAACATAGCGCGCGCGCCGTTGAAAGTGGATATGGTTTTGAAAGGCACGATAGGGCAGCCGCTTTTTTTCGGGAGAATTGAGTCCAAGGAGGGCAAGGTCTACTTCAGGAACAATGAATTCAGGCTAATGAGCGCAAGCGCTGATTTTACTGATCAGAACAGGATAAACCCTGTAATGGAGATCGTTGCGCAGACGATAGTGAAAGGGTACAACATAAGGCTGAGCCTTGACGGACAGATGGAGCGTTTTAACCTCTCTCTTGTTTCTGATCCGCCTCTTGAGGAGACGGATATCCTCAGCTTGCTTACTGTAGGGCAGATAGGGAAACAATTAAAAGGCCTTGAGGGAGGAATCGGAGCCGGCGAGGCTGCTTCGTTTCTGACAGGCAAGGTTCAGGATGTTTTTGAAGACAGGTTAAGAAACATAACAGGGCTTGACAGGGTTCAGGTGGATCCTTATGTGTCCAAGTCCACAGGCACGGTAGGCCCGAGAGTTACCGCATCAAAGAGGCTTTTAGGCGATAAACTTTTTGTGACTTACACATCTGCCGTGGGCTCTACAGAGGAGCAGGTGCTTAAGCTTGAGTACATTCTTGATAAAAATGTCTCACTGGTCGGCGTGCGGGATGAAAAAGGCAGCGTTGGCGGAGACATTAAATTCCGATTTGAATTTAAATAAAAAGGGCTGAATCCAAGATGAAATGCTTATGGTTACCGGATAAACGCAGAAGAATGATAAAAACTATTTTTTTATTATCTCTGATTTTTATTTTCACGCCATTTCTTGACCATCCCTCTGTTGTATCTGCTGAGACATCATATGCTGCAGTCAGTAAAGTTGATGTCTCAGGGCTGCATTCCATGAAGAGCGAAGAACTGCTGGACATTTTAAACATAAAGATTGGTGATGCCTTTAACCCTTCAGCTGTCCGCGCCGGGCTGAAACTGGCGTTTCTCAAGGGGATATTTGAGGACATATCTGTTGAAGTTAAGGATGAAGACAGAACCTTCATAATAGTAAGGGTCAGGGAGAGAGATATAATAAAGAAGATTGTTATTGCCGGAAATAAACGCCTTTCAAAGAAGATAATAAGAAACCATTTTTCATTCAAAGAAGATCAGATTATGAGGTATGACCGTATGGAAAATGCCGTAAAGGAGCTTAAGAATGCATTGCATGAAAGGGGATTTCCTCATGCGGATATAAAACCGGCTGTAGAGAATGCAGGCGCGCCTTACAGTGTGAATCTTTTACTTGCAATAGACGAGGGAATGCCTGAGATAATAAAAAGCATTAAAATCACCGGGCCTGCGGATGCAAAAGGTCATAAAGAACTGATTAAAATAGAGGAAGGCGATATCTATGACCAGGTTAAGCTAAGAAAAGAAATAGACAAAATGAGGCTTTATTATAAGAAAAATAATTTTCTTAAGCCTGTTGTCGGCCCCTATACTTTCAGCAGTGGCAATCTTGACGTTAACTTAGACCCGGGTAAGAAGCTCGAAGTCATTTTTGAAAACAACTCGGCGCTGAGTTCAGAGGCTCTCGCTAAAGAGGCGCCTTTTTTTGAGGTTGAAGACTTCGGGGATGATCTTGTTGAAGAGGCCATATCAAGGATTGTGTCCTTATACCATTCCATGGGGTTTCCTTATGTTCAGGTAGCGCCTGTTATAACATCGGACAAGGACACGGTTGTTATCAGGTTTTTTATTTTTGAGGGGAGCGAAGTTGTCGTCGATTCTGTAACTTTCGAAGGAATAACCATATCCGAAAAAAATCTGAAAGATGTGATGCTCTTAAAAAAAGGGAAGCAGTACAATCCAGACCTTATAGAGTCGGACAAAGCAATATTAACAGAGTTTTACAATGCGCTCGGCTATCTGAACGCGGTGATAGATGATGTCAGGATTGCAGTAAAAGATTCAAAAGCGGACATTATTATAAAAGTTAAAGAAGGCGCAAAGACCCTGATAGAAGGCATCGAGATAAAGGGGACGATCTTTATCTCAAAAAAAGAAATAATAAATGCCGTCAGAATAAAAACAGGGGATCCTTACAATGAAGTTGATATATCGGATGCAAGATACAAGATTATTGACCTTTATTCGAGTAAGGGCTTTATTGACTCAAGGGTTGATATAAAGCGCGAAGCCGGAGAAAAAGGGGTGAATATCATTTTTGAGATTGATGAAGGAAAGCTGACATTGTTCGGGAAAACTGTAATAAGCGGCAATGCGGATACAAAGAATGAGGTAATAAAGAGAGAAATGCTTTACGAAAACGGCGCTCCTTTTAATCCATCTCTCCTCACGAAGACGCGGCAGAGGCTTTACAAGATCGGTTTATTTACGGAAGTTGATGTGGAACCGATAGAAAAAGAAGGAGATAAGAAAGACGTTCATATCAGGGTGAAAGAGGCTAAAGCAGGCGCCGTTGAGGTTGGCGCCGGATACGGGGATTACGAGCGGTTCAGGGGGTCATTTGATGTAAGCTACAGAAATCTTTTTGGAATGAACAGGCAGTTATCATTCAGGACTGAGGTCAGCACGCTTGAGCAGCGCTATATAGTGAATTATACCGAGCCATGGTTTTTAGGCAGACCGCTTCCCTTTAAAGTACTGCTCATAAAAGAAGAAAGGACGGAGAAAAGCATAGAGACCCGTGAGACGCGTTATAAACTCAGGAGGCATACTGCGAGCGTAGGCCTTGAGAAGAAATTCAGCGAAAGGGTGAAAGGCGAGATTTTTTATGATTTTTCATTAGTCAAAACTTTTGAGGTGAAGCCTGACGTCATACTTACGAAAGAAGATGTTGGAACGCTTGCAATTGCAGGGATAAGGCCTGGTATAGTTTACGATATGAGGGACAATCCTTTTGACCCCAGAAAAGGCGTGCTTGCAGGAATATCCGTGAAAACCGCATCGGGATACCTTCTGTCAGAAACTAATTTTGTAAAGGCAGTTGTCAACGGAAGCGCTTACAAGGCGTTGAGTAAAAATTTTGTTGTTGCTGTTTCTTTAAAAAGCGGGATGTCTCAGGGTTTTGAGAAGACAACGGACCTTCCGCTTGTAGAAAGGTTTTTTCTCGGCGGCAGGACTACCGTCCGCGGATATGAACAGGATACGCTTGGGCCTAAAGGCGTTAACGGCTCTCCGACAGGCGGCAACATGTTTATTCTGACAAATCTTGAACTAAGAACCGATGTTGCCAAAGGTTTCGGCCTTGTAACTTTTCTTGACGGCGGCAATGTATGGAAAAAGAACAGCGATGTAAAGCTCTCAGACATGAAATATACTGCAGGTGCAGGCATAAGATACAACACGCCGGTAGGCCCTCTGAGGATTGACTATGGCCATAAACTGGACAGAGAAACAGGTGAAAGTAAGGGAGAAGTGCATTTTAGCATCGGGCATGCGTTCTGAACCCTTGCAATCCGATATAGGCCATTTAATATCTGCTCAGTCATTGGCAAAACCGATGCTTCACTTTTTTGACGAATTGGAGATCATGTGTTATTGTACTTGGGAACGAGATTAAATCAGGAGGTCAGAAAGTGGCTGATATAAAATTAGAAGGATTATCGCCGGCGGTTGTTGAAAAGACGGCGCCGTTTCTTGCAGAAGTTATTAATAATTATTCTGAAAATATACACTCGGTTTATATAGTCGGCAGCGCTGTAACAGCAGACTATAATGAAAAAACATCTGACATCAACAGTATATTTGTATTAAAAAAAATGGATTTGAGGTTTATAGAGGTGATTGCTCCGTTAGGTAAAAGATATAAGAAGAAGGGGGTTGCAGCGCCGCTTATTATGACCCCTGAATATATAATGAGATCCGTAGACGTATTTCCTGTGGAGTTCCATGATTTCAAACTTATTCATCAGACAGTTTTCGGAGAAGATATTCTTAATGGCATAGATGTGAGAATGACGGATTTGAGACATCAATGCGAAAGAGAAATAAAGAGCAAACTTATTGGTCTTGTACAAGCTTATATTGCATCTCAGGGCGACAGGCGCATACTTACAGAACGTTTTATGAATTTAATAACGGGATATATGCCGCTTTTTCGAGGAATAATCATGCTCATGGGGAAAAAACCGCCTATATTAAAAAATGATGTTATATCGGAACTCTCTGCTGCTACAGGTATAAATGCTGATATATTCAGGAGGATTTTAGATATAAAAAGAGGCCGTCTAAAACTTACAAAGGATGTAATGAATACAGTTTTTGAGGAATATTATGAAACTACCGAGAGGATTGGGAAAGTAATAGATGACCTTCAGGTGTAGGTGGTTTTTTTTACCGCTATTAATATGTTTTTTAATTATTACGGAATCTTTTGCTGTTACGCCTCAAATACCGGAGATGCCGGATAATTATGTAGTTGACCTTGCCGGGATTGTAGATAATAACATTGAACAAAATCTGAACGGTTACTTAAAAGAGCTTGAGCAGAAAACAACTGCTCAGGTTGTTGTTCTGACCATTACATCACTCGAAGGTGAATCGCTCGAAGAGTTTTCTATAAAAACAGCCCACCAAAAATGGAAGTTAGGCCAAAAAGGCAAAGACAATGGAGCATTAATAGTAGTGTCTATTCAGGACAGGAAATACAGGTTTGAAATAGGTTATGGCCTTGAAGGCGTGCTTCCGGATAGCCTGACTGGAAGCATTGGCAGAGAATATATGGCGCCGAATTTCAAAAAGGGAGATTATTCTAAGGGCATATACGCAGCGGCATTAGCTTTAACCGGCCAAATTGCATCGAGCCACGGCATTGAAGTAACAGGAATGCCGAAAATAAAAAGGAGTATCTATGCTGCGGGCCGCAAAAAAGATGGTGGTAAGATAAGTAAGTTTCTTACCATACTGCTTCTTATAGGAGCTGTAATACTATTCATAAAAAATCCCCGCCTCTTGATATTTCTTTTGCTGGCATCTTCAATGGGGGGAGGCAGAAGAGAAGGATGGGGTGGCGGAGGCGGTTTCGGCGGGGGCGGCAGCTTTGGCGGCGGTGGCGGAGGAGGCTTCGGAGGAGGCGGTTCATCCGGAGGATGGTAAAATATGGCAATTTATGCCTGGAAAATTTATCGTATGAATTTATGAATAAAGGAGGATTTTGATGGGGAAAGGGTTGAAAATCACATTAATAGTAGTTGGTATTTTGCTGTTAATCGGGTTTGGAGGTTTCAAATGGGCCATAGGAGAGTATAACAAGGTTATTGCAATGGATGAAAATGTCAAGGCAAGCTGGGCCCAGGTGGAGAATCAGTTAAAGAGGAGATACGATCTTATTCCGAATCTTGTCGAAACCGTAAAGGGTTATGCAAGACATGAAAAAGAGCTTTTTGAAAATATTGCGGAAGCAAGGACAAAATATTTTCAGGCAAAAGATGTAAAGGGAAAGATACAGGCGTCTAATCAGCTGGAAGGCGTGCTATCCAGGCTGCTGCTGCTCAAAGAAACGTACCCGCAGTTGAAGGCTAATGAGTCTTTTCTTAAGCTTCAGGACAGTCTTGAGGGAACGGAAAACAGAATTGCAGTAGAGAGAAAGAGATATAATGAGTCTGTACAGCTGGTTAATACTTACAGAAGAACTGTTTTTGGAAAATTTTTCGCGAGCATGGCAAGCGTGTCTGCCGCAGAATATTATGAAATTCCAAAAGGCGAGGCAGAGACTCCAAAAGTAAAATTTTAACTATGACTCGTTGTTTTTGTAGAAGTTTTCCCTGCATTGCAGGGAAAACTTCTACTGTTTTTCAACTGCTTTTTATCTGGATATAAATCCCGGACATCCTACAAATCCCGCGCATCCCGCTTTCCGCAGCCGGCATGAGGCATTGATGCATACAGTTATTGCCCCTTTATTATGAATCTTTGGAACAGGTCTTTCTATGTTTTTCGATTTACCCCTATCTATTTTCTTTTTGGTTTTGATTTACGTGTGCCTTTCTTTTTGGGTGGGATATTTTCAAGTTTTGCAATCTGAGTTTCAAGTTTTTTTACCCCTTTGACAGCAGATATCACTTTCGCGTCAAGGAGTGGGTTCTTGGAGCCTTTTGATGCGAGATCGTAAACTTTTCCGCCGAGTTCTGTGAAATTTGACTGAACCTTCATTTTCAGTTCAAAAACTTTGTATCTCCTCTTTCCTTCCTCTGCCAGTTCCTCTGCCTTTTCAACGGCAACGGTAGCTCCCTTTCTTACAGCAGCAATGCTCTCATCAACGCCTTTCTGGATGTCCTTTTTAACCCTGTCCCATAGTCCCATAAAATTCCTCCTTCTATAAAATCTAAATTGTATCTTTACAATATCACAAAACTGTTCTATTGAAAAGAGAAAAAAGATATGTTAATCTTCTTCAAAACTGGCGCATCCTATAGATTATGCTAAAAAACGACAGATGGATAATAGAAATGGCTGAGAAGGGGATGATAGCTCCCTTTGACAGGAATCAGGTGAGAAAAGGGGTTATCTCTTACGGCGTAAGTTCTTACGGCTATGACATGAGATTATTCGATGAGTTTAAGGTTTTTGATGCTAAGGAAAAGGCCGTGATTGACCCCAAGAATTTCAGCGAGACTCATTTTGCTGATTTTAAGGGCGATGTCTGCACAATTCCTGCGAATTCGTATGTGCTTGGGCGCTCTCTGGAATATTTCAAGATTCCGAGAGACGTGCTTGTTATATGCCTTGGAAAATCAACATACGCGCGCTCAGGAATTATTGTGAATGTAACGCCATTGGAGCCTGAGTGGGAAGGCTACATAACCATTTCAATATCAAACACGGCGCCTGTCCCCGCAAAGCTGTATTCAAATGAGGGGCTGGCCCAGCTTATATTTCTTGGAGCATCGGAGATGTGCGAGACTTCTTATGCTGATAAAGCAGGGAAGTATCAGGCACAGAAGGGGATAACCCTTTCAAAGACATGAGGATGAGCTAATGCCCTGGAGAGAAAAATTAATAATAGCGCTTGATGTGTCAGAGCCTGATTATGCTCTTGAACTTGTGGATAAATTCGGAGAGCAGATAGAGATATACAAGGTCGGGCTGGAGCTTTTTACATCAGCAGGGCCAAGGATAGTTGAGAAAATACATAAGAGGAAGAAAAAGGTTTTTCTTGACCTTAAGCTGCATGATATTCCTGCCACAGTTATAAAGGCGGCGGTCGCTGCAACAAGGCTTGGTGTTTATATGTTTAATGTGCATGCGTCAGGCGGGCTTGATATGATGAAGATGTGCAGGGACTCTGTGATTGAACTCTGCCTTAAAGAGAATTTGCCAAAACCCAAGATTCTTGGCGTTACTGTTCTGACAAGCATATCACAGGATGTCCTGAAGGCAGAGATGGGTATTCAGCACAGCCTTATCACGCATGTCAGGCATCTTTCTGCGCTTGCGCTCAAGGCAGGACTGGATGGTGTTGTCGCATCAGGCCACGAGGTTGCTAAAATTAAAAGTCACTGCGGAAACAAATTTCTTATTGTTACGCCGGGCATAAGGCCGTCATGGCATCCTCCTGACGACCAGCACAGGACAATGACGCCGAAGCAGGCATTGAGAGAGGGCGCTGACTATATAGTCATGGGAAGGTCCATTTTAAATCACAGTGATCCTCTCAGGGCAATAGAGTTAATATCGCTGGAGATGCTCACAGCGTAGTGTGAGTCATTTAAAATAAGGTAAAATAGCAGGATGGTTATGCCTGCTAAAAAAGATTTTCTGTTGTCTGCAACAACTGGAGAGATTTCTCCGGTTTACATGGAAATACCTTACTCTTCTCCTCATCAAGTTTATGAATCTTTCATATCTCCAAACAGTTTTCTTCTTGAAAGCGTAAAAGGACCTGCAAATATTGCGAGATATT
This sequence comes from Nitrospirae bacterium GWF2_44_13, assembly GCA_001805105.1. Classification (GTDB taxonomy): domain Bacteria; phylum Nitrospirota; class Thermodesulfovibrionia; order Thermodesulfovibrionales; family UBA1546; genus UBA1546. Next base: position 24,763 of record MHEE01000016.1, on the reverse strand, counting down.
CCTTCATTGGTTTTGACCCGTATTTAATCTTCAAGGTAAAGGATGGCGATGTAGAGATAAGCACTAAAGACAAAAGGGCCGTATCTTCCACTAATCCGCTTACAAGACTTAAATCACTTGTCGCGGCATACGAACAAAAACCCATAAAGTCTCTGCCTCCTTTTCAGGGAGGAGCGGTTGGATTGCTGAGTTATGACTTTGTCCGGTATCTTGAGAAACTTCCCAAAACAACAAAGGATAACCTGAAGATTCCTGATGTTCATTTTTTCATGATTGATAAGCTGATAGCCTTTGATCATCTGGATAAGAAAGCGTGGATTGTTGTCTGTCCTGGCGCTCGTGATACGGAATTGGGTTATGGAGATGTGGATGTTGACTGGGCTGAAAAATATGATGAAGCGGAAGAGGAAATCCGGAAAATCAGTGTCAAAGTGTCAAAGTGTCAAAGTTCAAAAGAAAAAACCTCCGCTCCTCCGCGCTTCCGCGCGTCTGCGCTTAACCATGAAATGTCCAAAGAACAATACATGGATATTGTAAAAAGGGCAAAAGAGTATATCGCTGCCGGAGATATTTTTCAGATAAATCTTTCAATCAGGGTGTCAGCCGATATCAAAAATATTAAACCATGGAGCCTTTATAAAATTCTCCGTTCAATTAACCCCTCTCCGTTTGCAGGCTATATTGATTTTGGAGATTATCAGATAGCCAGTTCTTCCCCTGAAAGGTTGTTAAAGATAAGCGACGGTGTAATTGAGACTAGGCCGATAGCCGGCACGAGGCCGAGAGGCAGGGATATGAAAGAAGATGAACTCATGCGCGCCGAGCTTCTTCTGAATGAGAAGGAGAGGGCGGAGCATATAATGCTTATTGACCTTGAAAGAAATGACATCGGAAGGGTATGTAATTACGGAAGCGTTCATGTGAATGAGCTTATGATAACAGAGGACTATTCCCATGTAATACATATCGTCTCCAATGTAAAGGGCAATCTCGCTTCAGGGAAAACCTGTTTTGATGCGATAAAAGCGGCATTCCCGGGCGGGACGATAACAGGCGTTCCTAAAGTCCGGTGCATGGAGATAATTGATGAGCTTGAACCTGTAGCGAGAGGCCCTTACACAGGCTCTTTCGGATATATAGGTTTTTCGGGAAGCATGGACCTGAATATTATTATCAGGACATTTGTCATAAAAGATGGATTCGCGTATGTTCAGGCAGGAGCAGGCATTGTCGCAGACTCTGACCCTGAAAAAGAATATTATGAAAGCCTGAAAAAGGCAGAGGCATTGATACGGACGCTGGAGAGGCTGTGAATTTATTTTGTGAGCCGGTCTTTTTTCTCTTTCTCTTTTTCTTTCATTTTTTCTATTGTCTCATTTATTTTTATTCCTCTGAGTATAGCCAGAACCTCTTTCTGATCTTCTCTTGATTTTTTAAGTTCATCAAGGAGCTCATTAATGGCTGATTTTATGCCGGCAAGCATCAAGGTGTTTTCCCTGAGACTTGCCGGCAGCTTATCAATCTGTTCCGATGAATGTGCTGACGGCTCATTGGTTTTTGGTTCAGGTTCTCCTATATTTTTTTTCATAGATGCTGTCTCCTGCTGAGGCAGGGAGGGCTGGATGGGCTCCTTTAACGCAGTCACTTCCAATACATCATTAGGAAACGAAGAAACTGCTGTTTCTTCAGACGGAATAGTTTCTTCGTAAGAAGAAGCCGGCTGTTCCATGATTTCATCTGAAACTGCCGTGAATGCCTCTTCAGGCCGCGTGGGCGGCTGAATATCAAACTTATACTTTTCTGAAAGGTCTTTGATGAGCAGTTTTGTGACAGTTTGAAAAGTTTCTTTTACGCCTTTACCGTTAATTGCCTCTGCCTCAAGATATATATAACCACTGCTGTTCAGGATTTTATTTAACTCGTCAACAGGCAGTATATTCGGCAGGTCTCTTTTGTTGTATTGCAGGACAAGGACAATGTTATCCTGGTTTATATTATTTGAAAGGAGATTTTCTTTCATGTTGGCAAAACTTTCCATGTTTGCCTCTTTCATTTCTCTCTGCGAGTCGGCAACAAATACAACGGCATCGGCTCCTTTAAGAACCGCCTTTCTCGTCAGATTGTATTTAATCTGGCCGGGCACTGTATACAACTGAAATCTGACAGAAAAGTCTTTTATCTTACCGAGTTCAACCGGAAGAAAATCAAAAAACAGAGTCCTGTCGGTTTCTGTTGCTAACGAAATCAGCCTGCCTGTTTTTCCCGGGTCGAGCGCTGAATGAAGATACTGAAGATTGGTTGTCTTTCCGCTTAGGCCTGGGCCGTAATAAACGATCTTGAGCGTAACTTCTTTTGCAGCGTAATTAAAGAGGGCCATCAGGCTATACTATAGCATAAACCCCGTTTCTGGTGGTATTTTTCACTCTGTACATTGCTTCATCTGCAAGGCGAATAAGGTCTTCTTTGGTCTTTGCGCTTTCAGGATACGATGCAACACCAAAGCTTGCAGTCATCTTGAGAGCATAACCTTCTTTTTTAAGGAATGTGTTGTGCTCAACTGATTTTCTTATTCTTTCGGCTATCTGCACTGCTGCATGAGGAGGCGTCTGCGGAAGCACGACTACAAATTCATCTCCGCCGTATCTTGCAACTATATCAATGCTGCGCAGGCATTTTATGATTAACTGCCCCAGTTCAACAAGGATTTTGCTTCCTATAAGGTGTCCGTGCTGGTCGTTTATGTTTTTAAAATAGTCAATGTCTATGAATATCAATGATATGGATGTCTTATATCTGTTAGAACGCTGTATCTCTGTTTCAATGGTCCTGTTCAGGTATCTTGTATTGAATAGTTTTGTGAGGTCGTCTGTTACTACAAGCTCTGCCATTTTCTGGTATAGGGTTGTGCGCTCTATAGTAAGCGCGGCCTGATCAACAAGCCTCATAAGCAGGTTTAGGTCTTCTTTTGTGAAGGGTTCTCCTGTTACTTTGTTTACAACCTCGAGCACTCCAATGACACGCCCTTGGCTTTTTATGGGCACGCACATTAACGATCTTGTCTTGAAGTGCGTCTGTTTGTCCACCCTTGATGAGAATCTTTTGTCAAGCGAAACGTCAGGCACGATTACCGGAATTCCCTCCTGAGCAACCCAGCCTGCGATTCCCTCGCCCGGTTTCAGCCTGTATTTTTCAACCTTTTTAGTGTCTGCTCTTTCAAAGACAAGGTCTCCGGTTGTTTCGTCAACGACAAGCACAGACCATGCTTCTGCTCCTATAATTTCCTTTGTCTTCCTCATCACGGCAACCAGTATTTTATTAAGCTCAAGAGAGGATGTAAGGGTTTTCCCGACATCTTCAAAAAATTCAATCTCCTTATTGGCAGTATCAAGCTCCTGCCTGAGCGTCTTATTTTCCTCCCTTGTGTTTTTTTCTTTCAGGATTAGCCTGATAAAATAGAGCAGCTCCTTTTCTAAGGGGTTGTAGACAGGGCGGGTTAATGACTCCTTCAACCATACGGCAAAGCCGCGGAAAGAATAATCAAGTGATACTATAAGCTTTGGTATTTCGGCGGAGGCCTTCAGGAATTTTTTAAATGATTTATTTTTGTATTGTTCCTTTTCGATTATCAGGACGTCTGCTTTTTCGTCAAGCCGTGAGAGCGCAGTTTCAATAGAGCTGAATTTTGAGACCTCAAACCCGTTGCGGGACAGTATATCCTCAAAATTCCTTTTGTTAAGGCCCGGGCCTATTAAAAAAACATTAGGCATTTACACCACAGCATTTCTTGTATTTTTTTCCGCTGCCGCATGTGCATGGCTCGTTCCTTCCGGTTTTTTTCCCTTTTTGAACCGGCTGCTGCATCGCGCCTGTCTCACTCTTATTGTAAGTCAATTGCTGTTTTCTGTTAATCTCTTTTATGTCCTCCTCTTTTTTAACCTGAATCTTGAAAACCCGGTTAAGCACCTCAATGGATATCCTGTCTGTCATTTCAGCAAAGACATCAAAAGCCTCTTTCTTATATTCGGTAAGCGGGTCTCTCTGTCCGTAGCCTCTAAGCCCGATGCCTTCTTTTAGATGGTCCATCGCAAGAAGGTGGTCCTTCCATTGAGTGTCAACCACCTGAAGCATGACAGTCTTTTCTATGTATCTCATCATCTCGTTTCCAATTTCTGCTTCTTTCTTTTCGTAAGCCTCTTTTACGGCAGACATGAGAGACGGCCTTATCTCTTCCAAGGATTTTGAAGCTGAAACATACGTTAAAGAGAATGTGCCGAATACAGCGTCATGCAGCCCTTTCATGTCCCATTCTTCAGAGTGCTTTTCTTCAGGGCAGTATATGGCCAACAGTTCATCTACAGTCTCTTCAGCCATAAAATATATTCTTTCCTTTAACCCTTCTTCCTGCAGTATCTCGCGCCTGAATGAATATATCTCTATCCTCTGCTTGTTCATGATATCATCGTATTCAAGGAGATGTTTCCTTATGTCAAAGTTATGCGCCTCAACTCTCTTTTGTGAGTTCTCTATCGCCCTTGACACAAGTTTATTTTCTATCGGCACGTCTTCTTCCATGCCGAGCCTGCTCATCAACCCTGAAATCCTGTCTGAGCCGAATATCCGCATAAGATCGTCTTCCAATGACAAGTAGAATCGTGAAGAGCCCGGGTCTCCCTGCCTGCCGGAACGCCCCCTCAGCTGATTGTCAATCCTTCTTGCTTCGTGTCTTTCCGTGCCGAGGATGTGCAGCCCTCCAAGGCTGACTACCTTTTCCCTGTCTTTTATGCAAATCTCATCTGCCTTTAATAATGCCTGTTTATAGTCTTCCTCAGCATCAGTATGACTTTTTTTATCACTTCGCCCCAGCGAATCAGCCGAGGCTGATAAAATGTCCCTTGCAAGTCCTTCAGGATTGCCCCCAAGGACTATGTCGGTGCCTCTTCCCGCCATATTAGTTGCTATCGTAACAGCGCCGCTTCTTCCTGCCTGTTCGATTATCTCCGCCTCTTTTTCATGGTATTTTGCATTCAGGACAGAATGAGGTATGCCTTTCTTTTTGAGCATGTGGCTAAGGACTTCTGATTTTTCTATTGATATCGTTCCGACAAGGACAGGCTGTCCTTTCTTGTGCAGTTCCTCTATCTCTTTCAGCGCGGCGTTAAATTTGCCTTTCTCAGTTTTGTATATTGAATCCGGGGAATCTTCCCTTAGCATAGGCTTATTTGTCGGGATTACAACAACGTCAAGGTTGTATATCTTTCCGAATTCTTCTGCCTCTGTGTCAGCGGTTCCTGTCATGCCGGCGAGCTTGTTGTACATTCTGAAATAATTCTGAAATGTAATTGTGGCGAGCGTCTGGTTTTCGCTCTCTATCTTTACTCCTTCTTTTGCTTCTACCGCCTGATGCAGCCCGTCGCTCCAGCGCCTTCCCGGCATTAATCTGCCTGTGAACTCGTCAACTATAAGTACCTCTCGGTCTTTGATGATATAATCAACATCTTTTCTGAAAAGGGTATGGGCCTTGAGTCCCTGAAGCACATGGTGGACAAATTCTATATTTGAAGGGTCATAAAGATTGCCTGTGCCGAGGAGTTTTTCAACTTTCAGGCTTCCTTCTTCCGTGAGTATTACGGTTTTTGCTTTTTCGTCAATCGTATAGTCTGTATCTCTCCGGAGTTTCGGGATAATCCTGTCTATTTTATAATATTTGTCAGTTGATTCCTCAGACGGCCCTGAAATTATGAGAGGGGTTCTTGCCTCGTCAATGAGGATGCTGTCCACCTCGTCAACTATTGCATAGTTAAGTTCCCGCTGGACATACTGTGAAATATCGTATTTCATGTTGTCCCTGAGGTAGTCGAAGCCGAACTCGTTATTCGTGCCAAATGTTATGTCAGAGTTGTAGGCGGCTTGCCTCTGTTCGTCGGTAAGGCCGTGCACAATGACGCCCACGCTCATGCCGAGGAAATTGTAAATAGGCCCCATCCACCTGGCGTCTCTTCTTGCGAGGTAGTCGTTTACTGTGACGATATACACACCCCTGCCTTCAATGGCATTCAGATAAACAGGGAGAGTGGCAACAAGCGTTTTCCCTTCGCCGGTTTTCATCTCTGCAATCTTTCCTTCATGAAGTGTTATGCCGCCGAGAAGCTGGACGTCAAAATGCCTCATCTTAAGAGTCCTCTTTGAGACTTCCCTTACAACAGCAAATGCCTCCGGCAGTATATCATCAAGCGTTTCGCCGAGTTCAAGCCTTTTTTTGAATTCAGGAGTTTTATCCTTTAGTTGGGTGTCGGTGAGGATGCTTATTTTCGGTTCAAGCGAGTTTATCTGCTCAACAAGCGGTAGGAGACGTTTGATTTCCCTTTCGTTTTTTGTGCCGAATAATTTTTTAAGTAATCCGCCGACCATTGTTTATAGTAAAATTAAATGCTGTCGGATTTCAAGGAAGCCGCTTCCGTCTCTTGAATAAATGAACGCATATCCTTTATGATTAAAGATAATAATGGAGGGGATTTATGGCATCAAAGGAACAGATTGAAGTCGTTCTTGAAAAGGTAAGAGCGGGGCTCAGGTCAGAGGGCGGAGATATAGAGTTTGTGGATATAAAAGATAATGTCATGTATGTAAAACTGAAGGGCGCATGCGGGACCTGTCAGATGTCCACGCTTACGATGAAGAACTGGGTGGAGGCAACTATCAAGCGCGAAATCCCTGAGATTACCGCTGTTCAGGCAGTCTGACCTTGCCGGGAGGGACAGGTAGATGACAAGGCGCAATTTTATTTTTTCCCTTCTCTCTCTTAAGGTATTTCTTTCCTCATTTTTCTCCTCTAAAAATGCTCACGCTTCCGGCCCTGTTGATGTCAAAGATATAAGGCAGTGGTCGTCAAAAGGATACACAAGGGTGGCTGTTGACCTTTCTGCTCCTGTTGAGTTCTCAAACAAACGAATCTCAAATCCTGACAGGCTTTATTTTGACCTGAAAAACACTAAAATCTCAAAAGAGATAAATACCACGCTTCCTGTCGGAGACGGCATATTAAAGACAGTAAGGGCAGGGCAGTTCAATCAAGATACTGTGAGAGTAGTGCTGGACTTGGAGGAGATAAAAGACTTTAAGGTTTTTATGCTTGAGGACCCTGCAAGGCTTATTATAGACGTCTATGGCCATAAGAAGACAGCCAAAACTAAAGAGATAGTTCCAGCCTTAACAACAATAGTTCTTGATCCGGGGCACGGCGGCCGCGATCCCGGAGCAGTGGGCCCCAACGGGCTTTATGAAAAGGATGTTGTTCTGGATATTGCCTTAAAGCTTAAGAAAGCGCTCTCAGAAAACCAGGCGTTTAAGGTCTTTTTGACAAGGGAAAGGGATATTTTTATTCCGCTTGAAGAAAGGACTGCCTTTGCAAACAGCAAGAACGCAGACCTTTTTATATCAATACATGCTAATGCGAGCCCTAACAGAAGCGCAAGGGGCATTGAAACATATCTCCTTAACTGGACGAACGATGAGGAATCCATAAGGGTCTCGGCAAGAGAGAATGCAATATCCATTAAAAAAATGAAGGCCCAAATGAATAAATTTAAGAGTGAGGTAAGTGTAATACTCGGTGACCTTATGAGGGATAATAAGAGGGACGAATCCATAAAGCTTGCAAATTATATTCAGAACTCTATCATTTCGGGGTTAGGTGAAAATTATAGTGAGGTCAGAAATCATGGCGTCAAGAATGCCCTCTTTTACGTGCTTTTCGGCGCTAAAATGCCTTCTGTTCTTGCAGAGGTTTCATTCATAAGCAACCCTGTAGAGGAAAAACTGCTTTCTAAGGAGGATTACAAAACTCATATTGCAAAGGCAATGGCTGACGGCGTTAATACCTATGCGGCTGCAATGCCCTCAGAGCAGAAAGTTGCAGGGCTTAAGAAATCCGCCGGGACGGGAAAATAACCTTGTCCCCTGAATCAAAAATCATTCTGTATATAGTTTTTATTATTTCCCTCTTTTTAATGGAAAGTCTTCCGCTCTATGCCGTCATACTGTTTCTCATTTTGCTTTTGCTGATAAGGGTTCCTTTTGCGTCCCTTAAGAGCGGGTGGCTGCCAATAAGTTTTTTCCTTGCATTTACTTTTCTTAGCAATGTGTTTTTCAGCCATGGAAAGATTTTATACAGCATTGGTTCAATAGCAATCACAGAGGAAGGACTCCGTCTTGCCACAGTAAGGACACTGCGAATATTTTTTATGGTCGCAGGAGCAAAGATACTTACAGCAACAACGCCTATTGATGTTATGGTAGAAGCTCTAAGGAAGGCCCTCAGCCCCCTTGAAAAGACAGGCATGCCTGTGGGTGATTTTTTTTCCGTGATGGGGTTAACGCTTAAGTGTTTTCCAAGACTTAAGGACTATCTGACAGAGAATTATAGGAATCACAAGAACAATACTGAATCAAAGGGGTTTTGGGGAAGGGTAAATATCATGTCGTCTTTTCTTCTGCCCATGTTCATACAGAGCATACAAAATCCGGAGGTATTCTTTAAGGAGACGGATGAGAAAGCAGGAATCAGTCCGCAGCGAAATTGACTTATTGATAAAAAACGGCATTGTTTATGACGGCACAGGCAAAGAGCCTTTTGAGGCTGATATCGGTGTTGCCGGAGATAAGATAGCATTAATTGATAAGAATTCAAAATTCAAAATTCAAAATTCAAAAAAGTTTATAGACGCTAAAGGCCTTGCAGTTGTTCCAGGTTTTATAGATACACATGCTCATTCGGAATTTATCCTTCTTGCCGACCCGCGCGCAGAGGGGAAAATATCTCAGGGCATTACAACGGAGATAAACGGCAACTGCGGCCTATCTGCTGCGCCGCTTTACGGCGAGGCATTGGAACACCGCGAAAAAGACCTCGCTGAACTCGGAATAAAAGAGCGCTGGTCAACCTTTGAGGAATATTTCAGGATACTTGAGGGCAGAGAGATCGCTTTAAACTTTGTCACGCTTGCAGGACACGGGAATATAAGAGCTTCAGTTATCGGCTATAAAGATAAGAAACCAACCGCTTCTGAATTAAAGAAGATGCAGGCTCTATTGCAGAAGACGATTGATGCCGGAGCAATAGGCCTCTCAACAGGACTTATTTATCCGCCCGGAATTTATTCCGATACGGAAGAGCTGATCGAATTATGCAAGGCGCTGTCTCAAAAATCCGGAACTTCCATATTCAAACTAATCTATACATCCCACATGAGGAGCGAGGGCAAGAATCTTATTGAATCAATAAATGAGATAATCCGCATTGCAAAAGAAGCAAATATCAAAGTTCACATATCTCATATTAAGACAAGCGGAAAGGAAAATTGGGATAAGATAGATGAAGCAACATCTCTGATAAACAGCGCCAGGAAAAGAGGCGTTAAAATTACATGCGACAGGTATTCTTACACAGCATCAAGCACAGACCTTGATACGATACTGCCGTCATGGACTTACGAAGGCGGCGCAGAAGAGGAATTAAGACGGTTAAAGAGTTCCGAAGTTCTGGAAAAGATAAAAAAAGAGATACAGCATGGGCATCCGGATAATGATTATTGGACAAAGGTCAGAGTGTCTTCTGTATCTTCACAGAAAAATAAATGGATGGAAGGCAAAACCCTGTCTTATATTTCAAGGAAGATTAATAAAAGTGCGGTTGATGCTCTCTTTAAAATTTTAATTGAGGAAAAGCTGAGGGCCGGTGCAATATTTTCAACGATGAGCGAGGACAACCTCAGAAGGTTTCTCTCTCTGCCATATGCAATGATAGGCTCTGACAGTTCTGCAAGGAGTATGTCAGGCATTACCTATGACGGCAAGCCGCATCCAAGAGGGTTTGGAAGTTTTCCGAGATTTCTTGGAAAATACGTCAGGGATGAAAGGCTTATGAGCATGAGCGAAGCAATATATAAGATAACAATGCTTCCAGCAAAGATATTCGGCATACAAAAAAGAGGCATTATAAAAAAAGGCGCGTTTGCGGATATTGTTGTCTTTGATCCCGCGAGGATAATTGACAGGGCTACCTTTGATAAGCCTTTTTTGAAGTCTGAAGGGATTCATTATGTGGTTATAAATGGAACTCCTGTTGTCTGGAAGGGCAAATTTACCGGCGCGGCAGGAGGGAAAATTTTGAGAAGTCAGGGCTATTACTGAGGAAGCGATAACATTGACAAAGGTTACACTTAAGAAATATAATTAAAAATCTTTTGAGAATTTAAGGAGGCTTGTAATGGCAGAAGGCATAGTTGAACTCACGACTTCCACGTGGGATAAAGAGGTTCTTCAGGGTCAGGGAGTCGTTATGGTTGATTTTTGGGCTGTATGGTGCGGGCCTTGCAAGATGATTGCGCCCACAGTTGAAGAACTGGCTAAGGAGTATGCCGGAAAGATAAAGGTAGCAAAGCTGAATACAGATGAAAACCCTGATATTGCAAGCAGGTATAAAATAATGGGAATTCCGACAATCATGTTCTTTAAGAACGGCGAAAGAGTAGACCAGGTTGTAGGGGCAGTGCCTAAGACACAGCTTAAATCCAAGATAGATTCTTTACTCAGCGCTTAGTCCCGAGCTGCTCGGGGCGGAAAAATCTGATTCAAAGAGGAACAAATCAAGTGAAAAGCATTTTTGCGGTTATTGTTATCGCATTTATAGTGTTTTCTTCGGCTGCATGCAAGAAAAAAGAAGCCGGAGTTGAGGCAGAGCCTTCGTCCATAGGGGATATAGCGCCTGACTTTACACCAAAGGATGTGAATGGAAATACCGTAAGGCTCTCTGATTATAAGGGCAAGGTGGTTCTGATTGAGTTCTGGGCTACGTGGTGCGGCCCGTGCAGGGAACTTACTCCTGTGCTTAATAAAATTTATGAAAAGTATAAGGATAAGGGATTTGTAGTGCTTGCCCTGACACCGGAAGAAAATACAAATACGGTAAAGTCCTACATAAAAGAAAACAATGTAACATACCCAGTGCTAATCACTGACATAAAAACAACAAGACGGTATGGCGTAATCAGCATTCCTGCGAGTTTTCTGATAAGCAGGGATGGCAGAGTTGCAGAAAAGCATTTGGGCGTAACCCGGGATATTGTGCAAGAGTTTTCATCCGGGATAGAAAAACTTCTTTAAAGCCATGTTTGACTCGCTTACCGAAAAACTCGAATCAATATTCAGGAAACTCAAGGGCAGGGGGCTTCTTAAAGAGGAAGATGTTGACGCCGCATTAAAAGAAGTCCGTCTCGCGCTTCTTGAGGCTGATGTAAATTTCAAGGTTGTAAAAGATTTTATTCTTAAAGTTAAAGAGAAGGCAGTCGGCAAAGAAGTTCTTGAAAGCCTTACTCCCGGGCAGCAGGTCATAAAGATAGTCAATGAGGAACTCTGCGCTCTTATGGGAGGGATTAACACCCGAATACAGCTTTCTCCGAATCCGCCTACAGTTATTATGCTGGTGGGTCTTCACGGTTCGGGAAAGACTACAACCTCGGCAAAGCTCGCAAGTTTTTTTAAAAAAGAAGGCAGAAGGCCGATGCTTGTTGCCGCTGACCTCCAGCGCCCCGCGGCAATAGACCAGCTTATAACGCTTGGTTCTCAAATAGGAATACCTGTTTTCCACTCAAGGGATATAAAAGACCCTGCGGCGCTCTGTAAAGAATCATTTAATAAGGCTCTGGTTGATGCAAGAGACGTATTAATCATTGATACAGCCGGAAGGCTCCATATTGATGACAGCCTGATGGCAGAACTCAGGCGCATAAGAGATGCTGTTCCACCTATGGAGACCATATTTGTTGCTGATGCAATGACAGGACAGGATGCCGTGAATATAGCAAAGAATTTCAACGAGCAGATTGGCGTTGACGGGATAATACTCACAAAGATGGATGGCGATGCGAGGGGCGGCGCCGCAATCTCTATAAGGGCCATAACAGGCAAGCCGATAAAGTTTATGGGAAGCGGCGAAAAGATTGATATGCTCGAGCCGTTTTATCCTGACAGGATTGCTTCAAGGATTCTCGGGATGGGCGACATGCTCAGTTTTATAGAGCAGGCGCAGAAGACATTTGAACGGAAGGAGGCTGAAAAGCTTCAGGAGAAGATTTCATCTGAATCATTCACCTTTGATGACCTGAAGGAACAGTTAAAGAAAATCCGCAGTATGGGCCCTCTTGAGAATATTCTGAATATGATACCCGGCGCCAATAAGATGAAAGGGCTTGCGGTAGATGACAGGGAGCTTGTAAAGGTAGATGCAGTGATAAACTCCATGACGTCGGCTGAAAGAAGAAACCATAACCTTTTGAACGGCAGCAGAAGGAAAAGGATTGCGCTCGGAAGCGGAACCACTGCAGCTGATGTCAATAAGGTAGTTAAGCAATATGTTGAGATGAAAAAGATGATGAAGATGTTTAAAGGGGGAAAGGGGTTCAAGCTGCCTAAGTTTTTGCCGTTCTGATGTTGACAGTTTACACTCTTTCTGATAAGCTTAAAATTCAGTAGATTTAATTAAAAAGGGGAGGTGAAGTTTTGGTAAAAATCAGGTTAAGAAGATTAGGAGCCCATAAGAGACCCTTCTACAGAGTGGTCGTAGCTGATTCGCGGACAAAAAGAGATGGGCCTTTCATAGAAATTCTTGGAACGTATGATCCGCTCAAAGAGCCTTCTGAAATAAAGATTAATTTGGAGAAGGCAAGGCATTGGTTGCAGCGGGGAGCGCAAACTACCGATGTTACTAAAAAGCTTCTGCAAAGGGCTGGACTGTAATTCTACGAGTCGCAGACAGTCCTAAATTCCTATGGAGGTGGCGAGGATGAAAGAATTGGTTGAGAGAATGGCTAAGGCTCTGGTTGACAAGCCGGAGGATGTTTCAGTTTCAGAGGTTGCGGGCGAGCAAACCACTGTTTTTGAACTTAGAGTTGCACAGACCGACCTCGGAAAGGTCATAGGAAAACAGGGAAAGACAGCGCGTGCAATGAGAACAATACTCAGCGCATCAGGCACTAAAATGGGCAAGCGATGCGTTCTTGAAATATTAGAGTAAGCTATAAAAAAGAAATCTACAGGCTGTGAAAAATGACACAAAGGGAGGGGATATGCCCTCTCTTTTTATTTTTCGGCCGAAAAACTTTATGATACAATATCAAAAAACAATGCAGCCTGACATCTCATGGTAAACAAACAAACCCTCCTTTCCTTTTTCAGAGAAAAAACAAAAAAGCCTCTTAGTTTTAAGGATATGGTTAATCTTATGGGATTAAGCCCTTCCGAAGCCCGCGCATTAAAAAAGGTTCTCAGAAGAATGCTGCATGACGGTGATATCGTGCTCACAAGAAAAGGCCTTTATGTCCCTGTAAGTGATGTTGATCTGATGACAGGTTATTTTGAGGCGCACAAGGAGGGTTACGGTTTTGTCATCATAGAAAAACCTGGAGAGCGCGATATATTTATACCGGCCCGTGCAACCTCCGGAGCAATGGACAATGACAGGGTTGTTGTGAGGATTGAGAACCGGCAAAAGAGGGATGGAACAATAATAAGGATTCTTGAAAGGGCTCACGTCAAAATAGCAGGCAGGCTTGAAATCGAAAATGCCGTATCTTATGTGAGGCCTAAAAATAAATCCATTGCATTTGACCTTTATGTCTCGCCTAATGACAGGGGCGGCGCCAGAAACGGCGATACTGTTGTTGCTGAGATTCTTAATTATCCTGCGGACAGAAAGCCTCCTTCAGGCAGAATAGTAAAGATAATAGAAAAGCCCGAAGACCCCGCATCAGAAGTTGAGGCTATCATAGATGAATTCAGTATCCCGCGAAGATTTCCGAAAAATGTTGCTGAAGAAGCAAAAATGCTTTCCGTAAAGGGCATGAGCGAAGCGGCTGAAGAAAAAAGAAAAGATTTAAGAGAGCTTCCTACGGTAACAATCGACGGTGAACACGCAAAGGATTTTGATGACGCAGTTTCCATTAAACTTACGGAACACGGTTATAAGCTCTGGGTGCATATAGCGGATGTCGGATATTATGTTCCATGGGATTCGGCTATTGATATTGAGGCAAGGAAGAGAGGCACAAGCACATATTTTCCTGACAGGGTGATTCCAATGCTTCCGAATGAGCTGTCCGAGGATCTGTGCAGCCTGAGGCCTGAGGTGGAAAGGCTTGCATTCACAGCAGAAATGGATTTCGGCAGGCATGGTGAAAAACTCAATGCAAAATTTTATTCGAGCCTGATAAAGAGCAACGAGAGAATGACCTATACATCTGTAAGAAAGATTCTTATTGATAATGACAAGCACGAGCGCAAAAGATATGACTACCTTCTAAGTGATTTTGAACTTATGGCTGAGCTGTGCGGTGTCCTGAGAAAAAAGAGGCTTGAAAGAGGAAGCCTTGATTTTGACCTTCCGGAACCGGAAGTCCTGCTTGATATGCAGGGCAGGCCGGAGGCGATAGTAAGGGCTGAGAGAAATTTTGCGCATATAATTATTGAGGAGTTTATGGTAGCGGCAAACGAGGCTGTTGCGGAATATCTTGCGGAACTCGAAACGCCGACTCTTTACAGGATACACGAAGAGCCGGACACGCAAAAGATGGAAGGGATGCTGAGATATATAAAACCTTTGCGCGGCACGGTGCATGGCGCGCGTTACGAGCCGAAAAATTTCTCTGCGCTGCTCAGAGAAGTAAAAGGCAGGCCGGAGGAAGAAATGGTGAATTATATGGTATTGAGAAGCCTTAAGCAGGCAAGGTATTCTCCTTTGAACGCGGGGCATTTCGGCCTTGCGTCAGGGCATTATACACATTTCACATCTCCGATAAGGCGCTATCCTGACCTCGTGGTCCACCGTATATTGCGGGAGGTTTTGCATAAGAAGTGCATATCAGAAAAAAGAAAACAGGAGCTTGAGGCCCTTCTGCCTGATATCGCATTCAACTCTTCAAGGACGGAGCGCCTCTCCGGCGAGGCTGAGAATGCGGTTCTTAATGCCATGAGGGTGTGGTTTATGAAGGACAAGGTTGGAGATGAGCTTGAAGGAAGAGTTGTCAATGTCACGCCTTACGGTCTGAAGATACGGCTCAAGGATTTTTATGTTGAAGGTTTTCTCCATGTCTCGTATATGACGGATGATTTTTATGAATTTAACGAGCGCGCAATGACCCTTTACGGCAAAAATAAAAAGCTCTCATACACCATAGGCAAGGAATTAAAGGTGAAGGTCGACAGGGTTGATATGGAAGAAAGATCAATAATCTTCGGGGTTTAAACTAAGCCTTTTAACTCCGCTGCATCTCTTATGCCTATCTCTCCCTGCGAGCCGTCTTTTAAATTTTTCCACTTAATCATTCCTGACTGCAATTCGTCATCACCGATTATAAAGACATAGTTTGAGCCGAGTTTGTCAGCCCGCCTTAGCTGGCTTTTCAGGGAGGCGCTGTCATAGCCGAGTTCAGCCTGTATGTTTTTTGCCCTCAGCTGCTCAGCGATCAGAAGTCCTTCAGCGCCTGCTTTATTGCCGATTGAGGCTATAAATACTTTTGGCGCCGGAATGCAAAATTCAGGATTCACATTTTTGATTATCTCAACAAGTCGTTCCATGCCGATTGCAAAGCCTATCGCAGGCGCCGCAGGCCCTCCGAATTCCTCAACAAGCCTGTCGTATCTTCCTCCTGCCGCTACTGTTTTCTGAGCGCCGAGGTGTTCGCTTGTTATTTCAAATGTTGTCCTTGTGTAATAATCAAGCCCTCTGACCATGCAGGGATTGATATTGTAAGTGATGTGAAGGATATTCAGGAGAGATAAGAATTCTTCAAAGTGCGACCTGCATTCCCCGCACAGGTAATCCGTTATTTTTGGAGAGCCTTTTCTCAGTTCAGCGCATGCACTGCTTTTGCAGTCAAGAATTCGCAGCGGGTTATTGCTGTATCTCCTGTTGCAGTCAGGGCAGAGGTCTGTAACCTTGGCAGAAAAAAAACTTACGAGCGCTTTTTTATAATTAGGCCTGCATTTTTCACAGCCTATGGAATTAACCTCAAACTTAAGCTCTTTCAACTGAAGTCTTTCAAGGAAGAGTTTCAGCATGGAGATAATCTCTGCATCAAGTTTCGGCTCGGCTGCTCCGAATGCCTCAACGCCTATCTGATAAAACTGCCTGAATCTTCCTTTCTGCGGCCTCTCATATCTGAACATTGGGCCGGAATAAAAGAATTTCTGCGGGGACGGCAAGTTATATAAATGATTTTCTATATAACTTCGCACAACAGGAGCCGTGCCTTCAGGCCTGAGCGTGATGCTCCTTTCAGCCCTGTCCATGAATGTATACATCTCTTTTTCGACAATGTCCGTTGTCTCGCCGATGCTTCTTATAAATATATCGGTTGACTCTATTATAGGAATGCGGATTTCCTGAAATCCATATGCGGAAAATATTTCCTTCGCTGTTGATTCAGCCTTCTGCCAGATATATATGTCAGGCGGGAGTATGTCGTGGACGCCCTTCAGGGCGCTGTATTTCATTTTCTTTTCCTCATCGCGCTGCTTTTATGCTTCCTGCTGTGATGTTTCTCCTTCTCTTTCCTTATCAAATTCAAGCATCTTCAGATGTCCCTCTATCAGTCTCTTTAATTCCTCTTTGAAATGACGCCTTATGCCTTTAAGATCAACGATGTCTTCATGTATTTTAATGACCTTTTCCTGAGCATCCCTTAACAGGGTTTCCGCGCGCATCTCTGCTTCTCTTACCAGCAGTTCCGCCTCTTTCCTTGCGTTTGTCTTGTAGTCTTCAACCATGTTCTGCGCTGTCATGAGCGTTTCTCTAAGTGTGGACTCCATGTCCTTAAAATCTTTGATCTGGTTCTCAGCCCGCTGTATGGCCTCCTTCAAAGAAGCGTTTTCCCTGAGTATATCCTCCATCTCCTCTCTGACGACTTCAAGAAATGCATAGACCTCTTCAACGTCAAATCCCCTAAACTTCATGGGAAACTGTTTTTGCTGGATATCCAGCGGTGTAATCCTCATATCAGCCACCTCCTAATTTATAGCCAAGTTTTATTAAAGACTTTATCAGAAACGCCTGCGTAAATAGAATAACAAGAATTACTATTAAAGGTGAAATATCTAAGGGGCCAAGACGGTAACCGACAATCCTTCTTATGGGCCTGAGCGCAGGTTCTGTAACTGTACGAAGAAATCTCACAATAGGGTTATAGGGGTCAGGACTTACCCAGCTTATCAACGCTACAATTATTACAATCCACTTATAAAACTCAAGGACAATATCAAGAATCTTTGCAACTGCGATGATTAAATCACCAATGATAAACATTATTCCTTTCTCCCGAGTTCCTCTGCTCTTTTTACCGCGGCATCTATAGCGCTTAAAACAATATTCTTAAATCCCTTTTCCTCAAACACTTTCAATCCTGTGGCTGTTGTGCCTCCGGGAGATGTCACCATTTCCCTGAGTTTTTCAGGAGGCATCCCTGTTTCAAGAAGACTTGCCGTGCCGAGCAGTGTCTGTATTGCGAGTTCAGATGCATTCTCTTTGTTTAACCCTAATTTTACTCCGCCTTCAACCATTGCCTCAATGAAAAAAGCTATGAATGCAGGCCCGCTTCCCGAAAGCGCTGTCACTGCGTTCATGTATTTTTCAGGCAGCGTGAGCACTTTCCCTATGGACATGAATATTTCCCTTATAGGATTGATGTCTTTTTCCTCTAAACATTCGCATAAAGACATGACAGACACGGCTTCCCGAACAAGGGCAGGGGTGTTCGGCATCACTCTTATAATTTTTTTTGTATTCAGCTTTGACTGAAGGTATGGAAGCGTTATGCCTGCTGCAATTGAGACAACTGTTTTATCATCTGTTACAGCGCTTTTTATCTCCTCGAGAACCTGTCCCATAATTTGAGGCTTTACTGCGAGGATTATTATATTGCATGAGGAGGCAACTTCTTTATTGGAAATAGTTGTCTTTACGCCGTAAGTCTGCTCCAGATATTTTCTTCTGTCTTCCACCGGCTCAGACGCAATAATGTCTTGCATCTTGTATCGTGCATCTTGCATCATTCCTTTTATTAGCGCTTCTGCCATGTTGCCGCCGCCGATAAAACCCGTCATTGCGCCTCCTTGTGACAATACTTTCTTTTCCCAAATATCGCTGTCCCTATCCTTACCATAGTTGCCCCTTCCTCTATTGCGACCTCAAAATCATCTGTCATGCCCATGGACAACTCCGGCAGATTAAACCCCATTGTCTCTGCCGTATCTCTTAATGTTCGTAATTCACTAAAATAAGGCCTTGCATTTTCAGGGTTCTCAAAGAAAGGCGGGATAGCCATAAGCCCCTTAATACTTAGATTTTCCATTTCGCTGATTTCCTTGATTGATTCAGATAAATTATCATTTAGTATTCCATATTTACTTATCTCATCAGAAAGTTTTACTTGAAGTAAAATTTTCTGTATTTTTCCTATTTTTTCGGCATGTCTGCCTATCGCTTCAGCAAGGTCAAGCGAGTCAACGGAATGAATAATGTCAAACAATTCAACAGCTGTCTTTGCCTTATTCTTTTGCAGATGCCCGATTAGATGCCATTGAATGACTGCATCTTGCATCTTGCATCTTGAATCTTGAATTTTCTCTCTTGCTTCCTGCACCTTACTTTCTCCAAATATCCTTAATCCTGCGCCTACAGCCTCCTGTATCTGCTGTAAGCCTACTGTCTTTGTTACGGCAATAAGCTTTATATCTTCGGCCTTCCTTCCAGCCCTAACTGCCGCCTCAGAAATCCGTCTGTATATTCTGCTTATGTTTTCAATAAGTTGAGTATCAGTCATATTGACATTGGTGTTTACAAGTGTATTATATTTGATAATGTCAAAGCAAGAGATTGAAGAACTGGGAAGCAGTATCGGGTATTGTTTTACTGACAAGGGGCTGCTTTTAGAGGCCGTTACCCATAAGTCCTTTCATCACGAAAATCCTGACAAGGCATCCTCTTATAATGAGAGGCTTGAGTTCTTAGGGGATTCGGTTCTGGGGCTTGTGGTTGTGGAATACCTGTTTAAACTTGAAAAGTATTATTCCGAGGCAATAATGTCAAAAATAAAATCATATATTGTGAAAGAGGCAGTTCTGTCCGACGCTGCAGAGAGCATATCGCTTGGAGCATACCTCAGACTGGGGAAGGGAGAGAAGGAAACCGGAGGCAGAGGGAAGAAATCCATACTTGCAGACGCCATGGAAGCTGTATTTGGCGCTGTATATATCGATGGAGGCTATGAGCGTGCGAGGGATGCGGTATTAAGGCTTTTGCAGGATAAGATTGATACGGCAGTATCATCAGAGCAGTTTTTTGATTATAAAACAGACCTTCAGGAAGAAAGTCAGGTAAGGTTCGGGATTCTGCCGCGCTACATGACAGTGAAACAGGAAGGCGAAGAGCACAAGAAAATTTTTACAGTTGAAGTTTATATCAAGGGAGACAGGTTGGGCAGGGGCAGCGGCAGGAGTAAAAAAGAGGCTGAGACCATTGCTGCAAAAGAGGCATTATCAAAGATAAAGTCATCAGAAAACCCATGAAGAAATAGAGAGCATGGAAGCTGCGGGCACAATAGGGGCAGAGGTGGTTTTTCAGGAGGAGGATTCGGAGGCGGAGGCGGGTGAAGCTGGTAGCTTTGCCGATGTGAAAATTACCTTGACTTGCCTTCTATCGTAGGTTCAAAATTAATTTATACGGTTAATTTACAAAACTATAGCAATCATATATATTAAGACTAATCGGAAAGTCAGGAGGGAAAAATGAAAAAAATTGTAATTCTCTTGGTTCTTTTATTTTCTTTTACAGAAGCAAGCGCTCAGGAAAAAAGGATCGCTGTGTTGCCTTTTAAAAACCTGATGCATAAACAAGATCTCAACTGGCTGTCTGAGGCGATTCCCGAAACAATTACGGCAAAATTAGGCAGCATAAGAGGAGTGACGCTTATTGAGCGGTCTCAATTGGATGCGGCATTCAAGGAACTGGGATTTCAGAAGGCAGGGGTAGTGGATGAGAAAACTGCTGTTAAGGCAGGTAAGATTGCCGGTGTTGACATAGTCGTGATAGGGTCATTCTCGGTTCTGGGGGATCAGGTTCGCATTTCAGCGCGCTTTGTTGAAGTCCAGACCGGGAGAATACTAAGCACGGCGGAGGAGACAAAATCATTTCGTGAGATGTATGCGCTGACGGATGCAGTAGCCTTTTCACTTGCAGAGTCCCTGCAAAAAGCGCTTAAGATCGTTGCTTCCGGCGCAGAGTCAGAAGACGTTAAAAAGGAGAAGGCGACAGTTGCAAGTTTGCCTCCCGGCAAAGCTTCTGATTATTATTCAAAGGGCTACGATTACAAGTGGAACAAGAAAGACACGGATAAGGCAATAGAGTATTATCTGAAGGCGGTAAGCATTGACCCAAACCACGAAAATGCTTTGTTTGAATTGGGTTATGTTTATAACGAGAAGGGAGAGTATCGCAAGGCCATTGAATATTACAACAGGGTTGTGGCGCTGAATCCACTGGCAAAAGACGCTTTTAATAACATCGGGCTGGCATACTCAAGGCTGAATGACCACCAGAATGCAGAGAAATGGTATAAAAAGTCTCTTGACATTGACCCGAATTACACCCTTGCTCTCAACGGCATGGGGCTTGTCATGTGGAAGGCTAAAAAATACAAAGAGGCAGAGGGCTGGTATAAGAAGGCCATTCAGAGCGACCCGAAATATCACATGGCTTACTACAATATGGGAATTCTTTATGATGATATGAAGCAGTATGCTGAAAGCAAGGATTATTACAGAAAGACCATAGAGATCAATCCCGGCTATGTTAATGCAATGATTAATCTCGGCATTATTCTTGAGACTAAAGACAAGAATTTTTCAGATGCCGAGTACTGGTATAAAAAAGCAAGCGAAGCGAGTCCCGACAACTATCTGGTTTATTACAATATGGGATTTCTTTACAGCAACAATGAGTTCAGCAAATACAATATTGACACCGCCATAGGTTATTATCAGAAAGTTGTTACATTAAAACCGGATCATGACCTTTCGTATTTCTATATGGGAAACCTTTATTACCATGACAAGAAGGAGTATTCTAAGGCAATAGCCGCCTATGAAAAGGCAATTCAGCTTTACGGGAAGGACCCTGCTTACAATAATAATCTTGGGCTGGTATATGAAGCCCAGAAGGAATATGCAAAGGCCGAAGGTTATTACAGGGAATCAATCAAAGTTGATCCCTCATACGGAGTAGCATGGGAAAGCCTTGGCTATGCTTTATATTATCAGATGAAAGACAGCGAGGCTAAAGAGGCGTGGAAGAAAGCTGTTTCCCTTGGAAAAACAGGGGCAAAAGACGCTCTTAAAAAATATTACAGTATCACGGATGCCCCTGAGAGCGCCGCCCCTATTCCAACGAACCTGAGCGCTTCCGAATACTATTCAGAGGGCTACGATTACAAGTGGAACAAGAAAGACCCTGATAAGGCGATAGAGTATTATCTGAAGGCTGTAAGTATTGACCCGAACCACATAAATGCCCTGTTTGAGCTTGGCTATGCATATAATGAAAAAGGAGAATATGGCAAAGCTATTGAATATTACAACAGGGTTCTGGCGATAGATCCACGGGCAAAAGACGCCCTTAATAACATCGGACTGTCATACGAATACCAAAAAGATTACGTGAAGGCTGAAAGTTATTACCGGAAATCGATAGCAGTTGACCCCTCATACGGTCTTGCATGGGAAAGCCTTGGCTATGCCTTGTATTTCCAGCAGAAAGACAACGAAGCCATAGAAGCGTGGAAAAGGGCTTCTTCCCTTGGAAGAACTGGGGCAAAGGACGCGCTTAAAAAATATTTCAATATCATTTATTGAAGCCTGTCTAGTTTGAGATTTAGAATGGAGAAACTGAACGGAGGATTTGCGCATGCTTTCTGAAAGGGCAAAAAATATAAAGCCATCACCGACACTTGCGATTGATGCAAAGGCAAAGGCAATGAAGGCAGCAGGAGCTGATGTCGTGAATTTCGGGGTAGGCGAGCCTGATTTTGACACTCCTGAAAATATAAAAGAGGCTGCCATAAAGGCGATAAGGGATGGTTTTACAAAATACACGCCTGTCGGAGGCATTGACCCCCTTAAAGACGCAATCGTAGAAAAGTTTAGGAAGGACAACAGACTTGAATACTCACGTGAAGATGTGATTGTCTCATGCGGCGCAAAGCACAGCCTCTACAATATT
Organism: Nitrospirae bacterium GWF2_44_13; assembly: GCA_001805105.1. Classification (GTDB taxonomy): domain Bacteria; phylum Nitrospirota; class Thermodesulfovibrionia; order Thermodesulfovibrionales; family UBA1546; genus UBA1546. The sequence goes on along the minus strand of MHEE01000016.1, from coordinate 2,442 downwards.
GCGCAGGCGCTTTACGGCAATGGCGATGAGGTTATAATCCCCGCTCCTTACTGGGTTTCGTATCCTGATCAGGTGATTTTAAATGATGCCGCCCCTGTTTTTGTAAAGACCTATGAGAAAGATAAATTTATGCTCAAAGCAGGCGCCCTTAAATCTCATATAACAAAAAAGACAAAGGCAATAATACTTAATTCTCCTTCAAATCCTACAGGGCTTACCTATGACAGAAAGACGCTTGAGGACATAGCATCCATTGCATTGGAGCATAACCTCTATGTGATTTCCGATGAGATATATGAGAAGATTACCTATGACGGATTTGTTCATACAAGCATCGCATCGCTCGGAAACGAGATAAAGAACAGAACCCTTATTGTGAACGGGCTTTCAAAGGCGTATGCGATGACAGGATGGAGGATTGGTTATACAGCAGGGCCTAAAGATATAATCAAGGCGATGACAAATATCCAGAGCCAGTCAACGTCAAACCCCGCATCAATTGCGCAGAAGGCGGCTGTTGAGGCCTTAACGGGGCCGCAGGATTTTATAAAGACAATGCTTTCTGAATTTGACAAGCGAAGGAAGTATCTCGTGTCTGAACTTAATGCAATCCCGGGTCTAAGCTGCCTGACTCCTACAGGCGCTTTTTACGCATTCCCCAACACATCAAAATTGTACGGGAAACAGGCTGACGGGAAAAAAATAGCTTCGTCATCCGAGCTTGCGCTCCATCTTCTTGAAAAGGCGAATGTTGCGCTTGTGCCCGGCGATGCATTCGGCGATGACAATCACATAAGGCTTTCTT
>MHEE01000016.1:1300-1467 GCA_001805105.1 Nitrospirae bacterium GWF2_44_13 | reverse complement strand
AGTTCTCTACATGGAGGAAACTATGGGTAGCCCTTGCCGAAAGTGAGATGGAGCTTGGACTGAGTATTACTAAGGAGCAGGTAGATGAGCTGAAGGCACACATATATGACATTAATTATGAGGATGCAGAAAAAAGGGAGAAGGAGACGCGACATGACGTTATGTCC
>MHEE01000016.1:0-1272 GCA_001805105.1 Nitrospirae bacterium GWF2_44_13 | reverse complement strand
CTAAAGCAAAACCAATAATACACCTGGGAGCTACCAGTGCATTTGTAGGGGATAATACTGATGTCATACAGATGTCTGAAGGTTTGAAGCTTATAAGAACTAAGCTTCTGAATGTAATAAAGAATCTTTCAGACTTTGCTGACAAGTATAAGCAGCTGCCTACTTTAGGATTTACGCATTTCCAGCCTGCACAGCTAACCACTGTTGGTAAGAGAAGCTGCTTGTGGCTGCTGGATTTTCTCATGGATATTGAGGAGCTTGACTTTCAATTAGACAGGCTCAAGCTCAGAGGGGTAAAGGGTACTACCGGTACACAAGCGAGCTTTATGGCGCTTTTTAGTGGTGATCATAACAAGATAAAGGAACTGGACAAGAGCGTTACTGAAAAGATGGGCTTTGAAAAGAGCTTTGCTGTTACAGGGCAGACATACTCAAGAAAGCTGGACAGTCAGGTTCTGAATGTGCTTACACAAGTGGCAGAATCGGCTCACAAATTCAGCAATGACATACGGCTTCTTCAAAGTCTTAAAGAAGTGGAAGAGCCCTTTGAAAAGAACCAAATAGGCTCCTCAGCAATGGCTTATAAGAGGAATCCTATGAGATGCGAAAGAATTGCAGCACTAGCCAGATTTGTTATAACAAATTCTCTGAATCCGGCTATTACAGCAGCAGCTCAATGGTTTGAAAGAACCCTTGATGATTCTGCAAATAAAAGGCTTGCAGTACCACAGGCATTTCTTGCAGTGGATAGCATACTTAATATAATGATAAATGTATCCAACGGCCTTGTTGTATACGAGAAGATGATAAGCCGCCACATTGACGATGAGCTTCCTTTCATGGCAACAGAGAATATATTAATGGAAGCTGTCAAAATGGGCGGAGACAGGCAGGAGCTGCATGAGAAGATAAGACAGTTCTCTATAGAAGCAGGTAGAAGGGTAAAGGAAGAAGGCCTGGATAACAATCTCATAAGCCTTATTGAGAAGGATGACAGCTTCAAGCTTGTTAAGGATAAAATGCATGAGCTTTTGGATGCCAGAAACTTTATAGGCAGAGCTCCGGAACAGGTTGAGGAGTTCCTTGAAGAACACATATATCCACTTCTCAAAGAGAACAGTGATAAACTGAATGTAAAAGTTGACCTTAAGGTTTAAAAATATGCGGCGTTTTTATATAAGATGTTCTATAGGTTCTGCTGACAGTCCGCAGAAAAGAACATCTAATATAAAATTCGCCTATTAGGAGGAATACATTTGAACAGCATAATGA
>MHEE01000015.1:413713-472479 GCA_001805105.1 Nitrospirae bacterium GWF2_44_13 | reverse complement strand
GACTGCAAGCGGGAAAAGCCTCATCTATAACATACCTGTTATTGAATCCATAATTGAAAATCCTGAAGCCATAGCCCTGTATATTTTCCCTCTGAAAGGCCTTGAGCAGGATCAGGTGAAAAATCTGAATGAGCTCTTTCATAAAGTTAACGCCCCCCGCCCCCCTCTTAATTTAAGAGGGGGAGAAGGGGGCGTTATGTTGCCCTCTCCACGTATAAAAACACCTTTAAAGCCTGCTGAAGTCTATGATGGTGATACAACATCCTACAGAAGGGGAAAGATTCGAAAGGCTTTTCAAAGTGGAATCGCGGGGGAAACAGAATTTCCACCGCGCGTGAATGTCATATTCACAAACCCTGACATGCTTCATCTTGCAATAAACCCCTTTCATATAAAATGGGAAGGGTTTTTCAAAAATCTTAAGTATGTTGTTGTGGATGAGATACACACCTATCGCGGCGTGTTCGGCTCCAATGTCTCGCATGTATTAAGGAGGCTCAGAAGGATATGCAATTACTGGGGTTCAAACCCTCAGTTCATCGCCTGTTCAGCTACGATTGCAAATCCGAAGAGCCTCGCAGAGGAACTCATCGGATTGCCTTTTAAGGCCGTGACGGAAAGCGGCGCTCCTCAGGGTGGGAAACACTTCATGTTCATAAATCCATCACATGAAAGTCCTTATACAGAGGCAACCGCTCTATTCATCAAATGCCTTGAGGCAGGCTTGAAGACCATTGTATTCACAAAGGCAAGGAAGATTACAGAGCTTATATATAAGTGGACTGTTGACAGGGCTCCTCAGTTTGCGGAAAAAATCAGCCCCTATCGCGCAGGTTTCCTGCCAAAGGAAAGAAGAGAGATAGAGCAGAAACTCTTCAGCGGTGAACTGCTCGGCGTTGTTTCAACAAGCGCACTTGAACTCGGTGTTGATATAGGCGGGCTTGATGTATGCATCCTTGCAGGTTATCCGGGTTCAATCTCAAGCACCTGGCAGAGGGCAGGACGGGTTGGAAGGGAAGGGCAGGAATCTTTGATAATGATGATTGCGATTCAGGATGCGCTGGACCAGTATTTTATGAGGCATCCCGAAGCCTTCTTTGAAAAATCCCATGAGGCTGGAGTTATAGACCCTCAAAATAAAAACATAATTAAAAAACATCTTCCCTGCGCCGCTTCCGAGATATATCTGAAAGCCGGAGACAGCGTTTATGATACTGAAAAACTTAGGCCCTTGATAGAAGAGCTTGTTCAGGAAGGGATGTTGAATCCCGGCAAAAGAGGAGGCATCTGGTTTTCAAGAAGCAGGACGCCTCACAGAGAGGTTGAAATTAGGGCTATAGGAAAGCCTTTTGATATAGTGGATGAATCCGGAAGGCATATCGGAGATTTGAGCGGGACAAGGATTTCCAGAGAGGCATTTCCGGGCGCAATCTATCTCCACCGCGGAAGGCAGTACAGGGTATCGGAACTCCTGATTGAAGAAAGAAAGGTTATCTGCAAGGAAGTTGATGTCCTGTATTACACTCAGGCGCGCACAAAGGATGAGACGGAGATTATAAAACAGATAGAGACAAGAGATATGAGAAACCTTACTATTTTCCGAGGTATGCTCAGAATGAAAAACAGGGTGACAGGCTATGACAGGAAAAATATATTTGACAGGACAAGGCTCTCAAGGCATGACCTTGATATGCCGGAATATATTTTTGATACCGAGGGATTATGGTTAAGGATAGATAAAGATACAGATAATGACATGAAAGCTCTCGGCTATGACCTTGCAGGGAGCCTTCATGCATTTGAACATGCCTCAATAGCGTGTATGCCCCTCTTTGCCTTATGTGATAAAGGAGATATAGGCGGCCTAAGCTATCCGTTTTATCCGGCGTTTAAAGAACCGGCAATCTTTATATATGACGGGTATGAAGGCGGAATCGGGCTTACAAAAAGGGCGTTTGATGTTATGGATGAGTGGTTTAAGGCAGCGCTGACAGTTATATCGGAATGCCCCTGCGAGGAAGGATGCCCTTCCTGCATTCAGGACCCTCAATGCGGCTCAGGAAATCAGCCGTTGGATAAAGAAGGAGCGAAGTTTTTGCTGGAGAGATGGACAAGATAGGCTGATTCATGGGTAGTAGATACCCATCGGGATTACATTAAGTTTATTTTTTTGAGAATCTCAAGGCTATTCATAACAAAATCCTCTATGCTCATCTGCTTTGTCTCTATGTGAAGGGATGGATTCCTAAATGGATGCTCATGATAAAACCCGCCTTCTTTGTCTATCCCGTAAATCCTATCTTCTGCAACCACGAGTGACATGTTAAGTTTGTCTTTTTTGGTATTTGCATAAATCTGGACGAATACCTCAAAGGAAAAATCGATTCTGGCAATTAATGTAATGTCTGTAAAATCTATATGGCGGAGTTTTAATCCGTATCTTTCGGCAATATCGTGTATGGCTGGGACTATATCTTCAATTCTTTGCATTAAGAATTTTTATTTTTCTTATTTTCTTTTCAAGATACCTGATACCCTCAACTGCATGCTCCCAGTTCATGGCATCCTGTTCCACATTCCATGAAAAGCCTTTTTTCCTGACAACATTTTTCTCGTCAAATTCTCTAAAGCTCATCTTGTATTTCTTCTTAAGCTGCTCGTCTGTAAATCTATACAGGACCATTCTCTTTTCATATTCGCCAAGAACAGCTTCCTTAATCTCTTTTTCCGGCAGGATATCTGCAAGTTTCATCCCCAACACCTCCTTTGTGGTTATTTTATCATAAAAGGGATTTTCACTGGTTAGAAAATATAGCTTCCTTTCTGTGCTATAGCACAGAGGACTTTTGCACTATTGGATTTGTGTGAGGAAAACATATATTTCACTCCATTCACCTATTAGGTATTAAACTGATATTTTTCAAGAAAATTGTAAACCCAATAATCTTTTAAGTATTCTTTCAAAATTCTGAATTCATTATTATTTAAAAATTTTGTGAGTTCTATTACGTTATCAAAAACCCTGTAATGATAGCCTTCATAATTATAAACATAAACAATTTTCTGACGAGAACTGTTGCTTAAGTCTGTTAGTAAAATTGTTTCTACTGTTCTATTCGAACGTAAATAACTCTCTTCAATTTGTTCAACGCTGTTCATTTAATGAAAATGTCCTTATAATGATAATCCAAGAATTCTTTCGACGGTAGAAATTTGTCAGGTAAAATGATGGATTGATTATTGTATTTGAAAAACAAATCTTTTACTGCACTATCTTTTTTGAAATCGTCAAAACATTTCGACAATTTGATTTTATATTCTGGAGTTACAGTTAGAAATCCTCTCTCAAATGCTTTATCGTGAATTGAATTCAAGCATAGCCCATTATGAGGATTTAATCTGTTCTTTTCATCTTTTGCCCAAGGAATAATATGACTTGCTACTAAGAGTTCCGCAATGCCTAATCCTGTGATACAACATTTTTGATTGTAAGATGAAAGAATTGCACTTCTGAAAAAATATTGATTTACTCTTGCTTTAATGATTGCTTCTCGCACTTTTCCTTTTGGTAAGTCGGTAGCTTCGATGTGTGCAGTTTCTTCGATAGTTTTTTTGCTGAATTTTGCGATCAATAATTCACTTTCGTAGGCAAGCTTTTCCCAGTTATTATTGAACTCGTTCCAGATATTCTCATCTAACTTGCTTGTATTTCCTAAACCAACAATCCCTCTCTTTTTTAATTCAGGGTCAAAACTTCCAAAGTTGCCGATTTTCATTTTTACTGAGTTGGCGCTTCTTCCAATAATTTTTGCTATACGAACAATATCGGGATGCGCAGAGCTAACCCTATTGAATGGAATTTTGCAATAAAGATTAAATACAACGATTGTCTGTTCTCTCGTCCATTTGTCTATAGGCATATTAATCCGTCGTCCCACTCATTGCCGAATACTCGCGTTTAATCATCTTTTAATAACTGTCTTTGCGGGAATCGGCCGCTATCATATAAACCATTCTTTCCTTTCCATTGATTTCATAAAAAAATCTATAGCCGCCTATCCTGTACCGCCATGTATCAGGCTTATAGTTTTTTAATTTCTTAATATTTTTCCCGAAATACGGGTTGTTACGCAAGAGGGGATATACATACTCCAATAATTTCTTCCTGAGCCTTTCACCCTGTCCCTCGAAATCCTGTGTCAGGTCTCCAAGAAACTGTTCAGTCTCAAAAATTCTATATTTATCCAACAAGGGCGCCCTTTTTCATTTTTGCGTGGCTATGCCCCTTCTCAAGCTTTTTAAGCAGCTTTGTATTTGAAAATATCTCTTTCATTTCAAAGTCATCAACAAGCATATCTTCATCCAGTTTTTTTAAGGCGAGTGTTTCTATCAGATTGGACATGCTTCTATGCTCTTCGCTTGCAGCCTCGCTGAATTTCTTATAAATTTCATCTTCTAACCGTAAAGTTATCGTTTTTGGCATTTGCTTTCACCTTCCTTCATTTTCATTCTAAAATAGATTAATTCATTCAATATAAGTTTTTCAAGTAAATAAGATATACGCGGGGAATTAGCCTTTGTCGGCGTAAGCTGCCGTATGATTTGAATCATAAAACTATTTCCTGCAATATGTTTAAAATAAATCATGTTGAAGGAAACTTGTCCGGGAAGCAGGGAGATAAAGAACCCGTATCCTGAGGAGATAAAGTGCGTTGCCTGCGGAGCAAAAACAGAGATATGGACTGATGAGCCTGAGACTATCTGCAAAACCTGCGGAAGCGCTGTTTCAAGGGATATGCGTATGACCTGCATAAAATGGTGCCCTGCCGCTAAAGATTGTGTGGGAGCCGAGAAATATGAAAGGCTTATCAAGGCGCTGAAAGATTAATTAAAGCTGACGGCTTCGTAAAAAATCCGTATGCTGCGTTGCGCTGCATCCTTCGTCACTGCGACGTACAGGAAGTACGCCTCATTCCTCAAGATTTGCGCGCCTTGCCTTCGGAGCTTTTTACTTTGCCGTCCGATTTCCCGACTTTTTACGAGTTTGTCAAAGCTGGTTCCTGCCTATTTCCCCCAGTCGTATTTTCTTCTGCTTCTGTGCGTGATATATCTTTCGGCAGAGAGGGCTGCTATGCAGCCGTTTGCCGCAGAGACAACAACCTGCCTTACCTCTGTGCATGTCATATCGCCCGCAGCGAACACGCCGGGGATTGACGTCTCCATCATCCTGTTAGTGATGATGCATTCTTCTTCGCTGAGGTCAACATTGCCGCCGAGGAAATCTACTATAGGTTTATTCCCGTGGAGGTATACAAAAACTCCTGAAAGTTCCAGTGAAGTTTCTTTTTTATTAGCGTCAGACATCTTTATCCGTTCAACAACTTCATTGCCCTCTATAGCTGTAACCAAATGCCCCAGAAGAGTTTTGAGATTCGGCTGGCTTAAAGCGGGATAGTCATCTTCAACCTTTAGTCTTGATGACGGCGAGATGAGATACACAATCTCTGCAAATTTTGTCAGGAGACCTGCCTCTTTCACTGCCTCTTCAGAATCTCCTATTACGCATACTGTTTTGCCTTTATAGAATGCAGCATCGCATATTGCGCAGTAGCTCACTCCCTTTCCTATGAATTCCGCCTCGCCTTTTATCGTGGGCTTTCTTCCCATGGAGCCTGTTGCTATGATTACAGTTTTCCCGCTGTAATTTTTATCCATTGTAAAGACTTCTTTTGCATTGCTGCTGAGATTCACCCCTATGACCTGAACTTCAGTGTATTCAGCTCCGAAATTAACTGCCTGTTTTCTGAATATATCCAAAAGTTCTTTTCCTGTCAGAGGTGCTGAAAGGCCCGGATAGTTTTCTATCCTGTGCGCAAATGCAAGAGCGCCCGCGGTTCTGGATTTATCAAGGACAATTGTTTTCAGCTTTGCCCTTGCTGCATACTGCGCAGCGGAAAGGCCTGCAGGGCCTCCGCCTATAATTATCACATCATAAAGGTCGCTCATTTTTTATTAAATAATTATAACAGAAGATGTTTTTATTGTGCGCTGCCTGTCCGCCTCAAGCGGATTCGCTGGGGCGAATTATTCCCTTGATTAAATCTATTTTGCCGATTATGCCGATAATTTTTTTCTCATTTTTCCCCTCAACAACAGGGATAAGATGAACCTTTTTTTCAGACATTATGGTGGCGATGTCCTGAACAGGCGTGCCTTCAGTAACAGTTATGGCCTCTTTTATATATATGTCATTCACTGTAATTGCTGTCATTCTTTTAATCTCTTTTTCTACCTTGCTCTGGCTTTCAAGGACAATGAATGCATCAAAAAGCCTCATCACAGTAGGAATGTGAAGCCTTTTGTCCCGGCTTATGAGGTCGTTTTCCGTGACTATGCCGATTAAATTTTCATTATCATCTACAACAGGCGCGCCGCTGATTTTATGCTCCATGAGTATCCGGGCCAGTTCTTCTATCGTGGTTGCTGCTCCGACTGTTGTCACATTCTTTGTCATTATGTCTTTAGCTGTCAGCATTGTTTCTCCTTATCATCTTTTAGAGATATAATACTGTGTGCAGGAAGCAAAATCAATGGATAGATGTCCCCTGTTCATAGAATAGCTTAAGATGTTTGTATACGACGAGGTGCATGAGTACCGTTTGCACATGCTGAGGATTGTGCAGGAGTGTTTGGGCAATAATCCGCATGAACATATATATTCGCCGCAGGTCAGTTGAGAAAACATAGTAGTTAAGGAGCCGAAGCAATGTTAATATTCCTTTTTTACTGATTTTTGTCCGGCCTTTGACTCCATGCTTTTTCCCGAGTTTAACTGCATTTATCAGCCTTTCAGCAAAATTATTGTAACTGTAGAGATTTCGCACCAGATACCCGTATCCTTCGGCAAGCTCTTTAAGACTCATATTAAGCGGTGTGATGTTTGTTCGTATAAGGCTATTAGCCGCTCCCCTAATGCCTCCTGCCTCATCGTCTATTAATCTGCCCTCTTTCCTGATGCGCTCGTAAAGTGGTGTTCCGGGGATGGCCTGCAGTATTCCAACCATGGCTACGGGAATCGATGCTGCCTGTATAAACCTGAGCTGTTCGTTAAATATATTCGTGTCATCGCCGTCAAAGCCCACAATAAAAGCGCCCCACACGATTATATTGTTAGACTGGATGCGGCGAACCGCATCCGGCAGGTCTACATTGGTGTTCTGGTTTTTTCTTGCCATTGTCAGGCTGAGTTTCCGTGGAGTCTCGATGCCGACAAATACGCGCCGGAAGTTTGCCTTATTCATGAGAATTAGAATCTCTTCGTCACGCGAAATATCTATTGTGAACTGGCAGCTGAAATAAACCCGGTAGTCAATGGATTTGACAAAGCGCTCGATTTCGGAAAGAAGCTCCAAGGCCCTTTTACGATTCCCGAAGAAGTTGTCATCAATGATAAAGATGGAATCTGTGCCCAGTGCATAAAGGCTGCGGATCTCTGTCATTACCTGTTCCACTGATTTATTCCGGGGCCGTTTGCCCAGCCGAATCGGTATTTCGCAGAACTCGCACGAGTGCGGACAGCCGCGCGATGTTTCAATTATTGCCGTTGAATAGGCCGAAAGCTTAAGCAGCTCAAAGCGGGGAGCAGGGGATGCTGTTAAATCCACGAACCCATCCTGCACGTATACAGGCTGAGCATTGCCTGATTGAAAATCGTGGATGAATGACGGCCAGGTATATTCAGCCTCTCCCAGAAAAACTATATCAGCATGTTCCGCACACTCGCCGAGATTTGATTTTTGGACGAGCGGCCCTCCGATTGCAACAGTTTTCCCCTTACTGCGGAATAAGCCTGCAAGCTGATAAACCCGTTCTTTCTGGATGTGGTAGCCGGTAATGCCGACTATATCGGCATCCGTGTAAAAATCAACGGGTTTAAGATTTTCGTCACATATGACGACTTCATGTTCCCCCGGAGTTAAAGCAGCTAAAGTGGCAAGCGATAACGTCGGGAAAGGGAATACATTGCCGTCAATGTCTCTGGAATAAGAAAAATCCCATAGCGAAAGCGGCAAGCGCGGATTGATAAGGCATATTTTCATCTTTTGGATTCACAGATCTCCGCTATTCTGTAGTAGTGTGTCTGCATATGCTTGTATGCCAGCAAATGAAAAACAGTTTCATCCAGATTCCGCAGCCTGTGAGACACGAGAGCCTTAAGCACTTGGAAAAACATTTTTCGTGTGTTCCTGTCAGCGCGGAACAGGTAGAATGAAAGCATGCGTATCAGTATCATTGCTGTTTTTAGATTGAGGACCGGCATTGATGATGTCAGGTTTCTGGTATTGGAGCCGATATACTGAATCATCTTTGCCCTGAAGGCTTCCGGCGAGAACATTTTTCTCAGAATGCGCGCAAAGTTTTTCTCAAGCTCTTCCTCGCTCATCTTCTGCGGAATCAAATTTGTTGCCTTGGAGAGTTCTTCTTCGCTGAGTGCGGTCAGTCCGAGTAAGGAGGGGAGCCGCAGCAGCCTGCCTGTCTCCAGGGCACGCCTGTAAAGGGGGGTTTCCGGAAGCGCCTGCAGCAGTCCTACCTGTACAGGGATAAAGTTGGTATCCCGGATAAACTCAAACTGCCTGTCGAAAGACGACAGGTCATCACTTTCAAGCCCGAACATGATGCCGGCCCACACCGTAATGCCGTAGGACTTGATCTTTTCAACAGCGCGGTTTATGTCTATATCTACCTGATGTCTCTTGTTCAGTTCGCTCAGTTTGCCTTTGTCTCCGGTCTCTATTCCTATGAACAGCCGGAGAAAGTTTGCTGCCCGGAATAAATCCAGCAGTTCATCATCGTTCGCCACATCCAGGGTTGCCTGAGTATAAAAGTACATCTTAGTTGGAAGAGAAGGAAGCAGACCGGCTATCTCTTTTAGCAGGGTTTTGGCATACGGCTTGTTGCCTGCAAAATTGTCATCCACAATAAATACCGAGTCATTGCCGAGTTCAGAAAGAATTTTTATTTCTCTGAGAACCTGTTCTATCTTTTTAGAGCGGGGTTGGCCGCCGTACTTAATAGGAATATCACAAAAGTCGCACCGGCAAGGGCATCCCCGCGTTACCTGAATGCATCCGCTTGCGTACTGGCCTGATTTCATCAGATGAAAATGAGGAACGGGAGAGTCGTCAATATTTATAAATTCTTTTTGATGGTATATGCTTTTCTGTTTCCCCTGCTTGAAATCATCTATGAATGCAGGCCAGGTATATTCAGCCTCGCCGATAAAAACCGTATCAGCGTGCGCCTTGCATTCTTCAAGCATGTCAAATGCGATCGGCCCGCCGACAGCTACAAATTTTCCGCGCTTTCTGTACTCGTCCGCTAATTCAAAAACCCTCTTTCTCTGAGGTACGGAGCCGGTCAAAGCAATAATGTCAGCATCGGTTTCAAAATTTACGGCCTCAACATTTTCATCAATAAGCCCGACGGTGCAGTCAGCAGGGGTCAGCGCTGCCAGCGTAGGAAGAGACAACGGCAGGTGAGAATATTTTACGCCTACAAGGTCCATGCAATGGTGAAAATTCATTGAATGGGGGTGATGCTTTGGATTTATGAACGTTATTCTCATTTAAATACCTCCTTGTTATGTAATAGGTTTTGGTGCCGACTGTAGAGGCTGAAGCAAAGCCAGAGCGAAAAAAACAGAAAGAGGACCAGTGTAGCCAGCTGCCATGCGTTAAAAATAGTATTGCCGACCATTTCATCCTTCCTCATAAACTCTAAAAAAAATCGCCCGCCTGAATACATAGCGCCTGCTGATGCAAAGACCGTCCCCGGATGCAGGTTCCATTTTTCACGCTTGTGATACAAGGCTTCGGTAATCACTAATATAACAAAAGCCTCAATCATAAACAATAAAGGCAGGTTCCATACAAGGGTGTTAAGCGGCATGTCATGATATGCCTGCCGGGCCTCTGAAGAAGGCATATAGAAATCAAGAGGGAGCGTAAAGGCTGAAAGTAAAGAAGCGCTGATTGATTCCGGAACTGTTCTTCCGTAACAGCATCCGGCCAGAAGGCATCCAATGCGGCCTAACAGGACTGAGAGAGGAAAAGTAAAGGCAACCGCATCCATAAGAGGCATGAACGTGGTTTTCATCACATACTTGATGTAAAGAAGGCTGTAAATCAGGATGGATATAATGCTTCCGATTACGGTAAGGCCGGAAAAGGAATAAGAAGAACTATAAGAAGACCCCGCAAGAGCAGGGATTAGCTTATTAAAAAGATGAGCTCCTAAGGTGCCGACCGGCAGGGCAAATAATAACCACGGGAAAATTGTATAGAAAGGATAACCGAGTTTTTTTGAGCGTATCAGAAAGAGAACCCAGCATATTACTGCACTGCCGAGCGCAGCGAGCCGCCAGGTAGAAATTTCCAGACTGCCGATATGAATGTGAGGATACATTTTATGCGGAAGATATTATTATGAGAACCGCTGCTTTAATTTGCAGGGGAATGAATCCTTAATATCTCTTCCTCTCCCGTATCTCCTGAGATTTCATTTTCAGGTTGAGCATCTCATCCGTATTAAGATAGTTCCATGAGGATTTCATTACCTGCGGATAAGCTGCTTTTAATATATCCGAGAATGCCTTGACTCTTCCGTCATATAAAATGCGTGTAGCTCTCCATGCGTAGGTAGGATGACCCCCGTAATAACCCCCGCAACCGTCAGACGTGCGTGGAGTAGTTCCTGTTTGATATTGCTCTTGTCCCTCAGCCCACTCAACCGGAAAATCCTGAACTCCGAGGTCTAGTTTCTTTATCCACATTTTTTCTTCTGACATGGGTTCAAGCATATAAAAATAAACCTTCATGCCGACGGTCATCGTAGCGGAATAAATATTCCCATAGACTCCGCCCTCAAAATATTGTGACCTTATAGGTTGAGGTGAAGTGCGATGAATATCAAAAATAACGCCTATTGTGAGAGTGAGGTCAGAGCCTTTTTTATCAGGGTAAGTTACCTCAGCCAGAGCGAAGGGGCCCTTTGTAGTCATGCCTTTAGCCACCAACTGCGATTGAATGTCCTCACCCATGCTGCCGGCAAAGCTTTGGAATACCTTTTTCATATCAGTTGTCATCTGTCCGCCTGCCGCAACTTTTACCCCGCCGGTATATTCCTGTGTTGCAGTATCCTTATATTCAGGGACAGTTATTACCACTGTCAGATTTGCGCTGCCGGGTTTTCTGGCTTCGGGTATGTTATATTTCGGGAATGAATATAAATCGGTGTATTGAGGAATTGTGGAATACTGAACTTGCGGCTTAACGTGAGTTGGAGGCTCACATGAGGTTGTTGCCAGAAAAACAGTTGAATAAAAAATAAAGCCAAGCGGTATGATGCCGCCTGATATGATTAGCAGCAGTTTTTTAAAATTCATTTTTTTAATGTTCATACAATAATGCTAAACAGTGGGGCAGTAAATGTCAAGGATATTTTGGTACTTTGCGCTGCCGTGCCAAGGCAATTGCGAAGGCGCTGAACCAGAAGAATGCCGAAAAGGAAGCCAATCTCTGCTGAAACCCCATAAATGCGTGTATTCTGATGCCCCGGCTCTCAGCAAGAACCCATGTTGCGGCGTCAATTAATATGAGAAGCGCGATAGTGAAACCTGATACGGCCAAGACTGAAGAACCCTTATGCTTCATAACATATACAGAGAATCCGAGGATGCTCACAGCCGCTGAAATGCCGGCGAGAAGAGCAGATGTAAGATGTATCCACGAAGGGAAGGGGTAGAAGCCTGCGACAATGAGGAACACACCGGCACATGCCATGCATTTCAGTCCCAGTCTTGGCAATAGCGAGGAAGCCCGCAGCTTATTGGCTGACAGGGCTGCCAATAGAATAAAAACACCCGGCAAGGCGAAGCCAAGATAGTTTACGAGAAAGGCGTACGGCTGCCCGGCGATGCCAAGGTCGCTGATGGCTCTCTGGCTTTGCGAATAATCAGGCGTTGAGAACCCGGCAACAAGAACAGCCGACGCGTGCAGTACTGCGGCAGCAACAGAAGCAACAGCAAAGGCCCTGTGAGCGCCTAACCGGACTATCAAGGTTATTTATCCTCTATATTTTTAATGAGAATATTCCCTATGAACCCGTTCACAACACCTGTGATGGTTCCTAACAAAATCAAAAGAGGCGCTACTATTAAGACAGCTTTTATCTGCTGGACGAATAACAGGTATGCAATAAAAAGCTGGGCGGCATTATGGAATAATGCACCGATTAGGCTGAGTCCTACAGGGCCAAAGAGTCTTGGAAACAGTGAGAATGTAATCCCCATTGCCGCTGTGCTTGAAACGCCTCCGAATAGGCTCATGATAAAGCCGGGGCCAAGAAATGTGCCGATGAATATGGATGAAAGGATTACCCTTATAAGTGTTACCATCATTGCTGACCTGAACCCGTAAAGGACAAGCGTTGCGAGTGTGATTATGTTTGCGATTCCTAGCCTGAACCAGGGGATAGGAGTCGGCAGAAGATTTTCAAAACTGTGGATCGCAATGGCATAAGCTGAGAGCAGGGCTATGCGGTACTTATCCTGTGATTGCATCAATAGCTTTATTCTCTTTGCCTTCAGAACTATCCACGAATACCGTTACCCTGTTTGGAAGACATGCTATTGCGCCTCTGTCTATCCAGCCGTTATGAATGCATATCTTATTAGGGCAGGGGGATTCTGTTATCCGCACCTTCCTGTTTTTTATTTCCACTACTGTGTCTCCGTCTATGCCTTTCACAGCGATTATTGCATTGTTGTTGAGGGGAAGTTTGTATGCAAGCTTTCCGTTAACTTCAATTCTGACGTCTGTTCCCTGAGGGAATGCCTCTTTAATAAAAATCAATCCTGAGACAGATATGATTACAAGCGCTGCAAGCAGCAGTCTGTCGGCAAGTGTCATCCCATCAGTTAGTTTTTTTTTGCCTCTGCGAATCCCCGATAATCTCAAGCTTTCCTCTCAGGTTTGGTGTTGTGTGTATTTTGCCATTTTTATCCACAATTATTCCATCAATCCCCATCTCTTCAAGGAGTTTAATGCCTTTTTCAGCGCCGAGTATAAAGATGCCTGTTGAAAACGGGTCTGTTATAGAACCGTCTTTTGCTATGATGCTTACGCTCCGGCATTCATCCGCTGGGTAGCCTGTTTTTGGATTAAGGATGTGATGGTATCTTTTTCCGTCAATAATAAAATACCGCTCGTAATCTCCGGATGTTGATATTGCCATGTCAGTCATTGCTATAGTTGCTGTAATTTCATCCTTGTCGGTTTGCTGTCTTGGATTTTGAATCCCCACCTTCCATAAGCCGCCATCGGGTCTTATGCCAAAGGTTTTAATATCCCCGGCAATCGCGACAATACCGGCTTTTATGCCCTGTTGTTTAAGAATTTCCACCGCCTTATCGGCTGCGAACCCCTTTATAATGCCTCCGAGATCTATCTGTATCCCTTTTGTTTTAAGAAAGACCGTTGACGCTTCCTTGTCTATAACTATATGTTTATATCCCACTAACTTTAATTTTTCTTTGACGATTGCTCTATCCGGAATTATTTTCTTTTGGAAATCCCACAAACGCACCAACGGTCCGACTGTAATATCAAACGCACCCCCTGTGTTTTCAGATACATACAATGCCTTTTCTATTATTTCCATGGTTTCGGGAGACACCCTGACCGGTTTATTGCCGGCGCTTCTGTTAACCGCTGATATTTCACTGTCCTCGGCGTAAAAATTCAATAATTTCGCAAGCCGTTCCAGTTCGCCGAATGCATTATCAATAGCCGTCTTTGCCTTTTGTTGAGAATCGGAAGATACCGTAATCTCTACAATGGTATACATCGAGGCCCGTGTCTCTTTATAAAGCCTTTTTTCACCAGGACCGCAGGAAACCAGTAAACACAGGAGCAATGGAGTTATGGAATAACGGAGTAGCAGGTTTATAGATTTTTTATCCATATAATTTCCTTGCCAGGAAGCTTCCGGTATAAGATTCTTTATTTTTTGCCACTTCTTCAGGCGTTCCCGCTGCTATCACACAACCGCCTTTTTCCCCGCCCTCAGGCCCGAGGTCAATTATATAATCAGATGACTTTATCACGTCAAGATTATGCTCGATGACAACTACTGTGTTTCCAAGGTCTATGAGGCTGTTTATGACGTCCAGGAGTTTCTGGATATCGGCAAAGTGCAGTCCTGTTGTAGGCTCATCAAGCAGATAAAGCGTATTACCTGTCGACCTTTTCCCGAATTCTTTTGAAAGCCTTACCCTTTGCGCTTCTCCGCCTGAGAGCGTTGTTGCAGACTGGCCGAGCTGTATATAGCCAAGCCCTACGTCTTCAAGTATTTCAAGCCTCTGGCGTATAAGCGGGATTGCGCTGAGAAACTGAAGCATTTCCGAGACTGTCATCGCAAGGACATCGGCTATGTTTTTGTCTTTATATCTTATTTCAAGCGTTTCTTTATTGTATCTTTTGCCTTTGCATACATTGCACGGTATGTAAACATCAGGAAGGAAATGCATGGCAACTTTAAGCGTCCCTCCGCCGCGGCATGATTCACATCTTCCTCCTGCGACATTAAAACTGAAGCGCGATGCGGTATATCCCCTTATCTTTGAGTCCTGAATCTGTGCAAAGAGTTCCCTGATATATGTGAATATCCCGGTATAAGTTGCGGGATTGGACCTTGGCGTGCGTCCTAACGGAGACTGGTCAACGCATATTATGCGGTCAATTTTTTCTATGCCTGTGATTTCCCTGTGCCTTCCCGGGATGAGCGCGCTTTTATATAGTTTTCCGGAGATAGCTTTGTATAGAGTTTCAAATATTAGCGTGCTTTTGCCTGAACCTGAAACCCCTGTTATGCATGTAAATAGGCCCAGCGGCACCTTGACATCTATATCCTTAAGATTAAATTCGGATGCGCCAATGATATGGATGAAGTCTTTTGATTTTCTCCTCTTTGCAGGCACGGGTATGCTCAGTTCGCCTTTGAGGTATCTGCCTGTCAATGAGTTTTTATTATCCCTGATAACATGAGGCGGGCCTTCTGCAGTTATCCATCCGCCTCTAAGCCCTCCGCCCGGCCCCATGTCAATGACATGGTCAGCCCAGTTTATGGTATCTTCATCATGTTCAACGATTATCACTGTATTTCCGGAGTCTCTTATGGACGAAAGGCTTTCAAGCAGTTTTTTGCAATCTCTCGGATGAAGCCCGATGCTTGGCTCGTCAAGGACATAAAGCACTCCTGTAAGGGACGACCCCATCTGAGTTGCAAGCCTTATCCGCTGCGCTTCACCGCCTGAAAGGGTCAGTGAGAGCCTGTCAACTGTCAGATAACCGAGGCCGACCTTATTAAGAAACGAAAGCCTGTCTTTGACTTCTCTCAGCACGCGTGAGGCTATTGTCTGTTCCCTGTCCGTAAGCTTAAGCGCATTGATAAATTGAATTGCATTTATGACAGACATTCTTGAAAATTCAGCTATGTTTGTGTCATTTATTTTTATGCTCAGCGCCTCTTTTCGCAGTCTCATGCCTTTGCACGCCTTGCACGGAGATAACCCGGTCACTGCCTCATCGGTTATAACTCCGAAGTCCTGTCTTTCGGCCTCAAAATCCTCGCTGATATTTTCAAACCCTATGCCGTTGCATCTCGGGCAGGCGCCGTGTTTGCTGTTGAACGAAAAGAACCTCGGATTAATCTCAGGGTAGCTTATGCTGCAGTTGGGGCATGCCATGGTTCTGCTGAAAGGGATGTCCTTGTTTTTATCTATGAGATTAATTATAACGGTGTCCGTATATTTTAATGCTGAATCAATTGCGCTCTTTATCTGCCTTTCAGTCCCTGTTTTTATAAGAAGCCTGTCTATAACAATCTCGATGGTATGCCTCCGCTGTTTCTTCAGCTTTATATCCTGCGTGAGGTCAAACATCACACCGTCTATCCTCGCCCTTATAAATCCGTCGCGCAGCATATCGTAAAGCTCTTTTTTATATTCGCCTTTTCTGTCTCTGACAATAGGCGCAAGTATCTGTATGCGTGTTCCATGAGGGAGTGACACAACGGAATCTATTATGCTCTGAGCCTCCTGTGCGGCTATCAGCGAGCCGCAGTTGTAGCAGTAAGGTTTTCCTATCCGTGTGTAAAGCACGCGCATATAGTCATATATTTCCGTTATTGTGCCGAGAGTGGACCGCGGGCTCTTTGTAACTGTTTTCTGTTCAATTGCAATAGAAGGGGAAAGTCCCTCAATCAGGTCAACGTCGGGTTTCTGAAGCTGTTCAAGGAACTGTCTTGCATATACTGAAAGGCTTTCAACATACCGCCTCTGTCCCTCAGCGTAGATTGTGTCAATTGCAAGGGATGATTTGCCGGAGCCTGAGGGTCCGGTGATAACGGTTATCTTTTCCCTCGGAATGGATACATTGATGTTCTTGAGGTTGTGCTCCCGCGCGCCTTTTATGACTATAGAGGGTTGCATATCGCTGTTTGGAATGTCTTACAGACTGATACTCAATATAACTTAAAAAGGGCAGGGCTTTCAAACAGCGCTAAAAACAGCAACAGTTCAAAATACCTCTCAGGAGGCGGTGCCTGTTTTTCGGCAATATTAAACTACCTTTGTAATGGTGCCAGCGTTAGTACAATATATCAGGTTATTCTAATCTGTTATGCGGGGCTATCCCGCTCCACTTCGTTACGACTTCAGCCCGTATTATGTCAGACCCGTGAATCTTGCCTCAATCCAGACACAGCCTCCTTACGAATTTTTATCCTTACTCATCATGTTTTCTTTCTCTGACTGAAAAGTAAATCTTTCCATCGCGCTCATAAACATCAGCCTCTA
Source organism: Nitrospirae bacterium GWF2_44_13 (assembly GCA_001805105.1). Lineage (GTDB taxonomy): Bacteria > Nitrospirota > Thermodesulfovibrionia > Thermodesulfovibrionales > UBA1546 > UBA1546. The sequence continues at coordinate 455,564 of MHEE01000015.1, read as the reverse complement.
TGGATTCCCTCGGAGATATAGGCCTTGCGAATGTAAGAAGATAACCTATTGTCTTTTCTTTGTATTTTACGCCCTCAATGGAGATGTTCTTGAAGTCTCCTACTTTTTCCATAAAGGTCAGCGCATCACTAAATGTAACCTTGGCAGTCGTTATCTGCCTGGAGTAGGGGACAATTTCCACGTCGGCTTCGGGACTTTTCAGGAAAACAGCCCTTAGTCTTTCGCCTATACCGGAGCTGTAAAGATACGCCGTGTAAACAACCTTTGGCACTGTCTTATAATCATCTATGTTGTAAGTGCTGACTGTCTGCACGCAGCCTGCAAGCACTGTTAGCGCTAAAACACATATGACGCTTAATCTTCTCATAGTCTTGCCTCCTCTTGTCCTCATGCTTTTTAATTTCACTATACACCGATAAGCGTCCACTGTCAAACCCCCAGCGTCCTTGACTTTTACACGTAATAAGCATGATACTCTTAGAGAAAGGTAAGGAATATTTTGTTATATCTAAACCATGCAAAATCCTGCGCTTGCGGGTTTTTTTATGACACTTTCTCCCTGACTTCAAACCACATGGCAAGAGGCGCAGGGCAAGCAGTAACGAATAACTGAAGGGAGATAGTTTGGCAAAACACGGAGGAGCATTTAAAAGCGAAAAGAGAAAAAAAGAATTGCTGCGTCATAAAAAGCAGGAAGAAAAGCGGCAGAGGCGTTTAAAGAAAGATATAGGCCAGGAACAAGGCGCTGAAGCAACAGTTTCCGATCAAAAGGATGAGGTTGCATTGCCTGCTATACAAGATGCTTAAAGGAGAATAATTAAGTGTATAAAAATTTCAATGAATTTGGCATTTCAGACAAGGTAATCGTCTCGCTTTCAGAGATGGGCTTTGAAGAGCCTACCCCAATACAGAAGATGGCAATCCCGCCGGTTCTGCAGGGAAAGGACATTATAGGCCGGGCACAAACAGGCACAGGCAAGACAGCTGCCTTTGGAATACCGCTGATAGAACAAAGGCCTGAGGCAAAAGGAAGGTATCCCTACGCAATAGTTCTTGCGCCAACGCGGGAACTTGCTGTTCAGGTATCAGGAGCGCTTAATAAGATGGGGGCGAGAGCCGGTGTTGTCTCTCTTCCAATCTACGGCGGACAATCCATAGAACTACAGATAAGGAGCCTGAAGAGAGGGGCAGAGATTGTGGTTGGCACACCGGGAAGGGTGCTGGATCATATAAGAAGGAAGACACTCGTTCTCAAGGATATAAAGACAGTAGTCCTTGATGAGGCAGATGAGATGCTGAGCATGGGGTTCATAGAGGACATAGAGAAAATCCTCGGCGGAATACCAGGAGAAAGACAGACGATGCTCTTTTCCGCCACCATGCCGAAAGAAATTATCCGCATTTCAAAAAACTACATGAACAAACCTGTGCATGTGGGCGTGGATGCAAGCGAGATGGTTGTCGCCAAGACAAAGCAGGTCTTTTACGAAGTGCGTGAAGAAGACAAGATAAAGGCTTTAACCCGCCTTCTGGATGTTGAAGGCCCTGCGCTTACTCTCGTATTCTGCCATACAAAAAAGGAGGTGGATGAAGTCGCGGGAAGGCTCCAGCAGATGGGCTATCCTGCAGGCGCAATCCACGGAGACTTCACTCAGAGCCACAGGGACGAAATGATGCGAAAGTTCAAGGGCGGAGACATAGATATACTCGTTGCCACGGATGTTGCGGCGCGCGGACTGGACATACCTGATGTTTCCCATGTAATTAACTTCAGCATTCCGCAGGACCCTGAGGGCTATATCCACAGAATTGGCAGGACAGGCAGGGCCGGCAAATCCGGCATTGCGATAACATTTGTCACTCCCCGGCAGTACCGCCAGCTAAAGCTTATAGAGCAGTCTGCAAAGACGCGGATAAGTAAGGCAAAGCTCCCAAGCAGAGAAGAAGTAAGAAAGGCGAAGGAGGAAGAGCTTGCTGCGGGTGTTGAAGAGATTATAAAAGAAGGCAAACACACTCGTTTTTATGACATGGCAAAGAGGCTCTTTGAGAAATACTCTCCTGAAGACGTCTCAGCAGCGGCGTTGAGCATGCTGCTTGATACAGAGGATACGCAGGAGATTGAGGAGCCGAAAACAGGACATACAGGACAGCAGAAGAATTCCGTGCGCTTATTCATGACAATAGGCAAGATGGACAAGATAAATGTGGGAGATATAGTCAAATCAATCTCTGCAGAAGCGGGCATTCCCGAACGGAAGATAAGCAATATTGCGCTTTTTGACAAGTTCAGTTTTATAGAAGTCCCGGCTGACCTTGCCGACAGGGTTATCAGCGCCATCAATGACAGCATCATAAAAGGAAGAAAGGTCAAAATCCAGCCGGCAAGGAAAAGAGAGAGGAGATAGTTAACTTAAAAGGAAGTGATGAGAAAATATCAGCAGATATTCGCGGTTGGAATTGTTTTCTCAGTATTAGCTGGTGTCTTGTTTGTAAAACTCAGCCTTGCGGACATTCAGTCAGTAGTATTTGGTTTTGACGGCAAGATTAACGGTGACGGCATTGCTTCTCCGTGGAAGTTAAAGGAAAAATACGGCGCGGCTTACGTAAAGATTGTCTCTGACAGCAGCGAGAAGGTTGTTCAGCTAAAATCCGATAATGCCTCTTTCTCCATAGAAAGAGAGGTTCATGTGGATATCAAGAATTACCCGTATCTCGCATGGAGATGGAAGGCTTCAAAACTGCCTCCCAAAGGTGATGTCCGCAGAAATAAGACAAATGATCAAGTCCTCCAGCTTCTTGTGGCATTTGAAGGGCGCAAAATACTCAGTTATATATGGGACTCAAATGCGCCTGAGGGCACAGTAGCTGACGAGTCTATTGCATGGCCTGTCAGCCTGAAGGTGAAGGTGCTTACGTTGAAGTCAGGGACTGCGGATGCAGGCAAGTGGTTGACAGTCACAAGAAATGTGTACGGTGATTACAGGAAATTATTCAATGAAGACCCGCCTCATGTAAAAGGCATCCGCATTCAGACAAATTCCCAGCATACGGAAAGCATGGGAGAGGGCTATGTCGGAAAGATTGTATTCAGCAAGAATCTGGCTGTGGCAAAGTGATTCTGGAGAACTCCAGTATAAATTTACGCGTCAACAAAATATCATTTAACAATAGTCCTTCATAACACTATATAGTGGTTGCAGCTTCCCACGGACACAAAATATAGACACCCCTTAATTCTATTCATTTTTTCCTTGACAAGCCCCCCATTAACCCCTATATTAGTGGTAAAAAGTGGTAGAAGGTGGAGGGAGAAAGAGGAAAATGCCATCTTTTTCTGGTAAATATTATTACACAGTAGATCCAAAGGGCAGAATCATCATACCTGCGCCTTTCAGAGAAATCATTTCCGCTAATTACAACCCGAAACTTTACATTGTCAATGCTGCGTTTGACAAGTGCCTTCATTTATACCCGCAAGAGGAGTGGAACAGGCTTGAAGAAAGGGTGAGAGCCATGCCAAAGATGGATGAGGCAGTAAAGTTTTTCATGAGAAAGGTTATCGCATCCGCTGTTGAGATTGAACTGGATAAGCAGGGGAGAGTGCTTATTCCTGTTGCTCACAGAGAGGACTCAGGCATAAACGGAGAGATAGTTGTTGTCGGGCAGATAGACAAGATAGAACTCTGGGACAGGAAAGAATGGGATGCGATGGTTGACCCCGCGAAGATAGACAAAAAGGCTGTTGAACAAAGACTTGTAAGCTACGGGCTTTAGAGGCGGTGAATGTGAAGGTTATTCATCTCCCTGTGATGTTAAGGGAGGTGGTTATGTTGCTGAAACCAGTATTAGGGGGAGTATATGTTGATGCAACAGTCGGGCTTGGCGGTCACGCAGAAGAAATACTCAAACATATCGGCAATGGAAGGCTTCTCGGCATTGACAGGGATGAAGAGGCTCTGGATATGGCAATGAAAAGAATTCCCGATAACAGGCTTACCTTGAAGAAGGGGAAATTTTCTGATATCAGCAGGCTGGCTGCCGAAGCAGGCATTTCAAAAGCGGACGGGATTTTATTGGACCTCGGCACATCCATGTTTCATCTCAAGACAGCCGAAAGAGGTTTCAGCTTTCTTTCAGAAGAGCCTTTGGATATGAGGATGGACAGGGAACAGGAAATGACGGCAGCGTACATTGTCAATAAATATCCTGAAAAAGAGATAATCCGGATTTTGTGGGAGTACGGCGAAGAAAAACTCTCACGGAAAATAGCAAGGGCAGTCATTGATTACAGGGCCGAAAAGAAAATAGATACCTGCGCTGAATTATCAGATATTGTTTACAGGGCTTACAGGCAAAGAGGGAAGCATCATCCTGCAACAAAGACCTTTCAGGCGTTGAGGATTGCTGTGAATGATGAACTCAATGAACTCAGAAAAGGGCTTAATGAGGCGGCAGGCATTCTTAAGAGCGGAGGCAGGCTGTGTGTTATTTCATATCACTCGCTTGAGGACAGGATAGTAAAGAACTTTATAAGGGATGAACATAAGCAGGGCGGATTAAGGATGTTAACCAAGAAACCCATTGCCCCTTCAGGCGAAGAGGTTAGATCCAATCCGTCTGCTAGGAGCGCAAAATTAAGAGGAGCGGAAAAAATATGACCCATGTGAACCGAAGCGGTCTTTTTTCTTTCTTCCTGGTCCCTCTGTCCGTAGCGCTTATTTTGTTCGGCATCTTCTCAATCGTATGGCTGAGGTCCAGTGTAAGGACCGCAGAATACAGTATTGCCGCGCTGGACCACAGGAGGATGGAAATCCTCAGGGACAGAAAGACTTTGATGGCAGAAAAGGCAGGCCTTCTGTCAATACAGAGCGTTAAAAGCAAAGGCAGCGGAAAACTCGCTTTGGTTTTCCCTGACAGGATAAAAGTAGTCTATGTGAAGAAGGATGGGAAGAACACCCCGTTCAAGGCATCTTTAGAGGGAAGGCAGTTGTCAGGGCCTTAGCCTGTAATTAAGAAAGGATGAATGAGGAAAAGAGCGATAATTCTTAATACCGCAATAATCTTTGGTTTTGTTGCGGTATTTTTACGTCTTGTGGATTTGATGGTGCTTAACCACGGCAGGTTTTCCGAGAGGGCCAGGATACAGCAGCTCAAGCAGGAGGATATACAGGTTAGGCGCGGATTCATATTTGACAGAAGGGGAAGGGAGCTTGGCGTGAATCTTGAAGTAGAGTCATTGTTTTGCGACCCTGCGTTAATGGTCTCTCCGCAGGCTGCGGCTTATGACATTTCAGGAGTTATAGGGAAAAAGCCCGAGGCAATGCTCGCAAAATTTTCTTCCAAGGGCAGGTTTGTCTGGGTAGAAAGAAAGCTTAATACTGAAACAGCGGAAAAGATAAAAAAAATGGATATAAAGGGGATTGGTTTTGTGCCTGACGCAAAGAGATTCTATCCGAAAGGCAAGCTTGCTTCTCATGTTATCGGAGCTGTCGGCATTGATAATCAGGCGCTTGAAGGCGTTGAACTTAAATACAATAAATTCTTAAAGACACCCGGAGGGAAAATCCTTGTTACGAGGGATGCAAGAGGAAGGACACTTTCTGCAGGCGTGGATATAGAGTCAAAAGGCAATAATGTATTTTTGACAATAGATGAGGGGCTTCAGTATATAGTCGAGAAAGAGCTTGATAATGCAATGGCGCAATGGCGGGCGTCTGCCGCAACCATAATAATGATGGATCCATTCACAGGCGAGATACTGGCATTTGCCAACAGGCCTGCCTATGATCCAAATTCCGCGGCATATGCAAAGGACTTTGAAAAAAGAAACAGGGCCATAACAGATTGTTATGAGCCGGGCTCTACCTTCAAGATAATTATAGGCTCGGCAGCTATTGAAGAGGGGATTGTAAAACTGGACACAAAATTTGACTGCAGTAAGGGCACTGTATCAGTCGGCAGTTCTGTCATCCATGATGCGCATAAACACGGCGTGCTCACATTCAAAGAGGTGATACAGAAGTCTTCAAATGTCGGCAGCACCATGATAGGCATGCAGCTTGGCAGGGAGAGGGTATATAAGTATGCGAAGCGCTTTGGCTTTGGAGAAAAAACAGGCATAGACCTGCCGGGCGAAGTGTCAGGCTGGATAAGGCTGCCTGAAAAGTGGTCGGCAGGGTCTATAGGAGCAATATCTATAGGGCAGGAGGTTGCGGTTACGCCGCTTCAGATTCTGAGGGCTTACTCAGCGATAGCGAATGGAGGTGTTCTTGTCACCCCCCATGTAGTGTCGGAAATAAGGTCTCCGGATGACGTCCCTGTGTATTCATTTAAATCCAAGGGAAACAAGAGGGCTATCTCAAAAAAGACAGCAGAAATATTTAAGGATATATTGAAGACAGTCGCAGAGGAAGGCGGGACAGGTAAAAGCGCCTCTGTTGAGGGCAATCACGTTGCAGGCAAAACAGGGACAGCGCAGATTATAGACCCCAGGACCAAGAGATATTCAAAGGAAAAATATGTTGGCTCATTTGTCGGGTTCGTTCCTGCAGACAATCCCATGATGGCAATGATTGTTGTTATTTATGAGCCGAAGGGGCAGATTTACGGAGGGGTTATTGCCGCTCCTGTTTTTAAAGAGATTGCAAAACAAGCGCTTTCGTATCTTAATGTGCCGAGGGAAGATGTCGGAGAAAAGAATATTTTGGTTGTTGAGAGGAGATGAAAGCTGGGATAGATGAATTTGAAGATGCTTATAAAAGATATGGAGATAAAAGAGATGACAGGCATCACGGATATTGAGATAACGGGAATCGCCTATGACTCAAGGAAGGTCAAGGCAGGCGATGTCTTTGTTGCCGCAAAGGGCGAAAAGTGTGACGGCCATGATTTTATCAGTGATGCGGTCAAGAAAGGCGCAGTTGCAGTGGTGTATGAAAAAGATGAGAATAAGCTTTTAGCTGACAGCTATCAGCTTACAGCTATCAAAGTCAGTGACAGCAGGGAGGCGCTTGCGTATCTTTCCAATAATTTTTACGAGAAGCCCTCTGACAAGTTAACTGTCATCGGCATAACCGGAACTAATGGAAAGACAACGGCAACGTATCTTATAAAGGCAATCCTTGAGGCATGGGGAAAAGATGCCGGGCTGATAGGCACTATAGATTATCTTGTGAAGGACAGGCATTATGACGCCCCTCATACCACGCCTGAGGCGCTTGAATTTCAGTCTGTATTGAACGAGATGGTTTCAGCAGGGTGCACCCATGTTGTGACAGAAGTATCATCCCATGCTCTTGCGCAGAAGCGGGTGGACTATACGGGGTTCAGCGTTGCAGTTTTCACAAATCTTACAAGGGACCATCTGGATTTTCATATAACGATGGAAGACTATTTCAGGGCAAAGGAAAAGTTGTTTAAAGAACTTCTTTTGAAAGGCGGGACGTCTGTAATAAATTTTGACGATATTTACGGAAGGAGATTGATATCTGAACTGAGGAATTCAAAAGTTGGAAATTTACTTACATACGGCATTGAAACAGGCGCGGATATTGTTGCAGTAAATATTAAAAATTCATTTGATGGACTTATGTTTGATATTAATTTCAACGGCAGTACATACAAGGTTCAGTCTCCGCTTATAGGCATTTACAATGTTTACAACATACTCTCTGCTATCGGCGCTGCCGTGAGCCTGAATGTGCCGTGGGATACGATAATAAGCGGAATAAAGAAGATGGGTTCTGTAAAGGGAAGATTTCAAAAGGTTGACCTCGGACAGAATTTTCTCTGCATAGTTGACTATGCTCACACAGAGGATGCGCTTGAAAGACTGATATGCGCTGCCAGAGAACTGACAAAGGGCCAGGGAAAAATCATTACTGTCTTTGGCTGCGGCGGTAACAGGGACAAAGGAAAGAGGCCGCGAATGGCAGCGATAGCAACAAAACTGAGCGATTACGTTTTGATAACCTCTGATAATCCCCGCAGCGAAGAACCTATGGAGATAATAAAGGAGATAGAGAAGGGCGCATTGAGGATGAATTATACAATTGAACCCGACAGGGAGAAGGCTATTCAAAAGGCGGTGGAGACCGCAGAAGAAGGCGATATACTGCTGATCGCAGGAAAGGGCCACGAGGATTATCAGGAGGTAAAAGACGCAAGGCATAAATTCAGCGACATGGAGATGGCGGAGAAGGCGATAAGGGGATTATGGCGATTTTGACAGTTGAAGATGTTATCAATGCAACAGGCGGGCGTATTGTCTATAAAAACGGCAACTCCCATCCATTTACGGGCGTATCCATAGATTCACGGACAATAGGAGATGGAGAGATGTTTGTTGCATTGCGCGGCGTAAGATTTGACGGGCACGATTTTATTTATAAGGCGCTTGAAAGAGGAAGCGGAGCGCTGGTGAATTTCCCGCCTGCGGAACACCTGAAAGGCAAGGCAATAATATATGTGAAAAACACTCTCAGCGCATTACAGGATATTGCGCGTTATGTTCGCATGAGAAGCAATATTCCCGTCATAGGCATAACAGGGACAAACGGAAAGACAACGACAAAAGAATTGACAGCATCAATCCTGAGCACAAAATACAGGGTTCATAAAAATACAGGCAATCTCAATAATCATATAGGCCTTCCCCTGAGCCTTATAAAACTTCGTACTGACGATGAGGCCATTGTTCTTGAAATGGGTGCAAGCTCTCCAGGAGACATAAGAGAACTGTGCGGGATTGCAGCGCCTGATTGCGGTGTTGTTACAAACATAGGGCCGGGACATCTTGAAGGTTTCGGGAGTCTTGAAGCAGTCAGAAATACAAAGCTTGAACTCCTTGATACCGTGAAAAAAATTGTAGTAAGCGCGGATGATGCCTTTCTTATGCAGGGAGTTTCAGGATATCAGGGTGAAGTTCTTACATTCGGCATAGAGAATAAGGCCGATGTTTTTGCAAAAGATATACGAATTAAAGATAGAGGCTCTGATTTTATGCTTTGTTTCGGTGAAGGCAACTGTGTAGAGGTAAACCTGAATCTCCCGGGGGCTTTTAATGTCTATAATGCGCTTGCCGCAGCAGCCGTGGGACAGATATTCGATACTGAGCTTCGTGATATTAAAACAGGGCTCGAATCTTTTAAAGGCGTTCCTATGAGGCTTGAGATTAAAGAATTGTTCGGGGCAACAGTTATAAGCGATGTATATAATGCAAATCCTTCATCAATGGAAGAGGCGATAAAGGAACTTGTAAGGCTGAAGAAAGGAAGGGCTATCGCTGTTCTCGGGGATATGCTTGAACTTGGAGCGTATGCAGAGGAGGCGCACAGAAAAATCGGAGAGTGGATGTCAGCGCTTCCGATAGACGTATTTATAGGCGTCGGGCCTTTGATGGCTATAGCACATTCCGAGTTTGTCAAAACGGGAAGGCAGTCCTTTAGTGTCTCTACTTCGGAAGAAGCAGGAAGGATACTGACAGGGCTGTGCAGGGAAGGCGACACAATCGTTGTGAAGGGTTCAAGGGGAATGGGGATGGAAAAAGTTTTAGAAATAAATAAAGAGGCGGAGAATGCTTTATAATTTTCTTTACAGTCTGAACACATGGTTTTCACCGCTGAATGTTTTCAGATATATAACATTCAGGAGCGCGCTTGCAGTTCTTACGGCAATGCTTATTACATTCATCCTCGGACCGAAGGTTATAAAAAGGCTCGGAAGGTTCAGCGTAACGCAACAGGTGAGAGATGACGGGCCTCAGACGCATCTTGGCAAGACAGGGACACCCACGATGGGCGGAGTCCTCATAATAATCTCTATACTTGTCACCGTTCTCCTGTGGGGCGACCTTACCAATAAATATATACTGACGATGATTTTTTCTCTTGTAGGTTTCGGAACGATAGGCTTTATCGATGATTATCTTAAGGTTGTAAAGAGAGACTCAAAGGGGCTGCGCGGATATTATAAATTCGGGGCGCAGGTGCTTCTTGCATTAGTGATAGGCATGTTCCTTTACATGAACCCTAAAGACCCTTACAACGATGTCCTGAGCATTCCATTCTTTAAAAAATGGCTTTTTGATCTCGGATGGTTCTATGTGCCGTTTTCTATTATTGTTATCGTAGGTTCATCCAATGCAGTCAATCTCACGGACGGCATAGACGGCCTTGCTGTCGGGCTTGTCGGGATTTCGGTGCTTGCCACAGGGATACTTGTTTATATATCCGGCAATTTCAAGTTTTCACAATACCTGCAGGTTCTTTATATCCCCGGCACAGGAGAGCTGACTGTATTTTGCGGCGCTATTTTGGGGGCATCTCTCGGTTTTCTCTGGTATAACTCATATCCGGCGGATGTGTTTATGGGAGATGTCGGTTCTCTGTCTCTCGGCGGCGTGCTCGGAACGCTTGCCGTAATAACAAAACAGGAGATAGTGCTGGCGGTTGTGGGAGGAATTTTTGTTATAGAGACGCTCTCGGTCGTGTTTCAGGTCGCATCGTTCAAGTTAACAGGGAAAAGGATATTCAGGATGGCGCCGATACACCATCACTTTGAACTCAAGGGATGGCCTGAACCTAAAGTTATAGTCAGATTCTGGATAGTCGGAATAATGCTGGCTCTTCTGAGCCTTGCAACATTAAAGCTGAGGTGAGCATGAAACAGTCGTCAGTCAGATATAAAAAAGTATTTCTTTTTATAGTTGTTTCACTGTTTGCTGTTCACTGTTCACTGTTCACTGTTTCTGCTGATGAGATTTCCTCAAAGTCGGCAGTTGTTATGGAGGCTTCAACCGGCAGGGTGCTGTTTGCAAAAAATCCAAACCTGAAACTGCCTCCTGCAAGTACAACCAAACTTGTGACAGCCATGGTCGTCCTTGACAGGGCTAATATGAGCGATACAGTGACAATCAGCGAGGCTGCGGCAAATGTCCCCTCGCTTAAGGAAACTAAACTGAGGTCAGGAGAGACCCTGACTATAGAAACTCTGCTTTATGCAGCGCTTATAAGGTCGGCAAATGACGCGGCATTTGCCCTTGCAGAGGTTGTTGCCGGCTCGGAGAAGAAATTCGTGCAGCTTATGAACAGAAAGGCTGTCGCAATCGGAGCATCCAACACAAAGTTTATAAATACTACAGGACTTCCTGGGAAAGGCCAGCATACAACAGCATATGACCTCTCTAAGATAATGAGGTATGCGCTTAAATATCCTGTGATTAGAGAGATTATAGGCAAGAAAGAGGCAGAGATATCTACGGAACAGGGCAGGACGATAGCCCTTGAAAATACGAACAAACTTCTATGGTCTGATAACGGAGCAGTCGGAGGCAAGACAGGATATACGAAAGCGGCAAGGCATTGTTTTGTGTACGCCGGCGAAAAAGAAGGCGAGATGGTGATAGTTGCTCTTCTTGGAGCGCAGAGCAGAGAAGTTTTATGGAATGAGGCAGAGAGGCTTGAAACAAGAGGTTTTGCTGTTATTGCAAGCAGTGAGCAGCCGGTTGTTTATTTTACAAAGGCGGATTATCAGAAAAGTTCAAAGTTAAAAGTTAAAAGCTCAAAGTTAAAGAGATATTCAAAAAATAATAAAGCAAAATCAGATAGAGTTTCATCAAAGAAGAAAATTAACAGGGCAAGGCCTGGTAAAGAAGAAAATGCTGTTCCTGCGGAGGAAGGCAAAAAAACAAAGAATAAAGGTATTGCGAGAAACGTGGCGTATGGAACTAAGGGATAAGAATATACTTGTTTTCGGCCTTGCAGAAAGCGGTGTCGGCGCTTCAAATCTGCTTGCCAGCCTTGGCGCAAAGGTGACGGTTACTGACAGCAAACCAAAAGAAGCGTTAATGAAATATGTTGAAAAGCTTTTGCCTTCAATAAGGCTTAGTCTCGGCGGGCATCCTGACGGCATACTGCAGGGCGTGGATATGATAGTGCTGAGTCCGGGCGTGCCGCCGGATATTGCTTCGTTAAAGAAGGCGAAGGAGATGGGAATAAGAATTATCGGCGAACTTGAACTTGCATATCAAGTGATAAATTCAAAATTCATCCCGACTTGGTCGGGACAAAGTTCAAAATTCCCCAAATTTCTGGCTATAACAGGAACAAACGGAAAATCAACCACTACAACGCTATTAAATGAGATGCTAAATAAAGGCGGCTTCAGGACAATTCTGGGAGGAAATATAGGGAATGCCCTGACAGAGGAGATAGGGAAACTGATACAGGATGCAGGATACAAGATACAGGATAATATAAATCATGCATCATGCATCATGCATCATGCATCTATTGATTTCATAGTCGCCGAGGTGTCAAGTTTTCAGCTTGAGGCTATAGAGATGTTCAGGCCTGACGGCGCATCCCTACTCAATATCACGCCTGACCATATGGACAGATACCACTCAATGGAAAAATACAAAGACGCAAAGGCGCAGATATTCGCAAACCAGAGGGAAGGAGATTTCCTTGTCCTTAATGCGGATGACATAGAAACGATGAGATTATACGATTCAAGATGCTCGCCTCAGGCGAGTCGCCGAGGAGACAAGATTCAAGATTCAAGATTACCTGGTGCATATTTTTTCAGCCGTAAGAAAGCGGTAGAAGGGGTCTATTTTAAAGACGGAGTTATTTATTCTAACTTCAACTCTTCACTCTTAACTCTTAACTCTCAACTTATACATGCTGATGAGATAAACATTAAAGGTGTTCACAACCTGGAGAATGCCATGGCTGCTTCGGCCATGGCTCTCCTTGCAGGATGTTCGGCAGATGCAGTTATAAGCGCCTTAAAAGATTTTGAGGGGCTTGAACACCGTCTTGAACTTGTTAGGGAATTTGAAGGCGTGGATTACATCAATGACTCAAAAGGCACGAATGCAGATGCGGTGGTAAAGTCGCTTGAGAGTTTTTCAATGCCGGTAATCCTGATTGCAGGCGGAAGAGACAAAGACGGAGATTTTTCTCTTCTGAGTTCTCTCATAAAAAGCAGAGTTAAAAAACTTGTTCTCATCGGAGAGGCAAGGGAAAAAATAAAAAAAGTTCTTGGCGTACTGACCGAGACCATATTTGCGGATAATCTGGAAGAAGCTGTGATGATATCCAGAAAATCAGCATCAAAAGGCGATGTTGTGCTCCTCTCTCCTGCCTGCGCAAGTTTTGATATGTTCAGGGATTACAAAGACAGGGGAGAGCAGTTTAAAAAGATTGTGAAGGGTCTATCCTGAGATGAATAAAACATATGACAGATGGTTTTTGTTAATCACATTTTTCCTGCTGGGACTGGGGGCGCTCATGATATACAGTTCAACGGCGGTGGTATCCCCTGCCATGTCAAAAAAAGATGTGACGCAGTTTTTTTATTTTAAGAGGCATCTGTTTACGATGCTGCTCGGATTTGCGGCAATGTTTGCCGCTTACAGATTGAGGCCCGAGGCCCTGAAGAAGACAGCGCTGCCTTTACTTATATTTTCCTTTCTGCTTCTTGTTCTTGTCTTTATCCCGGGAATGGGAATATCGGCAGGCGGAGCAAAAAGATGGTTAAGGCTCTGGCCGTCAACCTTTCAGCCGTCTGAGCTGGTCAAGCTTTCAATGGTTATATTCCTCGCTAAATATATGTCAGCATATAATTACAGGACAGACAGCTTTGTCTCTTTTATAAAGCCTATCGCAATTATGGCTGTGTTTCAGGTCATATTTCTCAAACAGCCTGACTTTGGAGCTGCCATAAGCCTCGGCATAATTACACTTGCCATGCTGTTTTTTTCGGGCATGAAACTGAGGTATCTGTTATCCATGGCAGTATTTGCGCTCCCTGTAGTAGTAAAGCTTATAAGAGAGCCATACAGATGGAAGCGCGTTACGTCTTTTCTTAATCCGTGGGATGACCCTCAGGGAAGCGGCTTCCAGCTTATACAATCGTTTATTGCCCTCGGCAGCGGAGGCATTAAAGGGGTTGGCCTTGGCGAAAGTAAACAGAAGCTTTTGTTTTTGCCTGAAACCCATACTGATTTTATTTTCTCGCTTGTCGGCGAGGAACTCGGACTGATAGGCGCAGGGATAATTATTCTGCTGTTCGTGATGTTGTTTGTGAGAGGGATAGCTACTACTAATAAAGCAAAGGACAGCTTTGTATATTACCTGTCTTTTGGCCTTTCAATAATGATTGCGCTTCAGGCGCTGATAAATTTCTCTGTTGTAACAGGGATGATCCCGACAAAGGGGCTTCCTTTGCCGTTTATAAGTTATGGGGGCTCAGCTCTGCTTGTGAATATGGCGGCAGTAGGCATTCTGCTTAATCTTTCAAAAGGAGAAGACAGCAGAAGAGTCGTTGACAGGACAAAAGAACTGGTAATGAGGAAAAAAGCGCTGAGGGCGGTATATGGGCATAAACATTAGAGGATACAGGATACAGGATTCAGGATTCAGGATAAAAATATCGTGCATTGTGCATCATGTATCATGCATGTTGCAATTATGAGGGTGATTATCGCAGGAGGAGGCACCGGAGGGCACATTTTCCCGGGCATAGCCATAGCAGAAGAATTAAAAAGAAGAGAGGATAAAACAGAAGTGATATTCATAGGCACGGAACACGGAATTGAGGCGAGGATTATTCCGCGTGAAGGGTATCCAATAAAATTTCTGAGGGCAGAAGGCTTTGTCGGCGTATCTCTTCTGAGGAAGATTAGGGCGTTATGGAAGATGCTGTTTTCAATTGTTGACTCTTACGGAATTATTAAGGCGGTATCTCCTGATATCGTGATAGGCGTGGGAGGCTATGCGTCTGTAGGCCCAATGCTTGCGGCATCCATAATGTCAATGCCCACAATGATAGTAGAGCAGAATTCTGTGCCGGGGCTTGCAAATAAACTCCTTGGAAAATTTGTCGGCGCCGTAGGAGTAACGTATCAGGAAAGTATATCGTTTTTCCCGAGGGCAAAGACATTTTTCACAGGGAATCCTATCAGGACTCGCATTCTGACAGGAAACAGGGACGCCGCCTATGACATCTTTTCGCTTGACAGGAATAAGTTTACGCTATTCGTCTTTGGCGGCAGTTCCGGCGCAAGGAACATAAACCGTGCAGTGGTGGATTCCTTTAATCATATGCTGGATCTCAAGGAGAAGATACAGTTTTTGCACCAGACAGGCGACAACGGCTACGAGCACGTCAGGGAGTCTTACCGGAAGTGGGGTTTCATGGGTACGGTGACGCCGTTTATATATCAGATGGCAGAGGCGTACGCAGTTGCAGACCTCGTAATATCAAGGGCAGGCGCAACAACCCTTGCTGAACTCACCGCTATCGGCAAGTCTGCAATCTTAATCCCGTATCCCTATGCGGCAGGACATCATCAGGAGCTTAATGCAGGCAAGCTGCTTGAAATGAAGGCCGCAAGAGTGATACTTGACCATGAATTAACAGGAGAAATCCTTGCAAAACATATCAGGGAGCTTTACGAGAATAAATATCTGAGGCATGAGATGGAAAAGCAAAGCCGGTCCGTGGGCAGAGCGGATGCTGCCCAGAGAATAGTTGATATTGCGATAAGCCTTATAAAGAAAAGGTGAATGGGTGAAGGGATATGTTTGAACAATACAGAATAATCCACTTTGTCGGGATCGGAGGAATAGGGATGAGCGGGATAGCAGAGGTCCTTCATAACCTTGGCTATGAAGTTACAGGCTCGGATGTTAAGGCGTCTGATACGACAAACAGGCTGAACAGCCTCGGCATAAAGGTATATATCGGGCACAGAGCGGAAAATGTCGACGATGCCCATGTCGTGGTTATATCCTCTGCTGTTTCTAAGGACAATGCCGAGGTGGTTGAGGCAAAAAGAAAAGCAATCCCTGTAATCCCGAGAGCTGAGATGCTCGCTGAGCTTGCAAGGCTGAAATACGGGATACTGGTTGCAGGCGCGCACGGCAAGACAACAACGACTTCGTTAATTGCAACAGTGATTGCAAGCAGCGGCCTTGACCCAACGGTTGTTATAGGAGGAAAACTCAGGGCAACGGGAAGCAATGCAAGATTGGGACAGGGAGATTTCCTTGTGGCAGAGGCTGACGAGAGCGACGGTTCATTCCTCAGGCTTTCCCCGACCATCGCAGTTGTCACGAATATAGACAGGGAACACATGGATTTCTTTAAGACCATGGATTCATTAAGAGATGCTTTTCTGTCCTTCATAAATAAAGTCCCGTTTTACGGGGTATCAATAGTATGTATTGAAAATGAGGAGCTTCGTAAACTGTTGCCGTACGTGCACAGGAGGTATATCACATACGGACTTTCGCCTGACGCCGACGTTTATGCTGCTGATATAAAAAAAGGGTTTATGACAGTGAGTTTTGATGTCGTGTACAAAGGTGAGAATCTCGGCGCTTTCAGCCTGCCCGTGCCCGGTGTGCATAACATCCTCAACAGTCTCGCGGCAATAGTTGTTGCAAGGGAATTGAAAATAGAGGCTGATGTAATAAAAGAGGCCCTGAAAAAATTCAGCGGGATACAGAGGAGATTTGAATTAAAAGGAGAGGAAAACGGGACAAAGGTTTTTGATGACTATGGACATCATCCCACGGAAATAAAAGCGACTCTGAAAGCGGCAAAGGATGGGCTTCTGGCCCGGCAGGGTGCAGGGAGATTGTTTGTTATATTCCAGCCTCACAGATATACGAGGACCAAAGACCTTATGGATGAGTTTACATCCTGTTTTTCTGAAGCTGACATCCTTTGTTTGACAGATATATATTCTGCAGGTGAAAAGCCGATAAGCGGAGTTGATTCCAATTCGTTGCTTGAACGCATCAAAAAGACAGGGCATAAGGATGCCGCTTATTTTCCCGACAGGGAGAAACTCATGGAAAATCTTCTTATGAGATTGAAAAGCGGAGACGTGGTTTTCACTCTCGGCGCAGGAGATGTCTGGAAACTCGGCGAGGAGATATTAAAGAGAATAAGGGGCAGGTCAGATGGCAGGTAAGAAGCAATACATAGTAGATGAACGCCTGTGGCAGAAGATGATATCTCAGGAAAGTTTTTCAGGTGAGGTGAAGTTTATGGAGCCTATGAAGGCGCATACATATCTTCAAATAGGCGGCGAAGCAGATGTCTTCGCATGCCCGCAGGACACAGTGTCTCTGGAAAACATTCTTGCGGCGCTGAATGAAGAACGCATACCTTTCGTGACAGTCGGCGGAGGCACTAATATCCTTGTGAAAGACGGAGGGATATATGGAGTGGTTATTTCATTAAAGAATTTCAGGCGCAGTGACATTGCAAAGGAAGAGAAGGATATGGTCATGTTTTTTGCCGAGTCGGGAACCCCGCTTCAGAAGCTTGTGAGTTTTTCAAAAGAAAATGGATACTCCGGCATCGAAGGCCTTGCTGGCATACCTGGCTCTGTCGGAGGCGCAATTGCAGGGAATGCAGGGGCCTTCGGCTATTCAATAAAAAATATGCTTGTCTCCGTGAGGATGACGAACCCTGATAAGGGGATATACGAGATGAGCGCCTCAGAACTCGGGCTTGAATACAGGGCGTCAAAGCTGCCTGAAGATACTGTTATCCTGAGCGCAAACATGAGGCTGAGAAAGGATGTTAAAGAAGACGTAGCAAAAAGGATAAATTCTTTCCTTAAGCGGAAACGTGAGACACAGCCTCTGTCAGAGATGTCTGCAGGCTGCGTATTTAAGAATCCTGAAGGCGCATCCGCAGGAAGGCTGATAGATGAAGCAGGCTGCAAGGGAATGCGAATCGGAAATGCGGAAGTAAGCCGGATGCATGCAAATTTTTTTATCAATAAAGGCAATGCGAAGGCATCAGATTTTTTGAAACTTATGGATGAGGTAAAAAAAAAGGTAATGAAAGTTTTCGGCACAGAGCTTGAGCCGGAGATAAGGATTATGGGGAGAAATGTTAACTAATAAGAAAATAGGCGTTTTAATGGGCGGCATATCCAGCGAAAGAGAGGTTTCGCTGAGAAGCGGGAGCGCGGTTTTCAATGCCCTGAAAAAACTCGGGTATACCGCTGTTGCTATAGATGCTGCGTCAAACATATGCGAGATGTTGAAAAAAGAGAAGATTGATATAGCATTTCTTGTTCTTCACGGAGGCTGGGGAGAAGACGGCTCTATACAGGGGCTTCTTGAGGTAATGGGGATACCTTACACAGGGTCTGATGTCATTTCTTCGGCGATTGCAATGAACAAAGCGGCGTCAAAGAAGATATTTCTTTATCACAAAATTCCTGTGCCGCCGTTCATAGTTCTTGATAAGAAGGCTGTCAGCTATCAGCTATCAGCTATCAGCTTTGAAATGCCGTGGGTTGTCAAACCTGCAGGTGAAGGGTCAAGCGTCGGGGTGAGCATAGTGAGAGACAAAGGACAGATCGAAAGCGCTCTCAAGACAGGGTTCTCATGTGGCAGCGAGATAATAATAGAAAAATACATAGAGGGCAGGGAAATTCATATAGGGATTCTCAATGACAGGGCGCTCGGAGGCGTTGAGGTAAAGACATCGCTTGAATTTTACAGCTACGAGGCAAAATACACGGCAGGTTTAACTGAATATATACTCCCTCCTCAAATAGATGAAGCGGTGTATATGAAGGCAAAAGATATTGCGCTTTCTGCGAACAGAGCGCTCGGCTGTTTAGGAGCGACAAGGGTTGATTTGAAGATTGACAATGACGGCAATCCCTATGTGCTTGAGGTTAACACAATACCGGGCATGACGGAAACAAGCCTCTTGCCGAAGATTGCAAAGGAAGCAGGGCTTGATTTCCCTGCGCTTGTGGAGGAGATTCTTAAAGGCGCTATTGAAAGGGAGCAGAGAAGGCATTATGAGGAATAACAGAAGGATAAATAAGCAGGGAGCAGCGACAAGGCCTAAGAAAAGGCGCTGCCTGCTTAAATTGTTTGCGCTGGTTTTGCTTATAACAGGCGCATACTGGGGCGCTAAGTATGCCGTTGATACTGCGCGCAGGACGCTGTTCCAGGTAAAAGAAATTGTGTTTTCAGGCAACAAACACATCTCAGAGAGCGAGCTAAAGACGATAATGGGAATTAACGGAAATGAGAGCCTTTTGGGGTTATCATCAAAAGAACTTAAGGCAAGGCTTTTGAAATCACCGTGGATAAAGGCAGTCAGCTTCAGAAAGGATTTTCCGCACAAGTTTACGGTCAGGATTGAAGAGTCAATGCCCTATGCGCTTCTTGAGATGAACGGCCGCACATTCTTTATTGATGATAAGGGAAATAGGCTTGAAGAGTTAAAGGGAGAAGGCATTCCATTTTTGCCGGTAATCTCAGGGGACCCGTTCAAAAACAGCAGTGTATTTTCTGAGGTGTTGAATCTTGTAAGGACAATGAAGGATAAAGGTTTCATAGCAGTGAAGGATCGCATAGAGATCATAATACCGCATGGAGCAGGGCCCGAGGATATTTCCATGCAGGTTGACGGCATGCTCGTAAAAGTCGGGCATGGAGAATATGAGGAGAAACTTCAGAGGCTGCTTGAGCTTGAAGATGAAATAATGCGGAGAGGAATACCCGTTGATTATATTGATCTCAGATTCGCAAACAAGGTCATAGTTAAACCTATTAACGAGGTCATAAGATGAGAATAAGAGATCCGCTTGGACGAAAAGGAAATATTGTTGTCGGGCTTGATGTCGGCACGACAAAAATATGCGCCATCGTTGCCGAGGTCAGAGGCGGCAAGACTGATATTATAGCCATAGGTTCGGCGCCGTCAACTGGTTTGAGAAAAGGCGTTGTGATAAATATCGAGTCAACTGTTGATTCAATAAAGAAAGCTGTAAAAGATGCCGAGGCAATGGCAGGCGTTGAGATAAAGTCTGTTTATGTCGGGATTGCCGGAGGGCATATAAAGGGTTTTGAGAGTTACGGGGCAGTCGGCATAAAAGGGAAAGAAGTAAGGCCTCAGGATGTTGAACGCGTTATTGATTCAGCGAGCGTGGTTTATGTTCCGCTTGACAGAGAGGTTCTTCATGTAATCCCCACTGAATTCATACTTGACGGACAGGACGGGATAAAAGACCCTGTGGGCATGGCAGGGGTCAGGCTTGAGGTAAAGGTTCATATAGTTACAGGCGCTGTGTCGTCTGTGCAGAATCTTCTTAAGTGCTGCGAGAGGGCAGGCGTTGATGTCATTGATATTGTGCTTGAGCCTATTGCCTCTGCAGCTGCGGTGCTTACGGAAGACGATAAAGACCTCGGCACCGCGCTTGTTGATATAGGCGGAGGAACAACAGACATCGCGATATATAAAGACGGAAGCCTCAGGCACACAGCGGTTCTTGCGCTTGGAGGCAATCATTTTACGAATGATATCGGCATTGGATTGAGAATCCCTGTGCAGGAGGCAGAGAGGATAAAGAAAAAATACGGCTGTGCAGTTACAACTATGGTTGACGAGGCAGAAGAGATGGACGTTGCAGGCGCAGACAAACAGGTAAGGAAAATACCGAAACGGTATATCGCAGAGATTATACAGCCGAGGTGTGAGGAACTTGCAGCGCTGATAAAGCGTGAGATAGAGAACAGTTCAGGGCTTGAGCCCGGATTGTCCGGAGTTATACTGACTGGAGGCGCATCCCTTCTTGCAGGGCTTGACAGGTTGATGGAGGCAAATCTGGGACTTTCGGTGAGAATCGGAATGCCCGATGGAATAGAGTCAAGCTGCGCTTCAAACTCGCCTCTCTTTCAGAGTAATGTGAATAATCCGATGTATTCAACAGGGATAGGCCTTATTCTCCACAGCATAGATGGAGAGACTGTCCCGAACGCTTTCGGGATTAATGGAGATATGTTCAACGGGATATTTTACAGGATGAAGGAATGGGTAAGAAATCTGTTCGGTGTTAACGGGAATGAATTAAGCGGCAAGCCCCGAACGCTTTCGGGATCAATGAGGCAGAGGATATGAATATAAACAAGTCCTAAAATTTTTAACTAAAAATAAAAAGGGGGTGTTTTATGTTTGAAATTGAAGAAGTGAGAGGGCAGGGAGCAAACATCAAGGTTATAGGTGTAGGAGGCGCGGGCGGCAATGCCGTGAATAATATGATTGCCTCTAACCTCCACGGAGTTGAATTCATAGCGGTTAACACCGACAGCCAGATACTTGAGACTTCGCTTGCCACTGCAAAGGTGCAGATAGGCATGGAGCTTACAAAGGGCCTTGGGGCAGGCTCAAACCCTGATATAGGCCGGGAGGCAGCTCTTGAAGACAGGGAGGCTGTTGCAGAATCTATCAGAGGCGCAGACATGGTATTTATAACAGCAGGGATGGGCGGAGGAACAGGCACAGGAGCTTCACCTGTTGTCGCAAGCGTTGCAAGAGAATTAGGCGCACTTACAGTTGCTATTGTTACAAAACCGTTTTTCTATGAAGGAAGGAAAAGGGGCATCAATGCTGATATAGGCATGAAAGAGCTTCAGAGCTGTGTTGACGCCATTATTGTTGTTCCAAATGACAGGATAGGGCTTGTCGTTGAAAAAGGCACGCCGATGCTAAAGTCATTTGCCGTGGCGAATGATGTCCTCAGGCAGGCTGTTCAGGGAATATCGGATTTGATATTAATTCCGGGACTTATAAACCTTGATTTTGCCGATGTGAAGGCTGTAATGGCAGACGCAGGGAGGGCTGTAATGGGTATAGGTCTTGGAAGAGGAGACGGAGGAGCGCTTGAAGCAGCAAGAAAGGCTATCTCAAACCCTCTGCTTGAAGATTCTTCAACTGAAGGCGCAAAGGGAATTATTCTGAATATTACTGGAGGCCTTAGTCTGTCGCAGAGTTCTGTTCAGGATGCTGCCGGATTTATCTATGACCTTGCGGATAATGAGGCGAATATAATATTTGGGGCAGTGATTAATCCGGACATCGAAGATGAGGTCAGAGTAACTGTGATTGCAACAGGTTTTCAGGAAAGGAAAGAGAAGGTAGAACTTCCTCAGGTTAAAAAGTGGAATCCTGTTAAAGAGCCGTCAAATTTTAAAGGTTCAGACAGGATTCTTGCAAAGAGCCTTACGCCTGATTATTCGGCATTGCCTCTGTCTGCAAGATGCGAGCAGGACATACCGGTGCTCATGCCTTATGAAGATCCGCTTGATGTGCCTGCATTTATGAGGAAAACAGTTCAAAAAGTAATATAGATGTTTCCCCCCAAAAGGGGCTTCCGTCCCCCCGGAAGCCCCTCTCCCCCCTTTATGGTATATGTGCTGCACGATGGTGAATTTTCACTTGACACGTTAAGCATGCCGCTATAAACTTGAATCGTAATCTCTATTTACTATTACACGAAAAGGAAAGAATCTATGACGGAGGGAATAAAATGTTTAAAAAAATGTGTTTTCTAACTGCTTTGATTTTCATTGTTTTCGCATTTACCTCTTTAGCGTATTGCGCTCAAATCACAGTCAATCAAGCTGTAGTACAACCTGGCGAGAAAATAACCCTGACATTTTCAGGAATATCTTCACCTGCGCAGCAGGACTGGATAAGCCTCTACAAAACCGGGACGCCTAATGAAAAATATGGCGAATGGTATTATCTAAAAGGACAGAGCAGCGGAACACTTACCTTTACTGTTCCGAATGAGCCGGGCGAATATGAATTCAGGATGTTTTTGAACTGGCCTCATGGAGGATACAAGGATGCGGCAAGGAGCAGGTCAATAAAGGTTACGTCTAAAGGTACACCTTCGGATAAACCAAACACTTTCTATAATCCAACATATAAAGGCTACAGGGTTGATATCTGTCTTACATGGGGAAGCAACTGTCAAGAGCCTGCTGCTACGAGGTTCTGTCAGGAGATGGGTTATGCAAAGGCAAAGTCATGGGATATAGCTTATGACATAGGGCATGTTACTCCGACTTATGTAATGGGTGACGGTAAGATATGCAATCAGAGTTTCTGCGATGGGTTTAAATATATAGAATGCGAAGGCGCAGCTACGGTTGTTACTCCACAGCCCTATCAGCCGCCTGTCGTAACGCAGCCACCCGTTGTAACGCAGCCTTATCAGCCTCCTGTGACCACTACCGTCTCTGCTCAACCCGTTGGCTGGAATACAACGGCTGTTGATAAGGGAGGCAAAAACGGACAACAGTTCACATACAACTGCTCCCCTAATGGCTCTCCAGCAACTGTGTGGGGGACTGATGTCTATACTAATGATTCATCAATCTGTACTGCAGCGGTCTCTGCCGGATTAATCACATTTCAAGCCGGTGGTTCTGTGACGATTGAGATTAGACAGGGACAGTCGTCCTATACAGGGAGCACCCGCAATGGTGTAACAAGCAAAGGCTATGGCTCATGGAATGGCAGTTTTGTTTTTGTTGGTCAAATATCCCCGCCGCCGTATCAGCCGCCTGTTACTATACAGACAACTGGCGCCAGAGAACTTATAACCAATGGCACGTTAAGAAACCTGGGCGGATGGACAATACACGAATGGTATAAACCCTCTGACGGCAAAGGAGAGGTGACATCAGCGGGTGATGGCGTGAGGTTCAAGAGCATCTTAGGCAATAACAGGATAGGGATAATGCAGACAATAAATGCTGATGTGTCTTCATGCAGTTCATTGGTGCTGAGCGCAACTGTGAAGGCTGATTATCAAACTCTGACAGGAACAGGCTGGCAGGGCAGGGAAGCGCCTATTGCTGTGTTCATGTCATATACAGATATTAACGGCACAGTCCATAACCAGTTGAGCGAAAACCCGAATGACACGGCAAGAAGGATGTTCTGGCATGGTTTTTATTATGCTGACCCTGCGCCGCAGAGCCTGACTGTTTTCGGGACAAAGGTCAGTAAGAGCTCATGGCATACATACACTGTTGATTTAGCTGCTCTGAATCCGAGGCCCAAGTTTATTCAATTTATAGGAGCAGAAGGAGCGGGATGGCCGCAGAGAGACGGAAAAATAGGCTCAATGAGCCTGAAATGCACGGGGGGAGAAGTATCAATTCAACAGCCGTATCAGCCGCCTGTCACAACACAGCCTGATACTGTTATAGGAGAGCCGCCTCAGTATTATCAGCCTCCTGCGAGTAATTATCCTCAGGGAGATATTATTCTTATCCCGCAGGGACAGGATGATTTCTGGAAGGGCAATACATATGAGAAGAAGTAGCATTTAATCTTTGTTGTCAAGCAAATCTCCTATATGGTATTCTTTCTCTATTGTTTTTGTTTTGTTACCCTGAAGTTGTTTCAGGGTCTAAAGGAGATGCTGAAATAAATTCAGCATGACAGTTTAAAGGGTGGTTTAAAATGAAATTGCGGGAAATCGCGGAGATGCTTGGCGGAGAGCTTGCGGGCGGTCCTGATATAGAGATAAAAGGGGCTGCCGGGATATCTGATGCAAAAGACGGAGACATAACATTTCTTTCAACCGCTAAACTTATCAGTGAATGCATTGAGAGCAAGGCGTCAGCGGTAATAGTAAAAGAGACCGTTCCTGAGATAAAAAAACCTCAGCTTAAGGTTTCAAACCCGCAGTATGCATTCGCAAGGCTTCTTGAGCATTTTTATGTAAAGCAATTCATAGCGTCCGGTATAAGCGAGGGGGCTTATGTATCTGCTAAAGCCAAGATAGACAAAGATGTGTCTATCTTCCCTATGGCTTTCATCGCTGACGACGCGGCAGTTGGCAGCAGAACAGTTATATATCCGGGAGTGTTTATAGGTAAGGATTCTTCTGTTGGCGACGAATGCATAATTTATCCCAATGTAACAATAAGGGAGAATGTAAAAATAGGCAGCAGGGCCATAATACATTCAGGCGCTGTAATCGGCTCTGACGGTTTTGGTTATGTGATGGAGAAAGGGATACATTATAAAATCCCTCAGATAGGAGGCGTTATCATCGGAGATGATGTTGAGATAGGAGCAAATGTCACAATAGACAGGGCAACGACAGGAAATACCATAATAGGCAGAGGCACAAAGATAGATAATCTTGTTCACATTGCACACAATGTAAAGATCGGAGAAAACTCTGTTATCGCAGCACAGACCGGTGTGGCAGGAAGCACAGAGATAGGGAACTATGTCGTATTCGGCGGGCAGGTCGGTGTTGCCGACCATGCAAAGATTGATGACGGCGTCATGGTAGGAGCGCAGTCAGGAGCAATGGGACATGTCACAAAAGGCATATATTCAGGCTCGCCCATGATTCCCCACCGGGACTGGCTCAAGTCAATGGTAATATTTGCTAAACTTCCTGAACTTAGCAAGAGGATAAAAGAACTTGAAGATATGATAAAAAATATTGAAAGGAGAGAACAGAGATGATGGATATTATGGGAATACAAAACATGATCCCGCACAGGTATCCTTTTCTTATGGTAGACAGGATTATTGAGATGGAGCCTAACGTGAGAGCTGTGGGAATAAAAAATGTAACTGTTAATGAGCCTTTCTTCCAGGGACATTTCCCCGGAAACCCGATAATGCCCGGAGTTCTCATTGTTGAGGCAATGGCGCAACTTGCAGGTGTGCTTGCATTCAGTTCAGGAATGCAGGGCAGTTCGGTTTATTTTATGAGCATAGAAAAGGCAAAGTTCAGGAGACCTGTTGTGCCAGGGGATCAGGTAAAGATCGAGATTAAAGTGCTTCAGCAGAGAGGCAATGTATGGAGATTTTCCGGACAGGCTCTTGTTGATGAGAAGGTTGTGTCGGAGTCAGAATTTACGGCAATGGTCATGGCATCAGAGATTCGCCGAGGCGAAAAGGAGAAATAATGGAGACCGGAATACATAAAACGGCAATCATAGATTCAAAGGCATCAATAGATGAAGGGGTGCAGATAGGCCCTTTCTGCATTGTAGGCGAGGGCGCCAGATTGAAGAAAGGGACAAGGTTAATATCAAATGTAATAATAGAAGGCAATACAGAGATTGGCGAAAACTGCACAATACATCCTTTTGCAGGCATCGGGCTTCCGCCGCAGGACATTAAATACAAAGATGAAAAAACAAGCGTAAAAATAGGAAGCAATAACATTATCAGGGAATATGTGACAGTCCACAGGGCGTCAGTCGGCGGAGACGGGATAACTGAGATTGGGAATAATAATTTCCTGATGGCTTATGTCCACATAGCGCATGACTGCAAGGTGGGGAATAATGTTGTGATGGCAAACCTTGCTACACTTGCCGGGCATGTCATTATCGAGGACTATGCTGTGATAGGAGGAATAGTCGCAATACACCAGTTTGCGAGGATAGGGACGTATGCGATGGTAGGGGGCTTCAGTGGAGTCGGACAGGACATATCCCCCTATATGATGGCATCGGGCCCAAGGGCAAAGCTCTTTGGACTTAATTCCATCGGGCTTAAGAGGCAGGGTTTTTCTGATTCAGTGATTGCCGAACTTAAAAAGGCATATAAGATACTCTTCAGGGAAAAACATACCCTGAAGGAGGCGATAAAAAAAGTGCATAAAGAATTCCCGAATTCAAAAGAGATAAGGATTCTTGTGGAATTCATAGAGAAGAATACAAGGGGAATATGCAGGTGAAGATGATACGGGATGCAGGATACAAGATGCAGGATAAAAGACATCATGAATCATGCATCGTGCATCATGAAGTACGATGAAAACACTTGGATTGATTGCGGGAATGGGTGAACTGCCGAAGCTTGTTGCTGAAGAGGCAAGGGAGAAGGGATACCGTGTCTTTGCCATTGCTCTTGAACCTCTGGCAGACAAGAATCTTTCAGACCATGTTGACAGTGTAAATAGAATAAGCGTAGGCAAGCTCGGCGAGATAATAGACACCCTCAAGAAGAACCACATTAAAGAGGCTGTGATGGCAGGGAAGGTGCCCAAGTCTCTGCTCTATAAAAGCAAAATAATCCCGGACTTAAGGACAGTGAAACTGCTTTTTTCCCTTAAAGACAAAAGCGATGATTCCATACTCCTTGCGATTGCAAAGGAACTTGATAAAGACGGCATCAAACTCCTTAACACAACTGATTTCAGTTCATCTCTCATGACGCCGGAAGGAATTCTAACAGAAGCAAGGCTTTCTGAAAACGAATGGAAGGACATTGCCTTCGGCTGGAAGATGGCAAAAGAAATAGGGCGTCTGGACATAGGGCAGACTGTTGTTGTGAAAGATCAGGCTGTTATGGCTGTTGAGGCGATAGAGGGAACAGATGAGGCGATTCTCAGGGGCGGCAAGCTTGCAGGAGAAGGCGCAGTTGTTATTAAGGTTGCAAAGCCCAAGCAGGATATGAGGTTTGATGTGCCCGTTGTGGGAATGAACACGCTTAAGTCCATGATAGAAGTAAATGCCCGTGTCCTTGCAATAGAGGCAGGCAAGAGCATACTCCTTCAGCGTAAGAAGATTATAAAAGAGGCAGACGAAGCAGGGATATCCGTTGTAGGGTATAAGGAATAATTATTCAATCACTATTTTTTATTTCTGAAAGAAGCTATCAATAAATTATTTGCATTCTATTAATGTTACATTGTTTCTTCCGCTGTTTTTTGCTTTATATAGCGCTTTATCTGTCAGGTCTACAAACTCTTTATAGGCAAAATCTATATTATCTCCATTGAAATAACCCATTCCAATGCTTATAGTAACCCTGACTCCCTGAAAATCAGTATCTTCCACAGATTTTCTTAATCTCTCACCAACAATTAAGGCGTTTTTGTATGAAATGTGGGGCAGTACTACAGCGAATTCCTCTCCGCCGTATCTTGCAACGATATCGCTTAATCTTGTATTCTCCTTCAGTAATGCAGCTATTCCTTCAAGAACCTTGTCACCTGCAAGATGGCCGTAAGTATCGTTCACCTTTTTGAAGAAATCTATGTCTATCATGATAAGCGTTAACGGATGTTTATACCGCTTTGAGCGGTCCAGTTCTTCCTTTAGCCTTAACTCAAAGTACTTGTGATGAAATAATCCCGTAAGGCCGTCGGTTATGGAATCCTGATATAATCGGGCATTTTCTATAGCTATCGCTACCTGATTTGCAAACGCATATAGAATTACCATATCGTCGTACTCAAATACGCCGTTATTTTTGTTTATTGCCTGAAGAACACCAATAATCTTTTCTTTTGTTCTCACAGGCACACAAACCATGTTCTTTGTTATGAATCCGCTTATATTGTCGGCGCCCTTGAAAAATCTTGGCTCTGAGGAGGCATCATTTGTAATAACCGGTTTTCCGTGCTGGGCAACCCAGCCGGCAATGCCAACCCCCTTTTGAAGCCTGACAGGTTTCAGTTTATCGCCCTTCTCGCCAAGAGCTACCTCAAAGAAAAGTTCGCCTGTCTTCTGGTCTAAGAGCAAGAGGCTGCCTGCCTCCGTATCAAGCAGCCTTGTAGCCGCCTCAATGACTTTTTTTCTGATTACAGAGGTGTCAAGAGATGAATTGATGATTCCGGTTATCTCTATGAGAGTATTTAGCTGTTGAAGCCTTTTATCGTAGAAATCAAGCATTGAATTCTAAAAACCACAAATTAACAAGCCTTTTTTCTCAATATAGAATAAAACGGGGAGAAATACAATTTCTGTAATGAGCCAGAGGATGTCATGCCCAGAACCGTGTTTACGGTTTCCAGTACTCCTCAAACTTCCCGTTTTTTGTAATCCAGACGACATAAGGCGCAACTGTTACATCGCCTTTATTATCAAATTTTATTTTGCCGACTGCACCGTTAAATTCCATTGAGTGAAGTTTCTCAATAATAGCCTTGCCGTCTTTTGTTCCTGCCTCTTTTATCGCTGTAAGCATTACATTTGCCGCATCGTATGCATATATGGAATAGGGCCCTATCTCTCCGAACTTTTTCTCGTAAGCGTCAATAAACATTTTTGCAGTCGGGATCTTTCTTGCATCAGGGCTGAATGTAAGGTAAGCGCCTTCTGCTGCTTTTGCGCCTGCAATCTCTATGAACTTTGGGTCTATTGTGCCGTCACCGCTCATTAGCGGGACATTAATTCCGAGTTCTTTTGCCTGCCTTACAAGAAGCCCTGCTTCCGGATATATGCCCCCGAAGTATATGAGTTCAGGTTTTTTGTCTTTCATTGCCGTGAGGACTGTTTTAAAGTCCTTATCACCTTGTATGATTCCGCTGTAATAGACAACTTCAACTTTGCCTGTTATGAATTTCTTGAACTCATCCGCAAGGCCCTGACCGTATGTTGTTTTGTCATGGATTATTGCAATCTTCTTAAGCTTGAGTTTGTTTATTACAAATTCAGCTCCGACTTTTCCCTGCTGGTCATCCCTTCCGCATACCCTGGATATGCCTTTGTATCCTTTTTCTGTTAGCTTAGGATTTGTTGAGCCGGGGGAAATCATAGGAATTCCTGCCCTGTTATATACATCTGAGGCCGGGATTGAACAGCTTGAGTTGAAATGTCCGATTATTCCAACTGCGCCTGCATTCACAATCTTGTTTGCAATAGAAACCGCTTGCTTGGGTTCATGCTGGTCGTCCTCAACCATTATTTTAATCTTCTTGCCGAGCACGCCGCCCCTGGCATTCCATTCTTCAACTGCAAGTGTGACGCCGTTTTTAAAATCGGTTCCCATCTTTGCCTGATCGCCTGTCATCGGCCCTGCAACGCCGATTTTTATAACGTCTTCTTTTTTACCGCAACCGTAAGATATCAAGGCAAGCATTAATAGTGACAACAATAAGATTGCTGATTTTTTCATAATCCGGACCTCCACTGCACTGAATTTTTAGTAATTTTACACAAGTAAAGTTATTTTTTACAAGGCAGGTTCAATTGCATGCAATCTGACAGCCGCATGCCTTGCCTGCTGCTTTGTGAAATGCCTCACGGCCTTCTCTGAACGAAAGCCATGCAATGCCTGCCGCGCCAATTGAATCAATGCCTCCAATCCCTGTAAGTTCATAACCTGCGCTTGCTAAAAGAAGGATTAAAGAAAGCTGGATGCAAACCTTTGTGCAAGCGGCGTCTGCCAGTATTGCATGGGAATTAAGCTGTCTACCGACTTTAATCTTATAATGGATCAATGCCCACATAGTAAGGATTGAGACAACTGATATTATGATGCCCCATAAAGTAGTTTCAGGCTTATGTCCCTGATATAGATTTACTGCGGATGTAACTATTAATCCCGTAGTGAGGAGATAAAATGCCACCCCTGTAATCCTCAGTGCCTGTCTTTCAAATATGTCAGGATTCTCATTGCCGTTTTGTCTCAACCTTCTAACCATGTGCCATATCCCGACGCCTGAGATTACCTCAACGAAGGAATCCAGACCAAAACCGAACAGAGCAATGGTTCCATCTTCAAGCCCGAAGTAGACAGAGACAATCCCCTCAAGGATGTTGTAAAAAATAGTAATCAGAGCTAATAGTGAAGCCCATTTGTACAGCGTATTATTTTTCTGCGCCAAACCGAATGTCAATGTCGACATTTTTTATTTTAGCAGTCTTTTGGATTAAATTTCTTCTTTGTATTGCATGTCCCTGAATCGCAGCCCGTGCAATGCCCTTTCTTCTTCCACAGGGAACGGTATAAAAGATATACCGCTCCTGCAATAATTAATCCCATCAATAGAATATCAACAAATCCCATTTTAACCTCCTCTTTTTATTCATTAATACAGCAATACAGCGTGCCTGCTGTATTAAATTTATCCTAAGCCTAACAACCTTCCCCCCTGATAAATTGCAAATGCCACAACCCATGCCAGCGCCATCTGATATGCAAAGGCTATCCCAAACCACTTCCATGTGCCGAACTCCTGCCGCATGGCTATGGCAACCACAACGCACGGCATATAGAGCAGGACGAAGGTAATAAAGGCATATGCAGAGAGCGGTGTAAATTTATTCTTTATTACATCCCTGAGAGGCGAGCGTTCCTCCTTTTCTTCAGTTGATTCCTCGCTGCTCATGCTCGCAATTCCAAAAGTGGAAATCACATTTGACGCGGAATCCTTAACAGCATTTGCAAAAGACGTACCCATTTCTTTCAGGTCATCTGTTAATGCAGGCTGCTCTTTCTTTTCATCTTTTTTCTGGACATAAATTTCACTCATTGTGCCCACAACTATCTCTTTGGCAATCAATCCCGATATAAGTGATGAAGCAGCCTCCCAATTTCCAAACCCGATAGGCTCTAATGCAGGGGCAATGACCTGTCCCATTTTGCCGAGATAAGAGTCTTTCTTATGCTCAACTCCCCAAGGCAGATTCAGGAGAAACCAGACAAGTATAGAGACAGCAAGTATATATGTTCCTGCCTTTATGAGAAAGTGTTTTCCTTTTTCCCACGTATGGATCATGAGGGTTCTGAACGAAGGCATCCTGTACGGGGGCAGTTCCATTATGAACATGGGAGATTCGCCTTTAAAGAGGGTTTTTTTGAATATAATCCCAATAAGAACCGCAAGCGCAATTCCCATTACATACAAGGACCATAGAACAGATCCTGCATAGGCAGTAAAAAAAGCTCCGATAAAGACCACATATACCGGCAGCCTTGCACCGCAGGACATGAGAGGTATGAGCAAGGCTGTGAGCGCCTTATCTCTCGGATTCTCAAGCGTCCTCGTTGCATAGACAGCAGGCACATTGCACCCGAATCCGAGGAGCATGGGTATGAATGATTTACCATGCAGGCCTATGGCATGCATGGCCCTGTCCATAACAAACGCAGCCCTTGCCATATACCCGCTTCCCTCAAGGAAGGTGATGAAGAACATCATGGCAAAAATCACAGGGACAAACACTATGACAAACCCAACCCCTGCGATAACCCCGTCGGTTGCAAGCGAGACTGTCCATTCAGGCGCATGAATGAAACCAAGTATTGCCTCAGCCCATCTCTTAAATGGTCCCGTTGTCATGGCATCTATCCAATCGGCAAATGGTGCGGAAAAATCGAAGGTGAGCTTAAAAACAACCCACATGGCAGCAAGGAATATCGGAATGCCCAGAAATCTGTTCAAAACGATTTTATCAATTTTCTCTGTCATCTCCATTTTCCTGAATTCAGGCTTTTTTAAGACTTCATGGGTAAGCCCGGATGCCAATGCATACCTTTCGTCGGCCATGATGGATTCAACATCATCGCCGTGCGCCTTTTTGAGATGTTTTGTCGCTTCCTCTATAAAAGAGTTATCGCCAATATTAATCTCTTCCATCGCATGGCTGTCTTCCTCCATAAGTTTGAAGACAAGCCATCTCAATGGAAACTTTTTCAAAAGCTGCGGGTAGTTGTTTTTTATCTGCTTCTCCACCGTCGATGCGGCGGCTTCGATGTCGCTGCTGTAATTAAGCTTCTTCGGATGATGTCCTGATGTGTTATTTGTGACCGCTCTTAAAAGATCGCTCAACCCTGTTTTTTTGGTGGCTACTGTGGGAATGACCTCAATGCCGAGTATATCTTCCATAGTCTTTATGTCAATTTTATAACCCTTGCTTACTGCCTCGTCATGGATATTCAAAGCCATTACAACAGGAATGCCGAGTTCTAATAGCTGCACTGTCAGGTACAGATTCCTCTCAAGGTTTGTTGCATCAACTACATTAATAATTGCATCGGGCTTCTCGTGGACAAGATAATCCCTTGCAATGATCTCCTCCTGTGTGTAAGGACTGAGGCTGTACGTGCCGGGAAGGTCAACCAGTTTGATATTTGTTTCTTCGTATTCAAATATCGCCTCTTTTTTTTCAACAGTAACACCTGGCCAGTTGCCGACATGAAGCCTTGTGCCTGCAATTGCGTTTATCAGAGTTGACTTTCCTGAATTGGGATTTCCGGCAACTGCAACGTTAATTGTCTTTTTTCTCGTAGGAGTTTCGCTGTCTATTTTTGTATTTAACTTTGAACTTTGAACTTTCAACTCTAAACTCATTTTATTGCCTCCACCTCTATACCCTGCGCCTCTTTCTTCCGCAAAGATAGATTGTAATTCTTAATAGTCACTTCAATAGGATCGCCGAGAGGCGCAACCTTTTCTACTTTGATGTCTTCTCCCACAAGCACTCCCATATCCATAAGCCTTCTCTTTAATGAGCCTATTGCCCCTATGTGCGTTATTTTTCCCCGTTCTCCGGGTTTCAACATCGCCAAATTCATTACTTTTTCCTCCTTACCATTATCTTCATTGCCATTCCTCTTCCGATGGCAATCCTTGATTCGTCTACTTTTAAGAGAATCGGGCCGCGGCCCTCATTGTTCAGCATTTCAATCATCTTGCCGACGCGCAGCCCCATATCCTCTGCATGGCACAGCTGATTCTTGCTGCTTCCATGAGCGCAGCCTTTTTGTCCTTTTATCTCCACAATCTCAGCCTGTTCACCTTTGCTTAAAAGCCCAAGCGGAGCCATAGCGCTATGCCCTCCTTTTTTGTGTGTTTCTGTCATATCGTATCTTTAGAAGCTCAGTCCGAGTTTCAGGAACATCTCCTTATTGTTATCCACCCTTGTATTTGTCAGGCTGCTGTGGAGCCTATAATTTGTATACCTGAATTCAGTGCCGACATACGCTGTAACGTCTTTCTTTTCATCGCGGTAAAACGAGTATCTTGCACCGAGACTATATCTGTTCTTTGCCGACCATGAAGAAGTCTTCTCTGCCAGTTCATCGTCGTCAAAGCGCTCAAACCTTAATGCCAGTTCTATGGGCTCTTCTGTCACATGTGCTTTTTGCTCTTTCAACTCCGCTCCGCCTATCTGCTCGTGTCTCTCCCTCGTGTTGAATACATACGACCCTGTTATAGAGAATACGCCCTCCTTGAACGCCTCAGTGAATCCCGAATACCTTTCTCTTTTAAGAGCCTTCATATATTCACTATCAAACCTGAGATTCTTCAGTCCGGGAATGCCGGCACTGACGCCTAAACTTGCCGTATCATTCCTGCTTCCCCTTCCGGGCTCCGAAAGATAGCTGGCGAAAAACTTCAGATGATCTTTAACAGGGGATATTGAGGCTGACAGGATAAATGAGCCCACGTCATCGTCGGTTGCGCCGTCTCTGGTTGCTCCAAACAACCCCGAAGCGACAAGGTGATCCATCTGCTCTTCGCCCTTGTAAACAGTAGCTGACACATCGAGGCCGAGAGGGCCTGTATACCCGGCTGTAATCCCTACTTTTTTGGTCTCATAGGCATCCTGGGTCATCGGGTCGGTTATGAGATGGTTCTCAAATACGCCGAAGGGCTGGGGCCTTTTGCCCATGACAAGATAAAGAGGAAACTTTTCCTTCTGAAGGGTTATTGTTGCCTCATCAACGGTTATCTTTTCATCGCCATTGTTGACGCCGTCTCCTATCCACTCAGAGTTCAAAACTGTATTTGCCTTTATCCAGTCTGTAAGTTCCGCCTCTATGCCCAACTCAAGTCTTCTCAGGTACAGGTCTGACGTGGAATCAGAGTTCTTATCGGAAATATCCCTGTACTTTTTCCAGCGGTATTCTCCCTCTAAAAGTCCTGAGAGTTTTATCTTCTTAGTCCATTCAGGAAGCCCTTCTTCATTCTTCTTGTCTCCTTCATTTTTTTTGGCTACCTCATCCATTACCTCTTTTTTAATCTCTTCTTTTAACTGCGCCTTTTGAGGCTCTGCTTTCAACTCTTCTTTAATCGCGTTGTATTCCTGTTCGGTGATAATCCCCTTCTTCACTAAGATTTTCAGTATTGCGTCGCCTTCCCCTGCCTGCGCAGCAGAAAAACCTGACATAACTACCATCGCAGCCAAAACAAAAATCATCCTCTTAAGCACTCTTCGCTCCTCCTTTTTTTAGACAATTCAAACAATCCCGCAAGGTGCATATTCCGCATGAGTGATGCATAAAGACAGGAATATTCTTCGCCTTGGCTACATTCATTGCTTCCCTTTTTGCCTTATGGGATACCTTGTTGGTAAAGATTACCAGCGCATCCACATTCCTGATTTTTGACGCCATTCCTGCTGCTGATTTTGTGAATACCCTGAGATCAATCCCGAGTTTCTCCGCCTCGGTGATATAATTTCTCTCAAGCCTGTCCATTCCTCCGATTACCGCTACGCACATGTTGACTCCTTTCAATATTGATATTCATTATCATCTAATAGCCAAAAAATCAGGGCAGGTTAAATCTCTGCCCGGATTTTTTAGTATTTAACTTTTATTCCGTCCAGTTCTTCCTTTGTGACATCCTTCCACTTCTTAAGCGTCCAATTGCCCACCCAATCCTTGAAGAGCTTTAGGTTCTGCTGTTTCTCCTCATCTGTTGAGCCGAGGTACTGATACATGTTTCCCGGCTTGCCGTCTTTCGTGTTCTTGCCGTCGTCAAGCCTTCTCATTACAGCGCCCGTATCCGGCCATCCGATAAAGCCGATAAGGTGCAAGTAACTGTCCATTCTCGGTCCCTTCATCATTCCTGTATGCTTTTTTTTGTCCTTCTTGAACTCCGGCAGTTGAGGCGACCCTGTACCGTGACAAACTGAGCACTTTGCATCAAATAAAGGCTTGATATGGGTCTTATAACCTATATCTTCCGCATGCGCCCCAGCAGACATCAATACTAGCGCTGAGCCTAATGCAGTAATCACTATCCTTTTCATTTTTTTGACCTCCATCTTTATTATTAGTTTTACAACAGATCCAACTGAGAGGAAATGAGAGCCTGTTGCCGCCACCCTTCGGACCCCGTTTAATTTTATAGTATTGATATTCATTATCATCTAATAGCCAAAAAAATTATTTACACTTCTTGCACAAGCCGTATATTTCCAATTTATGCCGCTGCGGAATAAAGTCATTTGTCTCGGCAAGTCTGAGCTGGAGTTTTTCGATCCTATCATCATGAATTTCTATGAACCTGCCACATTTCTGGCAGATAAGATGATCGTGATGCCTGTGCCCGAATTTTTGCTCATATCTTGTTTTTTTGTTCCCGATCTTTATTTCGTCAGCCAGGCCGCATTCACACATCAGTTTCAGATTGCGGCACACCGTAGCAAAGCCTATGTCAGGATGTTTTCTTTTCACCGCATTATGCAACTCATCAGCAGTGATATGCCCGCCGGAAGAAAGGAATGCATCAAGGATATTCAGCCTTTGCCATGTATTCCTTAATTCCTTTTTCTTTAGAAAGTCCGTAAAGATGTTTTTTGCCTCTTCTCTGTTCATCCCTCTCCCAATTAATGATAATAATTATCAATATTAATAACACATGCCGGATTGGCCTGTCAAGTATTTTTTTGAGCATCGCATTTGTTCGGGCTATTTTTTCAGGATATCTAAAAAGCGGATTGCGTTATCAGCTATATCGCCCTGAATGATTCCGGCTGAAACAGCGACTGCATCAGCGCCTGAATCAATAACTGATTGGAGATTTTCAGCGTTAATCCCGCCGATGGCAATAACTGGAATTTTTATGTGTCTCTTTGCTTCCTTCAGCATTTTGATGCCTTTCGGCTCGCCTGCATCTTTTGTCTTTGTATGAAATATCGGTCCAAAGCCTATATAGCTTGCTCCTCCCTGTTCAGCCTCAATTGCCTGCTCAATGCTGTGCGTAGATATGCCTATTATTTTCCCCTTTCCGAGAACCTTTCGCGCCTCTTTTAAAGGCAGGTCAGACTGCCCGAGATGAACGCCGTCTGCATTTACTGCAAGGGCAATGTCAGCATGATCATTTACTACAAATATGGCGTTGAATTCAGTTGTCAGTTTTCTTAATATCAATGCCTCTCTGTAGATCTCCCTGCGCGCTTTATCTTTTTCTCTGTACTGTATACATCTGACACCAGCCCTAAGCGCAAAAGTGACAATTTCCTTTAGAGTTAGGCAGCAGCCTTTTCTGCCAGTGATAAAGCAAAGTCCGTTCAGATACATTTTTTTGACTTCAAATACTCTCTATTCTGCGGCCATTTCTCTTGGCCTCGTAAAGGGCGCAGTCTGCCGTATGAATAAGTTTCTCTTCTGTATCTATATTTAATGAGGGATGGGGTATGCTCGTAACGCCGATGCTGACGGTAATCCGTTCATTAGGACTATCCTGAAAATCGTGCTCTGAGATGGCCTTAACTATTCTTGATGCAGCTTGTAGGGCTTCTTCTTTTTTCGTCTGTGGTAAAATTACGATGAATTCATCGCCGCCCCATCTTGCAACAATATCCGCTTCCCTTGCGCTTTCCATAATTAATTTTGCTATCTCTTTAAGTACGGCATCGCCGGTATGATGGCCGAAAGCGTCATTGACAGCCTTAAAATGGTCTATATCTATTATCATGCAGCTGATAGGGGTTTTGTATCTGCTTGCTGTTTTGAATTCTTTTTGCAGGATGGTTTCCACCTGTCTTCTATTATAGATGCCTGTCAACTGGTCTGTAATTGCCATAATCTCAACCTGTTTTAACAGGTTCTGAAGCTGGAGATTTTTCTGCTTTAATCCATCCTGCAATGCCTTTGTTCTGAGACATGCGTATATCCTTGCGTTAAGTTCCACATTGTTATAGGGTTTCGGGAGATAATCATCGGCGCCAGCCTTAAGTCCGGCAACCTTGTCTGCCACTTCCCCTTTGACTGTAAGCATGATTATGGGAATTTCCTTGGTGTCCTCATTCAGCTTCAGCCAGCGGCATACCTCATTGCCGTTCATGTCCGGCAAGACGAGGTCCAACAGTATGATGTCAACACGAGCGGTCTTTACTGTCTTGATGGCGGTTTTACCGTTTTTAGCCAGTATAACCTCATAGCCGTTTTTCTCCAGAAAATCCTTGGCAGCTTTTGCCTGGGATCTGCTGTCTTCCACGAGAAGAATTCTTGCCCTTCCCATATTAGCGGTAGTGTAACATTTTTATCTGAAAAAATTGATATCTCCTAAATGCGCGCCTTTGTTTTTTATTGCTCCGGCACTGTTCCTTCTAAACTATCTTTTGTTGCGATGATTCGGTTATAATATAACCCTGCGGAACAACGGACGTTGCCGGAGGCCATTTCCCTGCAGCAACCAAAGAATATCAAATGGAGAATTGAATGCAAATTAGACGTGAGGACATCAGAAATATTGCGATTATCGCCCATGTTGACCACGGGAAGACTACCCTTGTCGACGGTATGCTGAAGCAGGCGGGAATCTTCCGCACTCCCGAAAAAGTACAGGAGCGCGTTATGGACTCTATTGACCTTGAGCGCGAGCGTGGAATCACAATCATGGCAAAAAATGCGGCGGTTGAGTATAACGGCGTGAAGATAAATATAGTTGACACTCCGGGGCATGCGGATTTCGGCGGAGAGGTTGAGCGGACATTAAAGATGGTTGACGGGGTGCTGCTTCTTGTCGATGCATCCGAGGGGCCGCTTCCGCAGACGCGCTTTGTTCTTAAAAAAGCGCTTGAACTCGGACTTCCTCCGATTCTTGTCATCAACAAGATAGACAGGGCAGACGCCAGGATTCAGGAGGTAATGAACGAAGTCTATGATCTCTTTATAGACCTTGATGCAACTGAAGAACAGCTTGAATTTCCTGTGCTGTATACAAATGCCAAGAAAGGCACTGCAAAAATTAACGAGTCTGATGAGGCGGCAGACCTTAAGCCTCTTTTTAATACGATATTAAAAACCATTCCGGCTCCTGAGGATAACAGCAGTGATATTCTGCAGCTTCTTGTTACTAACATCGCCTATGATGATTATGTGGGCAGGCTCGCAATAGGCAGAATATTCTCAGGTACAGTGAAAGTAGGCGACATGGTTGCAATGGTCAAGGGAGAGGACGAAACAACAAAGACAAAGGTCACGTCCCTCTACACCTTTCAGGGGCTCGAACGTATGGCAGCGAAAGAAGCCCGCGCAGGAGACATCGTAGCGCTTTCGGGTATAGAGGGAATAACCATTGGCGATACGATCACAAGCGCTGAAACACCAATGCCGCTGCCGCGTATTACTGTTGATGAGCCTACCATCTCCATAGTCTTTCAGGTCAATACTTCTCCTTTTGCGGGAAAGGAAGGTAACTATGTTACATCAAGAAATCTTCGTGATAGGCTCGAAAAAGAGCTTCTATACAACGTTGCCATAAGAGTTGATTTCTCAGGAACCGATTCTTTTACGGTCATGGGAAGGGGAGAACTCCAGCTCGCCATCATTATAGAGATGATGAGAAGAGAGGGATATGAACTCGCAGTCTCTATGCCTGAGACAATCACAAAAACTATTAAGGGTATTGTCCATGAGCCGATGGAGATACTTGTCATAGACGTGCCTGAGGAATATGTCGGGGTAGTGACCCAGCAGGTTGGCATGAGACGCGGAAAGATGCAGAAGATGCAGAACAACGGCTACGGAAGGGTAAGGCTTGAGTTCAGGATACCCTCACGCGGGCTTATAGGTTTCAGGTCGCAGTTTCTCACAGACACAAGAGGGACAGGACTTCTAAATCACCTTTTCGACGGCTATGAGCCGTGGCAGGGCGTGATCACAAAGAGACAGACAGGCGCACTCGTCTCAGACAGGGAGGGGAAATCTACAATCTATGCGCTGTTCCATCTCCAGCCGCGCGGAGTCCTTTTTATAAAAGAAAACACTCCTGTTTATGAAGGCATGATTATCGGCGAGAACTCGCGCTACAATGACCTTGACGTGAATGTTATCAAGGAAAAGAAACTCACCAATATCAGGGCGTCAAACGCAGATGAGGCGCTGCAGCTTATTCCGCCCCGCCTCATGAGCCTTGAGCAGGCAATTGAGTTTATCAAGGAAGATGAGCTTGTTGAGGTTACGCCCCAGTCCATCAGGTTGCGCAAAAAAGTGCTTGATGCTAACAAAAGGCCTAAGATAAGAAAAGAATAAATTTTAAGCCCTTGACATTCCGGTAATTCCACGTTATGCATGTTTTCTTATGGAACTGCCTCCAATATATGTTAAAGTCATGACAACAAATACTGGAGGAGGGATTATGAACAACCGGCTTAATGATATTCTGGAAGAAATAAGGGAACTGGAGCATAGCGTTCAGGAGGAAATGAAGCGCAGGGAAGAGGAATTAAAATACAAGGTCACAAAAGGCAAGGTTATATTTGAAAAAGAGATAGCAGAGATACATAAAAAACTTTCAACTTCATTGTTCCTTTATTTCATCAGGTCGTCTTTCCTAACTGCAGTGTCAACTCCTGTAATATACTTAATGATCATTCCGGCTGTCATACTCGACCTCTCTCTCTGGATATACCAGGCGATATGTTTCCCTGTATACAAAATACCTAAAGTCATACGCAGCGACCATATTATTCTTGACAGGCATTATTTAAAGTACCTGAACTTTATGGAAAAGCTGGGCTGTGATTATTGCAGCTACTACAATGGCCTTGTATCGTATGCAACTGAAATAGCCGCGAGAACGGAACAGTACTGGTGCCCGATCAAGCACGCCTCCGGAAACGCTCGGCGGCATTCACGCTATCATCTCTTCACTGATTACGGCGATGCCGAAGCCTACAGGTCTAAACTGGCGGGATTACGCGAAAAGTATGATGATGTTAGATGATTTGGTTCGGATAGGGAAAGATAAATGACCTAAAAACGATAAATACGGTTCCCATCACGAATTATTGTAATATATCGGTGAATGAAGAGTGATGTAATTATTATAGGCGCGGGGGCTGCGGGTCTGATGTGCGCTATTGAAGCGGGAAAGCTCGGCAGGCCGGTTATTATTCTTGACCACGCCTCAAAAATCGGGCAAAAGATTCTTGTCTCAGGCGGAGGCAGATGCAATTTTACCAATCTGAACATTCAGGCTGAAAATTACATCTCGGCAAACCCCCATTTCTGCAAATCCGCCCTTGCCAGATTTACTCCGCAGGATTTTATTGCACTCGTTAAAAAACACCGTATCAGTTATAACGAAAAAGAGGACGGGCAGATGTTCTGCAATGGAAGTTCACGGCAGATTGTCGATATGCTCTTAGATGAGTGTAACTCTGCCAGCGTTAGAATCCGTTTGAACTGCAAAATTCAAGAGATTACAAAGAACAGAAAGTTTATTATAAAAACAAATTCAGGAGTGATTGAATCAGAATCCCTTGTTGTAGCAACCGGCGGACTTTCATATCCGAATCTCGGAGCAACGGGGTTTGGCCACTCTATAGCCGCACAGTTCGGGCTTCGCATTATTTCTCCAGGGCCTGCGCTTGTTCCATTCACCTTCTCACGGGGCGATCGCGAACGGTTTGCAGAAATAAGCGGGGTCTCGCTTAAGGCTGTGGTAAAGTGCGGAGGGCATGAATTCAAAGGAGAAATTCTCTTTACGCATCGCGGGCTGAGCGGCCCGGCAATTCTTCAGTCATCTTCATACTGGGAAAATGGCAAAGAAATCCTTATAAATCTTCTGCCCGATATTGATGCCCATAGCATCTTTTTGTCCAATCGCCAAAGCAGGGTTGAGATGAAAAATCTGCTTAGCCGTTATCTGCCCAAAAGATTTGCGCATAAATGGTGTGAATTCTATCTTCCCTCAAAACCTCTATGTCAATATAATGATAAGGAACTGTTGAATGCTTCGCGTTTTGTTCATGGATGGATTATAAAACCGGCAGGAACAGAAGGATACGGGACAGCCGAGGTTACACGAGGAGGCGTTGACACAGGTGAACTTTCATCCAAGACAATGGAGGCAAAGAAAGGTCAGGGTCTTTATTTCATCGGCGAGGTTGTTGACGTGACAGGACATTTGGGAGGATACAATTTTCACTGGGCATGGGCGTCAGGCTGGGCAGCGGGGCAGTATGCATAAAAAAGGAGTTTCATGAAAAAAATTATTCTTGCCTCAGCTTCACCGAGAAGAAAAGAGATTCTTGCTCTTACC
>MHEE01000015.1:138007-413649 GCA_001805105.1 Nitrospirae bacterium GWF2_44_13 | reverse complement strand
CTTGAGAAGGCAATGGCTGTTGCAGGCAAATACAGGGATGCGCTGATAATAGCGGCTGATACTTTTATAGTTTTCAAAAGAAAATTTCTGGGGAAGCCGCATACATCTCAAGAGGCCCGGAAAATGCTAAGCCTGCTCAACGGCAAATTCCATTCGGTCATTACCGGCTATACGATTCTTGACACGGGGACAGGGAAGAAAATCACCCGCTCGGTAGAGACAAAAGTTTGGTTTAAGAATGCGTCCGCTCAAGAGCTTGACGCTTATGTTGCAACAAGAGAGCCCATTGGTAAGGCAGGAGCATACGCTATACAAGGCCGCGGGGCCGTGATGGTTAAGAAGATAGAGGGAGATTACCTGAATGTAGTAGGACTTCCGTTGTTTGATCTTGTGGAAAGCCTGAGGAAATTCGGGATAAGGTTGCTGTAATAGACTTTCTTTCCCATGATGTAAAATAACTATAAGGAGTGCAACATGGACGTAGAGCAAAAACAATCTGCAGATCCCGGCGGCAATACTTCTGAAAAGGAGAAGCCCTTAAAGCCGGAAGAAGAAGAGAGCGAAGAGTGCAGATGCAAAGAGGTATCTAAAAAGAGATTTCCTGAACTGCTCAGGCTCCTGCTGAAAGATCTGGCTTTCTGGAGAAAAAAGGACAGTTAAAAATAGGGCACGGAAAAGCCGTGCCCTATTACGAACATAAACGAACAGAAAAAGACACGAAGCGATTTTACATTCCCTTTTTATCCATCATGGGTTTGTACATCATAGGCTCTTTACCCATCATTCCGCCCTTCATCATCATATCGCTCTCTTTCATCATCATTTCGGCGTCCTTCGTCATCATCGTGCCCTTTTTCATCATCATCTTGCCGCGCTTCATCATCATACCACCCTGCTTCTTCATCCCTTTGTTGTCCATCATCATCTTGCCTTTTTCCATCATCATCTTGCCTTTTTCCATCATCATCTTGCCGCTATCCATCATCATCTTGCTGTTGTCCATCATCATCTGGCTGTTCTCCATCATGTCCTTGTCCATCATTTCGGCTGCGAGCGCGATACCCGTGAAAGAGATAACGCAAACAGCGCAGATCATAAGATAAACTATCTTTCTCATCAGTCTCACCTCCTTTCTTTCCCCCCCTTCTATAACAAGACTACCAGAAAGGCGCGGGATGTCAAGCGAAAAAAGCCACGCGCTGTGTATATGCAAAGGCTGAATTGCGTGCCGGATGGTTAATTTTATTGCTTAAACGGCAGGGCTTAAGTTATATTAAAAAAAACGCCAAATTAAAAGCGCCCGTTTTGATAAATACTCATCACGAGTTTCATTTAAAGGAGCACCGGATGAAAGACAAATTGAGAAGGCCGGCACGGACGCGTAATGATTAAACAACCGTTTCTTCTTCGTCCCCTTCGCAACTCTGATATTCCCGAATATACCGAGATGCTGTATACCTCATTCAATGCATGGTATTGGAAACACGGCTGGGGCAAAGACTACTTTGGATGCAAGCCGCCGGAAACTTCAATCTTCTTTGACATCTATAATGACCTTACTCCGGGCCAAAGCATTGCAGTATTTGATAATAATACCAAAAGGATGATGGGGGCATGTTTTTACCATCCCCGCGAATACCATGTTTCATTGGGCATCATGAGCGTTCATCCGGACTATTGGAGACGGGGCGTTGGAAAGGCCATGGTGGAACATATCATCAGGTTCACTCAGGAAAACAACTATAAATCATGCCGTCTTGTCGGCAGCGCAATCAATATGAATTCATTTTCACTCTATAACCGTTCAGGGTTTATACCAAGGGTGGTCCACAACGACATGGTGATCAATGTTTCCGCAGATAATCAATATGCGCGGGTCTCCGGTGAAGACCGCGTGCGGGATGCTGAAATAGACGATGTTGCCGGGATGGGAGAGCTTGAAATGGAGGTTAGCGCGATAAGGCGGGAAATGGATTATCGCTATGCAATAGAAAATCCCCGCAGGGTATTGCATGCTTCAGTCTATGAAAACGATCAGCAGGGGATAGACGGCTTTATGATCTCAGTAAAGCATGCTGCTCTTAACATGATGGGCCCCTGTGTCGCTCGCACCGAAGAAATAGCGCTTGCTCTTATCAGAAACGAATTGGAAAGGTTCACAGGAACATGGGTGTTATTTGTTGTTCCGGTAGAAAAAAGAAAGATGGTCGAGCAATTATATAAATGGGGAGCCGTTAACGTCGAAACACACTTAAAGCAGGTCCGGGGAGAATTTCAACCCTTTAAAGGCGTAAACATGCCGAGTTTTCTTCCGGAGACCGGATAATATATGAAAAAATACTCGAAGTACGGTTATGCGATATTGGCAATACCGTTGTCTATCCTTCTGAGGTTTGCCATTGTTCCCTTAATAGGCTACGGCATACCGTACATAATGCTGTATCCTGTAACAGTCGGTGTGGCATTATTCGCAGGGATGGGGCCTGCTGTACTGACAGGATTCCTTGGCTCAATAATAACGGATTACTTTTTTGTCTCACCTCTTCATACAATAACTCTTGACGTCTCGCACATTACGCGTCTGTCTATCATGGTTTTGACCAGCGCATTTGTCGGCTATGTCGGCGATATGCTGCGGGCCGGGCGTAAAAGGGCTGAGAAACAGGCGCTCGTCTTGCGCGACAGCGAAACACGGCTGAACAGATCGCAGGAAATCGCGCACCTCGGAAGTTGGGAACTGGACCTTGTCAAGAATAAGCTTACATGGTCTGATGAAGTCTATCGGATTTTCGGATTACAACCTCAGGAATTCAGCGCAACATACGAAGCATTCCTTGAGGCAGTGCATCCTGATGATCGTACGGCTGTTAATGACGCATACTCCAGTTCGATTTCCGAAGGAAGGGACATATATGAGATCGAGCACAGGATTGTGCGGAAAGCCACCGGAGAAATCCGTTACGTCCATGAAAAATGCCAGCATTTCAGGGATGAAACCGGCAGGATTATCCGCTCTGTCGGCATGGTGCATGACAT
Organism: Nitrospirae bacterium GWF2_44_13; assembly: GCA_001805105.1. Classification (GTDB taxonomy): domain Bacteria; phylum Nitrospirota; class Thermodesulfovibrionia; order Thermodesulfovibrionales; family UBA1546; genus UBA1546. The sequence continues at coordinate 410,613 of MHEE01000015.1, read as the reverse complement.
TACCGAGCGCAAGCAGGCAGAAGATGAAATCCTCAGAGCCAAGCAGGAATGGGAACGGACCTTTGACAGCGTGCCTGACCTGATAGCGATCATTGACAACCATCACCGGATTCTCAGGGTCAACAAACCAATGGCGCAACGGTTGGGGCTTGATGCCGATAAATGCATTGGACTGCCGTGTTACCAATATGTGCACGGGCTGGACGGGCCGCCGGATTTTTGCCCTCATGTCCGCACCTTGAAAGACGGCTGTCACCATTTCGCGGAATTGCACGAGGAGCGGCTCGGAGGCGATTTCATAGTTACTACGAATCCGCTTTATGATGAGCAGGGCAGGTCGATCGGTTCCGTGCATGTTGCGCGTGACATCACCGAGCGCAAAAAGGCTGAAGCCCATATCATAACTCTTAACGAGGAACTTAAGCGCAAGGTGGATGAACTCGACGCAGCCAATAAGGAACTTGAAGCCTTCAGCTATTCTGTGTCCCATGATCTTCGCGCTCCGCTAAGGAGTGTTGCTGGGTTCAGTCAGGCGCTTATTGAAGACTATCATGGCAAACTGGATAATGAAGGCATGGATTTTCTTAATAGAATGGTAAGTTCTACAAGGCGCATGGGCGTTCTCATTGATGATTTATTGAATCTGTCCCGCGTGTCGCGAACTGATATGAACCGCGTTAATGTAAACCTTAGTAGGCTTGCCGGTAAGATAGTAAAAAACCTTAAGAGAACTCAGCCCGAACGTCAGGTGGAGTTTATTATTGCGGATGGCCTGTTTACTGATGGAGACGAGCATTTATTGAATGTGGCGCTTGAGAATCTTTTCGGCAATTCATGGAAATTCACCGGAAAACTCCAAAAGGCAATGATAGAATTTGGAGAGACTATTAAGGACGGGAATTCAGTTTATTATGTTAAGGACAACGGAGCCGGCCTTGACATGAATTATGCCGGCAAGCTGTTCACGCCGTTTCAGCGCCTTCACAAAGAAGAGGAATTTCCCGGCACAGGCATTGGCCTTGCAACTGTTAAGCGTATAATTGAGAGGCATGGCGGCCGCGTCTGGATAGAAGGAGAGATTGATAAGGGAGCGTTGGTTTATTTTACGCTATGAAAAATGAAATGGGTCTTATAGGACATATTAAGAGGGAGGATAGATGAAAAACAAAAAAATACTTTTAGTGGAAGACAATTCTGATGACGTGAAGCTTACGCTTCGCGCGCTCAAAAAAAACAGGATAATGAACGAAGTGATAATAGCTCAGGATGGAGTGGAGGCCCTGGATTATCTCTTAGGCAGAGGCAAGTTCGCGGGCAGGGATACAAGCAGAACGCCGCAGGTTATCCTGCTTGATCTGAAGATGCCGAGAATGGATGGACTGGAGCTTTTGCATCACATTCGTGCAAATGACATGACAAGGCTGCTTCCGGTTGTGGTGCTTACAACGTCAAGCGAAGACAGGGACAAGATTGAAAGTTACAAACTCGGCGCAAACAGCTACATTCGGAAGCCGGTTGACTTTACCCAGTTTGTAGAGGCGGTGCAGCAATTGGGACTTTACTGGTTGGTGCTGAATGAAGCGCCGTGAATCAAATGCGCAATCCGCAATTGAGAAAAATTTGCGTGTTTTGATAGTTGAGGATTCCGAGGGCGATGCGCTTTTGCTGCTTCGTGAACTGCGGAAGGGCGGGTATGAGACTCTGTTTGAGCGTGTCGAAACTGCGGAGGCCATGAAAAACGCCCTCGGAAACGAGAAGTGGGATTTAGTCATTTCCGATTATGTGCTTCCGAGATTCAGCGGTATTGACGCGCTGGAAATTTATAAGGAAAGCGGATTGGACATGCCGTTTATTATCCTATCCGGTAAAATCGGAGAGGACATTGCAGTAAGCGCAATGAAGGCCGGAGCGCACGATTATATCCTTAAGGGGAATCTTGCGAGACTTATTCCTGCTATTGAACGTGAACTCCGCGAGGCTGAAGTCCGCCGCGAACGCGGACTCGCGGAGGCTGACCGCACGCGCTTTATGACCGCCATACAAAATGCAACAGACGCAATTGTTGTAACGGATACCAACTGGGTTATTCTCTATGTTAATTCAGCTTTTGGGTATATAACAGGTTATACGGGAAGTGAGGCTGTTGGACAAAAAATGAACATATTGAGAAGCGGCAAGCATGATGACGGCTTCTACGACGAGATCAATGAAACCTTGAAACAGGGAAAAATCTGGAGCGGCAGAATTATAAATAAAAAGAAAGACGGCACGTTGTACGAGGAGGACACCACTATCTCGCCTGCAAAAGATCCTTCGGGGAAAATAGTCAATTATGTTGCTATAAAACGTGACATGACTGAAAAGCTGAAGCTTGAATCAATAGCTGAAGCGGTAAATATAATGAACAATATAGGCTATGTGTTTTCCGGGCTGAGGCATGAGATAGGCAACCCTATAAACTCCATAAAAATGACATTGAACGTGCTTAGAAAAAATCTTGATAAATATGACAGGGAAATTATTATGGAGTATATTGACCGGGCGCTCAGTGAATCCTCACGGGTGGAATACCTGCTGAAAAGCCTTAAAAGCTTTAATATGTTTGAAAGGCCGGAGATGGAGATTGTTGAGGTGAATACCTTTAGCTACAATTTTTATAAGCTTGTTTTTGGCGACTGCATGAGAGGAGGCATAACAGCTACAAGGACTGTGGACCCTGATGTGCAGTTTTTTTATGTTGATCCCAGAGCGCTTCAGCAGGTGCTGCTAAACATATTCACGAATGCCATGGACGCTTGCGATGGAAGGAAAGATCCTGTGATTAACTTTATGGTCTCAAGGGCATCGGATACGATACGCCTCAGGATCGCGGACAACGGAAAAGGCATGACCCGGCAGCAACTGGATGATCTTTTCAAGCCCTTTCGCACTTCAAAATCCAAAGGCACGGGTCTTGGCCTTGTAATATGCAAAAAAATGCTTGCTTCGATGGGCTGTCTTATAGAGATTCAGAGCAAGGAAGGGATAGGAACGGCGGTGGATATATTTATACCTGAGGGGAAGAGCAGTGGGCAATAAAAAGACACTGCTTGTCATAGATGACGATAAGCTTTTCTGCGACGCGATCAGCGATTATATGGAAGGCGAAGAGTTAAACGTAATAAAGGCGCATACCGGAGCTGGCGGGGTAGAACTATGCGCGCGGAAAAAGGTTGATGTCGTGCTTCTCGACCAGAACCTTCCCGACGCAGCAGGACATACGTTTTGCCCGGACATATTGAGTTATAATGAGCAGGCAAAGATTATATTCGTCACCGCTCATCCGAGTTTTGAAGGTGCGATAAAGGCAATAAGGGCAGGGGCCCATGACTACCTTTCCAAACCGTTTGACCCTGAAGAACTTTTACTTACCGTAAGGAATGCCCTTAAAACCATTGCTCTTGAAAAAGTTGCCCAGATAGAAAGCTATAAAGCCGTAAAAGAGAGCGAAGACACTGTACTTGTCGGCAAGAGCCTTGCAGATATGCACAGGCTTATTGATCTGGCGGCTTCCTCGGAGGCCTCAGTTCTTATAACAGGAGAAACCGGCACAGGAAAAAATGTTCTGGCAAAGTCCATACATTTCAAAGGCAGGATGAAAAAAGAAGCCTTTATAAGCATAAATTGCGCGGCGATACCGGAAAACCTTATAGAGGCCGAGCTTTTCGGTTTTGAAAAGGGCGCTTTTACAGGAGCTTTTTCAACAAAGAAGGGCATTTTTGAGATGGCAGAGGGCGGGACACTTTTTTTGGACGAAATAGCCGAGATGCCTATGCACCTGCAGACAAAACTTCTCAGCGTGCTTGAGGACAAAAAGCTCAGGAGGCTCGGCGGAGACGCCATCAGGCCTGTTAACGTCAGGGTAATAGCTGCCACGAGTGCAGAGATGGAAGGCCATCTGGACAAGAAATTCCGGAGCGACCTTTATTTCCGTTTGAGCGTAATAAGAATACATATTCCGCCTTTGAGAGAAAGAAAACAGGACATACCGGAATTGTGCGAATACCTTCTCGGCAAAATAACCTATAACAGGGATATCAGGCTTAGAGATGAAGAATTAAAAAAACTCATGGTCTATGACTGGCCCGGAAATGTCAGGGAGCTTAAAAATGTGCTTGACAGGGCTTTTATCCTCAGACAAAGCGATGACATCAGGCCGTCTGATTTTTTATGGAAAGGTCAGGCTTCCGCTAAACAGAATCCAGCGCCTGTTGCCGGTTTTGCTGTTGATGATAGTATAGCGCCTCTTGAAGAGATCGAGAAACAATACATAACAAAAACCCTTGAAAGACTTTCGGGCAATCAGACCAGAACGGCCAAGGCGCTAGGAGTATCAATTTCAACGTTAAAAAGAAAGGTTGCTCAATACCGTTCGGTTACGAACGGCCCGGTTTCGAGTCGAAGCGACAATGGCCTAAAATAAGTGGTTCCGTTCAATTTGAACCATTCAAAATGAATGGTTTAACCTCGCAAGGCAAATTAATAATATGTAACCTCTTGATTTTAATTGTTTTTAAAGTCAGGCATAAACCTTGCTTTATTCTTAATTATGAAAGAAATGAAAAACATCTTAATCGTTGATGATGAGAGGAACTTTGTTCGCAGCCTGTCCGAAGGGCTCACAATGCTTGAGAAAGATTTCAGCGTAATGACTGCCAATGACGTAAATACCGCAATCAATGAACTTGACTCCAAAAGGATAGATATTCTTATAACCGACCTTAATATGCCTGAGACAGACGGGTTTGACCTTTTACTGCATGTGCTTAGACATTATCCAGACCTGCCGGTTATAGTTATAACCGCTTATTATAATGACGATGTAATAAGAAGGCTTCATTCGCTCGGATTCTATTACCACATGGAAAAGCCGCTTGATTTTAACTGTCTTTTAGGAATGACGGTCTATCTTCTCGAAAACAGGCAGGACAGAAATAAAATGTCCGGAAATATTGGAAAGGATCACCCTGACACAGCCGTTATATAGGCAATATACAAAATACAAAGGAGGCGACATGCAATTACAACTACGGAATACGGAAGTTAGAAGTAAAGTCGGATTAATAGTGCCTTTTAATTTTGGGAAGCGCCCTGCTGTCTCCGTTTCAAGGCCGGAGTCCAAGCAGGCGAAGAGTATTGCCGAGGCAGTCATACTCCAGTCAATGGAGGATATTTATGAGCGGGGGCACATGCGGGAAAGCATTGAATTCTTCAACGGCAGCGGATTTGAACTGTGCGCCGAAATTGCAGGGTTAACCGAAAGGGAAAAGACTGAAATCCTCAACATAGTAAGGGGAGCGGGATTTGAGGTCGCTAGCGCTATACCCCAATTAATCTGACACTGCATTGTTCTAAAGCAATGTTTTGTTGTACTTTATGGAAATCTTGTAATCTATCCTCGCATGGACTGAGGAGTCGTTGCCCTTACATGCGAGCGCCTCTTTGCCTGACTTCACACGGTCTTTTATCATTGGAACGCTATGCGGCGTGATTAGAGGCGTGATCGTAAACAGATTTTTTAACATGATTCTCAAATGAGAGCCGCTTATGGAAATCCGCCTTGCGGTCGGTCGGGGCTGGGCAGAGTTTTATGATCAGGGACACGAGAGGGCTGAACCGTAGAGACCGCGCTTATTTTTGCGCAGTGAATACCGTGGCCACGCCCATGGTCATGGAATGGACGGCTACATTGGAGAAGCCGCATTCCCCTATGATTTGTATGAACTCTTGAGACGGATAAAAGGCTATGATGGATCTCGGCAGATAGGCAAAGGGGGTCATCTTCTTTACGACGTACTTCGCGACGATTGGCATGACCCTGAACGTATACCATTTATAGAAAGGTACGAACCATTTCTTAGTCGGCATTGTCAGCTCAAGGCACATGAACCTTCCTCCGGGCTTGAGGACCCTCTTGATCTCTTTCAGAGCTTTGAACGTGTCGGGGATGTTCCTTATGCCGAAGGCGACGGTCACGAGATTGAATGAATTGTCGGGGAAACCAAGATCTTTCGCATCGCCTTCAATGAACGATACCTCTCCGGGCATGGTCTTTCCCTTTTTCTTCATCTTTATCTTCGCGAGATCGAGCATGTTCTGGCAGAAATCGATCCCTGTGAACGACCCCTCTAATCCCATCTTCTCCATGAGTATCAATGCCAGATCCCCGGTGCCGGTGCATACGTCGAGGACCTTGTCCTCCTTTTGCACCTTCGACAGGGCGACCGCCTTCCGCCGCCACACATGGCAGAACCCGAGACTGAAAACCGCGTTCAGGAAGTCCATGGTAGGAGCTACCGTTGAAAAGATGTTTTTTATAAATAGGTCTTTTTGGGTCTGGACCATAGCTTTTTCCCCTTTGGTCGTTATTCGAACCAGATGCCTTCAGGAAATTGACGGGAAATATTTTATGCTAAATACTCTGATAAAATCAATCAGAAAATAGGGCGTGAGGTTTTAGAGGGAGAGCCTGCTTTCAAACCAACACTTTTTGTTCTAACGGGAAGTTTTATTGTACTTGATGGAAATCTTGTATTCTATCCGTGCGTGGCCTGCGGAATCTTTTCCAGCGCAGACAAGTTCCCCTTTGCCTGATTTAAGCTGGCCTTTCATCATTTTAGTAATAACAGACTCCATGTTAAAGCCTCCGTCTATGCAATCACGTTTCATACATTCCATCTTAAAATAGGTGTTGCTGTTAGGAAAAAAATTGACTGTACGCTGCATAATCACCTGATCACTGCTTCCATGAAAGTAGTTCATGGCGACAATGACAGATGCAACGTTCGGATAGCGTTCAGACATCAGGCCCGAATCAGCTTTCTGCTGCTTTATTTGCAGACGTTCAGAATTCTTTAGCTTGCTGTTCATATGATTCCCTATCAAAAAGCAGAGCCCCCTGAAGTATCCTTTCAGCTTTCAGAAGGGCACAAATAAAAAACCGCAAAGCTAAAAGTCTTTGCGGCCCTTAATGGTCTAAAAACTTCTGAAACTCTGAAGTTATGATAGCATGTCCGTGTATAATTAGCAATAAAATAATTTTAAGCCCATAATCTCAAGGAAGTGTTTACACTGGGAGCTTCACTTAAAACTCTGATCTTCGGATGGGAATGCGCCTTTTTCTATGTCTTCTTTGTAAGCCTTTATTGCCTTCAGCGCCTCTTCTTTGAGATTAGCGTATCTCTTTACGAATTTTGGAATGAACCTTTCAAATAACCCGATGACATCATGAAGAACAAGCACTTGTCCGTCACAAAACGGGCCTGCGCCGATTCCGATTGTCGGGATGGAAAGCTCTTCTGTTATTTTTTTTGCAAGGCTCACCGGAATCGCTTCAAGCAAGAGTGCAAATGCGCCTGCATCCTCTGCGATGTGCGCCTCTTCGATCAGTTTTTTTTGCGCTTCCTCTGTTTTTCCCTGAACCTTATAGCCTCCCATTCTGTGTATTGACTGAGGAGTAAGGCCTATATGCGCCATAACAGGTATGTCTGATTTTGCCATTGCCCTGATGTGTTCTGCCACTTCAACTCCGCCTTCAATCTTTATTGCCTCTGCGCCAGCCTCCTTCAGAAACCTTCCTGCATTCCTTACGGCATCTTCTACGCTTGCCTGATAGGACATGAACGGCATGTCTCCTATGACCATTGCATTCTTTACAGCCCTTGAGACCATCTTTGTGTGGTATATCATCTCATCCATTGTGACAGGAAGCGTGTTCTCAAGCCCCTGAACTACCATTCCAAGAGAGTCTCCGACAAGTATTGCATCAATGCCTGCCTCATCAACTATCTGAGCGAACGGATAGTCGTATGCCGTAAGCATAGTGATTTTTTTCTTCTCTGCCTTTTTCTTTAAAAAGTCATGAATTGTAATCTTTGGCATAAATAGCTCTCCTTTAAAACTCAACCACAATCATTTCTGAAGGTTCGCTCTCTTTAAGCGGCCCTACGGCAGTTACCCTGAATGTATGCTTCATCCCCATTTTCTCTCTTAAAGTGAACGCAGGGGTCACGGATTCTTTTATGAGTTTAAATCCGTCTTTTTCATTCACCTTCTCATAAACCCTGTATTTTGTCACCCACATCTCAGGATTTTCTTTCCATGAAATAACGACTCTATTGTCTGCGACAACTGTCTGAAACCCTTGGGGCTTTGAAGGGATAAAGGTTGAAGGGTCAACTGTTATTTCCGCTGATGCCTGTCCTTCACTCCGGAATTCCTTGTTCATAAGACTGCGGATTGTATAGTGAACAGGCCTGTCTGTTTCCAGAGTGCCGGAATATTTTGGCGTTGTTAGCGGTTCTTTATTTATGGGGTTGATGCCGTATTTCCCTTTCTCTGCGCTTCTGTAAATGTTATAAAGCACATTTTCGCCTATGCTATCCCATGAAATGTTAAGGGCATCATTACCAGCCTTGAATGAGATATTCTTCGGGGCAGGAGGGATGACTTCAGGCTTTATTATGATTATATTTGAATCATCACTGTGGACTTTTTTCAGGCTTCCGGCAACGACCTTGTATTTATAAAGAATGCCTGTCTTAAAGTTAACGTCTGTGTAGGAACTTTCTTCCTTGGGTACAGGCGCTATTTTCTGAAAACTGCCGTCTTCTGCCCTGAGAATATAAAATTCTTTCAGGTTTTCTTTTTTTGAAGTGTATGACCATGAGAGGATAATTTTGTCCTCTCTGTGTATTGCCTTAACAGCCGCAGGCGCGGATGGTTTTTCATATGCCTTGAGTGTAGGCGCTGTTTTTTTGCCGCAGGAGACAAGCATGAGGCAAGTAGCAAACAGTAAAAAAGATGCACGATACACGATGCATGATACCCGATAAATAATACTTGTATCCTGTATCTTGTATCCTGCATCCTGTTTTAACTGCTGAGTGCTGGCCGCTTTCATTTTATCAGCCGTTTCAGGCTCTTAATCTGTTTTTTCACTTCCGCTGGGGAGGTTCCGCCTCTTGAGTTTTTTGCATTCACGGAATTTTCAGCGCTGAGACGCGAGTAGATATCTTTTGAAATAACCTGAGAGAAATTTCTGAACTCGTTTATGGAAATTTCTTCAAGCTGTTTTTTGTTCTTAATACAGTAACGGACAATCTTCCCTGTTATCTCATGCGCCTGTCTAAATGGAATGCCTTTTTTTACGAGATGTTCGGCTATGTCTGTTGCAGTGGAATATGCCTTCCCGGCAGACTCATACATCCTTTCCCTCATAAATTTTATTTGAGACATCATCTGTGAAAGGACTGTCAGGCATGATTTAAGGGTGTCCGCGGTGTCAAAGACAGGTGTCTTGTCTTCCTGCATATCCCTGTTATATGCAAGGGGCAGGCCCTTCATCACTGTCATGAGCGCTATCATGTTTCCGTATATTCTTCCGCTTTTCCCTCTTATTAATTCAGCAACATCAGGATTTTTTTTCTGAGGCATTATGCTTGAGCCTGTTGTGAATGCATCAGGCAGTTCAATAAATGAAAACTCCTCTGTGGACCAAAGGATGAGTTCTTCTGCAAAGCGGGACAGGTGCATCATGAGTATGCCGGCATCTGTTAAAAACTCTATTGCGAAGTCCCTGTCCGAGACTGCGTCAATGCTGTTTTCAGCAATGGCGTTAAATCCAAGCAGCTTCGCCACATAAGGCCTGTCAACCGGCAGGGATGTCCCTGCCAGCGCACATGAGCCGAGCGGAAGGACATTTATCCTCTTAAGGGAATCTTCAAAGCGTTCCCTGTCCCTCCGGAGCATCTCAATATAGGCAAGGAGATGATGCGATAGGAGAACAGGCTGCGCCCTTTGCAGATGTGTGTAGCCCGGCATGATGATGCCGATGTTATTTTCCGCGGCATTGAGCAGTGTTTTTTGCAGGTTTTTAATGAGCGCAATTGTTTCTTTTGTCTCAGCCCTCAGATAGAGTCTCAGGTCAAGGGCAACCTGGTCGTTTCTTGAACGAGCTGTATGTAGTTTTTTACCTGCATCCCCGATATTTTTTATAAGCGCCGCTTCAATGTTCATGTGAATATCTTCAAGTTCAACTGCAAATCTAAATCTGCCTGTTTCAATTTCTCCTGCGATATTCTTCAGTCCGTTGATTATTGCTGATGAGTCTTTCTGAGAGATGATTTTCTGTTTGCCGAGCATTTTTGCATGGGCAATGCTTCCCTCAATGTCGTATTTCCACAGCCTCCGGTCAAACGATACTGATTCCGTGAAATGCTCTGCGGTCTTTGATGTTTTTTCAGTAAACCTTCCTGCCCACGGTTTTTTCATAATACCTCTATTTGTCATCCCGAGCGCAGCGAGGGATCTAAACCTTGAGATTGCTTCGCCTTTGGCTCGCAATGACAGCAAATATTGTTATTTCATTTATACATTGTAAGAATAAAGTTTTAACGATAATGTGTCAAGTGTTTTTGTTATAAGGAGATAAGGCAGAGCACTAAGTTTCACAGGGTTTACAGAATTAAAGACGTTATGTTATCCTTTATCTTACCAAAAAACAGGAAGGTGGTGAGTTAATGCCTCTCAATAAAGAAAAGAAACAGACGATTATGGAACAGTACAAAGTTCACGAAAAGGATACCGGCTCTCCGGAAGTTCAGCTGGCTATTCTGAGTGAGAGGATAAATTATCTTACAGAACATTTCAGAACCCACAAAAGCGACCACCATTCACGCAGGGGGCTTCTTCAACTTGTCAGTCAGAGGAGAAAGCTGCTTGATTATCTGAAGGCCTCGAGCAAGGAACGATACGCAAAGGTGATTGAGCGGTTAGGGCTTAGAAAATAGAAAAGAGAGGGTAGATGACTACATTTGAAATTGAGATTAAAGGAAAGAAGCTGATTATTGAAACAGGTGAGATTGCAAAGCAGTCGGATGGATCGGTTGTTTTAAGGTATGGTGATACGGTAGTGCTTGCGACGGCAGTAGCAGCAAAAAACGCAAGAGAAGGACTTGATTTTTTCCCCCTTACCATTGATTATCAGGAAAAGGCTTATTCTGCAGGAAAGATTCCCGGAGGATTTTTTAAGAGGGAAGGCAGACCGAGCGAAAAGGAAGTTCTTACCTCCCGTTTAATAGACCGTCCTATACGTCCATTGTTCCCTAAAGGGTTTTCTTGTGAAACTCAGGGGATTGTTTCTGTTCTTTCATACGGCGATGAGAATGTATCCGATGTCTTTGGAATAACCGGCATGTCTGCTGCGCTGATGATTTCAGATATCCCGTTTGACGGGCCCGTAGCTGCTGTTAGAGTCGGGAGGATTAACGGAGATTTAACTATAAATCCTGACTTATCGGAATTAGAGAAACTTGACATGAACCTTGTTGTAGCGGGAACCAAAGATTCTGTTCTGATGGTTGAGGGAGCAACATCTGAGGTTTCAGAGGAAGCGCTTCTTAAGGCGATAGATTATGCTCATGCAGAGATTAAACGCATTACTGCAATGCAGATAGACCTCAGGAATGCTGTTGGTAAGGAGAAACGCGCGGTAACTCCTCCTGTGGTTGATGAAGAGCTGAGGGCTAAGGTAAAGGAACATGTGATTGAAAGGATGAAAGAAGCGGTAAAAATACCTGGCAAGCAGGTGAGGCAGGATACACTGGACCTGATTCTGGATGAGACTGTAAAGCATTTCAATACTCCGGAAAAAAATATGAGCAAAGATATAGCCGACGCATTTTTTAAACTTGAAAAAGACCTTGTAAGAAGGATGATTATAGAAAAGGGGATACGGTCTGACGGAAGAAAACCCGATGAGATAAGGCATATAAGTTCAAGGGTGGGACTGCTTCCGAGGGCTCACGGCTCTGCACTCTTTGTGAGGGGCGAGACACAGGCGCTTGTTGTGGCAACGCTCGGCACTGCTGATGATGAACAAAAGATTGACTCGCTTGATGGAGAGAGCTATAAGACATTTATACTCCATTATAATTTCCCTCCTTTCAGCGTTGGAGAGGTAAAGCCGCTGCGTTCGCCGGGAAGGCGTGAGATAGGACATGGAGTTCTCGCAGAAAGGGCGCTTAAGTCTGTAATCCCTTCTAAGGAAGCATTCCCTTATACAATAAGAATCGTTTCAGACATCCTTGAATCAAACGGCTCGTCTTCAATGGCGACGGTATGCGGCGGCACGCTCGCGCTTATGGATGCAGGCGTTCCGATAAAGGCTCTGGTTGCAGGCATTGCAATGGGATTGGTGCAGGAAGGCGACAAAAACATTGTTCTTACTGATATTCTGGGGGTGGAAGACCATCTCGGAGATATGGATTTCAAGGTTACGGGAACAGAGAACGGCATTACGGCATTTCAGCTTGATGTTAAGACAGGCGGTATAAATTACTCTATCATGGAGAAGGCGCTTGAGCAGGCAAAACAGGGAAGGCTTTTTATACTCTCCAAAATAAAAGAGGCAATATCGGCGCCGAGAGAACAACTCTCTCCTCATGCGCCGAGGATATATACAATGCAGATAAAACAGGAAAAGATAAGGGATGTCATCGGCACGGGCGGGAAGGTGATAAGGGGAATAATAGAGCAGACAGGGGTTAAGATAAACATTGATGATGCAGGCGTGATAAACATTGCGTCTGCTGATGAAACATCAGCCCAGAAGGCGATAGAGATAATCAACGGAATTATTGCGGAGGCAGAAATTGGGAAGATATATCTCGGAAAGGTAAAGCGCATTGTCGATTTTGGAGCATTTGTAGAGATAATGCCGGGCACCGAAGGCCTTCTCCACATATCGCAGATAGACTTCAAGAGAATAGATAAGGTTACAGATGTGCTTCACGAGGGAGAAGAAGTCCTTGTAAAGGTCTTGGAAGCAGACAGAACCGGCAAAATCCGTCTTAGCAGGAAAGAGGCTATGCGGGAGAAAGAGGCCGCAAAGGGCTGAAGTTGAATCCTGTTAAAATCCAAATTATTTGTAGCTATTGCCGAACAGCCTTTTCGCTTTTTGCAGAGAATTTTTGACAAATCTAAGGCTCGTTACAGGCAATTTCAAAACTCGCCTACGGCTCAAACAGTTGAAATTGCTTATCTTCCATCTCGCCAAGATTTGTTACCAAAAATTCTCTGATGCCGCTCAAAGACATTCGGCAGCAGCATAAAGGTATACAACCATGTTTAAAAAAACGTATCTCGAAAATGGCATACCGGTAGTTATGGAACAGGTCAAGGATGTCCGTTCTGTCGCCCTTGGCGTATGGGTTAAGGTCGGTTCCCGAAATGAACTGCCTGAGAAAAACGGCATATCGCATTTCCTTGAACACATGTTTTTCAAAGGCACGCAGAAACGATCTGCGAGAGATATTGCAGTTGATACGGATTCGATGGGAGGCGACCTGAATGCATTTACCTCGCGTGAGAGCACAACATTCTATATCAAAGTCCTTGATGAATATTTTGATAAGGGCATAGAACTCCTGTCTGATATATTCATTCACTCTACATTCCCGGAAGAAGATATAGAGAAAGAAAAGGGGATTATAAAAGAAGAGATAAAGATGGTTGAGGATACGCCTGACGACTACATATATGACCTCTTCAACCAGACAATATGGGGCAATGACGGCATAGGCCAGCCCATCCTTGGCAGCAGAGAGACGATTAAATCGTTCATAAGGGAAGACCTTGTCAGCCACACAAAAAAACATTACGGGACAAAGGGCATTGTTATATCATGCGCGGGAAATTTTGAAACAGACAGGCTTCTTGATGCGCTGAATCATAATTTCAGTTCTCTCAGAAAAGGGTTAGAGCCTAAAACCGTTCCGAGCCGCTCGGAATTTAACAGCAGAATCAAAGTTCACAGCAAAGAACTCTCTGAAGTTCATCTGTGTCTCGGCGTTGAAGGCATGCCGCAGGCAAGCAAAGACAGGTATGTATTGTTCATTCTGAATACAATCCTCGGCGGAGGCGTCAGTTCGCGGCTTTTTCAAGAAATAAGAGAGAAAAGAGGGCTTGTTTATTCTGTTTATTCATATATATCGTCATACGCTGATACAGGGGTATTGGCTGTCTATGCCGGAACTGGGAAAAAGAAAGTATCGCAGGTGATAGAGCTTGTTCTGAAAGAACTCAGAGGTCTGGCAGGCATACTTTCGGATGTTGATGTAGAAAGGGCAAAAGCTCAGCTCAAGGGTAATCTTATTCTCGGCCTTGAATCAACGAGCAGCAGGATGCAGAACATTGCACGGCAGGAGATGTATTACGGCAGGTATTACTCGCCTTCGGAAATAATAAAAGATATAAATTCCATAAGCCTTGCACAGGTTAAAGAACTCGCAGAGAATTTGTTAAGCAGAAGCAATACTGCGCTTACAGTGCTGGGGCCGGTGAATGAAAATGACTTCAAGGGGATAGTGGGTTAAAGAAATAATTCATGTATGAAAAAATGGGTTAGACATTGAAATTTTTTTTGGCCGGAAAATCAGACAAGGGTGTTTCAAGGCAAAACAATGAGGATAATTTTTGCGTTGACGAAGATTTGCGCCTTTTTATTGTTGCAGATGGCATGGGCGGAGCCGCAGCAGGAGAGGTCGCAAGCAGGATGGCAGTTGAGATAATCAGGGATCATGTTAAGCGCTCATCTGCAGGGAATGAGCCTTTCCCGACCGGGTCGGGATATGACAAGAAATTCTCCGATGCGTCAAACAGGATTGCGTCAGGCATAAGGCTCGCCAATCAGGCGATATACGAGGCGTCGCAGAGCAATGTCAAATGGCGCGGCATGGGCACGACAGTTGCCGCTGCCTTGCTTGACGGCAGCAAAATGAGCATAGCGCACGCAGGAGACAGCAGGATTTATCTTATCCGTGCAAATTCAATTGTTCAGCTTACTGATGACCATTCAATAGTGTCCGAGCAGATTAAGAGCGGCCTGCTTACAAAAGAAGAGGCAGAGGGTTCCGAGATAAGGAATATTATTACAAGGGCGCTTGGCACGATGCCTTCCGTGGAAGTTGACCTTGATGAGATAGACCTTATGGACGCTGACAGGGTTGTCCTGTGCAGTGACGGGCTTACAACGATGGTTCCTGACAATGTTATCCTTTCTGCAGTTGCTGTTTCTGATGAACCTGACAGGGCATGTAGCGCGCTTATTGATATTGCCAATAAAAACGGCGGTAAGGATAATATAACCGTTGCGCTTGTGTATGTGTTTGAGAATAAAACTTTCTCTAAGAAAATTAAAAATCTCTCCGGATGGCATAACTGAAAGACGGCGATATAGTTGATGTGGCAAATATTAAGATGCAGTTTTACATTAAAGAATAGCGGTTTTTAATTTGTCTTTGCCACGAGGCGGGTTTCCTAAATGACTGTGTTTCAGGAACCGGTGTTTTTGATTTTTCTAAAACTTAAATGAACAAGCATTGCGGTAACAATTGAAAATCAAAAGTTTTTCTCTATTTCGCTCTTGAACTTTTCCGAAGCTTTCTTTAATGCGTCAAGATAACTTCCAAAAAGAGCTTCCTCTTCTGCTTTAAAGGTAAAAATAATCGCCCCAGTTTTTACATCAATTAATTTTGCAGTAAAGATGCATGTACTCTTAAGACTCAATACCTCCTTAACCGTGCTGAGTTCAATTACCTCACCGACAAGAATCCCATCCGCATTCAGCAAATTACCGATAGCTGAAATACCGCCGGTTAATCCTGATAAATTCAATTTATGCTCTGATATGATTTTGGAGATATTATCTCTGTCAATAATCTGAAATTTTTTTGTACCAATGAGTTCGTTTTCCATAAATTTAGAAACGATTTCCCCAGAATTTAGCGGAGATTCCACTCGTCCAAAATCGGACTTGCGATAAGAATACTTATAGTTAAAATTAAGGACAGCCACCCTGTAATCTTTATGCAGAAGTGATGTGTTTGCAGAGAGTGCAAGCTTTGTCCTGCCCTCAGGAGTTACACAACCAATAGCCAGCAAAAATAAAATCGGTACAATAAAAAAAATATCTCTGTATCGTTTTTTCCTTTCTTGTGATAGGATTACTCATAACACGCATTCTGGGAAATCTTTTTGTTTTGTAACTAATTTATAGTTGCATTTTAAATTCATTGCTGCTATGATAAAAACATGGGAAAACATGAGAAACTTTTAAAGCGTTTCTTATCAAAACCAGCGGATTTTACATTTGATGAACTCAAAAGGTTGCTTTTACATTTAGGCTATGATGAGGCAAAGACAGGCAAAACATCTGGATCGCGGGCAGCCTTTTATAATAGTGAACTTGATGATATGATAAAATTTCACAAACCGCATCCGTCATCTATTATGAAAAAGTGCTATTTGAAAGAAATTGAAAGACAGCTAAGAGACAAGGGGGTTATAAAATGAGCGATGCAATGACTTATAAAGGCTATATAGGCTCTGTTCATTTCAGCGCAGAGGATGAGGTTTTTCACGGCAAGATAGAAGCCATTAGCGACCTTATCATGTTTGAGGGCAAGAGCGTTAAAGAACTTAAAAAGGCATTCCATGAGGCAGTGGACGATTACCTTGAAACATGCGAGCAGATGGGGCGAGAGCCGCAAAAGCCGTTTAAGGGCAGTTTTAATGTTCGCATATCGCCTGAGACTCACAGAATGGCAACTATGAAGGCGTCATTATCAGGCATCTCACTAAACCAGTTCGTGCAACAGACAATAGAAAAAGCTGTAACTCAAAAGTAGGTTTCAAATAAGAAAATAGCGCCCATTTTCCGTATTGACATTTGCCCTTCTTTTTTAATTTTAGGCCTTAGTCATCCCAGCTTTTCTTCGGCCCGGATTGATTCCCGAATCCTTTACCAATTCACTCAACTAAATACTTGACAAGATTAGTATGGTTTTATAGACTTAATCTATGTTGAGGTTATCCACAAAGGGACAGTACGGAGTTCGGGCGATGTTTGAGATAGCAAAGGGCTATCCCGAAAAGCCCGTGCCGATAAAGGATATAGCTGAAAAGCAGGCTGTTTCTGTAGCGTATCTTGAACAGATACTTAATAAGCTTAAAAATGGGGGGCTTATAAGGAGCGTTAAAGGGCCGGGCGGCGGTTACGTGTTAAGCAAGAAACCTGAAAACGTAAGCATCAGCGCTATTCTTAATGAACTTGAAGGCCCTGTAGCCATAACTTCCTGCCTTGACCCGGAGGAGGGATGCGTGCGGGTTGATGGATGCGTAACGTATATGCTTTGGAAATCCCTTGGAGAGAAGATAGATGCATTTCTCAAGACTGTAACATTGAAGGACTTAATTACAGGAACGCTTTTTAAGAAGAATTTCCCGCCCCGTGCGGGTTCACCGAGGAGAACGAGTCGCCCAAGGCGAAAAAGTTCAAAGTGATATGAAGTTTGTAGAGAACGTTAAGGCAGATGTAACAACAGACATAGTATATATGATGTGTCCGATGCATCTGCTGAAGCTTGAGGAAAAGATTAAGGAGCTGGATGACGGACAGATACTGGAGATAATGACTGACTATGACGGCGCGCTTGAAGATATTCCCGGCTGGTGTGAAAAAACAGGCAATGAATTTTTAGGAATGAGTGAGACGGAAGATTTTTATAAATTTTATATCAGGAAGAAGGTGAAGCAAAAATGAGGAAGTGCTACTTTGACCATGCTGCAACAAACCCTCTTGATAAACGTGTTTTTGACGCCATGACGCCTTATTTCATTGAGAATTTTGGAAACCCGCTGAGTCTTTACGACCTTGGCACAAAGGCAAAAGAGGCGATTGAAAACGCGAGGACTCAGGTTGCTGCGCTTATTAATTCAAAATCATCGGAAATAATCTTTACGGCAAGCGGCGCTGAGGCAAATAATTTTGCGCTCCGCGGCATTGCGCTTGCAAGACAGAATGAGGGAAAGCATGTAATCGTCTCTAAGATGGAGCATCATTCAATTCTGAATTCCGCGCGGTTCCTTGAAAAGATGGGTTTTGTAGTGACCTTTCTGCCTGTGGATAAGTATGGAATAGTTGACCCTGACACGGTAAAGAAATCCATAACAAAAGAGACAACGCTCATATCTATAACCCATGCAAGCAGTGAGGTCGGGACCATAGAGCCTATAAAAGAGATAGGCAGGATTGCGAAGGGAAAAGGCATAATCTTTCATACGGATGCAGTCGCGGCGGCAGGGAATATCCCTGTTGACGTGAAAGAACTCGGCGTTGACCTTTTAAGCATGGCGGCGCATCAGTTTTACGGGCCTAAGGGCGCGGGCGCTCTTTACGTAAGAGAGGGCATGAGAATAGTCCCGCTTATTTACGGCGGCATACAGGAAAACGGACGAAGGGCAGGCACAGAGAATGTCCCTGCAATTGTAGGGATGGGCAAGGCAGCAGAACTTGCAAAAAACGAGATGGTTGACAGAATAGAGCAGGCGAAGAAATTAAGGGACAAGCTTATTAAAGGTGTGTCAAGCATTGAAAACATTTATCTTACAGGACATCCTGAAAACAGGCTTCCGGCGCATGCGAGTTTTACGGTTGAATTTATAGAGGGCGAGGCAATGCTTCTGCTTCTTGCGGCAAAGGGCATTTACGCAGCTTCCGGTTCTGCGTGTTCGTCAAAGGCTTTGAAGTCATCGCCTGTTTTGCTTTCAATGGGCGTGTCTTCAAATCTGGCGCAGGGTTCAATAGTCTTTACGCTTGGCACAGGCAACACAGAGGAGGATATAGATTACCTGCTTTCTGAATTGCCTCAGGTTATAAAAAGATTAAGAGAGATGTCCCCATATGCAAAAGGCTGGGGAACGAAAGGAGAGAGTGGAGAATGTACAGTGCAAAAGTAATGGACCATTTTTCGAATCCGAGGAATGTGGGAGAGATACCTGACGCTGATGGCGTCGGCACAGAGGGGAATCCCACGTGCGGGGACGTGATGCAGCTATTTATAAAAGTGAAGGACGACAGGATAGTTGATATAAAGTTCAAGACGTTCGGCTGCGGCGCAGCGATTGCAGTAAGCAGTATGATTACTGAGATGGCTAAGGGCAAGACAATTGATGAGGCATTGACAATAACAAAGGAAAGCGTTGCGAATGAATTGGAAGGGCTGCCCCCCCAGAAAATGCACTGCTCTAATTTAGGAGCGGACGCGCTTAAGAAAGCAATCGAAGATTACAGGAGCAAAAAGAAATAAGGGTGAGAAAAATATTTCTGAAGCGCTTTAATGAAAAGGGCAGCGGGATTGTTGAGTCTATGCTGGTCCTAATAGTCATCAGCATTCTGGTTGTTGTGGTGATGGACCGCTATGAGACTGTTGTGGAGGAGGCTAAAAAAGTTGCGCTTAAGAGCGAGTTAAATAACATCAGGCAGTCTATACTTGTTTTTAAGATAAAAAACAGCAGATATCCTGAAAGTCTCAAAGAATTGGTTACAGCCCGCTTTATTGTGCCGTATAAGGATGATGTAATCACCGCTAAGTATCTTGAGCCGTATTCTCTTGATAAAGACAAAAATATACTTGATCCATTTGATATGCCATATGCCTACGAACGAACTACAGGCAGAGTCTGGTCCATCAAAAAAGGTTTTGAGAACCGGTGACCTTTCCCCTGCTCAAGACCGCTAATGGGGTTTACAAGTTCAATTTCAGACTGGTAATATAAAACTCTGTAAAAACAGAGAAAAGTTAAAAGTGAAAAATTTTAGTAACCCTTGACTTCTAACTTTCAACTCTTAACTATAAACTTATAACTATTTTTTGGAGAGGTGGCCGAGCAGGTCGAAGGCGGCGGTTTGCTAAACCGTTGTAGGGGCCAAAACCCCTACCCAGGGTTCGAATCCCTGCCTCTCCGCCATGAAAAAAGTTAGAAGTTAAGAGTTGAAAGTTGAGAGTTAAAGACTTCCTTAGAACACTTTTAACTTTTTACTTAGATTAAGAGGGGTATATGAACAAAAAGATTGTGATAGCTGTAATGTTAAGTTTAGCGCTGATATATTTTGGGGGCTGTAAAAAGAAAGAGCAACAGCCTGTTCCTAAGGCCGCGGCGATGCCGCAAGGGATGGGAGTGCTTCCACAAGAACAGGAAGCTCCGCAGGGACATCAGATGATGTCAGGCGGAAAGCTTGAGATTGTTGTACCTGCTGGCGTAAAAGGCAAGTGGGATTCAGTAAAATTTATCATTGAGAATAAAGAGACCAAAAAGGCTGAGGAATATACGATTAAACTCAACAGCGAGTGGAAGATTCCTGGTTCCAATTTGATAGTGACTGTCGGGGAGTTTCTTCCTGATTTCATTATGGATGGGAGCAAAATAACTTCTGGGTCAGGCGAGTTGAATAATCCTGCGGTTGCCATAAAGGTAACAGATGGTGATAAACAAATATTCCCTGCTCAGGGGAAGCAGTGGGGCTGGCTGTGGTCCCGCAAAGAACTCCAATCAGCGCATCCGTTTGAGCATTCAAGATTTAATATAATGATGAAAGAGCCTGTGAAGAAGTGATAATCCGGCAATGCGCCCATAGCTCAACTGGATAGAGCGTCGGACTACGAATCCGCAGGCTGGGGGTTCGAATCCCTCTGGGCGCGCCAAAAAGGGTTCAATGATTACTGACAAAGATGTATTTTTCATGAGGCTGGCTCTTGAAGAAGCAGGTCTTGCTTTTTCTGGAGGTGAGGTACCTGTCGGAGCTGTTCTTGTCAGTAAAGATGTTGTTATTTCCCGGGCGCACAACACACGGGAATCATCAAAAGACCCTACTGCGCACGCAGAGCTTATTGCAGTAAGAAGCGGAGCAGAAAGGGGCAGCAGCTGGCGGTTAACTGAAGCCACCCTCTATGTGACAAAAGAGCCGTGTATTATGTGTGCGGGTTCGATGGTGAATGCAAGGCTCGGCAGGCTTGTTTACGGCTGTAAAGATGAAAAAGGCGGAGCAGTAGACAGCCTTTATAAACTTCTGGATGACAGAAGGCTTAATCATCAGGTTGAGGTTGTCTCAGGAGTCCTCGAGAAAGAGTGCGCTTTAATACTCCAAAAATTTTTTAAAGAGCGCAGATAATTCTTAAAGCTTTTTCACCCAACATGCCTGCTTCTTATTCCTTAATTTTTTATCTTGTTGTAAACTAACAACTGTTCACTATTCACTGAAAAGTGATGTTGGAGAGGTGCCAGAGAGGCTGAATGGGGCGGTCTCGAAAACCGTTGTGGGGGCAACTTCACCGGGGGTTCAAATCCCTCCCTCTCCGCCAGTTAGTAAGTTCTTGACATACACTTTAGTTTTTGGATAGGTTATATGCATTCAAGGGCCTTTATCACTGGGGCGAACGTGATAGAGGTTTTTTTATAGGAGGCATTAAAATGGAAAAACTTCTGGAAAAGAGCAAATATCTGATACTGATCGCGGTAGCCGCTTCGTTTGCAGCTTCCGCAGTTGCTTTTTTGTGGGGCGGTTTTAAGGTCATCTTCATCTTAATAAACCTTATTAAGACTTACGGCAAAGATTTGTCTGCTGCGGTGGCACTTATAGAACTCATGGATACATTCCTCATAGCCACTGCCCTTTTAGTATTCTCGGTCGGCATGTACGAACTGTTCATAGGAAGTATAAGTCTTCCTGATTGGCTTGTGATACATAACCTCTATGACCTTAAGACAAAGCTGGGCAGCGTTATAATTCTTGTCATGGCTGTCACATTCTTAAAGCATCTTGTTGAATGGAGAGACCCGCAGGGCACCTATTACTTTGGCATTTCGGTAGCTGTTGTCTCGGCAGCATTGATAGCATTCAGCCATTTCGGTAAAAAAGAATGATACAATGAAATCAGAAAAGTTTTTAATACTGCATGGCTAAGGTTCTTAATGCACTGGCACCGTAAAGATACAAACGAAGCCATAGAGGCTCTCAACTCGTCCATTCAAGGCATTTCCTCTGAAGAGGCGCAAAAGCGTCTTGCCGAATACGGTCCCAACGAACTGAAAGAAAAAAAGAAGAAAACTCCGCTGATGATGTTCCTCGACCAGTTCAGGGACTTCATGATTCTTGTCCTGATTGCAGCAGCAGTGATATCAGGGATTATCGGCGAGCCTTCAGACACAATCGCAATAGCCGTAATAGTTATTCTTAACGCTGTCATAGGCTTTATTCAGGAATACAGGGCTGAGAAGGCGATGGCTGCGCTTAAGAGGATGTCAGCGCCCACGGCAACTGTTATACGAGATGGGGTTCATGCCGGAATTCCCGCGTCAGAGATTGTTCCCGGAGATATTGTACTGCTGGATGCAGGAAGTTTTGTTCCCGCTGACATGAGACTGGTTGAGACGGCACAGCTGAGACTGGAAGAGGCAGCGCTTACCGGAGAGTCAGTCCCGGTTGATAAGCATACAGGTGCGCTTCAGGATGAAACAATTCCATTAGGTGACAGAAAGAATATGGCATATAAGGGGACAATGGTTGCTTATGGAAGGGGAAGCGGAATTGTTACGGCAACAGGCATGGATACAGAGCTTGGAAGAATTGCCAAAATGCTTCAGGAAGAAGAAGAGGTAAAAACACCCCTACAGAAAAGACTTGCCGGATTCGGCCAGCGTCTTGCTCTTGCGATTCTTGCCATATGTGCCGTTGTTTTCAGTATCGGAGTTTTCAGGGGAGAGCAGCCTATTGTCATGTTCCTCACCGCGATATCCCTTGCTGTTGCCGCAATACCTGAGGCGCTGCCTGCAGTTGTGACCATATCCCTTGCAATCGGCGCAAGGAAGATGGTTAAGCAGAATGCCCTGATAAGAAAACTTCCTGCCGTTGAGACCCTCGGCTCTGTTACATATATATGCTCTGACAAGACAGGAACCCTTACACAGAACAGGATGAGTGTGGAAGAAATGTATGTTAACGGGGAACTTATTGAGAATGAAAAATTGGGAAACAGAGGAGTGGAAAAACTTTTAGTTTCTAACCCGCATCTTTCAACTCTTTTGAACGCTCTCGCTTTAAGCAATGACGCAAAAGCTGACAGGGATGGGAATATCATAGGCGACCCCACAGAGGTTGCTCTTTTTTCTGCTGCCAGAGAAAACGGATTTGATAAGTCTTCACGTGAAGAGTTGTTCCCGAGGGTTGAGGAGATACCGTTTGATTCCGAGAGAAAATGCATGACAACATTTCACAAGATGCAGGATGCTCGCCTCGGGCGAGTCGCCGAGGAGACAGGATACAGGATACAAGATGGAAAAAATCGTGCATCTGGCATCATGAATCATGCATCTTTCATATCTTTCACCAAAGGCGCGATTGAAGTTCTTATGGAAAAATCAGACGGCATCCTCAAAAAAGGCGAGATAGTAAAGATAGACAGGGAAGATATTCACAGGGTTAATGAAAGGATGGCTGCTGACGGACTCAGGGTTCTCGGCATTGCAATGAGGGGATGGGATGATATCCCCTTAGACATGTCCCATGAGAATGTGGAAAGAGGGCTTATAATCATTGGCCTTGTAGGAATAATGGACCCTCCGAGGGAAGAGGCAAAAGAAGCAGTCTCCATGTGCAAGAAGGCAGGGATAATACCTGTAATGATTACAGGCGACCATCCTATTACAGCCTGGACCATTGCAAGAAGGATAGGCATTATTGAGGAAGATGATGTGCACTTTAACACCATAACGGGAAGAGAACTTGAGAAGTTATCCTTACAAGAATTAGAGGAAAGGGTTGAGGGCATAAAGGTCTATGCGCGTGTTGCGCCAGAACAGAAGCTGAAGATTGTTAAAGCGCTTCAGGACAAGGGGCAGTTCATCGCAATGACAGGCGACGGCGTAAATGACGCTCCGGCACTAAAAAGAGCAGACATCGGGATTTCAATGGGAATCACAGGCACTGATGTGGCAAAGGAAGCAAGCCACATGATTCTCCTTGATGATAATTTTGCGACTATTGTAAAGGCAGTAAAAGAGGGAAGAAAGATATATGACAACATAAGAAAATTCGTTAAATATCTCCTCTCAACAAATTCAGGAGAGCTATGGACTCTGTTCCTTGCTCCTTTAATCGGCCTTCCTATCCCTTTGCTTCCGATTCATATTTTATGGATAAATCTGATGACTGACGGGCTTCCTGCGCTTGCGCTCTCTGTTGAGCCTGCCGAAACCGATGTGATGAAGAGGCCTCCGCGCGACCCTAAGGAAAGCATATTTGCAGGCGGCCTTGGCTTCTTTGCGATATGGGTTGGGCTTTTGATGGCGGCGCTCACTTTGTCTGTTCAGGCATGGTCTATTAAAACAGGCAATTCGCACTGGCAGACAATGGTGTTCACGGTATTATGTCTTACGCAGCTTGGCAATGCCCTTGCAATAAGGTCAGAGAAGGAGTCTTTGTGCAAAATAGGATTTTTCTCAAACAAGGCAATGCTTGGCGCTGTTCTCCTGAGTTTTGCCTTGCAAATGGCAACGATATATGTGCCTTTCTTTAATCCGATATTTAAAACAGAGCCGTTGAGTTTTAATGAATTGATGATTACAATAGGCGTGTCATCTGTTGTGTTCTTTGCTGTTGAATTAGAAAAGTTTTTCAGGAGGAAGCAATGGCTCAAATATTGATGGATACTGATTTAAAAGATGTTAAATTCCTCAGGCGCGGGAAAGTGCGTGATGTCTATGAGACAGATGACTATCTTCTGATAATAGCAACTGACAGGGTCTCTGCATTTGATGTCGTTCTTCCGAATGGGATTCCTGATAAGGGCAGGATTCTTACGCAGATTTCAATATACTGGTTCAACCGGATGAAGGACATAATAGAAAACCACATTGTTGCAACAGATGTAAAAGACTATCCGAAGGTTCTGCATAAATACAAAGATATCCTTGAAGGCAGGAGCATGCTTGTTAAGAAGGCAATGCCCATGCCTGTTGAATGTATTGTTAGAGGATATCTCTCAGGCTCGGGATGGAAGGAATACAAAAAATCAGGCACAGTCTGCGGCATTAAACTCCCTGACGGGCTTGTTGAATCCGCAAGGCTTGATGAGCCTATTTTCACTCCAAGCACTAAAGCAGAAGAGGGGCATGACATAAATATAAGTTTTGATGAGACGAGAAAGATTGTCGGTGATGATACTGCAAACAAGCTCAGGGATACAAGCCTCAGAGTCTATAAAAAGGCGAGGGAGATGGCAGAGAAGAAGGGGATAATCATAGCTGATACAAAAATGGAGTTCGGCCTTTATAATGATAAGTTGCTTCTGATTGATGAAATCCTTACGCCTGATTCATCGCGCTTTTGGTCTATGAAGGACTATAAGCCCGGAAAAAGTCAGGACAGCTTTGACAAGCAGATTGTCCGCGATTATCTTCTTACGCTTGACTGGAACCAGACATATCCCGGCCCCAAACTTCCGGATGAGATTGTTGAAAAGACAGCGGCGCGGTACAGAGAGATATGGGGGATATTGACGGAGTAGGTTTTATAGTAGCGCATGGCATGATTTAATCCTTATATGAGGGCACCTTGACCATCTCAATAGGCTGCTCCCTGCCGCAGTGTTTGCAAAAATTTGCATCTTCTTTAATAATCTCTGCACAGTAGGGACATCTCTTGGTATATCCTTTAGCTGCCAGAGGTGGAAGCAATGCAATAACAATAATAAGCAAAGGGAAAAGGGCGCATAGTATAAACCACAATATCGGGCTGCGCCCTTTTCTTATAGCTATAATGCCGCCTGCAATGCCTGTAATGATAATAAGTAAAACATATCTAAGCAACGCGATTCTCTACTTTCTTACTATTCGTTTATTTTTTATGTATATCTCCCACACCAATAAATGGCACTGCCCCACCGCCTGTAACTTGGGGGAGGATTCCATTCCATTTTTCTATAGCCCTGAGATTAGCATCTATTTTTCTCAGCTCTATAAGGTCCGGTGAAATATTTGTTTTCTGCAGCCTCAATCCCTCTGCCTCTGCCTTTGCTGTTGTAACCTTCTGCTCCGCCTCAATCTTTATCCTGTCCAGGTCTCTCTTTGACTTTAGCGCAAGCTGTTCTGCTGTCTGCTTTGACTCAATGGCTTCCATAAATATCTTGGAGAAGCTGAAACCGACGATAGAAAACGCATCAACTGCTATGTTGTGCGCCATGAGTCTTTCAGCAAGATTTGCTCTCATGGCCTCGCTTACCGCCGGCCTCTTTGTGATAAGCTCTTCTGCTGAATACTTGGCTGTCACAGCCTTGACCACTTCCTGCACTGCAGGATCTATGATTCGCTCTTTAAATTGTATGCCGATGGACTGATAGACAATATTTGCCTTATCAGGTATGACATGATAGTTAAGCGCAACCTCTGAACTTACTTCCTGAAGGTCAGACGATGAAGCAGCGGCATTCGTTAAAGATTTCTGAACCTTGACATCCATTAAGGCAACTTTCTGCATTACAGGCACCCTGAAATGCAGCCCTTCTCCGAGCACATCCTTCTGAACAGCGCCAAAATTAAGGACAATCCCTCTTTGACCTGCACCAACCTGAACCCATGGATTTAAAAACATGAAAAAAACCAGAATTGCTCCAATAATCAGCGCCAGTCTCATAGGCCCTTTTTTCATTGCAGACTGCATTGCCTCCTTTGCCCTGTAAACATCTCTTTCATCCATTATACTACCTCCTTTCTTTGTTAATTATAGCACAAGGGAGATGTCGCCAGAAAATTGCCCAAAACTTTCTGATGAAATCGTTGAAAAAACAGCGGCGAGGTATAGGGAAATATTGGGGATATTGACGGGGTAGCGGAATGCGGGGTTTTCAAGAGTGGGATGAAGAAGTTACCGCAAATTTTCATCTTCTTGTTTCCTGCCCGCCTTGAACCTACCTGTAAATGTCATAAAGAGGTAAACAATCAGCGGAATTATGAATGCTATGTCAACCGCGCGCATCTGGGAATCAGGGGAAGTTAAAAAAGACTGCCCGATGACCATGCCGAAAAATGCACAGGCGATTGAGAGACCGAGAAACCCGCAAAGCCTCCAGAAGTTAGGCCAGAAGACATCTTTTAAAAACCAACTGATTGCTGTTGCAACTGCTCCGGCAGCAAGTGTGATGGCGAGGAATGCCGGTTCCGGAATCTTTTTCAGAATTTCGAATCTGAGAGTTGCAAGGCCCATGAGAGCCATGCTCCATAATGAGAGGAACAGGAATATGAGAGTCAATTTGGAGATATTTAATATCTGCCGGTACCACGCTTTCCCGTGCAGCTTTTCATGCAGGTAGCCGATGCGGTCAAGCGCTCCGAACAATACAAAGAACGCTGCAACAACACCTGCGACTGTAATTAAGAATCCGAGAACAACACCGATTATTCCATATTTTTGATACTGCGAAACACCGACCGTGAGGGCGATGATTATTAGAAAGACGAGAAGAATGCGCTCAACCATAAAACCGCGGTTATTTCTTGCAAGCTTTAGCATTGTTACCACGTAAGAGAAAGAATTGACTTTACATCCGACTGAAGCCGGTTGAATTTGCATTTGAGCGCCATGCACTGCTCCGAGCGGTAACAGTTACCGTCTTTTATAACAACATGGATGCGAATTCCCGTCTCTTCTGCATAAGGACAAGGCAGATGCAGTTTTCTTGTAGACTCGGAATAGTGTTTTTCCTTTATAGGTGGCTGCATAAATTTTTATCTGTTCTTTAACTTTGCGAGCAGAAGCCCTATGTACTTGTTAATCGGATTGCCTCTTGAGAGAAACGGCAGAGGAGGGTTTTTTCTTGTCCCGAGTTTTTTAATCTCCCACAGCAGGTCGTGATTAGCCCCGTCTATCTTTAACCCGTTATTAAATGCGGCAAGGGCAGCTTTTTTTTCTCCGCCGGCAACGTAGGCCCTGCCAAGGTTAAGATACAGCGTAGTGTGGGTGGACTTGGTTATAGGCGGGAATGCAAGATCAAGCCTTTCCATAGCCTTCTTGCATATATTTATCCCCCTGGTATATTTTTTATCAACAATGGCTGTGAGGCATCCGTAATAGGATACAATGAGCGGGTCCTCGGAGTATTCCTCTACTGCCTCCCTTAATATCTTTAAGGCTTCCCTGTTGTTTTTCCTTGCGAGAAGTTTTTTTGCGGCGTCAAGATACTCTGTCTTTTTCCTGCTTTCTTTAAGTAGGGCTGTAAATTCTTCTATGGCGCTATTATGATGATTCTCCATAAACTCATGGAGCTTATCCTCGCAGTCTTCTTCGTCTATAATATCAGAGCAATCCGCTTTTTTTGAATAAACTATTTCCCCTTTATGATAAATGCGGGTTGTGAGCAGGGGTTCTTTTATTCCGCCGTGCTCTGTCTGGACATGATAGCTTTTTTCTCCAAGCTTGATGTTTACATTAAACCTGAGCGGAATGTCTGAAGTAACGTGCAACTGGCCTGATTTCTCTGTCATATAACACATTATCTAACAAGATTTTAATGATTAAATCAAGCTTAAAACATAAAACATCTTATATAATATTCCATGCTTATCCTCGGAATAGACACATCATGCGACGACACCGCTGCCGCTGTTGTTGAAAACGGCGCTAAAATTATTTCCAATATTGTCTCAAGCCAGACGGATATTCACAAAAAATACGGAGGCATTGTTCCGGAGCTTGCATCGCGAAGGCACATAGAGATGATACTGCCTGTTGTTGATGAGGCATTGAAGGGCGCAGGCGCAGGGTTTGAAGACGTCTCGGCTGTTGCGGTCTGCCATGGGCCCGGATTGATAGGCTCTCTTCTTGTCGGCTGCTCATTTGCAAAGGCATTATGTTTTTCAAAGAATATTCCTTTGCTCGCAGTAAATCATCTTGAAGGGCACATGTTTTCCTGTTTTCTGGAAGAACCGCATCCGGGATTTCCGTTCATCTCGCTGATAGCGTCAGGCGGCCACACGAGCCTCTACCGTGTTGACGGGTTTGGGAAATACAGAGAACTCGGCAGGACCAGGGATGACGCGGCAGGCGAGGCTTATGACAAGGTATCCAAGCTTCTCGGGCTTGGTTATCCGGGAGGCCCCATAATTGACAAGCTTGCATCCGAAGGAAATCCAAAGGCGATAGATTTTCCAAGGCCGTATCTTCCTGAATCCTTTGATTTCAGCTTCAGCGGTTTGAAGACAGCAGTGCTTCATTACTTAAGGAGTCAAGGGGCAAAGGGTCAGAACACGATACAAGATACAGGATGCAGGATACAGGATAAAAATATCGTGAATCGTGAATCGTGCATCATGGATCATGATATTAAGGACATTGCCGCCTCATTTCAGGCGTGCATGGTTGACGTGCTTGTAAGAAAGGCAGAATGGGCGATAAAAAAAGAGGGCATAAGGCGTGTCACTCTCTCAGGCGGCGTATCGGCAAACAGCGAATTAAGAAAGAGAATGAAAGAAATGGGTGATGAAAGGGAAACAGAGATATTTATTCCATCCGTAAATCTATGCACGGATAATGCTGCCATGATTGCCTCGGCAGGGTATCATCACTTTTTAAATAAGGACTTTGCAGGAGCAGGCCTGAATCCCAAGGCATACCTTCCGCTTTAGCCCTGAGCATTTCGGGATTATCGGATTAATACAGCGCCCTGACAAAGCTTATGTATTCCTGAGGCGGGTCTATGAGTTCAAGCCCTATGTTATCTGTTAAACCGTCCGGCGGCATCTTGTAGTAGGCCCATTTTGTTCTGCCGCGGAGGCGGATTGTTTCTCCTGTAGAGAGTTTCAGCCTCAATTCAATCTCTGTGCCGGGAGCATATTTCTTATTATCGTTTGAAGTTGTGGTAAGCATGTAGATGCCGGATTCTGAGATATTCTCTATGAAGACAGCATATTTTTCATTGCCGGATATCCGCTCAGCCTTCAGATTGACCCGTATCCTTTTGAAACGCCTTTTTTCCATGGCGCTATTTTAGCATATCACGGCTTAAAGTAAAGAGGCGAAAATTATCTTTGCCTGCAATTTCAGGAATGGCCTATAGCTTCTTTTTTCTGAAGACAAGGATTGCCGCAACAGCAGACAAGAATAGTAAAACGCTTATTCCCTGCGATATTGAGATATTTCCAAAGAGAAAGCCTCTCACCTCATCGCCTCTGAAGAATTCCACGGTAAACCTGACGACTGAGTATATTAAAAGGTAAGACCAGAACAACTGTCCTTTGAATGCCTGGCGCTTTCTCAGGGTTATGAGTATCAGAAAGTTTATAAATTCTCCTGCTGATTCGTATAACTGTGTTGGATGAAGTGGAATGCCAATCCTTGCAAGAGATTCAGGGTCAAGGAATGTCACGGCCCATGGAAGGTCTTCTGCGTGTTTTCCGTAACAGCAGCCTGCCGAGAAGCAGCCGAGCCTTCCGATTGCATGTCCTATTGCAAGTGACGGAGCGAAAATATCAGCGATGTTCCAGATATCAAGCCCTTTCTTTCTTGCGTACCATATTGCAACAGGGATTGCGAATATAACGCCTCCGTAGAATACAAGGCCGCCTTGCCAGATTTTGAATATGTCCAGAGGGTTTCTCAGGAAATAACCTGCCTCTACAAGCACAAAGAAGAGCCTTGAGCCGATTATCGCTGCAATGAGCATGTAAAAACCAAGGTCAACGATTTTATCTGCGGGGATTCCCTGTTTCCTGGCCTGTCTTACGGCAAGCGCAAGCCCGAGCAAAAAGCCTGCGGCAATGAGAACGCCATAGGTGTGTATCGTCAGCGGGCCTATTTTAATTAATATTGGATGCATTAGTGGTTCCCTCATGTTTTTTTAAAAACAATTTTATAAATATCAATCCTATCCCTATTGTCAGCGCTGAGTCTGCAACATTGAATGCAGGCCAGTGATGCCTGCTTGCAAATACATCTATGAAATCAACAACAGAGCCTCTGAAGAGCCTGTCTATTAAATTCCCTGTTGCGCCTCCAAGGATAAGAGAAAGCCCTAAGGGGTCTTCCTTGCCTTTTATAAGCATAAAAAAGATGACTGCTATTGCAGCGAGGGATATGATTATGAAGATATTATTCCCGAAACTTTTGAACATGCCGAATGCAGCGCCTTCATTCCTCATATTCACAAGACTGAGAAATGGAAGAAGTTCAACAGGCTTAAAAGGGCTTATAAGTTTATTCGCGAGATATTTTGTTCCCTGATCCAGGATTACAAGCAGGGGGATAATGATAAAAGCTGTTTTTCTCATTTAACGACATTATAACATCTATCGCATAATTCAGCGGCGCCGGTGTATGTGCCGACGGATGTGCTCCAGTTCCAGCAGCGCTCGCATTTTTTGCCGCTTGCCAGTTCCACAATAACTGACATGCCTTTTATCTCTTCGCTTTCATAAGCGCCGTCTGGTTTTTCTGACGCCTGCCTTACCTCTGCTGATGAGACGATAAAAAGAGCTGGAAGGAATTCTTTATATTCGTTCAAGAGATTAAACTCATTTTCAGGAAGGCATATAATCACCTTTGCCTCAAGAGAGTTGCCTATGAACTTGTTCTGCCTCTTAAGCTCAAGAGCCTTATTTGTCGCATTTCTTATTGCTATGAGTTTTGCCCATTTTTCTTCAAGCGCCGGATCAAGGTATTTTTCATCTGCCATCGGGAAATGTGAAAGAAACACGCTCTCCTCTTTTTTGCCGGCAATGAATCTCCATATCTCTTCTGCCGTGAAAGAAATTACCGGAGCCATAAGCCCGGTCATCGTTAAGAGTATCCTGTTTAAGGCCCACTGCGCAGCCCTTCTTTCCTTTGAAGCAGCTTTGAAGGTGTAAAGCCTGTCTTTAAGAATATCGAGATAAAATGAGCTCATGTCCACAACACAGAAGTTATGCAGGAGATGATAAACCTCATGGAAGTCAAATCTCTCGTATGCAGATGTGATTTTTGCAGTCAGAGTCTGAAGCCTTGACATGGCCCACCTGTCTATCTCTATCAGGTCATTGCTATAATCCTTCCCGTCAAAATCAGAAAGATTGCCGAGCAGAAATCTTGCGGTGTTTCTGATCTTCCTGTATGCCTCTGTCAGCCTGTCTATAATTTCCTTTGATATCCTGACATCATCCCTGTAATCTTCAGCAGAGACCCACAGCCTCAGTATCTCGGCGCCGTTTGCCTTAATAATTTCCTGCGGTGCAACAACATTGCCAAGAGACTTTGACATCTTCTTGCCTGAGCCGTCCATCACAAATCCGTGTGTAAGGACTGTCTTATACGGAGTTGTTCCCTTTGTTCCCACTGACGTAAGAAGGGAACTCTGGAACCACCCTCTGTGCTGGTCGCTGCCCTCAAGGTAAATATCAGCGGGCCATGAGAGCTTCGGATTTTTTTTCATCACAGCAGCGTGGCTTACGCCTGAATCAAACCATACATCAAGTATGTCCATCTCTTTTGAGAAAGAGGCGCCGCCGCATTTTTCGCATTTGTATCCCGGCGGCAGAAATTCCTCCGCTTTTTTCATGAACCATATATCGGCCCCGTTTTCCCCAATGTGCTTTGTGATTGCATCAAGAACAGAATCTTTTTTTACAAATTCTCCGCAGCCTTCGCATCTGATAAGCGTTATGGGCACTCCCCATGCCCTCTGTCTTGATATGCACCAGTCAGGCCTGCCTGAAACCATGTTGTATATTCTGTCTCTGCCCCATTTAGGAATCCAGTTGACCTTATCAATCTCTTCAAGGCACTTTCCCCGCAGGTTGTTATGCTCAACAGATATGAACCACTGCTCTGTTGCGCGGAATATGACGGGTTTTTTGCACCTCCAGCAGTGAGGATAGGAATGTGTTATCTTTTCTTCCTTCATGAGCGCATTTTTGTTTTTCAGGATTTCAATTATTACGGTATTTGCCTTGAATACAAACTGTCCTTCAAGTTCAGGCACAGCCTTTGTGAATTTACCTCTGTCATCAACAGGCGCATAAATATCAAGCCCGTATTTTAAGCCTGTCTCATAGTCGTCCTCTCCATGCCCCGGAGCAATGTGAACTATGCCTGTTCCTTCTTCAAGGGATACAAATTCTCCGAGAACAGCCCTTGATTTCCTCCGGATAAAAGGATGCTCTGCATTAATCCCTTCAAGGTCTTTCCCTGATATTTTTGCGAGTACCTTTCCGTTTAAATCTATTCTCTCTTTGAGAGCATCAAGTCTTCCCTCAGCAACAATGTAGACTTCATCACCCTGTTCAACGGCAGCATAAACAAGTTCGGGATGAAATGCTAAGGCAAGATTTGCAGGCAGCGTCCAAGGTGTTGTAGTCCAGATAATAAAAAAGACATTCTTGCCTGAAATGGATGGCATTTTCTCTCTGAACTCAGAACTCTTAACTCCGAACTTTACAAATACAGACAGCGATTCTTTGTCAGCATATTCCACCTCTGCCTCTGCTAATGCAGTGACACAGGATGGGCACCAGTGCACAGGTTTCTTGCCTTTATATACATAGTCTTTTTTTACAAATTCTGCAAATTCCCTGACAATAGTCCCTTCATATCCGTATGACATTGTGAGATACGGCTCTGCCCAGTCTCCCATAACTCCGAGCCTCTTGAATTCCTCCCTCTGAATGTCCACGAATTTTTCTGCGTATTCCCTGCAAAGCTTTCTTTTCTCAAGGATGTCAACCTTGTCCTTTTTTTCTCCGAGGTTTTTATCCACCTGAAGCTCTATCGGAAGACCGTGGCAGTCCCAGCCCGGAACGTATGGCGAATAAAACCCCTGCATTGATTTGAATTTTACGATTATGTCCTTGAGTATCTTATTAAGCGCATGACCGATATGGATGTGGCCGTTGGCATACGGAGGGCCGTCATGAAGGATGTAGTGCTTGCCGGCTGAATTTTTATTTTGCAGCCTTTCGTATATCTTATTCTCTTCCCAGAATTTGAGCATTTCAGGCTCTTTCTTTGTAAGGTTTGCCTTCATGGGAAACCCTGTCTGTGGAAGATTGAGTGTGTCCTTTATGTCTTTTGCCATGTCAGGAAATGCTCCCCTTGTCTTATTTCTCTTCTGCTTTTTCTTTTTTCTGCGCAGCCTTATCAGCGATTATCTTCTGCGCCTGGTGTGAAGGCATTTCTTCGTAATGCGAGAACTCCATTGAATAGAGCCCCCTTCCTGATGTGAGGCTGTGGAGCTGGTTTGCATATGTCAGCATCTCAGACATAGGCACTAACGCTGTTATCTTCTGGTTTCTTGCCTGTGATTCAACTCCCTGAACCTTGCCCCTCTTTGAATTGAGGTCGCCTATAACTGCGCCGAGGGCCTCATCAGGAGTTGTTATCTCCACTTTCATCACGGGTTCAAGGAGTATCGGCTTTGCATTTTCAACAGCCTTTTTTATACCCAATGAGCCTGCAATCTTAAACGCCATTTCCGATGAATCCACTGTATGATATGAGCCGTCATAAAGCGTTACCCTTACATCCACCATAGGATAGCCGGCAATTATCCCTTCGTGCATTGCATCTACAATTCCTTTTTCTACGGCAGGTATATATTGCCTTGGTATTGCTCCTCCGACTATATTATCGACAAACTCAAAGCCCTTGCCTCTTGGCATCGGCTCTATCTTTATCCGGCAGTCTCCGTACTGTCCTCTTCCGCCTGACTGTTTTTTATACCTGCCCTGCGCATCGGATGAAGCCTTGATTGTCTCCCTGTATGGAATCTTCGGAGTTTTCATGACAACCTCAACCCCGAACTTCCTTTTCAACCTTTCAAGCGCAACTTCAAGATGCACCTGTCCCATGCCTGAGAGTATCATCTCTTTTGTCTCTTCATCCCTGTGAAATTTAATGGTCGGATCTTCTTCAAGCATCCTGTGAATGCCTGTGCTGACTTTTTCTTCGTCTCCTTTGCTTTTCGGGGCTATAGCATAGGAGATTATCGGTTCTGCAAATTTAACTTTCTCAAATACAATGGGATGAGCCTCATCAGAAAGCGTGTCTCCGGTGTTTGTCTCTTTGAGTTTTGACACAACTCCGATCTCGCCGGGCCCTAAACTGCTTGCCGGTACCTGCTTTTTGCCGAGGAGATAGAATATCTGCCCTATTCTTTCTTTCGCTCCTGTTGTTGCATTCAGCACAGTTGAATCAGCCTTCAGCGCGCCTGAATAGACTCTGAATACAGACAGCTTTCCCGCATAAGGGTCTGCTATCGTCTTAAAAACATATGCGGAGAACGGCTCTTTTTCATCAGGCTTTCTCTGCGCGTCTTTTGAGTCTTTCGGATTTTTGCCTTTAATGGGAAAAATTCTTACGAGGTCATGGGGAGAGGGCAGGCAGAGTATTATTGCATCCATGAGTTGAGGGATGCCCATGTTTTTGGTTGCCGAGCCGCATACAACTGGAATAAATCTTCTTGACAGAGACCCTTCTTTAATCCCCCTTATAATTTCTTCCTGCATCAGTTCGCCGCCTTCAAGATACTTTTCAAGAAGCGCGTCTTCTGATTCAGCAATCTTTTCTACAAGTTTTTTCCTGTATCCCTGCGCCTCGGACAGCATATCAGGGGGTATGTCTGATTCCGCTGCCTTGCCGCCCGAAAACTGGTATGCTTTCATGTTAATGAGATTGATTATTCCGCTGAAAGTTTCTCCTGAACCTATAGGTATCTGCAATGGAACGCCTTCTGTGCCGAAAGACTGTGCAAGTTCATCAAGGGCGCCTGGGAAGTTGGCTGATTCTTTATCCATCTTGTTTATAAAAACTATTCTCGGGATTTCATATTCACAGGCGTATTTCCAGACCTTCTCTGTTTCTGCCTTAACGCCTGACAGGGCGCTGACTATAACGACAGCGCCGTCAACAGCCTTGAGGCTTCCTCTGGTGTCTTCTACAAAATTTATGAATCCGGGGGTATCAATCAGGTTTATGCG
The DNA here is from genome assembly GCA_001805105.1 of Nitrospirae bacterium GWF2_44_13. GTDB lineage: Bacteria > Nitrospirota > Thermodesulfovibrionia > Thermodesulfovibrionales > UBA1546 > UBA1546. The sequence goes on along the minus strand of MHEE01000015.1, from coordinate 374,742 downwards.
GTGGCCGTCCCAGCTGCAGAAGCCGAAAGCCGATGTAATGGTTATCTTTCTTGATATTTCTTCGGGTTCGCAGTCAGTCGTTGTGTTGCCTTCTTCAATCCTGCCGAGCCTGTCAATAGAACCTGAATTAAAAAGCATTGCCTCGGTCAGAGATGTTTTTCCCGCGCCGCCATGCGCAATTACAGCGACATTCCGGATTTTGTTAACATCAAAATTAGCCATACCCCCCCCCCCTTGTCATAAAATTAAAAATTTAAAAATTAAAATTGAAAATAGGTGAATCGCTGTCTGGTGAATCGGTGAATCGCAAAACCATTTACCCATTCACCTATTCACCCATTCACCAGCCTTTAATTTAGATTTTATTCAAGTATTTCTTCTATAACAGGCTTTGTTTCCGTTTTTTTATCTGCTTTCAGGCTCCATATCTTGATGCCTAAAAAGGCAACCAGGAATAAACCGAAACCGAATATTGCTGACAGTATGTCGGGATCTGTATCTTTAAACTGACGGCTGAAAATTTCTTTTCCAAGAACAGCGCCTGCAATCAGAGCTATTGCGGGAATGCCGTAAACAAGAATTGAACCTTTGAGGTATGTGTATGACTTTATGACAACCCTGACCCTCTGCCCTGCCTTTGCGCCTGCCTTGTTTACTGCATCAATCTCCATGGACTGTTCATCAGGCTTGCATGTGCCTGCCGTGCAGCCTTCACACACGCTCTTTTTAGGGACTGAGACTTTTGCAAAAACCCCGGTTGTACTTTTTACTGTGCCTATTTCCTCCATAGCAATAGCATTTTAACATACTATGTTTTGAAAAATCTTGAACGGCAGCAGGGCAGGATTTTCAGAAGAATTCAGGGAATTGACAGTGGATATGCAATATGGTTTGTGATAGTATATTCTTAGCGGAGGAGAAGATACTATACGTAAAGAAATAAGGAGCTGTGAGGAGGACGCCATAACCGTGCGGAAGTTGCGTTCAACGATGAAATGACATGATTCCCCTAATCTTGTTTCTGCTGTCTATCGGGCTGCAATTGGCGGCTGCAATATACGCCTTGCTGCTGGTTCGCACAACAGGCCGGAAGCTGGCGTGGATTTTAATCTCTACTGCAATGGTTTTGATGACATGGCGCCGCATAGTATCGTTTATTTCCATACTGACGACAGGCAAGCACGTGAGCCTTGACATTCCCGAAGTTATTGCCCTGATTATCTCCATTTTGATGCTGCTGGGAGTGCTGCTTATAAGGGACTATTTCAGATCCATCAATTTAGCCGATGCCAGGCGCAAAAAGGCGGAAGAAGCGCTTCGGAAGGCTCATGACGAGTTAGAACAAACGGTGAAAGAACGCACATCGGAACTTTCTGTTGCAAATGAGCATCTCCGCCAGAGGCATTTGGAGGTGTCGGCTCTGTATAAGGTCTCTTCAGTAATAAGCAAGTCAATACGTATGGACAAACTGCTTGGAGAGGTCTTGAACGCGATTTCTAAACTTGAAGTATTTACTGTTGATAAAGGCATGATATTTGTCGTTGAAGGCAACCGGATGAGATTGGCTGCGCATTTGGGCCATTCAGGGGAGTTTCTGGATTTGCACAAGGACATGATGGTAGGAGATTGTCTCTGCGGCATTGTTGCAAAAACAGGAGAAATTCTCATCTCGGCAAATGCTGAAAAAGACAGCAGGCATAAAATTATGTTTCCTGATTCAACTCCTCACGGGCACTTTGTTGTTCCGTTTAAAACAAAAGACAGGGTTGAGGGAGTTTTAGACCTTCATATGCCTGTTGACGCTGAAATAGATGAAGAAAAAGTGAAACTGATGGCTGCGATAGGAAATCAGATGGGAATAGCGATTGAGAATGCAAGGCTCTATGAGGAAACAAAGGAACTTTCGCTCCACGACCCTCTGACAGGGCTATGGAACCATAATGAAATCCGCCGTATCCTGCAGCAGGAACTGGCCAGGGCCGAACGGGAAGGTGGATGCGTCAGTGTGATCATGGCTGACATAGATCATTTCAAGAGTATCAATGATACTTACGGCCACCTGGCTGGAGACGCGGTGCTTCGTATGTCCGCCAAAAGGATGCTTTCTACTGTACGGTCTTACGACGCCATGGGCCGCTATGGCGGAGAGGAGTTTATGGTCGTTCTTCCGGCATGCGACAGACAATACATTGCAGCCGCTGCGGAAAGACTTCGTATATCCATAAACAGCAGTAGTATGGATACATCCGAGGGTATGATACCGGTCGCTATTAGTCTCGGTGTCGCAGCGAGCGGCAAGGAAAGGAGATGTGATGCGGATGCCATTGTCCGGGCTGCAGACTCTGCCCTATATCGGGCAAAAAACAACGGACGAAACCGTGTGGAATTTGCGTTCGACGATGAAATAACATGATTTCCAATATTCTATTCATGGTCTCTATCGGGCTGCAATTGACGGCTGCAATATACGCCCTGCTGCTGATTCGCATAACGGGCAGAAAGCTGGCGTGGATTCTAATCTCTACGGCATTGTTTTTGATGGCATGGCGCCGCATAGTATCGTTTATTTCCATACTGACGACAGGCAAGCACGTGAGCCTTGACATTCCCGAAGTTATTGCCCTGATTATCTCCATTTTGATGCTGCTGGGAGTGCTGCTTATAAGGGACTATTTCAGATCCATCAATTTAGCCGATGCCAGGCGCAAAAAGGCTGAAGAGGAGATTAAGCGTACAGTTGCCGAGCTGAAAAGAAGCAATGAGGAGCTTCAGCAGTTTGCTTACATTGCATCCCACGACCTTCAGGAGCCTTTGAGAATGATAGCCAGTTACCTTCAGTTGATAGAAAGGCGTTATAGAGGGAAACTCGATAAAGATGCTGATGAATTTATAACCTTTGCAGTTGATGGAGCAAACCGTCTTCAGGATATGATTATGGGCCTTTTGGCATATTCAAGAGTAGAGACCAGGGGAAAGCCTTTTGAAGATGTGAATGCTGCGGAGATTCTCGGAAATGCAATTTCAAATCTTAAGATCATAATCGAGGAGAATGGAGCTGTTATAACCGCAGGCAGCCTGCCGGTTATTAGAGGAGATGAGAATCAGCTCATTCAGTTATTTCAGAATTTAATAGCAAATGCGATAAAATTCAAAAGCGAAAAACCGCCTTATATTCATATCTCGGCGGAACGGAAAGATGCGGAATGGCTTTTCTCAGTAAAAGATAACGGCATCGGTATCGCTCAGGAATATAAAGAAAGGATCTTCAATATCTTTCAGAGATTGCATGGAAGAGAGTATCCGGGTGTCGGCATAGGCCTTTCGATATGCAGGCGCATTGTTGAAAAACACGGCGGCAAAATATATTTTGAGTCGGAGATTGGGAAAGGAACAATTTTTTATTTTACAATTCCCATAAAGGAGAACGGGAAAACATGAATAACAGGGATAATGGAAAACCGATTGTTATTTTATTGGTAGAGGACAATCCTGGAGATGTGAGATTAATCCAAGAAGTTTTGAAAGAGGCGAAGGTTAAAAATGATCTTCATGTCGTTTATGACGGGGTTGACGCTTTAGCCTTTCTTCGCCGCGAAGGCAAATATAAAGATGTTCCGAGGCCGGACATGATACTTCTGGACCTGAATCTACCGAAGAAGAGCGGCCATGAGGTGCTTGCCGACATTAAGGCTGATGAGAATCTAAAGCAAATTCCTGTTGTGATACTCACAGTATCAAAAAATGACGAGGATATTATAAAGAGCTATAATCTTCATGCGAATTGTTTTATTACAAAGCCGATGGACCTGAATCAGTTTTTAAATGTCGTGAAGGCAATAGAAGATTTCTGGTTTACAATAGTAAAGCTGCCGCCAAACAGGAATAATAAATAATGGGAGAAAAGATTAGAATATTGCTGATTGAGGACAACCCCGGCGATGTGCGCCTGATAAAGGAAATACTGTCCCCTGCAAAGGGTGGTTTCGAAATTACGGCTGCAGAGAAACTCGGCGATGGGTTGAAACTTCTCAGTGAAAAATCCTTCGATCTGCTCCTTCTCGATCTCGGGTTGCCTGATAGCCAGGGGCTTGAAACCCTTGATAAAGCGCGCGCCCATGCGCCTGAAATACCTATAGTCGTATTTACAGGGCTAGCGGATGAAGCAGTTGGCTTTAATGCGATTCATCGCGGAGCTCAGGATTATCTTTTTAAAAGGCTGATTGACAGCAGTCTTCTTGTGCGCAGCCTGAGATATGCCATAGAGCGGAAGGACATAGAGAGAAGAATCATAGAGAGCGAAGAGCGTTACCGCAATATTATTGAAACTGCAATGGAAGGGGTGTTGCTAATCAATGCCGAAGCGGTGATTATCTTTGCCAATAATAGAATAGCCGAGATGTTTGGATATACTGTGGATGAGCTGCTCGGCAAGCGTCTATCTGAATTCATGGCCGATAAAACCGGAACGGAGGCGGATCTTTTTCTGGAACGCCGCAGCAAGGGAATCAAAAAGCAGCATGACATTAGGTTTCGGCGTAAAGACGGCGCGGACTTGTGGGCAATAGCGTCCACAAGCGCCTTGTTCGACAAAAAGGGGCAGTATGTCGGCATTTTGGGCATGATTACCGATATTACCGCGCGCAGGCAGGCGGAGGAGTCTCTTCGTGAAAGCGAAAATAAATTGAGCGCTATCACGCGCACCGCAGCGGATGCTATTATTCTGATCGATGATGAAGGAAAGGTTTGTTTCTGGAATCTTGCCGCAGAGCGGATATTAGGCTACAGCGCTGAGGAGGTCATTGAAAAGAATATAACTCTTATTATTCCCGATAGATACAGAGAAGCGCATACAATTGCATTCAGCAGGTTTGCTAAAACAGGCGAGGGGCCGTTGATCGGAAAGACATACGAGGTATTCGCTCTTAAAAAGGGCGGCGCGGAAATTCCTGTTGAGCTCTCTATATCAGGAATTCAAATTAAAGGCAGGTGGCATTCTGTCGGGATAATCAGGGATGTCACCGAGCGTAAGCGGGCTGCTTCGTATCCTGGCATCGCACAACAAAATACGTGATGATAAAGCATACTGAAATCACGTCGAAACAGGCATAATTACTTTTGGGTTCATTAAAGAGGCGCTTGATAAAAAGAAATGAAGGGCTATTGCAGCCTGAACCTGTTCAAGAGCATCCCTATATACTTATTGATAGGATTGTCCCGTTGCAGAAAAGGCAAGGCAGGTTTTTTCCTTGTCCCGAGGACTTCAAGCACTGCTTTTATCTCAACGTCATCTCCGAAAGAGAGCCCTTTCCTGAATATCTCTACTGCATCTGTTTTTCTGCCGGTTTTCAGGAATATCTTGCCGAGATTCAGATAGTGAACCGGATTCTTGGGTTCCTGCGTGATTGCATCATTGCAGAGCGCAAGTCCGTATGAAATCTTTCCCCTTTCAATTGCTATACACATTCCCATGTATGACTGTACGGTAGGTGTTTTTTTAATGGCATAGGCCTTTTCAAAATGTGATAGCGCTGATAGCGGGTTATGTCTTAAAAGGGCTATCCCGTTTTCAAAAAGTTTATCAGCAGTCATCATTTTTAAGATGAAATGGTTTACTCTTCTTCCTTCAGCAGCTTGTATTCAATACTGTCAACCAATGCCTGCCATGACGCCTCTATAATGTTCTCCGATACGCCGACAGTGCTCCACCTGTTTTTTTCATCTCCTGATTCCGCAAGCACTCTGACTCTTGCGGATGTTCCCTTGCCTGCCGTAAGCACCCTTACTTTGTAATCGTGAAGTTTTATATTTTTTAGTTCCGGATAGAACTTATCAAGGGCGCTTCTCAGGGCGTTGTCAAGCGCATTCACAGGCCCGCTCCCTGATGCGGCAGTGTGCTCGGTTTTCCCTCCGACCCTTACCATTATTGTAGCCTCGGTCAGAGGGATCTCGCCTTCTTTTCTTTTTTCTACAATTACCCTGAACCCGATAAGGTCAAAGAATTTTCTGTGCAGCCCGAGCGCCTTTTTGAGAAGAAGCTCAAATGACGCCTCCGCCCCTTCAAACTGAAAGCCCTGATGCTCGAGATCCTTCAATCTGTTTAATATGTCCTGAAGCTGCGGGGAATCCGGCTCTATGTGGATATTAAATTCCTTTGCCTTTCTGAGGATGTTGCTTTTCCCTGCAAGGTCTGAGATTAAGACTCTGTGCGAGTTTCCCACAAGTTCGGGTTTTATATGCTCGTATGTCTCAGGCCTTTTCATCACTGCGCTCACATGCACTCCGCCCTTATGCGCGAAGGCGCTGTCTCCGACAAAAGGCTGGCGCTTAAAATGCCTCAGGTTTGATATCTCAGTTACGAACCTTGAAATGTCCCTGAGCTTTTTCATCTGTGTGTCAGTAATGCATTTTATCCCGAGTTTGAGATTAAGATTCGGGATTATGGAGCAGAGGTTGGCGTTTCCGCATCTTTCTCCAAGGCCGTTTATTGTCCCCTGTACCTGAGATGCGCCTAACTCCACAGCAATTATTGAATTTGCCACTGCGCATTCAGAGTCATTATGCGTATGTATCCCGATGGGCGCTTTTGTTTTTTTAATGACGCCGGCAACTATTTTTTGCATCTCATCAGGCATTGTGCCTCCGTTTGTGTCGCATAGCACGAGACAGTCCGCGCCTGCATCCTGTGCGGCAATGAGGCACTTCAATGCAAGGGACGGATTGCCCTTGTATCCGTCAAAGAAGTGTTCCGCATCAAAAAATACCTTGTCCGCGTATTTTTTAAGATAGGCCACTGAATTATGGATTATCTCAAGGTTTTCTGAAGGCGTTATCATAAGGGATTCTTTTATGTGAAAATCCCATGTCTTTCCGAATATGGTTATTACAGGAGTTTCTGATGCGATAAGCGCCTTTATGTTTGCGTCATCTTTAGCTTTGTGTTTGGGCCTGTGTGTGCTGCCGAATGCAACTACCATGGAATTTTTCAGCTTCAGTTTTTTTGACTTTTTAAAGTAGTCTGCGTCTTTTGGGTTTGAGCCGGGCCAGCCTCCCTCAATATAACGCACCCCGAGTTCATCAAGCCTCCCGGTAATCCTGAGTTTGTCCTCAACAGAGAATGCAATATCTTCTGCCTGAGAACCGTCCCTCAGCGTTGTGTCGTATATTTCAACTTTTCTCATGATGCACGATTCATGATGCACGATTCACGATACATTTTTTAATACTGCATCCTGTATCCTGAATCTTGTATCCTGATTTTATGTCCCCATCTCCCAGCTCTCAAGATATTTTTTCTGCTCCGGAGTAAGCGCATCTATCCTGATTCCCAGGGATCTGAGTTTCAGCTTTGCTATTTCGGCATCTATTTTCCCAGGGACGCTGTAAACTTTTCTTTCCAGCTTCTTGTAGTTTTTCACCATATATTCCGCGCACAAGGCCTGGTTTGCAAAGCTCATGTCCATAACAGCGGAAGGATGCCCCTCTGCCGCTGCAAGATTAATAAGCCGCCCCTCTCCGAGGAGATATACCCTTTTGCCGTTCCTGAGAGTGTATTCTTCCACGAAATCCCTTATTGTTCTTCTTGACTTTGACATTTTCTTAAGGGCGTCTATAGCTATCTCAACATTGAAATGCCCTGAATTGCAGAAAATGGCGCCGTCCTTCATCAGATTAAAGCATTCTTTGTATATGACGTTAATGTCTCCGGTGGCTGTAACGAATATGTCTCCGATTCGCGCTGCATCTCTCATGGGCATAACATCAAATCCGTCCATAGTAGCTTCAAGGCCGCGAAGAGGATTGACCTCTGTGATAATTATCTTTGCTCCCATGCCCTTGGCCCTCATCGCTATGCCTTTGCTGCACCACCCGTAGCCTGCGACAACGAATATTGAGCCGGCAATCAGCCTGTTTGTAGCCCGCATTATTCCGTCTATGGTTGACTGTCCCGTGCCGTAACGGTTGTCAAACAAATATTTTGTATATGCGTCATTAACAGCAATGATTGGGTATTTCAAAATCCCCTTTTCAGCCATGGCCCTCAGCCTTATAACGCCTGTGGTTGTCTCTTCTGTCCCGCCTAACAGGTGCTTGAGGAGTTCTTTTTTCTTTGTATGGAGCGTTGAAACAATGTCGGCTCCGTCATCCATCGTTATGTTCGGCTTAAGGGACAGGGCGTCCATTATATGCCTGTAATAAGTTTTGTGGTCTTCTCCTTTTATAGCAAAAACAGAAATACCTGAGTTCTTAACGAGCGATGCGGCAACGTCATCCTGTGTGCTTAATGGATTTGATGCGCACAGATATACCTGCGCTCCGCCTGCCTTCAGAGTTTCAGCAAGGTTCGCAGTCTCGGTGGTTACATGCAGGCATGCGGCAAGCCTTACGCCTTTGAGAGGTTTTTCCTTTCTGAACCGCTCTTTGATGCTCTTAAGAACAGGCATCTCTTTAGCAGCCCATTCAATTCTCAGCTTACCTTTTTGTGCGAGTTTAATATCCTTTACGTCGTGCTTTATCATCTATATCCTTTCCTTGATTTTATTTTTTGAATTTTGATTTTTTTACCTATTCACCTATTCACCCACTCACCTATTCGCCAGTTTATTATATTCCTGCCTCTTTTTTCAAGGCATCCGCCTTATCTGTTTTCTCCCATGTGAAGTCAGGGTCATTCTTGCCGAAATGTCCGTATGCGGCAGTCTTTTTGAATATGGGCCTCCTCAGGTTCAGGTGTTCAATTATCCCCTTTGGAGTCAGGTTAAAGTTTTTCCTTATCAGTTTTACGATTTTATCCTCCGCAATCTTGCCGGTCTCAAAAGTGTCAACAAGAATGGAGACAGGTTCGGGGATGCCGATGGCATATGCAAGCTGAACTTCAACCCTGTCTGCTATGCCTGATGCAACGATATTCTTGGCTATGTACCTCGAAACATAGGCGCCTGAGCGGTCCACTTTCGTTGGATCTTTTCCGGAGAAGCATCCCCCTCCGTGGCTGCCTACGCCACCGTAGCTGTCAACTATTATTTTTCTCCCTGTCAGCCCTGTATCACCCATAGGGCCTCCGACAACGAAACGTCCTGTGGGGTTAATGTAGTATTTCACATTTTCCTCATCAAGGAGTTTCTTCGGGACAACAGGCTTGATGACTTTTTCGATGATGTCTTCCTTCATATCTTTCATATGCACGTCAGGGCTATGCTGAGAAGAGACTACGATTGTGTCTATCCTGAAGGGCTTCCCGTCCTTGTATTCAATTGTAACCTGAGATTTTCCGTCAGGCCTCAGATAGGGAAGGACATCATTTTTTCTGACCTCCGAAAGCCGCATTGCAATCTTATGCGCAAGCATTATCGGCAAGGGCATAAGCTCTTCTGTTTCATTGCAAGCAAAGCCGAACATCAGTCCCTGGTCTCCTGCGCCGCCTGTGTCAACACCCATGGCTATATCGCCGGACTGCTGGTCAATAGATGTTATTACCGAGCAGGTTTCATAATCAAAACCGTATTTTGCTCTTGTGTAACCTATGTTCTTAATGGTTTCTCTAACGATGTCAGGTATATGGACATAACATGTTGTTGAAATCTCGCCTGCGACAAACGCCAGTCCTGTTGTCACAAGAGTCTCGCACGCCACTCTTGCAACCGGGTCCTGAGCAATTATCGCATCAAGAATTGCATCTGATATCTGGTCGGCTATCTTATCGGGATGGCCCTCAGTTACAGATTCAGAAGTAAAAAAATAGTTCTTTCTTGCCATTGGCAACCTCCTTGAGCGTAATTTGAATATGTATTTTATAAACTTTTGGATGAAAAATGGAAGAGGTATTTAAAAAGAACTCTTTTTTCTGCTAAAATCTCCTGTGTTCACCCAGCAGTTAATCAACGGCCTTACGCTCGGCGGAGTGTATGCACTCATAGCTCTCGGCTATACAATGGTTTATGGCATACTTGAGCTTATAAACTTTGCCCACGGCGAGATTTATATGCTCGGCGCATATCTCGGAATTATATTCCTTGGTTTTTTCACGGCAATAGGGCTTACATCGTACAGCCTTCCTCTTGCGCTGATTCTGACGTTTGTCCTCTCCGTAATCTTTTGTTCAGCCTATGGCTTTACAATAGAAAGGATTGCATACAGGCCGTTGAGAAATGCGCCGAGGCTCAGCCCCTTGATAAGCGCAATAGGCGTGTCAATATTCCTCCAGAATTATGTGATGCTTACGCAGGGAGCAACCGACAAGATTTTCCCGAATCTTTTTGAAAAGGCAGGAATGGAATTTATCGGAGCAAGAGTTACATATACGCAAATTTTCATAATGGCGGCCTCGGCAGTCCTGATGCTCTCTTTGAATCTGTTTATAACAAAGACAAGAATGGGCAAGGCAATGAGGGCTGTTGCGCAGGATAAGGTGATGGCGTCGCTCGTCGGAATAAACATAAATACCGTAATATCAGCGACCTTTATCATAGGTTCAGGCCTTGCCGCAGTTGCCGGCCTTATGGTTGCGGCGTATTACGGCCTTGTGAATTATTCCATCGGCTATATAGCGGGAATTAAGGCATTCACGGCAGCCGTGCTCGGCGGCATAGGAAGCATTCCCGGCGCAATGTTCGGCGGAATCCTGCTTGGCCTTATTGAGAGCTTCAGCGCAGCTTATATATCAAGCGAATACAAGGATGCATACGCATTTATCATATTGATTATCATTCTGTTTATTAAACCCTCAGGCCTGTTCGGAAAAACACAGGAAGAAAAAGTATGAAAAAAGCGCCTATTCACAGATTTGCCGATTCACCCATTCACCGATTCACCCATTCACCGATTTTTATAGCCTTATGGCTGGCGCTGCTTTTCCTTCCGTTTAAGGGTTTAGAAGCTGCGGGGGTTCTCTTCATAGTGTTGTTTGCAGCGGTTTCTCTGCTAAGGGTATTTAAAAACTATGCCGGAAAAATAAAAGGGCTTTTAAGCAGTCTAAAAAAATTCATCTCAGGCAGAATCAGGATAAAACTGCCGGAATCAAAAACCCGTTCAATTGCTCTGACTCTTCTCATGTCTGTCGTTGTCATGGCCCTGCCTTTTTACGGGCATGATTATCTGATTGACATCGCAGTGCTTTCAGGCATCTACATAATACTGGCGCAGGGCCTGAATATAGTTGTGGGTTTTACCGGATTATTAAACCTCGGCTTTGTCGCTTTCTATGCGATAGGCGCATATTCGTATGCGCTGCTCAATACAAAGCTGGGAATAGGTTTCTGGGCGTCTCTGCCTCTTTCAGTCATGCTTGTAACTTTATCGGGATTCATACTCGCTATTCCTGCATTGAGGCTGAAGGGAGATTATCTTGCCATAGTGACTCTCGGCTTTGGAGAAATTGTGAGGCTTGTGCTGAATAACTGGGATTCTTTTACTAAGGGGCCGAACGGAATCGGCGGGATTGAGCCGCCGCATATTTTCGGAATGCAGATAAGCAGGCTGGGACAGTTCTATTATTTCATCATTATATTTGTGCTGCTTGCCGTATTCATAATAAGAAGGGTGGCCGCATCAAGGATTGGAAGGGCTTGGATAGCGATAAGGGAGGATGAGATTGCGTCATCTTCCATAGGGATAAATACAACAGCATACAAGCTTTATTCATTTGCATTCGGAGCATTCTGGGCCGGGCTTGCAGGAGTTCTCTTTGCCGCTAAGATGCAGTTTGTGTCTCCTGAGAGTTTCACATTCATGGAGTCTGTTCTGATACTCTGCATGGTGATACTCGGAGGGCTGGGAAGCATCCCCGGTGTAATATTAGGGGCCATAATACTCGTTATGCTCCCTGAAATGCTCAGGGAAGTTCAGTTATACCGCATGCTTGCGCTTGGCAGCGGGCTTGTCATGCTTATGATATTCAGGCCGCAGGGGTTGATGGGAGGGAAGGGTGTATCTTTTAGAAGTTAGAGACCTCACAAAACATTTTGGCGGGATAAGAGCGATAGAGGAAGTCAGGTTCAGGGTTAAGGAAGGCTCTATCATGAGCATCATCGGGCCTAACGGCGCAGGGAAGACAACACTCTTTAACTGCCTTACAGGAATAACCCGGCCGACAAAGGGCGCGATAAGTTTTTTTGACAGGGAGATAACCCGCCTGGGGCGGGACAGCATTGTGAAGCTGGGCGTGGCAAGGACCTTTCAGAATATAAGGCTGTTCAAGGAGATGACTGTCATTGAGAATGTTATGGTGTCGCAGCACTGCAGGACACAGTCCGGATTCCTGTCAGCAATTATAAGGAGCAGCAGCTTCAGGAACGAAGAAAAGACAATAAGGGAAAAGGCGCTTGAATATCTTGAACTCGTCGGGCTTGAGGCATATTCTGACACTATTGCAGGCAGTCTTCCGTACGGAAGCCAGAAGAGGCTTGAGATAGCGAGGGCGATTGCAACAGAGCCGAGGCTTATACTTCTTGATGAGCCGACGGCAGGTATGAATCCTCAGGAGACAGGAGAGATGATGGGACTTATTAAAAAGCTGCAGGAACTCGGCAAGACGATAATTCTTATAGAGCATGATATGAAGGTTGTGATGGGAATTTCGGAGAATATTGTGGTCCTGGACCATGGCGTTAAGATTGCGGAAGGAACTCCTTCTGAGATAAAGAGCAATTCTATGGTCATAGAGGCGTATCTTGGCAAGGAACATTAGGAGACAAGATACAAGATGCAGGATGCAAGATACAGGATAAAAAATATCATGAATCATGAATCGTGTATCATGCATCTGTGATGATTTATGCTTGAGCTTAATGACATACACACATTCTACGGCCCGATAGAGGCGTTGAAAGGCATTACGCTGAAAGTAAATCAGGGCGAGATAGTATGCCTTATAGGAAACAACGGCGCCGGAAAATCCACGACGCTGATGGCCATATCCGGCATATTAAAGCCTAAGGCAGGAACAATATCTTTTATCGGAAGTGACATCTCCGATATGCCGCCTCACAGCATTGTTGAAAGGGGGATAAGCCATGTGCCTGAAGGAAGGAGGATATTCCCAAGGCTCACCGTAAAGGAAAATCTTGAAATGGGAGCATATACAGTCGGAAGCCGGACAAATAAAAACAAAAAACTAAAATCGCAATTCGATAAAGTCTATGAGATGTTTCCTGTTCTGAGGGAGCGCGAGAGACAAATGGGAGGCACCCTGAGCGGCGGAGAGCAGCAGATGCTTGCAATATCAAGGGCCTTGATGTCAGAGCCGAAACTCCTTCTTCTTGATGAGCCGTCATTGGGGCTTGCGCCGATAATAGTGAGCAGGATATTTAAGGCGATACAGGAAATAAATCAGGAAGGAGTTACAATCCTGCTTGTCGAACAGAATGCTCATGCAGCGTTGAATCTTTCAGGCAGGGGATATGTCCTTGAAAACGGCAGGATAAAGATGCACGGGCAGGGGAAGGAACTTTTGAACAGTGAAGAGGTAAAGAAGGCGTATCTCGGGGAGTAGCAGTTCTGAATCTGTTGCCGAACCCTTTTCGCTTTTTGCAGAGAATTTTTGACAAATCTAAGGCTTGTTACAGGCAATTTCAAAACTCGCCTACGGCTCAGACAGTTGAAATTGCTTATCTTCCACTTCGCCGAGATTTGTTACCAAAAATTCTCTGATATCGCTCAAAGGTTCCGGCAACAGCTAAAATACCATCCCCTCGGTATGCGTGACAGTTTCTTGACTTTTTCACGGCAGATAGTGTTTAATAAACATTCCGGAGGTAATGAAAATCATGTATGCAATTATAGAGACAGGCGGAAAGCAATATAAAGTCTCATCAGGCGACACTATAAAGGTGGACAAGATGGCTGAAGCAGCCGGCTCTGCTGTGTCGCTCAATAAGGTGCTTGCAATAATTGATAAGAAAAGCAAGCTTGGAAAACCCTATGTAAAGGGCGCAGAGGTTAAGGCTGAGGTAATAGGAGCCGTAAAAGGAGACAAGGTCATTGTTCATAAGCAGAGGCCGAGAAAGGTATACAGGAAAACCAACGGCCACAGGCAGCAGTATACAGCCCTGAAGATAAACGAGATATTAATCGGAGGAAAAGATGGCGCATAAAAAAGGCGTAGGAAGTTCAAGAAATGGCAGAGACAGCGAGTCGCAGCGTCTCGGCGTTAAGATATACGGCGGACAGGTAGTCCGCGCAGGCAATATCATTGTAAGGCAGAGGGGCACAAAGTTTCACCCGGGTTTTAATGTCGGAAAAGGAACTGATGACACTCTGTTTGCAAAGGTTGACGGCAAGGTTACATTTGAGAGGAAGAACCGCTCAATGCTCAAGATAAGTGTATATCCGATAACAGAGCCCGCAGTAGAAACAGCGTCAGTGTAAGTGTTTAGTGTCAGTTACTGGCACAGTTCACTGTCACTGAACACTCATTACAAAGCCGTTACCACTAGCACAAAGCCTATCAGCATGAGGGCTGCGCCGAGGAATCTTTCTTTAATATTTTCTTCCCTGAAAAGAAAGTAGCCGTACATTATCCCGATAATCAGGCTTAACCTTTTCACTGAAATCATATAAGCCACTTTCGTAAGGCTCATTGCAAGCATGTGTGCTGCCGCCATGACGGCAAAAAAAACACCGGGCAGGACAAGCTTCCTAAATTGTTTGTCTCTGAAAAAAACTCCCAGTTCCTTTCTGCCCATCCAGAAGGCTATGGGCGCAAAACAAATTGTCAGGGCTATGTAATAGGTTATTACAAAATACAGAGGAGAGGAATGCTCTATCGCAATCTTGCCGAGCGATGCGGTGAAACAGTAAATCAGAGCAACGCCTATCATAAAGACAGAGCCTTTTTCTTTCGGGATGCTTTTGAAAGGTTCAAATATGCCTTCCCTAATCTTATCAATATTCAGGGTATAGCTTCCTGCCGCAATCAGGAATATTCCTATGCCTCCCATGAATGAGACCCTTTCTCCTACAAGCAGATAGGAGATGAAGATTAAGAAAACGGGCGTTATCGCAAGGAACGGAAGCGTTAGGCTCAAAGGCGAAACCCTTAAAGCCTTTATATAAAGGATAATTGTCACAATCTCAAGCGGCAGAGCGATTGCAAAGACCCTGTAAAATTCCGCATCAAGTTTCGGTGTCGGAATGAAAATCCATAAAATCAGGAGCAGGGGGAGTGAAAAGAAGAACCTGAACCATGCAACAAGATATTCATTGCTGTCTTTCAAAGCCTTCTTTGTAAGCGCATCACTTGTTGCGAGAGTGAAGGCTGATATTAACGCAAAAACCACCCACATCCAACTATTTTATAATAAAGATTAAAAATGTGATATTATATTTCCATGAAAAGGTTATTTTTAGGTTTCGCTGTTTTAGCTTTTTTTATGGCTTGCGATGAAAAGCCCAAAAACCCTGTTTCCGAATACGGCGACATTATGATTGACTCATACAAAAAAGGACAGAAGGCAGGAGAAACAGCAAACCTTGACGCCGTGAAAAAGGCTGTTCAGGCGTATCATGCTCTAAATGATAAGTATCCTCAGTCCCTTGATGATGTTAAAGAATTAATCGGCGCGGAAATGGATATGTCGAAATACAGCTATGACCCTCAGACAGGAGCGGCAAGCCTGAAGAAGTAATCCCTACTGAATAACCTCGCGCCATTGGCAAGGTTCAGCCGACTGTATCAGTTTCTACACCTCACCGGAAAGTTTTAATATCTCAAGATATAGGTCTTCTCCGACAAAGAACCCGTGTTTTCTCAGCGCATCAACTATTGGCTTTACTCTTTCTATAATTCTTTTTTCTTTGGCGATTATCAAAAGGGCGAGAAGTCCCGCTACTTTCAGCCCTTCTTTTTCCGCAAATTCCCTCGCTTTTTTATCATCCAAGATTATAAGGTCGGCTTTTATTTCACCTGCCAAAGCGATTGCCTCAATCTCGCCTAAGTGGAGACTCTCTCTTATTTGTTTTGCAAGAGCCTTGTCTTTTACTTCCATGATGTTGAAATACGGGGGAAGATTAATGCCTGTTTTGCTTTTTATTTCTTTGGCTACGCCATGGGGTATAAAAATTTATTCTGCAAGGCTTTCCAATAGCCATAGATGGTTGATTCTTTCAAGAGCGATAATGGGACTGGAGTCGCAGACGATTCTCAATCAGTTGCCTTTGTCTTTTAATAATTCTTCCAAGGTCTCAACGTCATGTTTTAAATCATCGGGCGAGTAATTAAACCACGGTATATCGTATTGTGCGAGAAGTTCGGGCAGGTTCCAGAGGCTTATGCCGAGCAACTCGGCAGCCCTTGCTTTAGATATTTTCCCCCGCCTTACAAGGTCAAAAACCATAGCCTGCTTTGCCTCTTCCTTTGCCTCTTTTTTTGAGGGGAAGAGTTTTATTAGCTCGTCAGATATATCTATTGTAAGTTTTCCCATAAAGGCCCTCTAACTCTTAGTAAGGTTATTATACCTTTTTTTCTACTGAAAAACCTCGCGCCATTTGATGATTTTGACTCTGCTGCCGCCGCTGCCGCTGCCGCTACCGCCCTGACTGTCGCTGGCAGACACGGTCCTGTCGGCTTCAGGAGTAGCTGCGGGGTCTGCTACGGTGGCGGTGGCTGTATTAGTGAAGGTGGCAGGAGGAGTTAGGCTCACAGTGGCGTTAATTGTAAAGGTCACGCTGCTGTTGTTGGTCAAGGAGGGAATGGTGATGCCCGCTCCCTGCATGGCAGCCACGCTGCAGCTCGCACAAGGACACGCTGCTCCGGAGCAGGTTACGCTGTTGGCAGTGAGGCCTGTTACTTCAGGGTCTTTGAAGACCACGTTGGTTAATGTAGTGCCTGTTGTATTGCTGATGACAACAGTATAGTTGGTGATTTCGCCGGGTGAAAGTGTTGTTTTGTTATCGGTCTTGGTGATTGTCGGCAGAACCACGACATTGACTGTCCCTTGGGCGATAAGCGGAGCGTTGCATTTGGATACAGTTCCCGGCACCGGATTAGCGATGGATGTGCAAGTTGCACCGCTGGGGCTTGATTGCTGATCCCAACTCACAACGAATGGAATGTATAAGTTACCCCCGCTTCCGGTGAGGGACTTGCAGAGTATATTTACGTTATATATTGTGAAAGTGCCGGAGCCGGTGCCGCCATTCATGGTGCCGTTGACGTCGCCGCAGATGTCTAATGTGCCGCTCCACGGTCCGGGGTCTGTGTTACGGAATGGAGGGTCAGTGGTTGGCAGAATCCCCACGGTACAACTGGCAGCCGAGGCCAACTGCGGGTCTGTGCCGTCGTTGGAAATAAAAACGCCGACGTCATAACGGTTGGGCGATCCCGAATTGACTGTGATAGCAAGGTCCACTGTGATGGTGCTGCCGCCTTCGCAGGATGCAAGGCCGCCGACAACTGATATATTGGTTATCTGAACATCGTTGGCAGTGCAGCCCAGGTCACCGCCAAATCGCGAACCCGCGCATTGTGTTAAGCCGTAAGCTCCGGTAGTTATATTGAACGCGTTGCTGGTGGCGCCGGTCAGCCCGCCTGAACTGGCCGTTAGTGTGTAGCCGTCTCCAGCATTGTTGATAGACAGGTCGTTGAATGTCGCCACCCCTGCCACAGCATTAACAGTTAGCGTGCCGCTCAAGGTTCCGCCCGCAGGGTTAGTGCCAATAGCTATGGTGACTGAATTTGTTGCTGTCGCAACCCGGTTTCCGTCTACATCCTGAATTTCTACTGTTACAGCCGGTGTTATGGCGCTATTGAATATGGTATTGCCCGGTTGCTGTAAAAATGCCAGCTTGTTCGGCGCTCCGAAGGAAGGGGGCCTCAGGGCAATAGTCAGAAAGGCGTTAATGCTTGACGTAACAGTCACGGTAGTATCCCCTGTTGCGCCTGCTGTTGGCTTCGCGTCATCCCATACAGCAAAACCGCCGCCGTTGCCTGAAGCTGTTCCTGCATCGGTTCGCTCATCAGTGCTGACGCATAACAGGGTTGCATTTGTCTGAGCGCTGAACGCTGCTGCTGCTGAGTCGTTGTCCCTGGAAACAGCCTGAACAATAAGTGTGTTTGCTACTGTGGTTGTAACGCCGGTCACAGTGACAGACGTGCTGGCAACTGCCTTGACGCCGCCGCCTGTTACGTTCCACGGGTCGCCGGAAGTTGTTACGCCGCTGTAGGTTAAAATTTGTGCGTAAACATGGTTGCCGGGGTCAGCAACAGTAGGCGCCGCCATACTTGTTGATGTGGCGCGCGCCCAGAATACAGAAAGCCGTGTTCCTGCTGTGCCTGCGCCGGTTGCCTGAGGACTGTTTAATACTGCGCTGAATCCCTGGGCATCAGAAAGCGTGACAGCTTCGCCCCCGGCGCTCTCAACAAAAAGAAGCGCAAGGTCGTCTATTGCATGAGTAGGCCATGCAGGAGTGGCTGTGCCTGTGCCGCTGTCTGCAGTCCCTTCTGACTTGTAAGCCGGTATTCCAGTGGTTGGCGGCTTCAGGGCAATTGTCAGGAACGCATTGACAACAGAGTTATCAATGTTCGCGGTAGTATCCCCTGTTGCGCCTGCTGCTGCCATGACGCCATCCCATACAGCAAAGCCGCCGCCATTGCCTTGAGCTGTTCCTGCATCAGCGCGCTCGGCTATGCTCGTTAGATTCGCATTTGTCTGAGAATTGAACTGTGCTGCTGCCGATGCGTTGTCACGCGCAACAGCCTGAACAATGAGCGTGTCTGCTACTGTTGTTGTGACGCCAGTCACAGTGACAGATGTGCTGGCCACTGCCTTGACGCCGCCGCCAGTTATGTCAAAAGGATTACAGGTGGTGATTACGCCCCTGTACGTGATGATTTGTGCGTAAACATGGTTGCCGGCATCGGCAATAGTAGGCGTTGACATTGAAGAGGACGTAGCGCGCGCCCAGAACACGGTAATTCGTGTTCCTGCTGTGCCGGCGCCCGTAGCCTGCGGACTGTTTGTTAGTGCAACGAATCCTGCCGGCGCAGAAAGAGTTGCAGCTTGGCCGCCTGTGCTCTCAACAAAAAGAAGAGCGACATCATTTATTTCGTGCGCCGGCCACGCCGGACTGGCTGTGCCTATACTGCTGACTGCGGTTCCCGCTGCCTGAAAAGTCGGCGGCGCGGCCTGTGCGTCGTTCACAATTGTCAATGCAGAGACCAGCATTAAGAGTGAAGTTATTAAGCCTATGAGAAAATGTTTTTTCATTCCTATGGATCCTTAAGCGACAGGATACTGCCCTGTACAACCCGTTTTATGTTGCCTGTTAAAATTGATCCAGGAACTATACCAGTTGATGTGGTAAGCACGCTGAATTCAGACTGATAAATCGCAGTGCCGGATATATGATTGACTGTTCCATTCCCATTGCCGTCAAAAGCCCTTCTTGTGCATCCGTTAGTTCCCAGACATGCTGTGCAGCCGCCGCCGCATGTGCCTGTGCCGCTGCCGATGCCGTCATAGAAAACATCCTCTATATTGTTTTCAGTAGCATTATATATCCTGATAAAACCGGAATCGGCAAAAGGCGATGTGTCAGTGACGCATATTTTTGGAGAAGCGCCTGTGCACTTAGCGCCCGGCACAAGAGCCTGGGCTAAGGTTGTTGTCTTTCCTGTATCCCATGAATACATCATGACAACGGAATTAGAAGGATGCGCGGCGGCGTCTGTGCTGTCCCTTCCCCTTGTGCAGCTTGAGAATTTGGAAGTACAGCTTATTTTTTCACAGTCAAAACTCATTCCGACAGTCGGTCTCGGCGTGCCTGTTACCCCGCATATCAGCGTCCAGTAACTGCTGTCTGGCGCTGCGGTAAAACCGTCTGTGGAGGATACAGATAGAGATGTGTCCCCTACTGCCGCATCTGAAGTAAGCGTTGGAACAGTGACAGTGAACGAGCCGTCTCCGAGAGGTATTGACGAAGCAGCAGTATCATAATCCGGATAAGTGTTTTTCTTGAGTGTGTACTGCATTCCTCCGTCTGCAATATAAAAAGCCTGCGTGCCACGCTCTTCCTGAATGCCGGTGCCTGCTGCGGTTGTAATAAGAGAGACGGCAGCAGCGGCAAAAAGCGCAAGTATCATCATAATCATCACAGTTGCTACAATGGAAAAGCCGGAGTTATTTGATAGTTTATGTTTCATATAAAAATTATATCACAGATTCCGCGGCCAGACCTCTGTCTCAAGCGTGACGGTTTCACTTGAGATGGTGCACGGAATTACAATCTTGATTCTTTTTGTAGTGACGGAAGAAAACGTGCTCCCTTCAGTTCCATTTGCCTGAATGTACGCAAAGGAGAAAGTGGCTGCTGCTATATTAGTTGCAAGGGTTTGACCGTTTCCAGCAACGCAAGCGCCTCCCTCTTCGCGTCTGATATTAGGATCTACATAGCTGTAATTTACCAATACGTTGTTATTTGTGCCGTCCAACATTGTGAAGCAGAACTGCGTTGCGCTTCCTGTCGTTACGCTTGCGCTATTTTTTAAGTTCCTTATCTCTTTTGTCATCCTATCCATCGCAACCCTTGTCTGATCAAGGGCCTCTTTGCGGTTGTCCACTACAAAAAATCCCGTAATCCCTGTTGAGAGCGCATTAGCCACAACAAGCGCAACAATGCCTATGAGCACCATGCCAAGGACCATCTCAATGAGGGTAATGCCTTTGTTATCACGATGCATGATGCATGATGCACGATGCACGATGCCTAACTTGGTTTTTTCTTTATCATGTATCATGTATCTTGTATCCTGCATCTTGTTAATTTAGTAGTTCGTCATCACTGTTGTAAGCGTAACAGTAGTGTCCCCGCGGGTGACTGTTACTGCTATGCGTTTATAATCTGTTCCTAATACAGCGGTTGTGTTACAAGTGGTAGTAGTTAGGTCGTTGTATGGAACATAACATACAACAACGCTTCTTGAATAAGATACTCCGCCCGCAGGTATAACTACGGCAGGAACGCCTCCTGTAGTATAGTCATCCACGTCATCATAAGTTGATAAAGTTCCGGCAGTTTCACCGCCGTCAATTCCCAAATCAGAATATGATACTGTTCCGCCGCAGTTAGCGGTTGTTGTAGCTGTTTCATCCCAGCATTTTGTCATTATCTCGTCCATTAATTGCTGCGCCACATTTGTTGCAGTAATCCTTAACTCGGGCTCAACCCCGCGGCCTGCTTCACCGCCAACTAAAATTAAAAGCGCAGGGATTGCAATAGAAACTACTATGATTATCATGATTATCTCAATGAGGGAGAAGCCTTTATTGTCAAGATGCAAGATGCCTAACTTGTTTTTTTCTTTATCATGTATCATGTATCTTGTATCTTGCATCTTCTTTTTATCCTGTATCCTGCTCATTGATAGCTCACCCTTCCTGTGCCTACTTCAATGTAGATGGGTTTACTGTCTTTATAAGTTATAGTTATGGTTCTGTCGGAGGGGATGACTGAGGCGAAGATGCCCTGAAGGGGTGTACCAAGGCTGTTGAACTGCAATACGTCATCGGTGATGTTGGTGGTTATTGTTACTCCGCTGAAATTACTGCACCTTGGCGTATTAAATGCCACCTCAAAGTTTCCTCCATTATCCGAGCAGGGGTCACCGGGACTTCGGGAAATGATAGATGAGTAAGTATCATATACAGTATATCCGTTTGTGTTGAACGCAATTGCGGCGTATGTTGCCTGAGTTGAGATTGCAACTTTTTGGGCGTATCTTATGTCACCGGCGACTTTTCTTGTTGCGCTGTTGAGTTTGATTGTATCAAAAGGGCTCCATCTGACGGCAACCACGGCAGCAAGAATGACTGCAATGACCATCACCATTATTGTTTCAATGAGGGTGAAGCCGTTGTTATCACGATGCACGATGCATGATGTACGACTTTTCCGATGCATGATACACGATACACGATGCAGGATAGTTTTTTTATCAGTAATCCTGAATCTTGTATCGTGTATCATGCATCCTGAATCTTGTATCATGCATCCTGAATCTTGTATCATGCATCCTGGATCCTTCATTCTGCCTCATTTTATCACAATATATTTGACAAAGTATATCCCTATATAGTTTAATATTAGTCTCTTTTCGGGCGGATAGCTCAGCTGGGAGAGCGCAGCCCTTACAAGGCTGATGTCACAGGTTCAATCCCTGTTCCGCCTACCATTTTTTTGCCTTGGGGTGGTAGTTCAGCTGGTTAGAACGCCGGCCTGTCACGTCGGAGGTCGCGGGTTCGAGCCCCGTCCACCCCGCCATACCTTTGGGGAGGTCGTCCCGATAAGATCGGGATTCACCCCGCCATTACTTCACTATCATGCCTGCGTAGCCCACTACCTGGTCATAGTCTCCGCTGATTTCGCCAGAAGTGGCGTATTTAACGAGCCTTGCCTCAATTGCTCCGAGCGCCTTTGCTGCAAAGAGCATTATTGTTGCCGGAAGATAGCCGCACATGGAAATCCCCTCCCTTGATATAACAGTATAAAGCCCTTCAGGGTTCAGGGACTTAATCATTTCTATCGCTTTTTTGTCTTTCTGCCTTGCAACATCATCCGGCACATAATGGCTCATGTCAGAACTTGCAGCTATGACAACGGCGTACTTGACTTCTTTTATTGATTTTGCAATTCCTTCGCCGAGCAAACGGCATTCTTCGAGAGAAGCTGACATAACTGTAATCGGCACGATCTTCGGCTCTGTGGAAAAATATGCTATGAACGGAAGCTGCACCTCAAGTGAATGCTCAAATGTATGTGCCTGTGCATCTTCTGAAATTATCGGTGTGTTTGCTGCTATTCTCCGTGAAAGCTTCTCGTCTATGGAGAAAATACCCGTCGGTATTTCCCATTCACCTGACGCCATCATGGAAACCTTTGCGCCAATGCCTGTATGATTCGGGCCTATAAGCACGAATGTTTTAGGAAACTCTATTGCTGAGTATACCTCTCCTGCAACAGGGCCCGAGTATATGAGCCCCGCGTGCGGAGAGAGTATCCCGATGGCATGTTCTTTTGCGGCGCTGTTATTTATGTATTGTTTGACCTGCTGTGTCAGTTTTGATGCTGTGCCCTGATAGAACTGTCCTGCAACTGCTGGCAGCCGCCGCATGTTTAGAAGACCTCTTCTGTTTCGCTATATTGCCTGTCGCTATAGTTTTCAAATCTTGTGTATTGCGGGAAGAATGCGAGATTGATTGTTCTGGTCGGACCGTTCCTCTGCTTTGCAACATTGATTTCCGCCTTGCCCCTGTCATTAGAATCCTTATTGTAGAATTCATCCCTGTAGAGGAAGATTATGACGTCCGCATCCTGCTCTATTGCGCCTGACTCTCTCAAATCAGAGAGATTAGGCCTTTTGTCGTTCCTTTGCTCTACGCCTCTGTTTAGCTGGCTCAGCGCTATTACGGGCACTTGCAGTTCTTTGGACAGCGCCTTGAGCGAACGGGATATCTCTGAGATTTCCTGTTCCCTGTTCTTGTCAAAGCCTCCTCTGCCTCTCATCAGCTGGAGGTAGTCCACTACTATGAGGCTTAATCCCTTGTGTTCAAGTTTAAGCCGCCGCGCTTTAGCCCTCATCTCAAGGACATTTATGTTTGAGGAATCATCTATGAAGACAGGCGCCTCTGTGAGTTTGCCTGCGGCATTTGTGAGTTTGCTCCAGTCCTCTTTTCTTATGAACCCTTTTCTTACGCTGTTGGAGTCAACCCTGGCTTCTGAACAGAGCATTCTCAGGGCCAGCTGTTCCTTTGACATTTCCAGACTGAATATTGCGACAGGTTCTTTCAGCTCAACACCAACCTGACGGGCAATATCAAGGCTGAACGCTGTTTTCCCCATAGAAGGCCTTCCGCCTATCACTATCAGGTCGCCCCTCTGAAATCCTGACGTCAGCTCATCCAACTGGGTAAACCCCGACGCAACGCCTGTTATTGCGCTCTTTTTGTCATAAAGATACTCTATAGTCTCAAAGCTGCCCTTTATCAGTTCTTTCAAAGTTACAAAGGACGCCTTTATGCGCTTGTCCGATATGTTAAAAATTATTCTTTCCGCATTATCAACAAGTTCGTCGGCATCCAGGTTGTCTTCATAAACCCTGCCTGCAATTTCAGAAGCGGATTTTATGAGCGACCGCATGAGAGCTTTTTCACGGATTATCTTTGAATGATATTTTATGTTCGCAGCGGTGGGAACCTGGCTTGCAAGGGCAGACAGATATGGTTCTCCGCCCACTGCGTCAAGGTCGTTTCTTTTCCTGAGTTCTTCCGAGATTGTTATCAGGTCAATAGGCTCATTTTTTTCAAAGAGTTCTATCATCGCGTCAAAAATTTTCCTGTGCGATTCTCTGTAAAAATCTTCACGCGTGATAATCTCGATGATTTTCGGGAACGCATCATTTTCTATCATGATTGCGCCGAGGACAGACTGCTCTGCCTCAATGTTCTGGGGCGGCAGCTTGTTTGTCGTCAGGTCTGTATTTTTCATTATTCCGCGATTACCGTAATGTTCAGTTGTGTTGTTATATCAGAGTGAACCTTTACGCTCACGGTGTAAGCGCCGAGCCTTTTAATCGGCGCTTCTATGGATATTTTTTTCTTATCTATGTCAATGCCTTCATTTTTAAGCGCTGCGGCAATGTCCATTGAGGTGATAGAGCCGAAGAGTTTCTCTTCTTCGCCTACTTTTGCCTTTATGAACAGGTTAAGCGATGCTATTTTTCCGGAAAGTGTCTGAGCCGAGTTCTTCTGTTTCTTTGCCTTTTCCTGAATTATTTTTTTCTGGTGTTCAAGCTCCTTTATGTTTCCCGTGACTGCCTCCACTGCCAGTTTTTTGGGAATAAGAAAATTTCTTGCATAGCCTTCAGCGACATTGACAATATCGCCCATCTTGCCGAGATTCTTCACGTCTTCCTTGAGAATTAGTTTCATTTATAGGTCTCCTTAGGCGTTACTCGCTACGCTTTACGCGCAACGGATTAGTTATTATTGTCAATTAAACCACGATAAAAATCAAGGGTATTCCATTTACGGCATTACCTTAAACGGCACGGGAATAAATGTCAGTATGAATATTATTGCCGTAATCCAGCTGATGAGCCTTCTTCTGCTGTTCAGAGGCGTTTCCCAGTACATGACAGGCGGATGCCTAAGCCCCAGAATAATCAGCAGTATGGCCCATATAATCCATCCCTCCCAGAATAAGAAGCCAAGTATCAGCATGGAAAGGACCAGTATCTTTGACATGTTCGCATGTTTTCCTTCCAACAGGGCATAAGCAATGTGCCCTCCGTCAAGCTGTCCTACCGGTATCAGATTTAACGCCGTGACAAAGAAACCTATCCAGCCTGCAAATGCAATGGGGTGCAGAAGCACATCGTATGATTCCGGCAGTTCGCCCAGAATTAGCCGTGAAAGCAGAGAGAAAAGCAAAGAGTCTCCGAGAGCCAGTCCGCCTTCCAGCCCCTTTGTCACTATTATCCTGGAAAGCGGAAGTCCTATGATGACTGCCAGAAGTGAGACTATAAAGCCTGCGATAGGGCCTGATGCGCCAATGTCTATAAGCGCTTCTCTTGTAGTGATGGGCGACTTCATTTTTATAAATGCGCCGAGTGTTCCGATTAAGGTAGGCGCGGGAATAAAATAGGGCAGGGTTGCCTTCACGCGGTGCTTTCTGGAGGCGATATAATGCGACAGCTCATGGCAGAGAAGTATAAGCATAAGGGCAAGTGAAAACGGCAGTCCGGCTGTTATTTTTGACGGAGTTTTAATTATATCTCCTATTGTCTGTGTCTGGAGTGCGCCCACTGTAAGAGTGGAAAAAAACGTGGCAATAAAAAGAACTATGTGCAGCCACGGAATTTTTTTCATCTGCAGATATGTCCTCCAACAAGGCTATAACTGTCTTTCGGCAATATTAAACTACCTTTTTCAAATGTTATACCTCAAGCCGTAAATAAAAGTTCTTAATAGTGCAGATGTCGGGCTTCCGCTCTCTTTCGTTTCGTCTTCAGCCCTATCGCTCCTGACCCGTGAATCTTGCCTCAATCCAGCCATAGCCTCTTAGTGTCTTTACACAACAATCTTCCCTTTCAGATCATAATCATAAACATCCGTGATCTCTACAGTAACAAAATTACCGGCTTTTAATTCCAATGATGCATAATGCCTGATGCATGATGCATCATTTTTATCTTTTATCTTGTATCCTGCATCTTGTATCTTGAATCCTGTATCTTCAATAATCACCACTCCGTCTATCTCGGGCGCATGAGAGTATAATCTTCCGATGGCTATCTCATTGTCAACCTCGTCAACTACAGCCTTAAATCTCCTGCCTATTAATGCCTTGTTTTTCTTCAGGGATATATCTGCCTGATGCCTCATTATTGTATCAAGCCTTCTGTTTTTTATTGCCTCTGTCAGATGTCCCTTGAGTTTTGCGGCAGGCGTGCCTTCTTCTTTTGAATATTTAAAGGCGCCAAGCCTGTCAAACTCTGCTTCCTCCATGAATTTTATAAGCGAGTTGAATTCCTCCTCTGTCTCGGAGGGAAAACCCGCTATGAATGTTGTCCTGAGCGCAATACCAGGTATGGCGCGCCTGATTTTTCTGGTGAGGTTCAGGTATTCATTTCTGCCGCCTCCTCTTTTCATGAGCTTTAGGATTCTGTCCTCAGAGTGCTGAAAGGGTATATCAAGGTACTTGCATATCTTTTCTTCTTCGGCAATTACCTTCAGCAGCGATTCTTTTATTGACGCAGGATAGGCATAGAGAAGCCGTATCCTGAAATCACCTTTTATTGAGCAGAGGCCTTTGAGGAGAGCAGCAATGTCATAACCGTTGAGGTCTTTGCCGTAAGATGCAGTATCCTGCGCAATAAGAATAAGCTCTTTTATCCCTGCATTTATATATCCCTCTGCTTTTTTAAGAATTTCATCAGGTGCGGCGCTTTTGTATTCTCCTCTGATTGAGGGGATAACGCAATATGTGCATTTTCTGCTGCAGCCTTCCGCTATTTTGAGATAGGCATAGGAAGATGAGGCGAATAAAAACGATGCATGATTCACGATGCACGATGCCTGATTTTTTTTATCCTGCGTCATGTATCCTGCATCCTGCATCTTCCTTTGACTTTTGCAATACTCAACTATCCTTTCATCTTCTCCGACGCCGAATATTGCATCTATCTCCGGAATCTCTTTGAGGAGTTCGTCTCTGTACCTTTTTGCAAGACATCCGAAGACGATAAGTTTCTTATTATTGCCTTTTGATTCATGATGCACGATGCACGATTCACGATTTTTTTTATCCTGAATTCTGGATCCTCGCCTTAGCGAGTCGCCTGAGGAGACTGAATCCTGCATATTTTCCGGCCCCTTTTTTATCTCAGCAAGCTTTAGTATCTCTGCTATAGACTCTTTTTTTGCGTCTTGTATGAAACCGCATGTGTTTATGATGAGTATCTCTGCATTTTCATAATTATCAATGTACGATAATCCGCAGTTGATGAGTTTCTCCGTAAGATTATCAGAGTCAACAAGGTTTTTCGGACATCCCATGCTTACAAGAGAAAACTTATTTGACATTAGAGCGTGCCTTTTTCACCGCATGGTAGATGATAAAATAGCTTATAACAGCCGAGATAAAACCAATCAGCAGTGTGCCAAAGACAAAAGGTGTCAACAGCGGATTTAATTCGTGCGCAAAGTTGCTGAAGGTGATATGCGCCCAGTCTATTTCCGGAACTATCTGTTTTATGCCGAGGCATTTTGCGCCGATATAAGCGCTGAAAGTATAGATAGGGACGATAGTCCATGGGTTTGTTATATATACTCCTGTGATTGTGACAATCCTGTTAAGTCCGAAAACCCATGCCGCTATCAGCCCGAGTATTGTATGAATTCCAAACAGAGGGGACATGCCTATAAAGATACCAACGGAAAATGCCATTGCCAGCCTGCGCGGAGAATCCTTGACAGTTAAAATGTTTCTGAGTCTATCTCTGAGTTTCAAAATGTTGGTATCCGGATGCGGAGAACTTTTTCTCTCCGCCGTTTTTATCTATGATTTTTCTTCCTGATTTTACGATGTCGCCGATATATACGGCGTTGATTTTTTTATCTGCCGGCGCCGTGAAAAGCAGTTCATAGTCTTCTCCGCCTGAGCAGGCAAGTTTCATGGCGTCCAGCCCAAGCAGGGAAGATGCAGTTCTCATCCGGCCGGAGACAGGTATGCGCTCTATGAATATCTTTGCGCCGACCCTGCTTTCATCGCAGAGCCTTGAGAGGTCAATAAACAGCCCGTCGCTTAAGTCAATCATTGAAGTAGCATATCTGATAAATTTCTCCGGATTTCTTGCCTCAGGCATGAGATGCCTCTTAAGCAGAGGGCTAACAATATTCCATGTGAGTCCAAGCTTAGAAAGGTCAGAGTTCAGCGTTAGTGGTTCAGATGCACGATTCATGATGCACGATTCATGATTTTTTTTATCCTGAATCTTGTATCTTGCATCTTGTATCGTTTTTTTGATATGAAACGGTTGTTTTATCCTCTTAAGCACTTCCAGCCCGCATGCTGAATCTCCGAGATTCCCTGTTACATATATCCTGTCCCCGGGTTTTGCGCCTGAGCGTCTTATATGCTTTTTCGCATCACCTATGAGTGTTGCTGCAAGGACTATATCTTTTCTTGAAGAAGAAAGGTCTCCGCCTATAAGAAAGACCCCGTATAATTTCATTGCACGGCGTATGCCGTCGAAAAATCTGTCAACAAATGACTGCTCTGTATTTTTGTTCAATGCAATATCAAGCAAAAGATATTGAGGCCTTCCACCCATCGCATAGATGTCGCTAACATTTACGGATACGAGTTTGAATCCGAGCTGATAGGGCGTTGTAAGGTTCAGGTCAAAGTGAATGCCTTCAACCATCATATCAGTGGTTGCCAGTAAATTATTGCCCGAGGGTTTTATTACTGCCGTGTCATCGCCTATGCCCACGATGACATCTTTTGATTTTACGGTAAATCTTCTGCGGATTGTTTTCAGAAGGGATGATTCGCCGATAGCATAAAGCTTCATAGCAAATTCAAAATTAAAAAAGCAAAATTTAAAATTATTGAACTCATTATCTTTTAATTTTTATTTTTGATTTTTGAATTTTTCTTCAGCGCTGCTTTAAGCACATCATCCATTGTATCGGCAAAGATGAATGTCAGGTCTTTCTTTACGTATTTCGGAATATCTTCAAGGTCTTTTTTATTTCTTTTTGGGATAACGATATGTTTTATGCCCATTCTCTTTGCCGCTAAAGCCTTCTCTTTTAGCCCGCCTATCGGAAGCACCCTGCCTCTCAATGTCACTTCGCCGGTCATTGCGAAATCTTTTCTTACAGGGTTTCCTGTAAGCGCCGATGCAATTGCAGTTGCCATTGTTATGCCTGCTGAAGGCCCGTCTTTGGGTGTTGCGCCTGCAGGGACATGTATGTGAATATCTGTCTTTGAGAAAACCTCATCCTTTATCCCGAGCGACTTAGCCTTTGAGCGGACATAGCTTAAAGCTGCCTGCGCAGACTCCTTCATAACGTCTCCGAGCTGGCCTGTCAGCGTGAGACTGCCCTTGCCCCTCATTGTTGTAGCCTCAACATAGATTATGTCGCCTCCCGACTCTGTCCATGCAAGGCCGGTTGAAACGCCGACCTCGTCTTTTTCCATCTCTTCTTCGAGAAGGTATTTGGGGATGCCGAGAAATTTATGCAGATTTCTTGAAGTTATAAGAAAATTTTTCTGTTTCCCCTCCGCTATTTTCTTTGCGACTTTTCTGCAGAGATTGGCTATCTCCCTTTCAAGATTTCTGACGCCCGCTTCTCTCGTATACTGAGATATTATTGTAAGAACCGCGGAGTCTGCTATCTTCAGCACCTTGTCTGTTATACCGTGTTCTTCAAGCTGTTTCGGAATAAGATAATTTTTTGCAATGCCGAGCTTTTCCTCTGACGTATATCCCGAGAGATAGATTATCTCCATCCTGTCGCGCAGGGGGTTGGGTATTGTGTCAACAAGGTTTCCTGTTGTTATGAACATCACCCTTGAAAGGTCGAAGGGAACCGTAAGGTAATGGTCCACAAAGGTGTTGTTCTGCTCAGGGTCCAGCACCTCAAGAAGCGCTGATGAGGGGTCTCCCCTGAAATCCATTCCAATCTTGTCTATCTCGTCAAGCATGAAAACAGGATTGTTGGTGCCGGCTGTTTTTATGCCCTGTATCATCCTGCCGGGAAGCGCGCCTACATATGTCCTTCTGTGTCCTCTGATTTCTGCTTCGTCTCTGACTCCTCCCAGAGACATGCGGACGAATTCTCTTCCGAGCGACCTTGCAATGGATTTTCCCAGTGACGTCTTCCCAACTCCCGGAGGGCCTATAAAACAGAGTATAGGGCCTTTCATCTTTTCTTTCCTCAGCTTTCTTACGCTGAGATATTCAAGTATCCGCTCTTTTACTTTCTCTAAGTCATAGTGGTCGTCATCAAGAACTTTTTTTGCCGCTTTTATATCAAGATTGTCTTTTGTCTGTTTGGACCACGGCAGTTCAACCATCCATTCAAGATAGGTCCTTACAGTTCCTGCCTCGGCGCTGTCAGGGTGCATCTTCTCAAGGCGCTTAAGCTGTTTCTCGGCCTCTTTCTGAACTTTTTCAGGCATCTTTACTTCCAAAATCTTTTTCTTGAATTCCTTTATCTCTTCCGAGCGCTCATCAATGTCGCCAAGCTCTTTTTGTATCGCCTTAAGCTGCTCTCTGAGGAAATATTCCCTCTGATTCTTGTCTATCTCACCCCTGACTTCTGTCTGGATTTTCTGCTGGACTGTAAGAAGCTCTATCTCCCTGCTCAGTATTTCACTGACTTTTTTCAGCCGCAGGGCCGGTTCGCTCATCTCAAGCACTTCCTGCGCCTGCTCTGTTTTTAATCCGATATTTGAGGCAATGAGGTCGGCAAGTTTTCCGGGGTCTTCAAGATTTTCAATCACAATCATGATATCAGGGAGTATTGTTTTTCCGAGAGAGACTGTTTTGTCTATCTGTTCCTTCACAGTTCTCATTATCGCCTCAGTCTCTATAGTTATTTCTTCGGGCTGAGTATCTGTTATTTTTTCTATGGCCGCAGTAAAGAACGGCTCTTCTTTGAGAAACTTTACTGCCTTTGCCTTGCTCAGCCCCTGCACAAGCACCTTGACTCTGCCGTCAGGGAGTTTGAGCATCCTCATTATGAGCCCTACGGTGCCTACATTGTAGAGGTCGGAAGGCGACGGATTCTCAGCATTAAGGTCTTTCTGAGCAATAAGCATTATCATCTTGTTTGTGCTTAATGAATGCTCTATCGCCTTTATGGACATTTCTCTTCCCACAAAAAGAGGGAGTATCATATAAGGAAAGACAACTATATCTCTTATAGGAAGCACAGGAAGGCTTTGAGGAATCTCAATCTCTTTTTCTTTTTCTTCTTTTTCCGCTGCTTTTGCCATTCTTATCTCCGGATGCCTTTATTTTTTAATCATTGCCGCTATATTAAGCAGATATTCGGCAAACGGCTTTGAGACTTCCTGATTTTTCAGGGCAAAGCTGACCGTTGCCTTAAGATAACCTAACTTGTCTCCTGCGTCATACCGCCGGCCTTTAAAAATATAACCGTAAATGGGTTCTTTTTTAAGAAGTTTTTTTAGTCCGTCTGTCAGTTGTATCTCTCCGCCCCTGCCCGGAGGCAATTGCTCAAGTGCGCCGAATATCTGCGGGGTGAGAATGTATCTGCCTATTATTGCAAGGTTGGACGGCGCCTTTTCTCTTGCGGGTTTCTCAACGAGGTCGCTGATTTTATATA
Organism: Nitrospirae bacterium GWF2_44_13; assembly: GCA_001805105.1. GTDB lineage: Bacteria > Nitrospirota > Thermodesulfovibrionia > Thermodesulfovibrionales > UBA1546 > UBA1546. Next base: position 342,889 of record MHEE01000015.1, on the reverse strand, counting down.
CCCCGCCGCCGCAAGGTTTCCCCTTTATTACGCCGTATTTATGTATCTCAGTCATTGGAACTTCTTCAAGCGCGAGTATCGGACAGCCAAGTTTTTCATACAGCTTCAGCATATCTCTCAGCAATGTTTCTTCCGGCTCGATTACATCATCGCTCAACAGCACCGCAAATGGCTCCTCCTTTACAAACGGCCTTGCACAGAGAATTGCATGCCCGAGGCCGAGCGCTGCCCGCTGCCTTACGTATGCGAAATTCAAGTGGTTGAGTTTTGTTATTTCATTGAGAAGTTTTTTCTTATCCATCTTCCTGAGATTTTCTTCAAGCTCGTATGCCGAGTCAAAATGGTCTTCGATAGCGCGCTTATATTTGCCGGTGATTATTATGAACTCTTCAATATTGCATGTGATGGCTTCTTCTACCGCACACTGTATCATAGGCTTGTCAACAATCGGGAGCATCTCCTTTGGCGACGCCTTTGTAGCAGGCAGAAACCTTGTGCCAAGACCGCCTGCAGGGAATATAGCCTTTCTTATTTTTTTACGCATTTTTTCCTTCATAAAAATTAGACTACTGTGATAAGATAGTGCATTGCAATTTTTAATTATAGCATATATCACACTTGTTTTTTTCTGCTTTTGTGAGATATGATTCATCGGTAATTTTTATTCTGCTTTTCTCAGAGGACTGGAAAATAAATAGAACTCTCTGTTAGAATTATAGCCGATTTTTTGATCGGAGGGATTGATGGAGTTTAAAGGGCAGGTGGCTGTAATCACAGGCGGCGCGCGCGGGATTGGAAAGACAATAGCCGAAGCGCTTGCAAAAAAAGGCGTCAATATAGTTATTGCCGACATCAGCAGCGAACAGGCGCAAGGAACGGCGGCAGAAATGGAAAAGCTGGGGGTTAAGTCATCCGGAGTCGGCATTGATGTCTCAAAGTCAGAAGAAGTGGCTAAAGTATTCGGTGAGATAGCAAAAGATTACGGTAAAATAGACATTCTCGTAAATAATGCCGGCATAACAAGAGACGGCCTTATCATGAGGATGAAGGAAGAAGACTGGGACGCCGTGATTAATATTAATTTAAAGAGCGTGTTCCTCTGTTCTAAGGAGGCGGTTAAAGTAATGGCAAAACAGAGATACGGCAGGATTATAAATATATCGTCAGTGGTTGCTTTTATGGGGAACCCGGGACAGGCAAATTACAGCGCATCAAAAGCGGGGATAGTCGGGCTGACAAAGACCACCGCGAAAGAATATGCGAGCAGGGGGATTACCGCAAATGCAGTTGCGCCGGGCTTTATAACAACTGCCATGACCGAGGCCCTGCCTGAAAACGTTAAGGAGGATATGAAAAGGGCGATTCCGCTTGGAAGGTTCGGCACTACAGATGATGTTGCAAATGCCGTTGTCTTTCTCGCATCATCAGAGGCAGGTTATATAACAGGACAGGTGATACATGTTAACGGCGGGATGTATATGTAACAAGATACAGGATGCAAGATTCAGGATGCAGGAGTACCGATAAAAAATATTCTGCATCATGTATCGTGTATCATGCATCATAGCATAAAAACTTTGGAGGTGTTTTAAATGGTAGAAGAAAAGGTAAAAGAGATTATATCAAAACAGCTTGGCGTCAATGCTTCAGAGGTGACGCCGGAAGCATCCTTTGTCGAAGACCTTGGCGCGGACTCGCTGGATACGGTTGAACTTGTAATGGCATTTGAAGAGTCATTCAACATAGAGATACCTGACGAGGACGCTGAAAAGATAACAAAGGTCAAGGACGCAATAGCGTATATCAACAGTAAAAAAGCTTAATGGAAAAAAGAAGAGTTGTTGTAACGGGTGTGGGTGTTATCACACCTGTAGGGATAGGAGTCGAAGAAAGCTGGAAAGGGCTTATTGAAGGCAGGTCGGGTATAAGAAAACTGACCCGGTTTGACGCTTCGGCTTTTGCAACGCAGATAGCCGGCGAGATAGAGGGATTTAATCCTGAGGACTATATTGAGCCTAAAGAAATAAAGAAGATGGACCGTTTTATCCATCTTGCCATTGCAGCTTCGGATATGGCTGTAAAGGATTCGGGGTTAAAGATAACTGACAGCAATGCCGAAAGTGTCGGTGTGATAATCGGCTCAGGCATGGGCGGACTGCCGGCAATTGAATATTACCATTCTGTTCTCCTTGAAAAAGGCCCCAGAAGGATAACTCCTTTTTTTATCCCTATGCTCATAATAAACCTTGCAGGCGGCCATGTGTCCATGAAATATGGCGCCAAGGGCCCTAATTCCGCAGTTGCAACCGCATGCGCTACCGGCAGCCATTCAATAGGCGACGCCTTTAAGATAATTCAGAGAGGGGATGCGGATGCTATGATTGCGGGCGGCACTGAATCGGTTATAACGCCGATGGGAATCGGCGGGTTCAATGCAATGAAGGCGCTTTCAACGCGAAACGATGAACCTGAAAAGGCAAGCAGGCCGTTTGACGCAGACAGGGATGGTTTTGTTATGGGAGAAGGCGTTGGGATAATGGTGCTTGAGAGCCTTGAACACGCACGCTCAAGGGGCGCCAGAATATATGCCGAGGTTGCCGGTTATGGAATGACAGCAGACGCTTACCATATGACTTCTCCTGCTCCTGAGGGAGAAGGCGCTGCACGGTGTATGGCTATAGCTTTAAAAGACGGAGGAGTTGCTGCTTCAGAAGTTGATTATATAAATGCACACGGGACGTCTACAAAATACGGGGATGAACTTGAGAGTATTGCTATAAAGACGGTATTTAAAGGCCACGCTTATAAGCTTGCGGTAAGTTCAACAAAATCCATGACAGGGCATCTTCTCGGCGCCGCAGGAGGCGTTGAGGCTGTTGTATGTGTTTTATGCATGAGGGATAATATTGTTCCACCAACGATAAACCTTGATAATCCTGACCCGCAGTGCGACCTGGATTATGTGCCGCATAAGGCAAGGAAGATGGATGTTAACTGTGTCATGTCCAATTCATTCGGTTTTGGCGGAACAAATGCCTGTCTGGTTTTTAAGAGGCTTAAAGAGTAGTTCGGGCTATGCCAGTATCTCTTTGATTGTCAGTAAAACTGACTTGCCAAGCGCCTGTAAATCATAACCTCCTTCAAGAGCAAAAATAACAGGAACCTCTGCGCATGACAATATGCTGTTCACAATGCCTCTTATTCCTTTGTCAGAAACCCTTATGCCTGACAGCGGGTCTTCGGCGCGGATGTCATAACCTGCTGACACGAGAATCATGTCAGGTTCAAACTTTTTCACGAGATGCGGCAGAACATCATTGTAAGCAGAGAAATATTCTTTGTCGCCTGAACCGTGCTTCATGGGCATGTTGTATGTAAACCCTTTGCCTTTTCCCCTGCCTGTTTCGGTTTCACTTCCTGTGCCCGGATAATGCGGATATTGATGGGTGCTGAAATAAAACACAGTGTCATCTTCCTCAAACATATGCTGCGTGCCGTTTCCGTGATGGACGTCAAAATCTATGATGAATATTTTTTTATAGCCATTCTTCTGCGCGTATCGCGCTCCGACCGCGACATTATTGAATATGCAGAAACCCATGGCCCTGTCTGCCTCTGCATGATGACCCGGAGGCCTAACAGCGCAGAAGGCTCTCTCAACGTCTCCTTTTTTGCATCTGTCTATGGCTTCTATCACAGCGCCTGCCGCATAGAGAGCGGCCTCAAGGCTATTCACTGATATGTATGTGTCAGGGTCGGCATAGCCGGTTTTCATCCCCTTAAGCCTCTCAATATAATCGCGTGTATGAACAGCCTCTATATCCTTGAAATCAGCCTTGCGGGGTTTTATGTGAATGAGTTTATTCCATATGTCAGAGGATTTAAGCGTGTCAATTATTGCAACAAGTCTTTCTTTAGCTTCAGGATGCCACTCAGGAGTTTCATGGGCAAGAAATATGTCGTCGTATATGAAGCCGACTTTTTTCATGTTTAAATGATAATTGGTATTTAAAAAATAAGGCAATGTGAAAATTGCCTTGAAGCACAGCGGCAAAATCAACCGGCTGAAATCTTGAAATAAAGCAATACAGATGTGTAGAAATCTTCCAAGTCCCTGAGATGCTTAACCATGATTGATTTTAATACATCAATATCTATTGCCCGATAATCATGGATTGCTATATTTCTGAATCCGGACATGGCTTCCATCTTTAGAGAAATGCCCTCGCTTATTATGCCGGCGCCTTTGATTAGTTTGAAATTGTCTTTGATGGAGTCCGGCAATCCGAGGCCCTCTGATGCCACAATATGCGCCGCTAGGTCTATAGCCGCCTGCACTGCCCGCTGGAGGTTCAAGACAAAAATATCCTGCTTGTCGATATTTTCGAGAGCAGAAGGGTCCAACTTCGTAGACTCTTTAATCCTTCTCATGCACCTCTGAATAACAGCAACCTTTGCCAACACAACATCCCTGTCAGGCATATATCCTTCCCTTAAAGATGTTTTCTTCTATCTGTTTTCTGTTTTGCTTAAGATCATAGTACTCTTTTATAGTATTAACAAAAAATTCATTGTAAACCATAGGGTATTTATTAACCAGCAATATTCCTTTTCTCAGAACCTGCATTCTTATAACAGGAGAGGCGTCGTTCAGCGCCACGAGGTCTGCTGTCTTGCCGAGCATCTTTTCCAGCTCTCCCCTCAGTTCATTCCGCATATATATATCCGGCCTGCTGTTGAAAAAAATAGCGATATCAAGGTCGCTATCCCTTGTTACACTGCCTTCGGCATACGAGCCGAACAGAAATGCGAAAATTGCATTGTCATACCCCAAAAGAAAACTTTTCAGTTTCGCTATTACATCGTCTTTAATGGTTATCATTCTCTCTGTCCTCTCCGTTAAGGAACCATGGCTGTATTTTTGCACAACGTGCCCCAAAAGGCAATATTAATTCCCGCTTGAACGGTCTTCTTCATGCTTGAGGAATATATTATCGGGAAGGAAGCCAGCTTTTTTCATGCATAAATGATAATGGGAATTTTAATAATAAGGCAATGTGAAAATTTATCGCAGACGCTATGCCCACTCTGAAACTGTGCTTACCGTCCGCAGACATACGGCCTGTCACCTGTTGATTTGAATGCGAAATGTGTCTTAACATATAATCTACCTCGCGGGTAGACTTAAAGTATTTGCGCCATAATAGCATAATGCAGTCAATACCCGCAATACAGAAAATCCATATAAATATCAACAAGTAAGGGCGGGGTGCGGCGTTACAATTTACGATATTATGCGACAAAAGTATGGAAGGTTTTTTATGGGTTTTCATGCGCGGGCGCAAAATTTCAAGGAGAATAAATAGGGGACAGTTCAGCCGCTCGATAGATTTTCATAATCTTTTATTTCTTTTTTTGCTATTATATTTACATCTATTTTAAATCCCGAGGAGGTTTTTATGCCTGATATTAAAAAGATGTACCGCACTATTATGGATGATAATTTCCCGGATGATATGACAATAAAATTCGGGGATCAGACCCTCGTCTATAAAAAACGAGCTTGGAAAATACCTGATGAAAAAACAGGCGAGCTTATAGAAAAAGGATTGCGTTACGGAGAAAACCCTGACCAGCAGGCAGCAATCTATGAACTGGTAAACGGTAATCTGGTGCTTGGAGGATGTGAGTATATAAATGCCGGCAATGGGCTCGTAAGCAGTATCACTGAAAAGGATATGATACAGGCCGGAAAGCATCCCGGAAAAACTAATATGACAGACCTTGACAATGGTCTGAACATAATGAAATACCTGATGGATAAACCTGCCGCTGTTATCCTCAAGCATAACAACCCATGCGGCGCCGCATTCGGAAAGACAGTTGAAGAGGCGTACGGAAAAGCGAATATGGCAGACAGGATTGCCGCATTTGGAGGATGCCTTGTTGTAAACCGCGCGATGGATAAAAAAACAGCGGAGGCTGTTAACGAAAATTATCTTGAAGTTGTTGCAGCTCCTGATTTTGAAGAAGGTGCAGCAGCGATACTTGCAAAAAGGAAGAATCTTAGGATTATAAGAGTCAAAAAAATCAATGAGCTTGAAAAATACAGGAACTTCTGTTTTGTTGATTGCAAATCATTGATTGACGGCGGCTTGATTGTCCAACAGTCACAGCTAAGCAGGATAAAGACAAAAGCTGATTTTCTTCCTGCAAAGACCACATACAAAGGAAAAGAATATGCAACAGAAAGAATGCCGGGTGATAAGGAATATGAAGACATGATTTTCGGCTGGAGCGTTGAGATGGGGATTACATCAAACTCCGTCATCTATGTAAAAAACGGAGAGACAGTTGGTATCGGCACAGGAGAGCAGGACAGGGTGGGCGTTGCGGAAATTGCCGTTTTCAAGGCATATACAAAATATGCGGATGCATTATGTTTTAAGAACTACGGTGTCTCTTACAAGACCCTTGAGATGGAAGTTGCACGAGGCGAAAGAGACGCGGGGCTGCTTCAGGAAATTGATGAAGAAACAAGGAAGAATAAAGGAGGGCTTATCGGAGCTGTGATGGTATCCGATGCTTTCTTCCCGTTCCGGGACGGAATTGAAGTCGGAATAAACCAGGGAGTTACAGCAGTTGTCCAGCCCGGAGGCTCGGAGCGCGATTTTGAGGTTATAGAGGCATGCAACGAAGCGAATCCAAAAGTCGCAATGGTATTTACAGGGCAGAGGGTATTTAAACACTAATATAAAATCGCAAAAAAGGAGATTATGAAATGGCTGAGACAAAGGCGGTAATAGAGACTAAATTCGGGAATATTGAGTTAAAGTTTTTTCCTGACGTTGCTCCCGATCACGTTAAGAATTTTACGGACCTTGCAAAAAAAGGATTTTACGACGGCACGACATTCCACCGCGTAATCCCGGGCTTTATGATACAGGGAGGAGACCCGAATTCTAAAAGTCCTGACAAGTCAAAACATGGAATGGGAGGCCCCGGATATACGATTAAAGCTGAATTCAATAACATGCCGCACAAGAGAGGAACTCTCTCTGCTGCCCGGTCTGCCAATCCGGACAGCGCGGGCTCCCAGTTTTTCATCTGCGTTGTTGATGCGCCTTTCCTTGACAGGCAGTACACGGTATTCGGAGAAGTCGTTTCAGGCATGGATGCAGTTGACAAGATAGTAAGCCAGCCGAGGGACGCAAGCGACAATCCTGATGAGAGAATTGAGATGAAGGTGAAAGTTGTGGAATAGAAAGAAGGCGCTGATGTTCAAAGTGCCAAAGAATAAAAATCAAAGTGAGAGCACTAAAACAAAAAAGGGCGGCATTGAAAGCCGCCCTTTTTAATTCTACTTAATATCCTTCTTAGAACAATCCGCTGACCTTTCCGGTGTTCACATCCACATCAATCCTTCTGTATGCAGGGTCGGAACTTGTGCCGGGCATGAGGCTGATAGTGCCTGCACAGGGGCATAGGAATTTAGCGCCTGAGTAAATCAATATATCTCTGATGGGCAGCGTCCACCCTTTAGGAACTCCTTTGACAGCAGGGTCATGAGTGAGACTCAGGTGGGTCTTGACCATCATGGTGGCGAAGTCCGCGTACTTGGGATCGTCTTCAAGCATCTTGGCCTTGGCTTCAGCTTCAGGCAGCCATGAGACGCCGTCAGCTCCGTATACTTCTTTGGCGATGGTTGCTACGCGGTCGCGTAGTTTCATTTCTATCGGATAAAGATATTTAAAGTCGTTCTTTTGGTTGCATGCGTCAATGACTGCATCGGCAAGTTCCAAAGCTCCCTCCCCGCCCTTTAGCCAGTGCTGGGATTCAGCGCAACGGGCGCCTGCTGCTTCAGCGGCTTTTTTGACCGCAGCCACTTCAGCATTTGTGTCCGTATAAAAACGGTTGACGCAGACCACAGGGTTTATGCCGGACTTGCGGATGACGTTAATCATGTGTACCATGTTGGCGCAGCCCTTTTCTACCAAAGCTATATTTTCCTTTGTGTATTCTTCAGGCAGGGGCTTGCCTGCCACTACCTTTGGGCCGCCGCCGTGCATCTTTAGGGCGCGGACAGTGGTGGTGAGCACGGATACGTGTGGTTTCAGTCCGCTGAAGCGGCACTTGACGTTCCAGAATTTTTCAAAACCGATATCTGCCGCAAAACCGGACTCGGTTACATGATAGTCAAACAGTTTCAGTCCGACCCTGTCTGCTATGATTGAGGACTGGCCTACGGCAATGTTGGCAAAAGGCCCGGCATGTACAAAACATGGATTGTATTCAGCCGTGCACATGAGGGTTGGATTAATAGTATTTCGCATGAAGGCGGCCATTGCATTGCCGACTTCAAGATCGCCTGTGGTAACGGGTTTGCCGCTCTTGTCAAAAGCAACTGTGATATTGTTCAGGCGCTTTTTCAGGTCTGCGAGGTCATTGGCTACTGAAAGAATTGCCATGCACTCAGAGCCTACTGCGATACCGAACTTTGACTGCATCATAAAGCCGTCTGTCCTGCCGCCGATGCCGATGATTATATTTCGGAGGCTCTGGGCGCAGAAGTCCATTATCCACCCCATTTCCACGCGTGTGGGGTCTATGTCGAGCCGCTTCATTCTGGTGAGACGCTTCAACTGCTCGTCATTGTAATTACGCTCGTGCTGCATGCGGGCTGTCATCGCTACCATGGCAAGGTTGTGGGCGTTCATGATGTCGTTGATGTCGCCGGTAAGCCCCAGTGAAAACTCGGTCATAGGAATCAGCAACGAGTTGCCGCCGCCTGCAGCAGTGCCCTTCACATTCATTGTGGGGCCGCCTGATGGCTGACGAAGAGCGCCGCCTACATTTACGCCGCGTTTGCCAAGCCCTTCCATCAAACCGCAGGAGGTAGTGCTTTTGCCTTCGCCCAGAGGCGTCGGGGTGATGGCAGTGACTTCTATGTACTTGCCGTCAGGTTTGTCCTTGAGACGATTGATGATCTTGAGGAAATCAATTTTAGACAGGCGTCCCATGGGCAGCATCTCATCCTTTTGCAGTCCCAGCCGATCCCGCCAAACTTCAGGAGTAGGCATGTTTTTTTCAGCTTCTTCGGAAATCTGCCAGTCAGCTAACTTCGTTGCATCAAAGGGCATTTTTAAAATCCTCCTTATTTAGTAATTTATCAGTGCATTTAAGAATTTCTCGTTCATGCGCCTGAGGTTCTTGCTCATAACAAGTACGAGCTTCTTAAGTATCTGTGAAGCCAGAACAACATCTTCTTTTTCCAGTTTCTCGAATTCCTCTTTGGGAAGTTTTAACAGCTCTGCGCTTTCAATCGCAATTGCATTAGCCTCATGCCTTCGATGCTCAATAATCGAAAGCTCTCCAAAAAAATGTCCCGGAGTCAGGACCGCAAGGGTTTGTTTCCAGCCGTCCGGCGTCACCTTGTTGATTTCGATTTTGCCGGAACGAATCATATAAATGCCTTTTGTATCTTCGTTTTCCTTGAAAAGGAACTCGCCCTTTTTCAATGAAACTTCTTTCATGACTTTTGCCAATTTTTCAAGTTCGGCATCGCTGATATCTTCAAAGATAACCTGTTTCTTCAGTTCCTTAATGTCAGCCATATCCCCTCCTTCATTCAACATTTTTGTGTCATTTTTCTATTTTCACGGCGCATACCTTAAATTCAGGCGTCTTGGCATAAGGGTCGAGCGCATCCGATGTGAGCATGTTGGCCGCCGCCTCTCCGTAATGCATTGGAATGAAGAGAACGCCTTTTGAGACCCTGCTGCTTATCCTTGCGTTTATTCTTATTTCCCCTCTTCTTGACTTAACCGTTATTGCCTCACCGTCTTTTATACCAAGCATATTAGTATCTTCCGCGCTTATCTCCATATACGCTTTGCCTGCATGCGCTTCTATGGGTGCGACTCTCCGCGTCATAGAACCGCTGTGATACTGAAACAGGTTTCTTCCTGTTGTAAGGATAAACGGATAATCTTTATCAGTCACTTCTGCCGGCGGCAGATAATCCACGCATGTAAACGACACCTTTCCTCTTGGGAACCCTGCCTTGTAAAGGAATTCTGTTCCGGGGTGGTCTTTTGTAGGGCACGGCCAGTGGAGACCGTTAGCGCGTATTCTGCCATAGGATATTCCGGACAGCGCCGACCATAAACTGCCGAGTTCGTCAAATACTTCTTCAGGAGAAGAATAATTCATGGGATACCCAATCCTGCCGGAGATTTCAGCTATTATCCACATGTCATTCTTTGCCTCTCCGGGCGGCTCAACTGCCTTTCTCACAAGCTGTACTTTTCTCTCTGTATTTATGAAAGTGCCGTCCTTCTCGGCAAAACACGTTGCGGGGAGCACCACATCAGCAAGGGCAGCAGTCTCCGTAAGGAATATGTCCTGAACCACAAGGAAGTCAAGTTTTCCCAGCGCTTCTTTTGTATGATTTGCATTTGCGTCTGTAAGTATCGGGTTTTCTCCCATGATATAAAGCGCCTTTATCTTCCCTTTATGCGCTTCCCCTATCATCTCTGTTGCCTTTAGTCCTTCTTTGGCTGAGAGAGGAACTCCCCACGCTTTCTCAAATTTCTCCTTTACTGTAGGCATATCAACCCTCTGATAGCCCGGATATACATTAGGAAGGCATCCTGCATCGCATGCGCCCTGCACATTGTTCTGGCCTCTCAGGGGATTTATTCCGGTGTGTTTTCTTCCTATGTTTCCCGTAAGAAGCGCAAGGTTTGCTATTGTATTCACGTTGTCCGTGCCGTGAGTATGCTGGGTTATTCCCATCGTATAGAATATGCCTGCTTTTCTGGAGCCTCCGTAAAGCTTCGCAGCCTTAATTATATTTTCCGCAGGCACGCCTGTTATCTGTGAGACTGCATCAGGCGTGAACTTCTCCAGTGATTTTGTCCATTCATCAAAAAACTCGGTTCTTTCCTCTATGAATTTTTTGTCGTGAAGCCCTTCTTTTAATATCACATGGGCGATGCCGTTAATCAGGGCGACATCCGTGCCCGGTCTCAGGTTCATGAAGACTTCCGAGAATCTCACCATAGGCACTTTTCGCGGGTCGGCTACGATTATCTTTGCGCCCTTTCTGAATGCCTTTATCATCCTGTTTGCGATAACAGGATGCGTTTCTTTTGTGTTGGAGCCTATTATGAATATGACCTCCAGTCCCTCAATCTCTATAATGGAATTGGTCATAGCCCCTGACCCGAATATTGTAGCCAGACTGGCTACAGTTGCGGCGTGTCAGAGGCGGGCACAATGATCAACATTGTTTGTGCCTATGCCGGTCCTCATGAATTTCTGGAAGAGATAGTTTTCCTCATTGGTGCATCTCGCGGAGGAAAGGCCTGCTATCGAATCAGGCCCGTGTTTCTCCTTTATCTCTCTCAGCTTCGCAGAGATATAATCAAGCGCCTCATTCCATGATGCTTCTTCGAATTTACCATTTCTTTTTATGAGAGGTTTTTTCAGCCTGTCAGGGCTGTTGATAAACGAATAGCCGAATCTGCCTTTAACGCAGAGCCATCCTTCATTCCACGTGTCTTCCTTTGAAGTCACTCTTACAACTTCATTCTGCCTTACGTGAAGGGTGAGATTGCATCCTGTCCCGCAGTATGAGCAGGTAGTGTCAATTTCCTTTATGTCTTTCTGCCTGCCGCGGAGCTGCCACATCTTGCCTGTCAAAGCGCCTGTCGGGCACACAGCCACACACTGCCCGCAGAATTCACAGTCAAGGTCTTTTTCAAATGTCGGGCATATCTTGGATTTAAACCCGCGGTATGCAAAATCTATTGCGCCCACTCCCTGCACTTCGTCACAGACCTTCACGCATCTTCCGCAGAGTATGCATTTTTCCATATCCCTTTCAATAAAGGGATTGCCGTCTTTTTTTCCGTATATCCTTCTTTCTCCTCCGAACCTGTTTTCTCTTATGCCATAGAAATATGCGAGTTCCTGAAGCGTGCAGTCTCCGGCCTTTTCGCATACCATGCAGTCATTCGGATGGTCTGAGAGAATAAGTTCAAGCACTGTTTTTCTTAAGCCCTCAAGAGCAGGGGTTGAAGTTGTCACTTCCATTCCCTCTGAGACAGGAGTTGTGCATGATGTGAGCGGCCTCGGAACACCCTTTACTTCAACAATACAGAGCCTGCAGCCTCCAAACGGTGTAAGTTTCGGATGATGACAGAGTGTCGGTATCTCTATATTCAGCATCTTTGCCGCATCCAGCACAGTTGTGCCTTCCGCAACCTCTATTGTTTTGCCGTTAATGGTTAATTTAATCATTCCGGTTCCTACTCCTTTTTCACTGCCTTAAACTTGCATACATCAAAGCAGGCCCCGCATTTAATGCATACCGCGGGGTCTATCTTGTGCAGTTTCTTTTTCTCCCCTGTTATTGCTTTTGAGGGACATGCCCTCAAGCATGCTCCGCACCCTTTACAGAATTCCTCAAGAATGTAATAAGTCAGCAGTTCTTTGCAGACTGCCGCGGGACACTTTCCCTTTAAATGTGCCTCGTATTCATTTCTGAAATATTTTATAGTGCTTAATATCGGGTTTGGCGCTGTCTGACCGAGGCCGCAGAGTGATGCGGCCTTAATATCAGCGCTTAGTTTCTCGAGGAGTTCTATGTCTCCCTCTTTCCCTTTGCCTTTTGTTATTCTGTCGAGAATTTCAAGAAGTCTTTTAGTCCCTATCCTGCACGGCACGCATTTCCCGCACGACTCCATCTGCGTAAACTGGAGAAAGTACTGCGCCATGTTAACCATACAGTTATCTTCATCGAGCACAACCATTCCGCCTGAACCTACTATAGAACCTGCTTTTGCAAGGGACTCGAAATCAACAGGGGTATCAAGCATATCCGCAGGAATACACCCGCCTGAAGGCCCTCCTGTCTGGACTGCCTTTAATAATTTTCCGCCTTCAATACCTCCGCCTATATCGTAGATTATTTCCCGAAGCGGAATTCCCATTGGCACTTCTATGAGTCCTGAGTTCTTGATCTTTCCTGTAAGCGCGAATACCTTTGTTCCCTTTGATTTCTCTGTGCCGAAAGAAGAAAACCACTTCGCGCCGTTTCTTATGATGTAAGGGACATTGGCAAACGTCTCCACATTGTTTATCACTGTCGGTTGTCCCCATAGTCCGCTATAGACAGGGAAGGGCGGTTTTGCCCTCGGCATTCCGCGCTGTCCTTCGATAGATGCTATCAATGCCGTCTCTTCGCCGCATACAAAAGCGCCTGCTCCGAGTTTTACCTTTATATCAAAGCTGAATTTCGTGCCGAGGATATCTTTTCCGAGAAACCCTTTCGTCTTTGCGTCAGAGAGGGCTTTTCTCAGCCTTTCAACGGCAAGCGGATATTCAGCTCTTATATAAACATAGCCCTTGTCAGAGCCTATCGCATAAGCGCCTATTATCATCCCCTCAATTACGGCATGGGGATTGCCCTCAATAACAGACCTGTCCATGAATGCCCCCGGATCGCCCTCATCCGCATTGCATATGATGTATTTCTGTTTTGAGTTTTGTTTTCTTGCAACCTCCCATTTAACACCGGTCGGAAAACCTGCTCCGCCTCTTCCCCTGAGGCCGGATGCCTTGATTTCTTCAATTGCCTCTTCCGGCTTTAATGTTGTAAGCACTTTTCTTGCCGCCTCATAGCCCTTGCCGTTTATATAAGCATCAATGTCTTCAGGGTCTATTGAGCCGCAGTCAGAAAGAACAACCTTTAGCTGTTTTTTGTGAAAATTATGATAGTCATCGCCTACAGCCCAGTCAATTACCGGATTGTTTTCTATGATGTGCTCCTTGACGATTCTTGAAACCATTTCCGGTTTTATATACTGGTATGTGGTCTTTTCTTTGTTTATTATCACATCAACAAGCACGTCTTTGGCGCACAGTCCGCGGCATCCCACCTTATGCATCAAGCAGTTTTTCTCCACTGTTGCCGCAATGCCTGCTGTGTTGAGTTCTGTCCTGAAGGCATCTATAACCTCAGAGCCGCCCGCTGCGATTCCGCCTGTGCCCATGCATACTTTTATAACAGTGTTATTTGCCTTCATTTTTTGAACCCTTTATAGAACGTATTTCTTTGATGAGTTTATCTGCCGATGCTTTCCCATGGACTTTTTTATTTATTATGAATACAGGGGCAATACTGCATGCGCCTATACAGTTTACCTTCTCAAGTGTAAATTCCATATTTTTTGTTGTTTCCTCACCCTCAGGCAGAGCAAGCTCCTGTTTTAATCCGTTTATCAACCTATCCGAACCTTTGACGTGACAGGCCGTGCCGCAGCAGGCAGTGATTATGTTTTTTCCCCGCGGTTTCAGGTGAAACTGCGCATAGAATGTGGCTATTCCGTAGAATATGCTGGGATTGATATCCAGCTTTGATGCAAGCCAGTTGACGGCATTCTCAGGAATATATCCGAAGGCATTCTCAATATCCTGAAGGATAGATATGAGATTGCCCTCATTTTCTCTGGTATCCTTCAGAATCTTTTCAAGAGTTTTTTCCATGCAAAAATTCCTTTCAGATGTGGACTTTAAAATTAGCACAGCAAAGGAAAGGCTGTCAATGCAGAAATAGAAATGAATCAATAAGTCTTGGTTATGGGAATGCTGTGTTCTCTGTGCAAAAATACCTTAGGTTTTTCAGGTGAGATTCGGCATGAGTTCAGCAAGCCTGAAGTTGACAATGAAATCAAAATAATTGTATTCTACAAATCTATTTTTTGGCGGGCCGCTAGCTCAGTTGGTAGAGCATCGCCCTTTTAAGGCGTGGGTCGAAGGTTCGAATCCTTCGCGGCTCACCATGTGTCCCCATCGTCTAGCCCGGCCTAGGACATCGCCCTTTCAAGGCGGTAACACGGGTTCGAATCCCGTTGGGGACGCCATTGAAAATCAAAGTGCTGTTTTTATGCAGCGCTTTTTGTTTTTAAAATATCATTTGACACTGGTATAATAACCCCCAGATATTTTCATACGAGGTGAAGGATATTATGCTTCCTTTTTGTTTGCATGCCAAGACAATATCAGATGCGTGGTTTCAGCTGATATATAATATTTTTGATTATTCCTACACTCAGAAAATCCAGAAAGGCTCATTTGAAAACGAGCAGTACCGGCTTCAGTATCATGGCATGGCAGTGTTTATTGAGCACCCCGGCGAGGATATGATTCCCATAATACCGCCGGCGCTGAATATCCCATCGCCTACGACAATGGACTATATAGAAGATTATTTCGCAAATTATCTTATGGATCCTGAACTTTCAGAAAATGAGACCTATAAGTATTCAAGCAGGATTCATCACCCGATGCCCAAGGGAGGAACGCAGTTTGAAAGGGTAATTGAAATACTTAAGACGACACCCCTAACAAATCAGGCTGTTATTGAGATAGGTTCTCCGGATGATCATGACGTCTGCTACGGCAATGACGGAAAACTTGACCCGCCGTGCCTGAGGCTTCTGGATTTTAAGGCAGTGCCGATTAATGATGAACTCGTTCTTACCGTAAGCTGCTACTTCCGTTCATGGGATTTGTGGGCAGGTTTTCCTACGAATCTCGGCGGCATAGAGCTTTTAAAAAACTATATTGCGGGAGAAACAAATCTAAAGAACGGCCCCATGTATGCCTACAGCGCGGGAGCGCATATCTATGGGTATCAGGAAGAGATTGCAAGAATAAGAACGCTGAAAACAGGGATTAAGAAGAGCCAATAGCTATCAGCTACTTGTTCAGTAGCTTTGCCGCTTCTTTGGCAAAGTAGGTGAGGATAAGGTCAGCGCCGGCCCGTTTTATTGAGGTAAGCACTTCCATCATCACCCGTTTTTCATCAATCCATCCGAGCTTTGCTGCTGCCTTTACCATAGAATATTCGCCGCTTACATTGTATGCTGCGACAGGCACATTGACCGAATTTCTCACGTCAGAAATAATATCAAGATATGTCATCGCAGGCTTTACCATCACAATATCAGCGCCTTCTTCAATATCAAGGCGAACCTCTTTTAAAGCCTCTCTTCTGTTTGCCGGATCCATCTGATACGAGCGCCTGTCGCCGAATTTAGGGGTGGACTCGGCAGCTTCCCTGAACGGCCCGTAAAATGCGGAGGCGTATTTTGCCGCATAACTCATAATTGGCATTTCTGAGAACCCCTCTGAATCCAGCGCAATTCTTATTGTCTTTACCCTTCCGTCCATCATGTCAGACGGCGCTACCATGTCAGCTCCTGCCTTTGCATGCGAAACCGCTTCTTTGGCGAGGAGTTCCAATGTAGGGTCATTCTTTACATCGCCTTTCCCGATTATTCCGCAGTGGCCATGAGTTGTGTATTCACACATGCAGACATCTGTTATGACATAAAGTCCGGGGACTTTATCTTTGATTGCTTTGATAGCCTTTTGCACGACTCCATGAGGATCATACGCGCTTGAACCAATTTCGTCTTTGCGCTCAGGAATCCCGAAAAGTATCACCGCAGGTATGCCGAGGGAGTAAACCTCTTTTGCGTGTTTTACAATCTTGTCAACTGATTCCTGAAAACATCCTGGCATTGATTTTATCTCTCTGCGGATGTTTTTGCCGTAAGTAACAAAAAGCGGATATATAAAATCATCGGGAGAAAGTGAGGTTTCTCTCACCATTCTCCTGATGATTTCGTTTTTCCTTATCCTTCGCGGCCTGTGCAAAGGGAACATAAGTTTATTCGCAGCTTGTACAGCCCGAGCTGCATGTCGGAGCGTTTCCGCCTGTAATGACGAAGCCCTGTTTTTCACCCTCATCTATGAAGTCAATATTCATGCCTTCAATCTGTTTTGCCGTGTCTTTGTCAACGAAGACCTTAAGGCCGTTTTTCTCCACGACATTGTCGTTATCTCCAGGCTTTTCATCTATATCCATTCCGTAAGAGGGGCCGCAACATCCTCCTCCGGCAGTATATACACGAAGCCCCCAGCCGGCTTTTCCTTCTGCTGTGAGTATCTGTTTTGCTTTTTCTGCAGCAGTGTCTGTTATTGTTATCACAATAAACCTCCTTAGTCAGGTTCTCTTGGAATTCTTTCTGAAGAACCGTTTCTTTAAGAATAAAGCAAAAAAGACTCAAAAAGCAACCTTTGGATGATATTAACAGAAGATATGCCTTCTCACTACCTGCATGAAAATTCTGACCCATCTAAAGCTTGTTCGCTCGAATTTGCAAACTCGGCCTTCAGCCTCAAACAGTGCAAATTCGGTCATACTGACACGCTCTCTTCGCTAAGATTGGTGCCCCAGAATTTTCATGATATCGTTCAAGGGTATATCTTCTGTTGTACACAAGTTATAATTAACAATGTCGAAAATCAATCTTAGGGCATTGAGCAAAGCTGCAATGGAGGAGTTTGTAAAAGAGCAGGGGCTTCCGGCTTACAGGGCAAAGCAGATACTTCACTGGATATATGAAAAGAGAGTTGAATCAATTAAAGACATCACTGAACTATCCAGGGAATTAAGGGATAAACTTTCGGATGCCGCCTATGTCAGCAATCTTCAACTCCTGAGCAGGCAGGCCTCAAAAGACGGAACAGAGAAATTTCTCTTCGGTTTAGAAGATGGTGAATCGATAGAGAGTGTCCTTATCCCTGATGAAGACCGTCACACGCTCTGTATTTCCTCTCAGGTAGGGTGTGCCATGTCGTGTGGTTTCTGTCTTACAGGGGGAATAGGGTTTAAGAGAAATCTTAAGGCGCATGAGATTGTTGACCAGATAATTGCCGTAAGCAGGTTAATTTCAAAAACTAACCGCCCAATTCCCCCCTTAACTAAGGGGGGCGAAAGGGGGGTTACAAATATAGTTCTTATGGGGATGGGTGAGCCCCTATTAAATCTTGATGAAGTGGTTGAGGCTCTTCACAGGATAACTGAACTCATGGGCTTTTCAAAGAGGAGGATAACGCTTTCTACCTGCGGAATCGCTCCTGCGATTCCAGAACTTTACAGAAAGGCGCCTCACGTGAATCTTGCGATCTCGCTCAACGCGACAACAGATGATGTCAGAAACAGGCTAATGCCGGTAAACAGGAAATATCCCATCAGGGTTTTGCTTGATGCCTGCAGGAAAGCCCAACTACTGTTATCTTCGAGGGACAGGATAACATTTGAATATGTGATGATAGACAGCATGAATGATTCTTTGGCTGACGCAAAGAGGCTTGTCGCGCTTCTGAAAGGGATTCCTTCAAAGGTGAATCTTATTCCTTTCAACCCATTTGCAGGAAGCACGTTTAAAAGGCCATCTGATGAGAGGGTTCTTGCTTTTCAGGAGATTCTTGTAAGAGGTAAAATTTATACCTTTATAAGGAAGAGCAAGGGGCAGGATATTCTTGCCGCATGCGGGCAGCTTAAGGCAGGATACAAGGCATGAATCTGAATTATGAATAAAGTAATTATTTTATTAGGACCGACAGGCGTTGGAAAGACAGAGGTCTCCATCCTTATTGCAAAGGCTTTGGGCACAGAGATAATCAGCGCAGATTCAATGCAAATATATAAAGGAATGGATATCGGTACTGCAAAGCTGTCTGAAGCGCAGAGGATTAGCTATAAGCATTACATGATAGATAGTGTAAGTCCTGCAGAGCCATTCAGCGTTGGCAGATACATTGAAGATGTGACGCCAATAATAGAGGAGCTTCACAGAAGAGGTAAAATCCCTATCGTTGCAGGAGGGACAGGGCTTTACATAAAGGCAATGACAAGGGGGATATTCAGCGGGCCTTCCGCTGACTGGAAGCTAAGGGAAGAACTTGCTTCTCTTGAGGAAGGACAGGACGGCGCGCTTTATAGTTATCTGTTGGAACTTGACCCTGAGGCGGCGTCAAAAATAATGCCTGCTGACACAAGGCGCATTATAAGGGCGATTGAAGTCTGTCTGAAGACAAAACAGGGCATGTCGGAACTCCAGCAGAAATTGACAAGACCGCTTCCATACGAGTTCATAAAGATCGGGCTTACAAGGGACAGAAAAGAGCTTTATAAAATGATTGAAGAACGGGTTGATAAAATGATTGAGGCGGGATTTGTAGACGAAGTAAAGAGTCTGATAGAACGATTCACCTCTTCACCGATTCACCCCCTCACCGCTCTGCAGGCAATAGGATACAAAGAGATTGCAATGTATCTTAATGGGGAGATACCGCTTGAAGAGGCAATAAGGCTCACTAAGAGGAGCACAAAGCGTTATGCCAAGAGGCAGTATACATGGTTCAATAAAGAAGAGGATATACACTGGATAGATACTACAGGCATTCAGGATGTCAATGAGATATTCAAAAGGGCATGGAAGATTCTTGACGGGTTAATAAATAAGGCAGGATAATTTAAAAGTTGATTCCGCTGACATCAGATATGTAGAATAAATAAATTGATACTGAGAATGCGAGGTGCGGCGTGGCTAAAAATATCGTAGAGAAGATTTTTGAGGCGCATAAAGCCTATGGCGAGCTGAAAACAGGCAGTCCTGTCGGGCTCAGGATTGACCAGGTATATACTCAGGATGCAACAGGCACTATGACATGGCTTCAGTTTGAAGCTATTGGCGTTGACAGGGTTAAGGTTCCGCTTGCCGTCTCATACATTGACCATAACATGCTCCAGACAGATTACATGAATCCTGATGACCATAAATTCCTTCAGACCGCAGCCGCAAAATACGGCGCGTATTTTTCAAGGCCCGGCAATGGAATCTGCCATCAGGTTCATCTTGAGCAGTTTGCCGCGCCAGGAAGAGTCGCTCTCGGCACTGACAGCCATACGCCGACAGGCGGCGGAATGGGAATGATTGCCATAGGCGTAGGCGGTCTCGATGCCGCAACAGTGATGGCCGGAGCGCCGTTTGAACTCGCAATTCCCAAGGTTGTAAAGATAAATCTCACAGGAAAACTTAATCGCCCGTGGGTTAGTGCAATGGATGTTATTCTTGAAATCCTTAGGAGGCTTACTGTAAAAGGCGGTGTCGGAAAAATATTTGAATACGGAGGGACGGGAGTTAAAGACCTGAATGTTCCTGAGAGGGCTGCGATTACAAATATGGGCGCAGAACTTGGGGCAACAACATCGATATTCCCGAGTGATGGGAGAACAAAATTCTATCTTAAAGCAGTCGGCAGAGAAACTGACTGGGTAGAGCTTAAGGCAGACGATGACGCAGAGTATTCGGAGATAATAGATATTGATTTAGGCGCAATAGAGCCGATGATAGCCCAGCCCCACAGCCCTGACAATGTTGTTACTGTGAAAAGCCTTAAAGGCACAAAGGTTGACCAGATATGCATCGGAAGCTGTACAAATTCTTCATATCAGGGTTTAAAGGCAGTTGCAACCATTCTGAAGGGCAAAACTGTTTCAGAGGGCATAACCCTACTGATAAACCCGGGTTCAAAACAGGTATATGAGATGATTTCACGGGAAGGACTCATCGCAGACATGATCGCATCAGGCGCAAGAATGCTTGAGGCATCATGTGGGCCATGTATCGGAATGGGCGGAGCGCCGGGCAGCGGCCAGATATCAGTGCGCTCATATAACAGGAATTTCCAGGGAAGAAGCGGGACAAAGGATGCATTTGTTTATCTTGCAAGCCCTGTGTCTTGCGCTGTCTTTGCAATTAAGGGAGAAATAGTTGATTCCCGCGAATCAGGCATTAAAATAGGCAGCTTTGAAGAGCCTTCCAAATATCTGATAAACAGGAGCTTTATAATTCCTCCTCTGAAGGCCGCATCAGATGTGAAGGTAATAAAGGGCCCGAACATAAAAGATGTTCCCGTAAAAGAGCCTCTGAAAGACAGGATTGAGGCAGAGGTTTTACTGAAAGCAGGAGATAACATAACAACTGACGACATTATGCCAGCTGGCTCAAAAGTCCTCCCATTTCGCTCAAACATACCTAAGATTTCAGAGTTTGTCTTCAGCGGCATTGATGCTACATTCAGCAAAAGGGCTAAAGAGGCAAAGGAAAAGGGCGGATGCATTATCATAGGCGGTGAGAACTACGGTCAGGGTTCATCACGCGAGCACGCTGCGATGGCTCCGATGTTCCTCGGGCTTCAGGCAGTGCTTGCAAAGTCATTTGCAAGGATTCATAAGGCAAATCTCATAAACTTCGGAATATTGCCGTTACAGTTCAAAAACCCCGCTGACTATGAGAAAGCAGAGAAGGGCGACAGGCTTGTCATTAAGGATGTGATAAATTCACTTAACGGCAGTCAGGTTTATAACATTGAAAACATAACAAAGGGCGCCGCATTCGAGGTTGTATCAGATTTGAATGACAGACAGAGGGAAATTATTCTGAAAGGCGGCCTGCTGCCTTATATGAAGAAGTAAGTGTAAGGGCTAACAAAGTATTACCTATGAAAGATACAGCTTTTATGAAACGGGTTCTGAGGCTTGCCGGAAAGGCAAGCGGCATGACAAGCCCGAATCCGATGGTAGGCGCTGTGCTTGTCAAAAACGGGAAAATCATTGCAGAGGACTATCACAGAAAACCCGGCGCTCCTCACGCAGAGGCTCTTGTCATAGGCAAAGCCGGAGAAAAGGTAAAAGGCGCAACGCTTTATGTGAACCTTGAACCATGCTGTCATACAGATAAGCGGACTCCTCCATGTACAAAGGCGATTATCAAAGCAGGAATAAGGAAAGTTGTCATAGGCATGAAAGACCCCAATCCAAAGGTTTCAGGGAAAGGGATAGAAGAACTCAGCAAATCAGGCATAAATGTAGTCTCTGGAATTCTCGAGAAAGATTCAATTAGGCTGAACGAAGCTTACGCAAAATATATTATGACAAAAAGGCCGTTTGTGATATTAAAAGTTGCAATGACCCTTGACGGAAAGATTGCCACTCCTGAAGGAGAGTCAAAGTGGATTACAGGAGAAAAGGCAAGAGAATTGGTTCACAAGACAAGAGGCAGCGTTGACGCTGTGATGACAGCTATAGGGACAGTGAAGGCTGATGACCCGCAGCTGACTGCAAGAACAAAAAAAGTGGCAAGAAGTCCAATTCGAATTGTAATAGACCCTGATTTTGAGATTCCTATTGATGCGAAGCTATTAAATACGCCGCCTAAGACGGTAATAGTTACGAAAGTGTCAAAGAGTCAAGCGTCAGAGTCTAAAAAGAAAACACTTCTAGAGAAAAACATAAAGATAGTTGACTACGAGGGAGAGCGTGTTGACCTGAATTGGCTGATGAAAAAGCTTGGTGAGACAGGGATAACATCTGTGATGATTGAGGGAGGCTCTTCCTTAAACAGCCACGCGTTTGAAGATGGCATTGTTGATAAGGTAATGTTTTTCATTGCTCCAAAGATTATCGGAGGGAGGGAGTCGTTTCCATGCGTAGGCGGAAAGGCATTCAGAAAACTTCCTGAAGCGCATCAGTTAAAAGATGTAAAAGTCAAGAGAATCGGCGAAGATATTTTAGTCGAAGGATACGTCAAGTAATCGTCATTTTAAATTCTTTATCACATCCATTATCAGCCTGACGCCGATAGCTGAAGCGCCCTTTGGAATGTAAGGCTTGTCTTTTTCCACCCACGCAGTGCCTGCTATGTCAAGATGAACCCAAGGCGTTTTTCCCGCGAATTCATACAGGAAATATGCCGCTGTTACAAGCGAGCCGTTTTTGCCGCCCGTGTTTTTGATATCAGCGATGTCGCTTTTTAAGTACTCCTTGTATTCATCAAATAAAGGCATCTCCCATACGCGCTCGCAGGTTCTCTCAGCAGATTTTTTTATATTATCTATCAGTTTCCTGTCATTTCCCATCATAGCAATGGCCTCGTTTCCGAGCGCAACGGAGCACGCGCCTGTAAGGGTTGCGATGTCAATAATCGCCTTCGGCCCGAAATGTTTTATTGCATATCCGATTGCATCGGCAAGTATCAGTCTGCCTTCCGCATCTGTATTTATTATCTCTACGGTCTTTCCCGTGATTGACCTTGCTATATCGCCAGGCTTTGTTGCAGAGCCTCCGGGCAGGTTTTCCGTTGCAGGCAGTATGCCGACAAGGTTAACCGGAAGTTTCAATTCCGAAGCAGCCTTTAATACGCCTAAAACAGCTGCACCCCCTGCCATGTCATACTTCATTTTTTCCATGCCGTCAGAAGGCTTTAGCGATATGCCTCCGCTGTCAAATGTAATAGACTTCCCGATTAATGCGAGTGGTTTTGATTTTGCTCCTTTGTATTGAAGAACTATAAACTTAGGAGGTTCATGGGAGCCTTTTGTGACGGATAGATAAACATTCATGCCGAGTCTTTCAGCATCTTTTCTCTCAAGCACCTTTACGGAAAGCCTTTTATTTCTGAGAGACAACGCCGCCTTTGCAAGGTGGGCTGGCGTCATGTCATTGGAGGGGGTGTTTATCAAATCCCTCGCAAAATATACAGAGGATGTTATGGCCTCGGTCCATTTGAGTTCATCGCTAAGTCTTTTTGATGTTTTAGAGAGTATTGTAATGTTATCTATCTTCTTGTTGTCTTTTTCTTTCCTGTATCTCTCATATTTATATAAACTTAGCAAAGCGCCCTCTATGAAATTCAGAGGCGAGAGGTTAAGAAATGATATAAGGCTTGTGGAAACCGCAATCTTTTTCATCCCTTTGTCGCGAAGATGCACTGCTGCTTTTCCGCCTGCCTGCCTTATGCTTTCGGCAGATACCTCATTTTTTTTGCCAAGGCCGATAAGCAATATTCTTTCGGGTTTTACCCCTTCAGTCGTCGGCATCAGAAGAAGCTCGTTCCGCTTACCGTGGAATTCCTTTGAGAATGCTTTCCTGATTTGTTTCTGAAAGGCTGAACCGAATTTTTTATAAAACTCTGAAGCCCCTTCTACAAAAGGGAGAATCAGCGCATCGCAGGCACAGTTTGTTTCTCTGATATTTTTAACTGGTATCTTCATTTAAAACCTAAAATGAATCTTTGCAGGTATAGGTTATCTCTTTAATTTTATACTTGTTTTCGCAGAAATAAACTCTTCTCGTAATGCGCCGCCCTGAATCTATTCTTGTATCTTTAAAGTCTCCGTAAGTCCCATCGCATTCAGAGTCGTCTTCAAAGACTGCCTTGAAACAGCTATTGTTTATTAACCTGCTGCCGCTTCCCTGATATTTAATGGTTATCGTTGCCTCTCTTTTCTGCAGCTTTGCCCTTTTGTGTTTTGAAGAAATGGGGCGCCATTTGGTTATGATATAATCGCCGCCGAACACGGTCCCTGAATAAAAGAGCATTAAAATGCAGGCAGTAAATGATAACAGAAAATATTTTTTCAGCATCAGCCCCCCCTTTTTCCTCTATGGAGATTATAACAAAGGATTCAGATAAATCTCTATTTATACCGGAATTATTTATAATGGTGCGAGAGAGGGGAGTTGAACCCCTACGGTTGCCCACAGGATCCTAAGTCCTGCGCGTCTGCCAGTTCCGCCACTCTCGCATAGTTGATTTTAAAAGATTCATTGTGTTTGGTCAAATACTATTGGAACATATTAAGAATCATATCTGCCGGTAAAATATATTCTCTCTGGCCTCTATTACAAGCAGTCAATTTCACGATAAAAATGTTTCATTTTCATTTTTAGTGTATCAGATGCGCAGGGGAAATTACTAACTGTGCGAAAATGCTTGACTTTTTTGCGTCTTGGCAATAAAATTTGGAAAATACCGGAAGGAGTAATTTATGGCGCGTAAGATGCTTCTTGCAGATGACAGTATTACAATACAGAAGGTTGTAGAGCTCGTCCTTGCAGAGGAAGGGTTTGAGATAAAGGCTGTGAATAATGGTGAGGAGGCGCTTGCCGTAATCGAGACATTCAAGCCTGATGTAGTCCTTGCAGATATAGAGATGCCGAAGATGAACGGCTATCAGCTGTGCGAAAAATTGAAGGCGCATCCTTTAACAAAAAATGTTCCTGTAATTCTTCTTTCAGGGGCATTTGAGCCTCTGGACGAGGAGCTTGCAAGGAATGTAAAGGCAGACAGTTTTGTTATAAAACCATTTGAATCTCAGGAATTAATAAGCAAGATAAATGCGGCGCTGGTATCTGCATCAACAATGGAAGAGACAGCAGAAGCTGTAGAAGCAGAGGTGTTTGCAGAGGCTGTTGGCGCTGAAGAAGACCTCTGGGCAATGGAGGCAGTTGAAGGGGTTTCTGTGGAGACTCCTGCCGGGATAGAAGAGGTGTCCGCAGAAGAAGAAGTCAGTATTGCCCAAGCGCTTGAAACTGCGGAGCAGGAAGCCGGTGTATTTGAAGTTGCAGAAGAGGCAGAGGTGGAAGCGGAGGAAATGACAGTAGAGGACATAATAGCAGTTCCTGTTATGGAAGCATCGGAAAAAGAGAGCATGGCGAGGGCAGTCCCGCCGGTGTTTAAGGAGCAGGTTATTCCCGCACCTGCGGAGATACAAGTGAGAAAAGAAATGCTGGGGCTGGGGGTGCAGATTCCATCAAAAGAGGAGCTTATCCCGATGTTTAAGAAAGCGGTTGACGAAAGGATAGTGTCAGCCCTTTCCGCTATAGATATTAAAGGTGTAATGCTTGAGTCGCTTATGCCGGTATTAAAAGATTCAGTTGAAAAAATCTTGTGGGAAATAGCTCCTGAGCTTACCGATAAACTGGTCAAGGAAGTGCTGCAGAGTTCACTCGCATCGTTAAGCAAGGAAATTGAAAAGATAATGTGGGAGACTGTTCCTGATATCGCAGAGACTTTGATTGCAAAAGAGATAGAGAAGATAAAGTCAGAGATGTAGTGTGACGGAATTAAGCAAGAGTTATATTCCCGAAGGGATAGAAGAGAAATGGTATGAACTGTGGGTTAATGAGGGCTATTTCAAACCTGAGATAAATCCCTCCGGAAAACCTTATTCAATCGTAATCCCTCCTCCGAATGTTACAGGCTCGCTTCACATGGGGCACGCCCTTAACGCAACGCTTCAGGATATTCTTGTGCGATGGAAAAGGATGTGCGGTTTCAGCGTGTTGTGGCTTCCGGGCACCGACCATGCCGGTATCGCAACCCAGAATGTAGTTGAAAGGCAGCTTTCAACAGAAAAGCTTACACGGCAGCAGCTCGGAAGGGAAGCTTTTATTGACAGGGTATGGAAATGGAAGGCTGAATACGGCGGCAGGATAACACATCAGCTTAAAAGGATAGGAGCATCGTGTGACTGGTCCAGGGAAAGGTTTACGCTTGATGAAGGCCTCTCAAAGGCTGTAAGAGAGGTCTTTGTAAGGCTTCACGAAGAAGGGCTGATATACCGCGACAACAGATTGATAAACTGGTGCCCGCGCTGTCATACAGCGTTGTCTGACCTTGAAGTAGAGCACGATGAGTTTGACGGAACATTGACTTATATAAAATACCCTTTTTCAGACGGCAGCGGATATTTAACAGTTGCCACTACAAGGCCTGAGACCATGCTTGGAGATAGTGCGGTTGCCGTAAATCCCTCTGATGCCCGATACAAAGATGTTATAGGGAAAACAATAGCCCTGCCTCTTACAGACAGAAAGATACCTGTTGTTCCTGACAGCGCTGTTGATACGGCATTCGGCACAGGCGCTGTTAAAGTGACGCCTGCCCATGATTTCAATGATGAGGCTATTGCAAAAAGACAGAACCCTTCGCTGCCTTTTGTTGTTGTCATAGGGAAAGAAGGCAAGATGACTTCTGATGCAGGGCTTAAGTATGAAGGGCTTGACAGATATGAATGCAGAAAACGTGTTGTAAGTGATTTAAAAAATCTGCAATTTATTGAAAAGGAAGAAAAACACCGCCATGCAGTCGGACACTGTTACAGGTGCAAGACAATAATAGAGCCCCTGCCGACACTGCAGTGGTATGTGAATGTAGGGACGCTTGCAAGAGATGCGATGGACTCCGTTAGAAGCGGAAAGATAAGAATAATGCCTCAGTCATGGGAAAACTCGTATTTCGGGTGGATGGAAAATATAAAGGACTGGTGCATTTCGCGCCAGATATGGTGGGGGCACAGGATTCCTGCATGGTACTGCCAGGAAATGAATAATGAAATGTGCAGGAAAAAAGGAGGGGTTGTCGTATCACGCGAAACTCCGAAAGAATGTTCGTTCTGCGGTTCAAAAAAATTAGTTCAGGACGAAGATGTGCTTGATACCTGGTTTTCATCTGCGCTCTGGCCTTTTTCAACTCTTGGCTGGCCTGAACCCGCTGATGATTTAAAGAAATTTTATCCTACGAGTGTTCTGATAACTGCCTTTGATATCCTGTTTTTCTGGGTTGCGCGCATGATAATGATGGGGCTTAAGTTCATGGAGGACGCGCCTTTCAGAGATGTTTATATACATGCGATTATCAGGGATTCCTCAGGGCAGAAGATGTCAAAGTCAAAAGGCAATGTTATTGACCCTTTGATAATGATAGATAAGCACGGCACGGATGCTTTCAGGTTTACGCTCTGTGCGTTTGCAGCTCAGGGCAGGGACATCAGATTCTCGGAGGAGAGGGTTGAGGGATACAGGCATTTTGTCAACAAGCTGTGGAATGCAACAAGATTTATAATGATGAACATAAAGACAGATGAGGTAAATTCGCCGATTCACTCTCCTCGGCTCTCCTCGGCGACCGATTCACCGCCTGCTGAACTCGACCTTGCCAGCAGGTGGATACTGAGCAGGCTGGCAGGAACCGCTGATGAAATAAACGCAGCGCTTGAAGAATATAGATTTAATGATGCGGCAAACAGCATCTATCATTTTATATGGCATGAGTTCTGCGACTGGTATATTGAGATGTCAAAGACTGAGATAAGCAATCCGGGAGCAACGGCCGGGGTTATGCAGTGCCTGCTTTATACGCTTGAAACCTCCCTGAAGCTTCTTCATCCGTTCATGCCTTTTGTAACAGAAGAGATATGGCAGAACATGCCCTTTGCCGGCAACGAGCCGCGCTCAGCGGGCCCCGGCAAGCCGGGGTTGTGCAGGAAGAGCATTGTTATTTCCGATTATCCTCAATCGCTTCCAAGAGACCTTCAGGCAGAAACAGAAATCTCTTATGTTATAGAGGCGATAACAGGGATAAGGACTGTCAGGGGCGAAGTGAATATCGGGTCTTCTGTTGAGGTAACCGTATTAATAAAGGCCTTTTCCGGTGAAGTATCGGATATTCTCAGGGCCAATCTGCATTACATCAAAAAGCTTTCGCGGACGGCGGATGTAACAATTGGGGAGGATATAAAAAAGCCTGCTGATTCTGCCGTATGCGTTAAGGATTTCATGGAAGTATACATCCCGATTAAGGGGCTTTTGAATATTGACGCGGAAATTGATAAACTTATAAAGGAATCAAGAAAGGTTGAAGAGGCGATGGCTTTCATTGACAGAAAATTGATGAATGAGGATTTTCTTAAAAAAGCGCCTGACGAGGTAGTTGAAAAAGAGAAAGCGAAGCGCAGCGAGCTTGCCGCAAAGAAGGAAAGGATAAAGGAGAACATTAACAAATTTAAAGCAGCAGGATCCGCCTAAGGCGGAAGGGGGTAATATGACAGCAAAGAGTAAAAAAGAGATTATCAAAGAGAAGGATGTCGAGATAATTGAGGCTGAATCCGTAAATATAAAACAGAGTTCTGTAAGGGCTGTTGATGGCGGGCATATTGAGATGCAGCAGGTAGGAGCCCTGAGCATTGACGGCGACAGGATTGAAGTTACGCAGGGCGCTGCCTGCATTCTCAGAGGCAATGACGTGAGCCTGAACCAGAGCATCAGCGCGGTAACCGCAGGGAACAATGTATCGCTTAATTTCTCCCTGTCTCCCATGGTCGTATCAAAAGAGGAAGCGGTTTCCAATAAGAGCGCAGTGGGTGTTATGGCTGCTATGAATATCAAGGTTAAGAACAGCGCATCTGTCCTGATGATTGCCAATAATGTTGAAGGCAATGTAACCACACTGTTTGACTGGCGTGCAGCTGTTGCCATGGGAGCTGTTTTTGGAGGCGTGTGGGGGCTCTTTTCTCTGTTCAGGAAGAGATAGGATATGAAGATACCACACAGCGTCAGAGAAATAATCCGCATAGCGCTTGAAGAGGATATAGGAAACGGCGATATAACGACTGCTTTTCTTATACCGGAAGACAGCGAATCAAGGGCATTAATAATAGCAAAAGGTAATTTTGTTGTTGCCGGTATCCCTTTCATAAAAGAAGTTTTTAGCTTTTTCGACCGGGAAGTGAGATTTAATGTTTTTATCAATGACGGCGCCAAGGTCATGAAAGGAGATGTTATCGCTGAGGTCTCGGGAAGCACAAAGGTTCTGCTATCGGGAGAAAGGGTCAGCCTTAATCTGTTTCAGCGCCTTTCAGGCATAGCAACGCTTACAAATATGTTTGTTGAAAAAGTAAGAGGGCTGCATGCAAAGATTGTGGATACGAGGAAGACAACACCGGGCCTCAGGTTCATGGAAAAATATGCTGTGAGGGTCGGGGGAGGGAACAATCACAGGTTCGGGCTTTTTGACGGCATACTGATAAAGGACAACCATATTGAGGCTGTAGGAAGCATAACAGAGGCGCTGCGTCTGGCAAGTGAAGCGCATCATCTCGCGAAGATTGAGGTGGAAGTGGAAAACCTCAAGGACCTGAAAGAGGCTGTAGAAGGCGGCGCCGACATCGTTATGCTTGACAATATGTCTATCCCTGATATGAAAGAGGCTGTAAAGATTGTTCGCAATATCAAAAAAGATATAATCCTTGAGGCGTCAGGGAATGTCAGCCTTGAGAACGTCAGAGAGGTTGCAGATACCGGCGTGGATTTAATTTCAATAGGCGCCTTAACTCATTCAGCAACAGCGGTTGATATAAGCATGAAAATAGTGAGGTAACCTGTAATTAATCTTCCCATTCCCTTCCTGTCATTAATTTCCATGCATTCTTGAATGCTATTTTTTCAGCGGCAGCTTTGGTTAAATCTTTGAAAACAATGGTTCTGAAGGTATCCATCACTCTGTCATAATTATCAAAACGGCCTGTGTTGATATCGGAACCGATAACGAACCTGTCAGGGAATTCCTCAAATAATTTTTTCCATTCAGGGTCAAGGGCAATTCCCCAGTTTGAAATCTCGTACATAATCGCATCAACATAACCCGTCCCATGATACTTGGAGCCGGGTTTTGACTGCACCAGATCAAAATAAAGATTCGGGTATTTTTTGATTAAGGCACGCACGCCGTCGGCTTTCGTGAATTGTTTCCAAGTGGCAGGATTCCGGTTTCTTCCTACATGGCACCATATCACCTTTGCCTTCGGATATTTAACAAGCATTCTCTCCAGTTCCGGAAGGAGTTTGTCTTCTGCCTCATGATGAAGCAGAAACGGCATTCCAGTCTCGCTTGACAACGCAAAAACCACCTGCATGGCTTCGGAGTCAACAGGCATATGCACATTCCTGTTATTGGTGCTTGATTGATAGTGTCTTGCTTCAAACTCGCCCATTGCAAAATATTTGCCTGACTTAGCATCTTTCGCCAGTTTTTCAAGAAAACCTTTATCGCTGCTGTGCCAGAGTTTTCCGTCGCCATGAACAGTTGTAGGCACAAACCTGTCGGGATATAATTTATAAAGCCTTATTGATTCCCCGCTCCCGAGTTTTTCATTTGGCCCAAGCCATGTCAGCGCCACGCCGTTATCATCCATTCTGCTGATGAGCCTCTCATTTTCTATTTTTCCACCGTGATGATATTCCACGTCAATTATGGGCAAGATGCCTTGTTGGATAATTTCCTTTAACCTTTTTTTAAACACGGTTATCTGCTCGCTTCGCTCAATCGCAACGCTGTTTGCCGGAATGATAAAAATCATCGCAAGTATGAATATCATTATTTTTTTTGACATATCAGCCTCCTGTCTTATCTTTATTTATATCACTTTAAGGCCTGATGTGCAATGACTGCACTTAGTTGCTTTGGCAGGAATCTGAGAAGGTTCTTAAGGGGATAGGGCTATGTTTTTCAGGCCTTCGGTTTCCTTAAACCCCATCATGATATTCATGTTGTGCACTGCCTGCCCTGAGGCGCCTTTCATTAAGTTGTCAATCGCAGTGACAATTATGAGGGTATTGGTCCGTTTGTTTACAGCAAGCCCGATGTCGCAGAGGTTTGTGCCCCGAACATTTTTTACATTTGGGAATTTGCCTTCAGCAAGCACCCTTATAAACGGCTCTTTTGCAAAAACCTTTTTGTAAGCATCAAGAACTGCTCTTGTATCAGCCTTCTTTTTTAATCTTGCGTAGATGGTTGTGAGTATCCCCCTGTCGTAAGGCGCAAGATGAGGGGTAAAATTAACCTTTAAAGCTTTATGAGCTATGGCAGAGAGTTCCTGCTCTATCTCAGGAGTGTGCCTGTGTGATGCAACTGAGTAAGCCTTGAATCCTTCATTGATCTCACAGAATGAGAATGCGGCATCAGCGTTTCTCCCCGCGCCCGTTGTCCCTGATGTTGAATCTATAACGATAGAATCTACATCTATGAGATGGGCCTTCATAGCAGGATAAAGTCCGAGGATTGCGCCTGTCGGATAACAGCCGGGGTTTGCTATGAGGGATGATTTCGCAATTTTCGCCCTGTACAGTTCAGGCAGTCCATACACGGCCCTTTTCAGTGTCCCGTGAAATTTGTGCGGAGTCTTATACCACTCCTCGTATATTTTAGCAGACCTTAGCCTGTAATCAGCGGAGAGGTCAATAACTTTTTTCCCGTGCCTGAAGAAAAAATCCACTGCGCTCTGCGAGGCGGCATGAGGCAATGCCAGAAAAAAGATGGCAGCCTTTTTCAGAAGTTTTTCTCTGTCTAATGGTTCGTATGTCAGATTTGAGTGATTGCTAAGATGGGGGAATAAATCGCTTACGGTTTTGCCTGATGATTTTTCTGAGGTTACGGCGGTTATTTTGACAATGGGATGGTTTGAAAGAAGGCGGATAAGTTCGCCTCCTGTATAACCGCTGCCTCCGCAAATAGCCGCTTTTAGCATATTTACTTAATTATCTCTTTGAGAACTGGAATCTCTTTCTTGCGCCCTTTTGCCCGTATTTCTTTCTCTCTGTTTCTCTGGGGTCTCGCGTTAAGAAGCCTTCTTTCTTAAGTTTCAGCCTGAGGTCGTTGTCTATTGAGAGTATTGCCCGTGAAATCCCGTGCCTGAGCGCTCCTGCCTGTCCTGAAAGGCCGCCGCCCACAACTTTCGCGGTTATATTGTATTTGCCTGACATCCCTGTCAGCTCAAGGGGCTGTCTTATCATCATCTGCAGTGTCTCGCGGGCGAAATACGAGTCAAGAGGTTTTTCATTTACAACTATACGGCCGTTGCCGGGGGACATGCTCACACTTGCAATAGAGGACTTTCTGCGTCCTGTAGCATTATGTTTTATTTCAGCCATTTAAAACTCCTTATATTGTAAGATTTCAGGTTTCTGTGCAACGTGTGGATGTTCGCTTCCTTTATATACCTTGAGCTTTTTGAGCATTGCCCTTCCGAGCCTGTTTTTAGGAAGCATTCCCCAGACAGCGTCACTTATAACCTTTTGGGGTTCTTTGGAAAGACGTTCTCTGAGCGTTTTGGCTTTTATGCCGCCGGGGTAGCCCGAGTGATGGTAATAAATTTTATCGTCAAGCTTTTTGCCTGTTGTCCTGACCTTTTCGGCATTCACGACAACTACAAAATCACCTGTGTCTACATTCGGGGTAAATATAGCCTTGTTTTTACCGCGCAGGCAGACAGCAATTTTTACGGCAAGCCTTCCGAGGACTGCGTCTTTGGCATCTACGAGATACCACTTATACTCAATATCGGTTTTTTTAGCAAATCGGGTTTTCATTACTCACCTTCCATTAATATTCTTTAAAACAAGTTTCTTAAAGTTCAGTCCGCATGGACATAGAGTTAAACATAATAATAGAAATGCCTGTAAATTGTCAATATTTTTACAGATAGGCGTATCTCCGCATAGCAATGCCGTCTTAAAATGATAGCGGGATTTGCTTTTTGAATTAAGGTTCAGGCGGTTAATCGAGGCAGCATGAGAAGGCCTGTTAATTGACACTCCCTGTCAATATGTGATAATTTTAAAACAGGGAAATGTCTGATAAAACAGCGATAATAAAAGAAGCCCAGAAGTTTCTTGCGAGGGGACAGATAGATAAGGCAATTGCCGAATGGGAAAAACTTATAAAAGAATCTCCTGATGCAAATACTTATAATACTGTCGGAGATCTCTATCTTAAAAAAGGCGACAAGACTCCTGCGATAGAGTCATTTCATAAAGCGGCGCGTTTCTTCAGGGATGAAGGTTTTTCTCTGAAGGCGCTGGCGCTTTACAAAAAGATATTAAATATTGACACTTCAAACACGTCTGCCTTATATGCTCTCGGAGAGTTAAGCGAGGAAAAAGGACTGGCAACCGATGCCATAAAGTATTATCTTGCCAGCGCGGATATCCTTTCCAAAGAAGGAAAGAAGGATGAATTATTAAAGGCGTATGACAAGATACTGAGCCTCTCTCCGTCTAACATCCCTTTGAGGAATAAGGTGGCGGAAATTTTCAAAAAAGAAGGGCTCCAGATTGAGGCCGCCAAAGAGTACCTGCATATAGCGAGGTTATATGACGAAAAGGATGATGTCAACAATGCAGGAATGTATTATAAAAAATCCATGGACCTCCAGCCCAACAATAATGAGGCTTTGCTTGGGCTGAGTTCGATATACGAGAAAACAGGCAATCCAAGGCAGGCTCAGGAATATCTGAAGAAGGCGGTTGAACTTGCTCCGTCAAATACCGAATTAATCTTGAAATATGCAGAATCTTTGGTTAAGGCAAAGTCTTTTTCAGAAGCAATGCAATACATATCAAAGATTATTGAAATAGAACCTTCAAATGCTTCGGCGCGGAAACTTCTCGGTGAGATGTATGCGGAGAGCGGGGATAAGCAAAAGGCATGGGAAGAGTACAAGGTGATTATAGACGAGATAATCTTTGATGGGAAACTTGATGAGGCCATAAATATTCTGACAATGTTCATAGATACAGAACCCGTAGAGACGAGAAAAAAACTTGTGGCGCTGTATAAACAGAAGAACGATTATGAATCAGCTTTTGCGGAGCTTGTTTCTTTAGGCGATGCTTTTATTTTCTCGGAAGAAAGAATGCTGAAGGAGGCCTTGGAGTGTTATAAGGAAGCATTGGAGATACATCCTGATGATAATGAGTTAAAAGAGAAAATAAGCGACGTCAAAAGGGAACTTGGCGAGGAATACGCGGAACCTAAGAAGTCAGTTGAAGAGTCCCTTGCGGAGGCGGATATATTTTTAAGATACGGACTGTATGATGAAGCAAGGACACTGCTTGAGTCCCTTAAAATACAGGAACCTGAAAATGCCGATGTCCATGCAAAGCTTAAATCTTTATATTCAGAGACAGGCGACAAAGAACAGGCCGTGAACGAGTGCATTATTCTCGCTGAACTTTACAATAAAAGCGGGAATATCGAGTTGAGGGAAGGGATACTTAAAGAGGCATACGAAATAAATCCCGAGGATCCGAGATTGCTGGAGAGGCTGCCGGGTCAGCCGTCTGAAGAATTTGTTGCCCATAGAGGAGTGTCTGCTCCGGGCGCAGAGGATTACGGTGAGGCAGAGGCAGAGGCAGAGTTTTATTTGAGGCAGGGGTTGTATGAGGATGCTAAGGCAGCGTATCAGAAACTTCTTGAATTATTTCCTGATAACAATGAGATACGAGAAAAGCTTTCGCTGATTGAGACTAAAGCCTCGGAAGAAGTCAGAATAGAAGAGAAACCGGCAGAAGAGGTTGAGAAGCCTGCCGGGACAGTTATTGAAAGGCCGTCAAAAATTGAAACCCCGACAGAAGAGTTTGTGATTTCAGATATTCTCGAGGCAGAAACAGCTCCTGAATTTAATCTTGAAAGCGATGTCCTCGGCATATTTGAAGAGTTCAAGAAAGGCCTTGAAAAGGAAATAGGGACTGAGGATTTCGAGACGCATTATAATCTCGGGATTGCATATAAAGAAATGGGCTTGATAGACGATGCAATAAAGGAATTCCAGACATCAAAGAACGACCCTGAAAGATTAATTTCTTCACTAAGCATGATGGGGATGTGTTATATGGCAAAAGGGCTGTATCCGCTCGCCATTGATTCTTTTAGCAGTGTAATGGAAAAGCTGGGGACGAAGGACGAATCATACTGGGGCGTGAAATACGAACTTGCAGAGGCTTATGAGAAGAATGAAAATCTTAAAGAGGCGCTTAGATACTATACGGAAGTATACGGGTGGAATTCAAAATTCAGAAATGTTGCGGAAAAAATTAACCTGCTGAAGGTGCATGCCTCAAAACCTGCGTCAAAACCGGTACTAACCGAGAAACAGAAAATAAAGAAGGAGAGAGTTTCTTATCTGTAACCTATGGATTATCTTGAGTTTTATAAGCTGAAAGAACATCCGTTTTCAAATGTTGTTGACAACAGGTTTTACTATAAGGGCACACAGCATTCAGAGGCGCTTGTAAGGCTGAAATATGCCATAGATACAAAGAAAGGGCTGGCTGTTGTCATAGGAGACATAGGCGCCGGCAAGACTACGCTTGCGCGCAGGCTGCTTGAAGAGCTTGATGAGAATATTTATGAGGCGGTTCTCCTTGTTGTGATTCATTCAGCGGTAAGCGCTGACTGGCTTCTGAAAAAACTTGCCATACAGCTGGGCGTTACGGATGTGAAGGAAGAGAAGGTAGAACTCCTCAGCCAGATATACAGGAGGCTTTTTGAACTGGGCGAACAGGGCAAGGCAGCGGTTGTTATCATTGACGAGGTGCAGATGTTGAACTCAAAGGAAATAATGGAGGAGTTCAGGGGGCTGCTGAATATGGAGATGCCTGAAGGAAAGATGGTGAATTTCATATTTGTCGGCATGCCTGAACTGGACAGCGTGCTTGCCCTTGACGAGCCGTTAAAACAAAGGGTTGCAATAAGGGTGAGGCTGAAATCGTTTTCTGAAGAGAGTACAAAGGAGTATGTAATTCACAGGATGCATATTGCCGGTTCTGCTAAAAATCCATTCACAGAAAATGCAATGCGGGCTATATATCAGTATTCAAACGGCGTGCCGCGTTTGATAAATACAATCTGCGACAATGCCCTTCTTGACGGATTCCTCTTTAAGACGAATATCATAGATGAAGCGATTATCAAGGCTGTTACTGTGGACCTTGGGCTGAGTGAGGAATAAAGGAGATACTCTTAATCTTCAGTTTCACAACATACTTTGACAGTTCTATCTTCATTCTTGAGGGATACCAGAATCCATTGCTGTTTGCAGGTTCCCCGTAAGAAATGCGGAGTTCTTTTCCATTCTCAAGTTCTATCGTCTGGGATACAGGGAGCATGGTTTTTTTATCAATGACAATCTTCCGGCTTGAATTCCTGATATGATAACTATTGTTTTGCTCTTCAACATCATAGTCTTTTATCAGCCACCACAATATACTGCTTCTTAAACCTTCTGCCAGTATTATGTTTTTATTCCTGTCAGAGGGAGGATTGCTTTTTATTATCCCATCTGTCTCTTTTATTTCTGCCATGAGAAATCCCATAGAGTATATCCTCAGCTCGAGGGCTTTCTCTGTAAGCGTGAGCGCAGCGTCTCCTGTCATTGTGCTGTCAGTCTTCTCAAACTCAACATGAAAAGTTGCGTTAACGCCTTTTATGCTCTTGCGCTCGGTGATAACTGTTCTTACATCAACGCCTTCGTAATCAGGCAGTTCAACTCTCTTTGCAGTGCAGGAAGATAAAAGCAGGAGAACAGAAGCGCAGAAGAGCAGAAGGGTGAATCGGTGAATCGGTGAATCGGTGAATCGGGTAAATACAGATGTATGATGCATGATGCATGATGCATGATTTTTTTTATCCTGTATCCTGTATCCTGTATCTTGCATCTTAGATTCCGAGCACTGCCTCAAGCGCCTCTTCAACATTTCCCGCTCCCATTATCTCAAGCCCGAAAGGCTCAACTGCCGTCAGCCTTTCGCTGTTTGTTCTGGACATGAGCGCTTTTTTGAATCCTATCTTTGCGGCTTCCTTAATCCTCTGCTCCGCATAAGCAACTGCGCGTATTTCGCCTGAAAGGCCCACCTCGCCGAACATAAATATCTTAGGGTCAATGGGGATGTCCCTCAGCGATGATGCAATCGTCATTATAATTCCAAGGTCAATAGCAGGTTCAATTATTTTGAGCCCGCCGACTACGTTTATAAATATATCCATCCCACTGAGATGGAGCCCTGCCTTTTTCTCAAGTACTGCAGTCAGAAGATTAACCCTGTTGAAATCAACTCCGATGCTTGTCCTTCTCGGCATTCCGAATGTTGTCGGCGAGGCCAGAGCCTGAATCTCCACCATCAGCGGCCTGGTCCCTTCCATGCTTGCAACAACTGTCGAGCCTGAGACATTAAGCGGCCTTTCCGAGAGGAATAATTCAGATGGATTCTCAATCTCCGAAAGCCCTGAATCCGTCATCTCAAACACGCCTATCTCATTTGTTGAACCAAAGCGGTTTTTAACAGTCCTTAAAATCCTGTAAGAATGCCCTCTGTCTCCTTCAAAGTAAAGCACAGTGTCAACTATATGTTCAAGAACCCTCGGCCCTGCAATTGCGCCTTCTTTTGTCACATGACCTACAAGGAAAACTGGTATTGCCGATTTCTTTGCAAAGAACATCAACCTTGCCGCACATTCCCGCACCTGACTTACAGACCCCGGGGCCGACAATATTTCCTCTGTGTACATTGTCTGGATGGAATCAATTACTATTGCGCCGGGTTTTAGTTCTGAGGCTGTGTCAAGTATATTCTCAAGCGATGTTTCGGCAAGAAGCATTATCTTGCCGGAATCTACGGAAAGCCTTTCCGCTCTCAGTTTTATCTGTTCAGGAGATTCCTCTCCTGATACATAGAGCACGCTTTCATATTTTTTTGAGAGGCCGGAGAGCGCCTGAATAAGGACAGTTGATTTTCCGATTCCGGGGTCTCCGCCGACAAGGATTACAGAGCCTGCAACGACCCCGCCTCCCAGAACCCTGTCAAATTCCTTTATCCCTGTTGTTGTGCGTTTTTCTTTTCCGCTGACGATTGTATTCAGGGGCTGGGGTTCAGACCTTCCCGATGATTTTCTTCCCTGCCTGGTCTCTTTTTTCTCTTCAGCAAGGGTATTCCATTCCCCGCAGTCAGGACATTTGCCGAGCCATTTAGGGCTCACGTATCCGCACGCCTGGCACTGATAAAATGTTTTTGCTTTAGCCATGATTATTTTACAATCTCTGTTCCGATTCCTTCTTTTGTGAATATCTCAAGCAGCAGGCAGTGCGAGATGCGCCCGTCAATGATATGAGTTTTGGCAACGCCTGCCTCGAGCGCTTTCATGCATGCCTGAGTTTTAGGAAGCATTCCCCCCGAAATTACATTGTCAGAGACAAGTTTCTTTATCTGCTTTTGAGAAAGCGTTGAGATTGTATCCCCTTTTTTATTCTTAATGCCCGGCACGTCTGTGAGGAGGATGAGTTTTTCCGCCTTGAGCTTTGCCGCTATTGAAGATGCAACATAGTCCGCATTGATATTAAATGTCTCGCCGTGTTCTCCAATGCCTATCGGAGAAATGACAGGGATAAACCTCTCTTTTCCAAGGCTTTTAAGCGCCTGCGAGTTTATGCCCGTGACCTCTCCTACAAGCCCGAGGTCAATCAGCTCCTCAACCCCTGCCTTTTGCGAGATTTTCATAAGTTTTTTCTTTGCCTTTATAAGTCCACCGTCTTTTCCGCTCAAGCCTATGGCCTTGCCCCCGTGCTTGTTTAACAGAGAGACTATCTCTTTATTGACAAGCCCGCCGAGGACCATCTCAACGATGTCCATTGTCTCTTTATCTGTAACGCGCTGGCCGTGGATGAATTTTGGCTTCTTGCCCATCTTCTCCATTGTTGCGCTTATCTTCGGCCCTCCGCCGTGCACAATCACCGGATGGATTCCGATGAAACTTAAGAGCGCTATGTCCTGAGCGAATGAATCTTTTAAATGCTCTTCTGTCTGGGCAGCGCCGCCGTATTTGATGACGAATGTCTTGCCTGAAAAATTCCTGATATACGGCAAAGCCTCAATGAGTATGTTTGCCTTTTCAATAAGTTTTTTCATGATTGCCTTGATTTTAACGTGGAGTGCAAAGTCTTTTCAAGTCTGAAAGGTTTTTATTATTCGCCTATTGTCAATCTTTAGCTAAAAGAATATAATAAGAAATTATTGGAGGTGTATATGGCAAGGGCAAAAGCGGTGACAATAGATGATGTTGAACAGATAGTAGAGCAAAAACTTCTTGAGATAATTGGCAACCCCGATTCAGGTCTTCATCTGAAAAAAGAGTTTAAAGCTAAGTTGGAACACAGGCTTAAAAACCCCTCAAAGAGAATTGCCCACGAAGAGGTATTAAAGAGATTTGCCTAAGGTTCAATGGGAAAAAGAAGCCTTAGATGACCTTCAAATAATAGACCATCCTATTGTAAAGCGCATCCTTAATAAAATTTCATGGCTCTCGCAGCATTTCAACAGCATAACTCCGGACCCCTTGTCTGGCGATATGTCGGGACAGTTTAAATTAAGAGTTGGCGACTGGCGTGTCGTTTATATAATTGAGGCAGATGCAATTGTCATTAAAGCCGTAGGACATAGACGAGAGATTTATAAACTGTAAGCTAATTCCTCTATTCACTATTCACCTATTCCCCTATTCACCATTTTTTTATTTTTCTGTTATAATGCGGGCAGGATTTGGGAGAGGGACGGGGAAATAAGAAACCGGTATGGTGCCTCGGAAAAAATTACAGTGATGGTTGAAACAATAAGAGATTACAGAGAAGAAATTTTAAAATTTAAATGTGAACTCGGCAATGAACGAGTAGCCCTTTTCAGGGGCCAAAGTAACTGTGGCTGGGAGATTAAATCATCGCTTGAGAGGCATGGAATCGAGGTAATTGCATGTGAAAAATATTATAGAATAATTGATAGATATAAACCCCTTATTAATCCACTTATTGAAAATCGATATGAAAGAAAATCTACGAGCAGAGGATACCCATTTGATTTTAAGGAATATGACCAAGGGTCATGGGAATTGCCTGAAATGGAGTATTTGGCATATTTAAGGCATCATGGATTTCCAACTCCTTTGGTTGATTTTTCGAATTCGTGTTTCATAGCCCTATTTTTTGCATGCGAAGATTTTAATCAAGGTGATAAGAAGGATGGAAAAACCTTTTTATATTCACCTCCTCAATTTACAATTGGAGGAAATAACGTTCCAGGCTTAAGGAAAATTGGCAGATACGTGGAAGCGGGGAAACGCCATTTTGCTCAACAGTCACAATATCTTATTCCCACAGAATATGATTCTGAATGGAAATTTATAACATTCAGAAAAGTATTTGAAAGCAAAAGCAATGAACATGTGCTACGTGAAATTACAATAAGTAAAGATGTCAAAGCCAAATTAATGAAAGAACTGAGTGAAATGAATATCAATAGATATACAATGTATCTTAATGAGGATGCATTAATAAAATCATTGGCTGATGAGTGGGCGTTAGAAAATGCATTACTAGGAAAAACATAGAGACATCTCTCGGATTTAAGTGGGCGAGGGAATCAATCAAACAACGCCTCAAAGTCTCTCGGAGTGATAATTTTTACGCCTCTGAAGTTTTTCATTGACAGCAAATAAGCATCTCCTGTTACAAGATAGGCTGCCTTCGCAGAAACAGCGCATGAAAGGAATTTATCGTCGTCACGGTCTTTGCAAGCATCCCTTATTGCCTCATTTGCCTCTACAACCTCAAAAAAGGGCAGAATATTCTCCTCAATAATTGTCCTTATCTCACTTGCGGTCAGGGAAAATTTTGGATAAGCAATAACTTTCTTGAATTCCTCAAAGGTCTCTCTTGAGATTAGCGGGATTATTCTGCCTCTTTCCCACAGGTCAACTATATTTGAGAGTTTGCCCTTGAACAGCAATGCGGATACAAGGACATTCGTATCCAGGACGACCCTTAACTTCTTTTTCTCGCCCATTTAACCGCATCGGCAATGTCTTTTTCGGTAATGCCGAGGCTTGCCATCTTTTCCCTGATACCACTTAATCCCCTTCCCTCAAAGCAAGGGATACACACCGTCTTCCCATTTTTTACCCTCAGTCTCGGCTCCATGGTTTTCTCACCGCATTTCTCGCATCTTACGCTCGGATATATCCTTGCCTCTTCAGGCAGCGGCATCTTCAGGTGTTTTATTTTAAACAAATCCTTATCAGACGTCTTTAAGATGGACTCTATTTTCTTTGTTTTTCTTTGATGGACTGCTTTCAGAACTTCCTTTGAACGGCTGCCCTTCATATACCTCTGCCACATCTCTTTTTGTTTTTCTGTTTCAGGAGAAGGTGTCCAGTCAATTGAGATTCTTACTGCCTTGCCAGAAGGCCTTTTAATAAAAGTGTAAACCTGTTTACCGTAATCTTTGAAAATAAGATTGCCTTTTCCAAATGTACAGTTTGTCATAACCTGAACAGCATCAACGGCGCATGAGTTATTTTCTACGATTGCGACAATCTCCTCATCCTTGGACCGCTTGCCGAGATTTTTCAGGGCAAACACTGATACCCTGTAGCCGAGCACAAGCCCGGGGCAGATGTGTCCGTGAAATCTGACAATCTCATCAAGTTTTTTCATGCCTGATTTCATATCCTTTCCTCATAAGGTGCAATCAGCGTGTTATATCCCTCATCCGCAAGTGTTTTTGCGAGGGTGAATGCATCGTCTTTTGAATTGAACTTGCCGACCCTTACCCTGTAGTATTTGCTGCCGCTTATTTCCGCTTCCGTTATATACACCTTGCTGTATTTAAATTCCAGCGACGCCTTCATGCGTGTGGCATTAGACAGGTCTTTGTATGAGCCTATCTGTATTGTAAACGGCCCGCTGCCTCCCAATGGAGAATATTTTATATATTTTATATACCGCATGTCCCTTCCGAGCGGTTCAATTCTTACTTTTCCGGTTCCCGGTCCTATTAACTCAATCTCTTTTGCACAGGCATAGGATAGGTCTAAGTCCCTTCCCTGAATGAAGGGCCCTCTATCGGTCACGGTGCAGTCGGTTGTTTTATTGTTTGAGATATTTGTTACTTTCAACTTTGTCCCGAAAGGATATTCCTTATGCGCGCATGTATTTGCATACATATTATAAGGCTCGCCTGATGATGTTAGCTTTCCATGAAAATCAGGCCCATACCATGAGGCAACTATATATTTTGTCTCAGGCTGTATTGCATCAGGTTGTTTTGTGCCTGATGGTTTTGTCTCCTGAGGGCTTTCCTTCGGCTGGGTTTCGTATTTGGGATAATCTTCGTAGTATCCGTATCTTGGTGCACCGCAGGAAGTGAGAAAAGCCGTGATTAAAAAAAGAACGATGCATGATGCAAGATGCAAGATATATCTCTTGCGGGTTGTATCTTGTATCCTGTATCCTGTATCCTGCATCTTGTTTTAAAGTATATACCTGCTTAAATCTTCATCCTTCACAATATTAGCGAGTTTGGCTC
Organism: Nitrospirae bacterium GWF2_44_13; assembly: GCA_001805105.1. Taxonomy (GTDB): domain Bacteria; phylum Nitrospirota; class Thermodesulfovibrionia; order Thermodesulfovibrionales; family UBA1546; genus UBA1546. The sequence goes on along the minus strand of MHEE01000015.1, from coordinate 300,156 downwards.
TCACATATTCCCTGTCTATCGGAAGTTTGCCGTTCTTTTTTTCAGGAGCTTCAAAGGATATATCCTCAAGGAGTTTTTCAAGCACCGTATGCAGCCTTCTTGCGCCTATATTTTCTGTCTTCTCATTTACGGTTGCCGCAATGCCTGCTATCTCCTCAACGGCATCTTTCCTGAAATTTATCTCTACATTTTCTGTTGCAAGCAGCGCCGTGTACTGCTTTGTGAGCGCATTATAGGGTTCTGTAAGAATCCTCACAAATTCATCTTTTCCCAATGGGTCAAGCTCAACCCTTATGGGAAATCTTCCCTGAAGTTCGGGGATGAGGTCTGAGGGTTTTGACATATGGAATGCTCCTGCTGCTATGAAGAGTATATGCTCTGTTTTCACGGGGCCGTGCTTTGTTGTTACAGTTGTGCCTTCAACAACAGGAAGAAGGTCTCTCTGAACGCCTTCCCTTGACACGTCCGGGCCGTGAGCATGTCCTCTGCTTGCAACCTTGTCAATCTCGTCTATGAAGATAATCCCTGTCTGCTGAACCCTCTCAATAGCCTCTTTTGTTATCTTGTCCATATCAATCAGTTTGTTTGCCTCTTCCTGCACGAGTAGTCTTAATGCCTCCGGCACTTTGGCTTTTTTCTTCTTTGCTTTTTCAGGGATTAACCCTCCGAGCATCTCTTTAAGGTTTATTTCAATCTCTTCAAGCCCTACGTTTGAGATTACGCCGAATGGCATTACCTTTTCTCTTACCTCTACATCCACATATCTGTTATCAAGTTTGCCTTCTTTAAGCTGCTGCCTGAGCCGCTCTCTCGTCTCTTTATACCTTTCTTTCTCCTCATCTTCAATGCTTATGCCCCGTCCGCTCTCTTCGGCGAGTCGCCCGTGGCGACCTGCAGCGGATCTTGGGGAAGGAAGCAGAACGTCAAGGAGCCTTTCTTCTGCAAGGGATTCTGCCTTTTCCTGAATCTTCTCAATATGCTCTGACTTAACCATATTTAGTGAAATTTCTGTAAGGTCTCTGATCATTGATTCAACGTCTCTGCCTACATAGCCTACCTCTGTAAACTTAGAGGCTTCAATCTTTAGGAACGGCGCATGTGCAAGCTTTGCGAGGCGTCTTGCAATCTCTGTTTTTCCGACGCCTGTAGGCCCGATCATGATTATGTTTTTGGGAAGCACCTCGTCTTTTAACTCAGGGGAAAGCTGCAGCCTTCGCCACCTGTTTCTTAAAGCGATTGCAACTGCTTTTTTGGCCTTGTTCTGGCCGATTATATACTTATCCAGCTCTTCTACTATTTTTCTCGGCGTAAGGTTTTCCATTGCAACTCCTATTTATATTTTAAACTCTCCGTATCATGCATAATTTCTAGTCTACAGTTCCTCTATAGTTATATTCTCATTGGTGTATATGCATATATTAGATGCAATCTTCATTGATTTCTCAACTATCTCTCTTGCGGAGAGGCTTGTATTTTCAAAGAGCCCCTTTGCAGCTGCCTGAGCGTAAGGTCCCCCCGAACCGATTGCAGCAACCCCGTCCTCAGGTTCAATAACATCGCCTGTGCCGGAGATTATAAATGTATGCTCTTTATCGGCAATGATTAGAAGCGCCTCAAGCCTCCGTAAAATCTTATCCGTTCGCCAGTCTTTTGCAAGCTCTACGGCAGCCCTTTTGATATTGCCGCGGTATGATTCTATCTTTGCCTCAAACCTCTCGAACAAAGTGAATGCATCTGCTGTTGCGCCTGAAAAACCCGCAATGATTTTATTGTCGTACATGGTCCTTACCTTTTTTGCATTGTGTTTCAAGACAGTATTGCCCATTGTCACCTGGCCGTCTCCGGCAATGGCAACCTTTCCGTCACGCCTCACGCATAATATTGTTGTTCCCTTAAACATAATTGCTCCTCTCTCGGTGAATAGGTGAATCGGTGAATGGGTGAATCGCAAAAATGTTTAATCCGAATAACCTATTCACCCATTAACCTATTTCTCTTTCTTTGCCAATGGATGCGCCTTGTCATAAGTATCCATTAAATGCGTTATGTCCAGATGCGTATATTTCTGTGTTGTTGACAACGACGAATGTCCTAAAAGCTCCTGAATTACTCTCAAGTCTGCGCCGCCCTGAAGAAGATGGCTTGCAAAGGTATGCCTGAGAGTATGAGGCCCGATGCGGCTGTTAACGCCGATTGCCTTTGCATACTTGATTACTATACGTCTTATACTTCTGTCTGTCAATCTTGCTCCGTTTCTGTTAAGGAAGAACGCTCCATCCTTCTTTTTAAGCAAAACCCTTTCAATGAAATATGTCTTCATCGCCTCTAATGCCTTTCTGCCTGCGGGAACTATCCTCTCTTTTTTTCCCTTGCCTTTAACCTTAACGAGCCCCTCTCTTGTATTTATGTCATCAGCATTCAGCCCTGAAAGCTCGCTTACGCGAAGGCCGCTTGAATACAGGAGTTCAAGGATGGCCCTGTCCCTTGCAGGCAGGAAACCTATTCCTTCCGGTTTTTCCACGAGAGAAAAGACGTCATCCACGGAGAGAAATTTCGGCAGCATTTTCGGCAGTTTTGGCGTAGGGACGAGTTTTGCAGGATTTGATTTTATATATCCTTCGCGGTAAAGAAATTTAAGAAACGATCTTACTGCCGCGAGCCTTCTGCCTGCGGTGGTCTTTTTGTGCCCTGAATTTATCTCTTCGGCAACAAATCCTCTGATGTCATTCAGTTCTATGTTTTCTGTCTTTGTCTTGACATAATTGTAGAAGGCCCCAAGGTCTTTCCTGTATGCCCTGAGTGTGTGAGGGGACACGCCTTTTTCTACTTCAAGATAGCGCAGAAATTTCTGGATGTGGGAGTTCATAGGGTATTTTAAGTTTCATCGCATGATTATTTCAACTTAAATACGATTTATAGGAGGCTATATCTATCTTTAGGCAATATTAAACTACCATTGTAAAATTACAGGCGTTAATACTATATAGATGCAATTACAAGTGCTCATGCGGGGCTATCCGCTCCACTTTGTTGCGACTTCAGCCCCTATTCTGACAGACCCGTGAATCTTGCCTCAATCCAGACACAGCCTCCTTATTTTCTTTCAGGTTATAATAAACAATGCTGTTGTCATCAATAGATGTTGGTTCAAATACAATTCGCCTGCTTATCGGCAGAGTGGAGGGCGGAAAGGTTATTCGTCGCAAAACAGAAATGGTGATTACAAGACTTGCCTCAGGAATTGCAGAGACAGGATTGCTGAATCCTGACAACGTGGAGAAATCAATATCTGTCCTGAAGGCTTTTTCGGATATTATTTTGGCTTATGATATTTCTCATATAAGAGCCGTCGGTACAAGCGCATTAAGAGAAGCTAAAAATTCGGAGGAGTTCAGAGAAAGAGTGTTAGCGGAAACAGGAATAGACATAGAAGTAATTTCAGGCGAAGAGGAGGCAGAGCTTACGGCGCGTGGTGTTATGTTTGACATGCCGGAGGCGGATTCGTCTCTCATTATTGACATCGGCGGCGGAAGCGCTGAATGGATTTTCTGCCGAAATTCATCTCCTCTTGAAATTGGGACAATTCCGACAGGCGTTGTAAAGCTCTTTGACAAGTACATAAAATCGGACCCTCCGTCAAAAGATGATATTCTCTCTCTAAAAAAGGAATCAGATACTGTCTTAAGCGGACTCAAAACGCAGATAGGGCATCTTATAAACAGCAGGACAGTTTTTATCGGAACAGCAGGAACTATTACAACAACTGCAGCTATTGATATTGGGCTTGAGAGTTACGACCATGAAAAAATCCACAGGCATAATATCTCGATAGAAAAACTCTATGATATTTCAGAGAGACTTATAAGTATTTCTCTCAGTGAGAGAAAAAAGATGATTGGACTTGAGCCGGAAAGGGCAGACTTGATTATCCCCGGCATACTCTTTACAATTAATATCATGGAATTATTCGGATTTACTAATATTCTTGTGAGTGACGATGGACTGCTTGAAGGGGTGCTCATAAAACTTTCTGAAAGGAGCGCATAGTTTAAATTTTATGGAAAAGGTATTCAAAAGACCGGTAAGCCTTAAACCTGTGCCTTTCAGGTTCTGCCCGGGCTGTGGACACAGCCTGATACACAGGATTATTGCAGAGTGCATAGACAAGCTTAATATCAGGGAGAAAGTCATAGGAATTGCGCCTGTCGGATGCGCTGTTTTTGCTTATGACTATTTCAACTTTGATATTCTTGAGGTGGCGCACGGAAGGCCCCCTGCAGCAGCGACAGGGCTGAAACGGGTTATGCCTGATAAAATAATATTTTCATATCAGGGTGACGGTGACCTTGCCGCAATCGGCACCGCAGAGATAATCCACGCCGCAAACAGGGGCGAGAACTTAACTGTCTTCTTTGTAAACAATGCCACATACGGTATGACAGGCGGACAAATGGCGCCGACAACGCTTATCTCACAAAGGACTACCACCACGCCGAGGGGCAGAGACGTCAAAACATCAGGCTATCCTCTGCGTGTTTCTGAAATGCTTGCAACTATTGATGGCGTTTCGTTTATTGCAAGGAACTCGGTGGACTCTGTAAAAAATCTTATGACGACAAAGAAAAATGTTGAGAAGGCATTCAGGTATCAGATGGAGGGCAAGGGATTCAGCTTTGTGGAAATTCTGTTCCCGTGTCCGACTGACTGGGGAATGTCCGCTGAGGAGTCCATAAACTGGATGCGTTCTGAGATGATGCCTGTTTTCCCTCTCGGTACATTTAAGGATAAATATGGCGAGTCATAGGGGGTATGATTTGGAACATAAGATAATGGTAGCAGGATTCGGAGGGCAGGGCATTCTGTTCCTCGGCAAGCTGCTTGCATACGGAGGCATGCTTGAAGGCAGGGAGGTGACCTGGTTTCCTTCTTATGGAGCCGAAGTGCGCGGCGGCACTGCAAACTGCACTGTGATTATCTCTGACGAGATGATAGGCTCTCCGGTTGTAAGAAATCCAGAAATCCTTGTAGTAATGAACGAGGCATCCCTTGATAAATTTCAGCCGAGGCTGAAGAGCGGCGGAATTTTAATATTTGAGTCATCCCTTATAAAAAAACCTGAACTGCGCTCTGATGTGCGCGTTGTTGATGTCCCTGCAAGTGAAATAGCTGCCTCAATCGGAGGGACGAAATGCGCCAACATGGTGATGCTCAGCGCCCTGCTTGCGGAGACAGGGATAATAAAAGAAGAATCAGCAGTCAGCGCGCTTGACGAGCTTACCCCTCAGAAAAGAAAAAAGGCCCTTGGCGTAAACAAAGAGGCAATAGTAAAGGGCAGGAGATATATTGAAGATAAGAAAAGCAAAAATATCTGATATTAGAGAGGTTCAGCGGCTTATAAATGAATTTGCAAAAAAAGAGGAAATGCTGCCGCGTTCCTTAAATGACCTCTATGAAAGTATCCGAGACCTTTTTGTATGCGAAGACCGCGGGCGGATAAAAGGAGTAAGCGCGCTTCACATATTATGGGATGACCTTGCGGAGATAAGGTCGCTTGCGGTTGCAGAAGGATCAAGGGGCAAGGGGATAGGAAACAGGCTTTTGAAAATATGCCTCAAGGAGGCAAAAGGACTCGGGATAAAAAGGGTGTTTGCTCTGACTTATCAGCCTGAGTTTTTTCTGAAGAATGGCTTTAAAGCCATTGACAAGTCAAAGCTTCCTCAGAAGATATGGGGAGACTGCCTCAGATGTCCCCGTTTCCCTGAATGCGATGAAGACGCTGTGATAATTGAGATTTAAAGCAGTCTTATATCGTCATTAATCATTTGACATGCATTGACCTCATGTTGTAGTCTATTGTATTACGCTGTAGTTCAATTGTTAAAGCAGGGAGGAGAAGTTTATGCCAACGGTTCAGAGAAGCATAAGAATTCAGGAAAAAACATTTAGAGAGATTGAGCAGATGGTCAGAGAGTCAGGGAAGGAGTTTTCTGCTGTAACGAATGAACTGCTTGAGGAAGCGGTGAGAATGCAGCGCTGTCCCGGTATTGTTTTCAGTGAGGGAACTGCAGGGCGCAGGGCGCGGATTGCCGGCAGCGGGATTGAGGTCTGGGAAGTTATCGCTGCCTACAAAAGTATGAGCAAGGATTTTAACCGTTTACAAAATGCTTATCACTGGCTTAGCGAGCAGCAGTTAGGGTCTGCTGTCGGCTATTATAAAGCGTATACCGAAGAGATTGACCGCATTATAAAACAAAATGATGAATTGACCGGAGAAGATGTTCATAAAAGATACCCCTTTCTTGTCAGGGGCAGTCGTTGAAGTATTATCTTGATGAAGACCTCAGCCCAAAGATTGCGGAAATTCTTAGAAAAAATCAGATAGATGCAGTCAGCGCCCACGAGGCTGGTATGCAGCAGGCTGCTGACAGAGAGCAGCTTGAACGGGCAGTATCTGAAGGCAGATGTCTTATAACCCGCAACAGAAATGATTTTATCCGCCTCACCGTTCAGTTTTTCAATGAGCATCGTCCTCATGCCGGAATCCTTATCGTTCCTCATACTTTCCCAGGTGATAAATTCTCTCTCATAGCTCGTGCTATTGCTAAACACCATTCAAAACATCATACAGGCAGAGTAGAGGCATACGCGATAGATTTTCTTAAGCCTTAGTTATCCCGCTTTGCCATCTCCGTCTTTTGAATAGGGCATTTTCAAAGGCATAAACCAGTAGAAACAACACAAGCATTAATTTTACGTGACCAGCAATACTCTTACGATGTCTCCTACCTTAATATCAAATACTGAAGAAGCATTGCCCTTGTAAGTGAAGAGTTCAAGATATTCTGTGCTGTTTACCAAGGCATAAAGTCCTTTGTCCGGAACCTGTGAATAGTGGCTTCTAAGTTCTATATGCCTTTCCTTTATAACAATCTTTATTTTCCCTCCGGGATTGATGCCGTAGAGCATGTTCAAATCCAATGCTGTTATGTTGGTTATAGCGTTGCCAAAACGGTCTATGTAAATGACTTCTCCTTCTACAGCCTTTTCTTCAGGCCGTGATGCAGACGGAAAATGCAGGGTTACATAATCGGTAATTGCTTCTCCGAAGTTGGCCGACTCTATGCCTTTTGTGAGCCATGCAGCAGCCGGGGAGAATATATCCCTGCCGTGAAATGTCGGGCCTTTGTCAGGCATAAAATAATGCTCTGATGTAAGATGAATCACCTTAAGAGTTTCATTTTTTGAGTTGTATATAAGTGAAAAGACGCCATTATCAGGGCCTATGAAATAAGAATGGTCTGTTATGACAAGTATAGGCCGCCTGCTTGAACCTACGCCGGGATCAACAACCACGACATGAACTGTTTTAGGCGGGAAGAAACTGTGGCTCATGCCGATTGTAAGCGAAGCCTCTTTTATATTATGCGGGCTTATGCCGTGCGTAATATCTATTACCTTTGCCAGAGGGTTAACTGATAATATTACGCCTTTCATCATCCCTACAAACGGGTCTTTATAACCGAAGTCGGATGTAAGGGTTATGATCGGATTATTCTGCACCTGACGCCTCCATCTATATCTTTATTCCGCCTGTCAGTTCTTTTACATCAGTTATGCTGTTCTCTACCATAAAGGATTCTATTCCGTTAATTATATCAATGGTTGTGGATGGATTTACAAAATTTGCGGTTCCGACTGCGACCGCTGTTGCGCCTGCAAGCATGAATTCGATGGCATCGGAAGAGTTCATTATTCCGCCCATGCCGATAACCGGTATTTTAACTGCTTTGAACGTTTCATAGACCATTCTAACGGCAATTGGTTTTATCGCGGGGCCTGACAGTCCGCCTGTTATATTTCCAAGTCTTGGCCTCTTTGTTTTTATATCAATAGCCATTCCCGTAATGGTGTTTATCAGAGAAACAGCATCAGCCCCCGCATCTTCTGCCACCTTTGCCATAAGTGCGATGTCGGTCACATTAGGTGAGAGCTTTACAATAAGAGTGATATCTGTCACCTTCCGAACTGCACTGACAACCTCGAAAGTCACCTTTGGGTCTGTACCGAAAATACTCCAGTTAGCTTCTTTATTAGGACATGATATATTCATCTCAAGTCCGTGTATTCCATCCACAGCGCTTAATCTCTCTGCTGCTTTTGCATATTCGTCAATGGAATCACCAAAAAAATTTACTATTACAGATGTATCAAATTGTCTTAGAAAAGGAAGTTTTTCTCTTATAAAATTTTCTATGCCTATGTTCTGAAGTCCAATGGCATTGAGCATCCCTGCAGGCGTCTCTACGACACGAGGCGGGGGATTACCTTCTCTGGGTAAAAGGGAAAGTCCTTTTACAACGATAGCACCGAGCTTGTTGAGGTCAACAAATTCAGAATATTCCTCGCCATAACCGAATGTCCCTGATGCGGTCATGACAGGGTTTTTTAGTTTCAGCTTTCCTATGTTTACAGTTAAGTCCATACAATTTCCTCTGCCGAAAAGACAGGCCCTTCTTTACATACCCTTTTATAACCTTTCTTTGTTTTTACCGTGCATCCCAGACATGCGCCGACACCGCATGCCATATTTTCTTCCATAGAGATATAGCCTTTGATTCCTTTTTCTGCGGCAAATTTAGAGACAGCCTCAAGCATTGGTGATGGGCCGCAAGCGTATAACAAAAAGTTAGAAGTTGAGTCCGCCTGAGGCGGATGAGAGTTAGAAGTTAAGAAAACATTTAAAGCATCTATAACCGTTCCTTTCCTGCCTTCGGAGCCGTCATCAGTGCTGATTATCAATTCCTTCCTGAGCAGTCCTTTTAATTCGTTAAGCATTAGCAGTTCATTTTTCGTCCTTGCGCCGTAGAAAAGATGGACATTCCCTGAAAGTTTCTCTGCAAGAGGGAATAGCGACGCAATTCCTATACCTCCTGCAATGAGAACGGGAGTAAGGTTTTTGCCGGGGATGGGATAGCCATTGCCTAAGGGTCCGAGCAAGTTTACAGTGTCTCCCTTTTTCATCTCTTTCATTCTTTCAGTCCCTTTGCCTTTGATTCTGTAAAGAAACTGCAGTTCGCCTGATGCTTCTCTGAAGATACTGAAGGGACGCTTAAGTAAGGGGTCATATGAAAAATCAGTTCCAATCATATAAAACTGTCCCGGAAGCGGATGTTGCTGAATATTATCTGGGCTCAGGACAAGAAGGTTGTGGCCTTTGTTTACAGGAGCGTTTTCTGTTATTTTTGCTCTGATGTATTTACTCAAAGGTTATCTCTAATATCTCGTATTCCATTGTTCTTGCAGGCGCCTTAATAATTGCCGTATCGCCCACCTCTTTACCTATCAATGCCCTGCCTACAGGCGAGCTTATGGATATTTTCCCGCTCTTGACATCTGCCTCGTCAGGGCCTACAAGCATAAAAATGTATTCTTCATCCGCTGCTGTGTCCAGCACCTTTACCTTTGCGCCAAAAGCTGCCTTTGATTGATTTATCTTTGAAGGGTCAATTATTTCAGCAAGGGCTACTTTTGCCTTAAGTTCATTTATTCTCCCTTCCATGAAGGACTGCCTTTCTTTTGCAGCGTGGTATTCTGCGTTTTCCGAAAGGTCTCCGTGCGCGCGCGCCTCAGCTATTGCCTGAATATTTTTAGGCCTCTCTACTTTCAGGAGCCTATCAAGTTCTTCCTGAAGTTTCTGATGGCCTTCACGTGTCATGGGGACTCTTTGCATAATCATCAATCTCCTTTGTTTATTTAATCTAACACTTTTTACTTTGTTTTTTCAAAAGCACTGATGGTAAAATCGGATGACGGATAAAGGTTTAAATCTTGCATGGAGGTAATCTGTGAATAAACGTATAGGCCTGATATCAGCAACAAAAAAAGAGAGCAGGGCTATCTTAAAAACTCTCAGAAGGATTAAAGGTAAAAGTTTAGCGCTGCCTGTTTATCAGGGGAAGATCGGAAAGACGAATATCATTCATATCATCTCGGGCATCGGCAAGGCCAATGCCGCGCACGCAGCAACCCTTCTCATCGAAAAGTTTTCTCCATTCGCTGTAATAAACTTTGGGATTGGCGGTGCGTATCCTTCGGCGAATCTCAGGACAGGGGATATAGCGATTGCAGACAAGGAGATATACGGTGATGAAGGGCTCTGGCTCAAAGACGGCTTTCATAAAACAGAGGCAATGGGGATTCCTTTATTGAAAAAGGGGAGAAAAAAATACTTCAATGAATTTACGCTTGATAAAAGTCTTGTAAAAAAAGCGATGAAAGTAATCCCTCGTGACCTCCCTTTAGTAAAGGGAGGGAGAGGGGCTTGTAGGATAAAAAGCGACGCATTCGTTACCGTATCTACTGTTACCGGCACAGACAAAAAGGCAAGAGAACTTGAGAAGAGATTCAATGCGATATGCGAGAACATGGAGGGCGCTGCCGTTGCGCATGTCTGCGCTATGTATGGAATCCCGATGCTTGAAATAAGAGGTATAAGCAATATTGTAGAGGACAGGGACAGGAGCAAGTGGGACATAAAGAGAGCAGCGGAAAATTGTCAGAGGACAGTGTTAGCGTTCCTTAGAGAAGGCAGAGGATAGAATCATAATCATTTTTTAGATGTCGGGAGGCTTCTGATGCCTTTTACCACATCTTCAATCGGGGAAGTGACCTTCCTTCCAATGCCTGCTTATACAGAGTGAAATTTTAGCCTAATTTTTATTTTGTCACCACCACCTTGTGATCCATAAGCTGTAGCAGCAGCACCACAAGTATGACTATTACAAGAAGAGCTATTACTATACCGAGGCCATCGCCTCCAACCTTAATCTCGTCTATCTGGAGCGCCAGATTGTGCATCTGCTGGTCGCTAAGCTGGGCAAGCCTGCTGTTAATCTCTCCCTGTGCGTATCCCAGTTTTTCAAGTCTTTCCCTGACCATCTTTGTTTCCAGTGCCTTCTGTATCTTTTCAATGTCCGCCGCCCTGTCAACCTGTGACATAGCAATGATTTCAGACGGCGCAATGCCTGCATCTGCCTTCGGTGCAATCCCGATGATGAACATTGCAAAAACAAGATACCATGAAATCTGTTTCATAAACCTGATTTTCATCTTTTTTACCCTCCCTTCACTTTTATAGGTTATTAATCTTTATCCTTACCTTTGCCTTTACCTTTATGTTTTTCCTTTCCACCTCCTCTCTCATCTTTATTACTTCATTGGCATAGCACGTCTCCATTTCGGAAGGTTCGGACTAATTCTCTTTATTGCCGTGTCCGCCGCCCTTCTTTTTCTCCTTCTTGTCCTGCTTCATCTCCTTGCGTTCCGCTTTCTCTCCGTGCTTCCCTTGCTTCTTCCACTGCCCGTAAGGGATGTGTTTTTCCTTCCCATAGATGTTTCTGTAATCCTTTGGGACCCGGGATACAGGGGCAGGGACATAGCGTTTATTTATGACTCCCCACGGCCCGTTGTAAGCCCTTGCACGGTACCACTGGCTTCCCCGCGGAGACCACCAATACCCATTGTAGAAGAACACGTCAAATTCCAGTTGGGGAACGAAATAGACCTGTAAACCTGGGATCATGACCACCACGGGGGGCTCGACTACTACGATCGGCGGGGGACCGATGTTAATATTGACACTCACTTCCGCCAACGCTTCTTTAGACCCTCTGAAAGCAAACAGCGCCCCGAGAAGGACGACTATCCCTAACACTCTGAAAATACTTTGACTCATTTCTGCCTCCTTGTCGGGCAAAGCCCGCATTGCTAAGACTTTCCAATCAGACTCTTCACTTCCCAATGCGAATCGTTGAGAGTTTTCCATCTACTTTTTCTCTTCCACCTTCAAGTTGCTCGTAACGGATTTCACGCCCTTTAGCTGCCTGATATTTTCTACTATCCGCTCCTCAGCCTTCTTGCGTTTGGTTGCTTCTGCTTCCAAATTCTCAATACCCTGATGCAGTTCTGCTAATTCATTTATAAGTTGCTCTTTTGTTTTGTCTTTATATTGCATATTTATTTCTTACCAAAATATCTATCGTTTGTCAATAATTTATCGAGACTTTTATTGTCGCTTGACGTGTACCCCATTGTGTGATACCTTAAAATCAGAATTTACAAATTGAAATGAATGCGAAAAAGAAAAAAGTCCTTTTTATCCTTGGCGGCGGTGCCGTAGCCCTTGTTCTCGCAGTAGTCATTTTCGCCCTCACTTTCAACATAAATTCCTACAAGCCCCGCATTGAGGCCGTCGCCTCCGGGGCGACTGGACTGGATGTCAGAATCAATGGGAAGATAAGGCTTTCTTTCTTTCCCTTTGGCGTATCGGCTAAGGATATCCACGTCGCCAACAAGGGAGGTGAAATCCTTTCCCTTAAAAACCTCAAGCTGGGGGCTGAGTTGATGCCCCTGCTGAAAAAGCAACTCAAAGTCACCGGTTGCGAGCTTGTCAGCCCGGCCTTCACCATCGTGAAGGACGCCGATGGGAAATATAATTTTGAAAGCACTGAAAAAAAATCGACTAAAGGGCAGCCGGGAGCAGCCTTCAGTTTGAATGAGCTCAAGCTGTCCAAAGGGGTACTTGTCTATCTCGACAAGAAGACGGGAGAAAAGACGGAGTTTAAGGATTTCAATCTGGCTATCAAGGACCTCTCGATAGCAGGGGACGTCATAAAGAACGCCTCGTTCGCAGGAAGCTTCGACTGCAAGGAGGTACGGAAAAGGGATCTCAAGATCGGCAACGTCAAGAGTCCTATAAAAGCGGAGAAGGGAGCAATCTACCTAATACCCCTTACCATGGATATCTTCGGCTCGAAGGGTGAAGGAGATGTCACGGCAGACAAGTCGGCAGTCGACGCTGTGTATAAAATCAATTTGAAGATATCGAAGCTGGACTTCGAAAAACTTCAGGAGTCTTTCGGCACAAAAAAGGTCATCGGAGGGAAGGGGGATCTTCATGCTTCCTTGACGATGAAAGAAAAAGGAAACCGCAAGCTGATGAACAGCATGGACGGTATTTTTTCGCTACGGGGTGATAATCTCGTCATTTATACTATGGACCTCGACACGGTCCTCTCAAAATATGAAGCGAGCCAGAAGTTCAATCTCGTCGACGTCGGCGCTTTCTTCATCGCCGGCCCTCTCGGCACCGTTGCGCTCAAGGGGTACCGTTATGGGGACGTTTACCACCAGACCCAGGGAGGGCAGGGCACCATCACACAGTTCATTTCCCAGTGGAAGATCAGGGATGGTGTGGCGGACGCTACGGACTGCGCCCTTGCGACGCACCATAATAGAGTTGCCCTTAAAGGCAAGCTCAATCTTGTCAGCGAACGATATGATAATGTAATAGTAGCGCTTCTCGATGACAAGGGATGCGCAAAATTCAAACAAAGCATTAGCGGTTCCTTCGGCAGTCCCGAGGTCGGCGCGGTGAGCGCGGTCGGGTCCCTTGCCGAACCAATCTTCGACCTTTACCGGAAGGCGAAACGCTTTGTTCAAGGCGGCAAATGCGAGGTCTTTTATAACGGCGCTGTGCAGCCACCCCGCTGAATTATTTCACGTGTCGGGTGGAAAACATATGGAACGGAAAAAGGGACAGGGGCGATAACGAGTCCGAGCGCAATCTTTTTTGCCATATTTAAAATCAAACCAGAAATTTAAAATATTATCAAGATATTTTTTTATAGAAATGCGCTGCTGTGATATACTTTTAAAAAGCAGACAATGAAGACTATATATTTTGACAATAACGCTACTACAAGCATTGCGCCTGAAGTCCTTCAGGAAATGATGCCTTATCTGAAAGAAATGTACGGCAATCCCTCAAGCACGCATACCTTCGGAGGGCAGCTGCACAGAAAAGTCGAAGAAGCCAGAGGAAAAGTTGCCGGACTGATAGGCGCAGAGCCGGAAGAGATAATATTCACGAGTTGCGGGACAGAGAGCAATAATACCGCAATAATGAGCGCTGTTGAGTCTCTGCCTCAGAAAAAACATATCGTTACATCAGCGGTGGAACACCCTGCAGTTGTAAACTTTTGTAAATACCTTGAGCGTAAAGGTTACAGAACTACATTCATCCCTGTAGATAAACAAGGCAGACTCAGGCTTGATGAATTTTCAAAGGCAATTGACGATGATACTGCACTGGTGTCTCTGATGTATGCAAATAATGAAACAGGGGTGATATTCCCCCTGATGGAAATAGGAGAGATGCTAAAGGAGAGGGGCGTCTTATTTCATACGGATGCTGTTCAGGCAGCCGGCAAAATTCCCATAGACTTAAAGAAACTTCCCGTTGATATGCTCTCATTGTCGGGACATAAACTCCATGCTCCGAAAGGTATTGGCGCGCTGTACGTCAGAAAAGGGACGAGATTCAGTCCGTATATGATAGGCGGTCATCAGGAACATGGCAGGAGGGCAGGGACAGAAAATGTGGCTTCAATTGTGGGACTTGGCAGGGCATGTGAGCTTGCAGGCAAAAATCTTTATAGCGAGATGTCCTACCTGAAAGGCCTGAGGGACAAACTTGAGACAGCGCTCCTGAAATTATGCACTGATGCGAGGGTAAACGGAGATACGGAAAGCAGACTGCCGAATACCACAAACATCAGCTTTATGTATATTGACGGAGAGGCAATTCTTCTCAGGCTTAATGAATTCGGCGTCTGCGCCTCATCAGGCTCTGCATGCACATCAGGCTCTCTTGCGCCTTCCCATGTCTTAAAGGCAATGGATGTTCCTGCTGAAGCGATTCACGGCTCGGTCAGGTTTTCGTTGAGCCGGTATAACACTCAAGCAGAGGTGGAAAAGGTTATCGAAATAATGCCGGGGATTATAGAAGAACTCAGGAAGCTTTCGCCTTATGGAAGGCAGAAATTATAGTTTTAACTGCGCACTTCTCAGGATATGAGATGTATTTTAGTTGAGGCTGTATCGCAGTTACTTTCCTGGAACTCTCGGCACTGTGCCGAAGAGATATTTTAAGTCTTCATCCTCAAACCTTACTCCTGCGCCAACATAAGCTCCGCGCCGCTTTTTGTTAAGGATATTATCTCCGCCTGCGGAAAGGAATATATGCTTGAATATGTAGTAATCAACGCCTACCTTTACATGCGGATGTTTTGAGCCCTCTTCGTCTTTTGCGAAATCCCAGACATCAGCGGTGAGTTTTGCCTTGTCCTTAAGGAAGAAATAATCAGCGCCGACTCCTAATGTGTTTTCAGTAAGACCTATTCTAAGAGCAAGATCCTGAAATCTTTTTGCAAACTGCGCTGTAAACTCTATCTTTTTCTCTGCCTTCTCTTCTGTGACAGTTGAGCCGTTTGTAGTTGTGGTAGTTGTCGTGACATTTGCCACAGGGTCGCCGACAATACCGAAAATGTAGTATTTGTCAGGTTTTGGCTGGAGGGTCACGTAGAACTGTCCTTTGGCATCTTTTGGCTTTGTGAGATAATCAGCCTGAAATGTTATGAATGTCTTAAATCTGTCTATGGCGCCTAATTGCTTATTAACGCCTTCGGCGGCTTTATTCAACGACTCGTAGAGCCTGTCATCCTTAACAAGTTTGCCGATGCTGCCTTCGCCGTCCGCAATTTTTTTGGAGATGGTGTCAATTGATTCTGTCGCGCTCTTGATAGATGGCCTGTTTTCCTCTATCATTGCCTTGAGCTCTTCAGACGCCTTTCCAAGGTTTGCCACAAGGTCAGGCCCGTCTTTTTTCAGAGAGGCTGAAAAATCTTTTACATTGCTGATTGTTGCTGTCAACGGTTCCTTGTTTTTTTCTACAAGGTCATGTATTGACGCGATGAAATTGTTGATATTGTCGAGCGCTTTCCGCATCTTTTTGTCATTTACGGATATTGTATCTTTAAGGCCTGCGGTGATGTCTCTAAGGTTCAGGATAGATTCCTTGAGCGCTGCTTTCCCCTCAGGCGTGCCTATGGATTCGTTGAGGGCGGATGCAAAATTATTGATGTTTGTAGAGACATCTGTAAGATTCCTCACAAGGTCGTCAATGTCCACGATTTCTACAACATTTTTTATCGTATCTCCGTCCTTCAGAGGCGGCGGCTGCGAACCTATTTTCAGTTCAAGATATTTGTCTCCGAGAAGGCCTGTTGCTTTTATGCCGACAGAGGCGTCTGAATACAGCACAACATTCCTGTCTATCCTGAGGGTGAGCCTTGCCCTTCCGTTCCTGAGTTCAATTCTTTCAATGGTGCCGGCATCAACACCGGCGACCTTTATCCTTGTCTTTTCGTCAAGGCCTCCGATATTTTTGAACTCGGCATAAACTACGTATCCTTTCTTTTTTACCCATTCAAAGCCGCCTACCTTAAATGTCATGTATGTCAGGAGGGCAATAATTATAAGCGCAAAAGAACCTACTTTCAGTTCTGTAGAAAGACCCTTCATGCAGTTACCCCTTCTATCTTTATTGGCCCGACTGCGCTTCCGGTTATAAACTGTCTTACTATTGCATTGTCTGTGTTTTTTATTTCATCTGGCGTACCGGTGGCAATTATCCTGCCTTCATAGAGCATTGCAATCCTGTCTGCAATCTTGTATGCGCTGTGCATGTCATGTGTTATAGCCACTGATGTGACCAAGAGTTTCTGCTTCATCTCTATTATAAGGTCATTTATCGCATCAGCCATTATCGGGTCCAGCCCTGTGGTCGGTTCGTCGTACAGGAGTATTTCTGGAGAGTGGGCTATTGCCCTTGCAAGTCCGACCCTTTTTTTCATTCCTCCTGAAAGTTCAGAAGGCATAAGATCCTCAACTCCCATCAAACCGACCATCCTGAGTTTTTCACTGGCTATTTCTTTTGCGTCTTTCTCTTTCAATTTCCCGTGCCTCATTAAAGCGAACGCTACATTTTCCCATACTTTCATGGAATCAAACAAGGCTGCCATCTGAAAAAGCATGCCGAACCTTTTCCTTGTCTCATACAGTTCATTTTCGCTGAGTTTTGCAATATCAACTCCGTCTATCAATATGGAACCGCTGTCAGGCTTAAGCGTGCCTATGATATGTTTTATAAGAACACTCTTTCCCGAACCGCTTCCTCCTATCACCACCATGCTTTCGCCCTTCTCAACTTTGAGGTTTGCGCCTCTGAGCACATGGTTTCTGCCAAAGGCCTTATGCAAATCTACAATCTCTATCATTTAAACAGCCACGCTGATAGAAAATAGTCAGAAATAAGTATGGTCATTGATGACAAGACCACAGCTCCTGTTGTGGCCTTTCCAACACCCTCAGCGCCTCCTGAGGTATAAAAACCCTTATAGCAGCTTATTATAGCAATGGATGCGCCAAAAAAACACGCTTTAATAAGGCCGTTGTATATGTCGCTTGTTTCAAGGTAATCCCAGGTCCTTCTCCAGTATACTGATGAGTTAGCGCCTAAGACATTCACTGTAACAAAGAATCCTCCAATAATTCCTATGATGTCAGCTACAACTGTCAGAGAAGGAAGTATGATTATGCCTGCAATAAACCTTGGCACAACAAGATACTTCACAGGGTTTGTGGCTAATGTTTCGAGGGCGTCTATCTGTTCTGTCACACGCATTGTGCCAAGCTCTGCAGCCATGGCAGCGCCGGCCCTTCCTGCAACTATCAAGCCTGTAAGGACAGGCCCGAGTTCGCGCGTGATAGAAAGAGCAACGACTGTTCCGACCATTACTTCGGCGTTGAATCTCTTAAATCCCGTGTAACTCTGAAGCGCAAGGACCATGCCTGTAAATACCGCTGTTATAAGCACAACAGGCAGGGATTTAATCCCAATCTCCACTACCTGCTTGAATGTGTTTTTAAGTTCAAAGGGCGGTAATACAAGCTGTTTTATTGCAGAACACAAAAGGAGCAGGATACTACCGAGTTCTGCAGTAAATAACACAAAAGTGCTCCAGAACATCGTGACTGAACGCCCTAGCAATTCAACAGGTTTAAGCAGAATATTAGCCATTAATGTATACCCGTCGTGATTTATTCCCCAGAGAGGTCAGGATTTCATATGGAATTGTTCCTGCCCTTTCTGCAAGTTCAAATGCTGTAACAGCAGTATTTTTCTGTCTGCCAAGCAGAACAACCTCATCTCCTTCAGAGACATCTCCGATTTCTGTAACATCTGCCATCGTAGTGTCCATGCATATCCTGCCTGACACAGGGGCGCGTTTACCTCTGATAATAACATCTGCATTATTTGACAGGACTCTCGGATATCCATCAGCATAACCAACCGGCAGTACCGCCATAAGGCTTTCCCTTGCTGTAATAAAGGTCCTTCCATAGCTTACAGGCGTCCCTTTTTTAAATCTTCTTATGGAAAGTATCTTTGTCTTAACAGTCATGGATGGCTTGAGAGAAGATGCATGATGCACGATGCATGATGCACGATATCCTGCATCCTGTATCCTGCATCCTGTATCCTGTATCGGCGAATAGCCATAGAGCATCAATCCCGGCCTGATTGCATCAAAGTATGATTCTGGAAGAGTCATGACAGCGGCGCTGTTAGCCATATGACAGAGAACGGACTTGGCTTTTTGAGCAAGGACATTCCTTGCTTTATTAAAGCTGTCAATCTGCATTAAGGCATATGACCTGTCAGAAATGCCGGCGTCTGAAAAATGGCTCATAAGCCCTTTGACTGATATGAAATTCATTTTGCCTATTGCGCTCATCGCTTTTTCTATGTCTTCCATATTAAAACCGAGCCTTCCCATGCCTGTATCCACTTTTATGTGCAGATTGACATTATGTTTTCCTGCCTTTGCTTCTTTAGAGAAGCTTTGCGCTGTTTTAACATCATGGACCACAGGTATCAGGCTGTATTTAAAATAGACTTCTATATTATTTTTATCAAAAAGTACAATTATCGGCGCTTTAATGCCTGCATGTCTCAGGGCTATGGCTTCTGATGTGTATGCCACTGCGAGATAAGAAGCCCCTTCTTTAACGAGCCGGCGGGAAACTTCAACAGCGCCGTGGCCATAGCCGTCTGCCTTTACAACAGCTATAATTGTTCCTGTCCCTGTTATCTTTTTTGCTGTTCTGAGATTATATGCGATAGCGCTGAGGTCTATCTCTGCTATTGGTCCTCTTTCCATAGGCAGTTCGGAGTTTTGAGTTATGAGTCCGGAGGATATACATAACTACTTCGGACTCATAACTCTTAACTCATCATTTTTCCTGTCCTGTTTTTTCTTTCTTTTCTTTGTCTTCTTCAAGTGGTTTTTTTGGTGTGACGTCTATCTCGTCAGGCTCTGACATTGATTTCTTGAAATTTTTTATAGCTTTTCCAATACCGCCTGCGAGTTCCGGCAGCCTCTTTGCTCCGAAAAGGACAATTACGATTACCAGTATAAAAATCAGCTCTTGTATGCCTAAACCAAACATATCTTACCTCCGCTAACTTTTTCTAAGTCTTCCATTGTATTGAGATTCAGAAATGACCTGCCTTCCGGGTCTATCTGCCTTACCACTTCCTCTTTTATATATAAGACGTTAATCTCTATCAACAAATCTTTTAATTTCTTCAGCCCCTTATTAAGTCTTTCCTCAATGATGCCGAGAATATTTTTTGAATAGATCCCGAAAAGAGGCTGCGGCTTCCCTTCAAATACAGGTATCACAGCGTCCCATTTTGTTATCTCCGAACCCGAGGTCATGGGTTCTGAGATTTCTCTATTCTTGCCTCTGTATTTATCAACCATATACATCATAAGCTGGTCATTTAGGAACGGCATATCACAGGCGGCTACGAATATCGCATCATCCTTAATGTTTAACAGTACAGAGAAGATGCCGGTGAGCGGCCCCCTTTGATTGACAATGTCTCCTATCATCGGTACCCCGCAGTAAAAATAAAGTTCCGGTGTATTTGTGCTTATAACTGCCCTTCCGAATAAGCGTTTCATCAGATTGACGCTGGAATCAATTATTTTTTCCCCATTGACCTCAATGTGTCCCTTCAGCAATGGGATCCTCCGGTTCTCTCCGCCTGCTAAGATTGTTCCTGTCATAGCCATTTTTAGTTATTGCAATAGTCTATTCAAAAAATATTTTTAATACAAGCTAAAAGTGCTCTTGGAAAAGATTTTTTCTTGCTTAAATGCGCTGCTTTTGTTATAAAATAACCATATAGGGCGATAGGGTTACCTGCCCTGTTGGTGACAGATGAAAAAGTTGATCCGGCAAATTAGATCTTTAGGGAGTCTGAGTAAGGAGGACGGTGTGCATGTCTCATTAATACTGAGAAAGCCTAAAGTTCCCTTCAAGACACCCACCTATTTTAAGGGCGGATCTGATTATTCATTTGCACGGCAGGGTGGGTTAATTTTACCTTGTCCCGACACAAAGTCGGGACGTTTAGTTAGAAAGGCCGGGCAGGCGTTTATAGTGGAAATAATGTTTCTGAGGGAAAATATAAATAAAGGGTTTGATTATTGGCTCGGCTTATTGAGCCGTATGATAAAGTATGCCGGTAAAATACGTGCCGGGCATATATTCCCGCTTACTCCTTAACAGAAACACTTAAACCATGTCTCCTGCCTGAAACGCGTAAGAACGAATTTTTTTTGTTGCGCAAAAAACTTTCTAACTTGTATCAGATGAGTCCCGAGCTGCTCGGGATGCGGTATTTATTGTCGCCGTATTTTTGCGTTAAATATAGAGTGAAAAGGAGGATAGTATCCAATGATTGATACAGTATATCTAGTGTTAATTGCTGTCGGTGTTGGTGTTGGAGTGATTACGAGCTTTATATATAGAAGCTCTCTGAAGCCGCGGCAATTAGATATTGAGAAAGAAAAAATAAAACTATTTGAAGAGGCCAAAAAAGAAGCAGAGACCAGAAAAAAGGAGGCATCTCTTGAGGCAAAGGACATTGTCTATCAGGCTAAGGCGGAGGCAGAGAAAGACCTGAAAGAGAGGCGTTTTGAGTTAAACCAGCTTGATAAAAGGCTTAGGCAGAAAGAGGAAACATTAGACCGCAAGTTTGACCAGATAGATAAAAGGGAACATGACCTTACAAGAAGGGAAAAAGAATACGCCTCAAAAGAGCGGGCAATACAGGAGAAAGACAACCGGTACAATCAGATGTTAAAGGAGCAGACTCTTCAGCTTGAAAGAATCTCAGGAATAAGTTCTGAGGAGGCAAAGGCGGAACTGTTTAAGCGGGTGGAAGAGGAATCTCGTTTTGAGGCGGCAAAACTTGCAAAGACCATAGAAGATGAGGTGAAAGAAACAGCCGAGAAAAGAGCCAAGGAAACGATAAGCTTTGCCATACAGAGATATGCGAGTGATTATGTTGCAGACGCCACGGCATCGGCAGTAAGTCTTCCAAATGACGAAATGAAGGGCAGGATAATAGGAAGAGAAGGCAGGAATATCCGCGCGCTTGAGGCGGCTACAGGCGTTGACCTTCTTGTTGACGATACCCCTGAGCTTGTAACTCTCTCGGCTTTTGACCCGGTAAGGAGAGAGATTGCGAGAATTTCACTTGAGAGGCTTATTGCAGACGGCAGGATACATCCGACCAGAATAGAGGAGATTGTTGAAAAGGTTAAGAAAGAGGTGGACGCAAACATCAGGGAAGAAGGAGAGAAGGCAGTTTTTGATGTCGGGCTTTCAGGGATACATCCTGAGATAATAAAACTTCTCGGCAGACTAAAATACAGGACATCATACGGACAGCCCGTGCTTCAGCATTCAAAGGAGGTGGCGTATCTTGCAGGCATGATGGCAGGCGAACTCGGCATTGACGTCAAGCTTGCCAAAAGGGCAGGGCTTCTACATGATATAGGCAAGGCGGTAGATCATGAGGTTGAGGGTTCGCATCAGGAGATTGGGGCAAACATTGCAAAAAAACACGGCGAAAATCCGAAGGTGGTAAATGCAATAATGGTCCACCATGGAGAGGGTGATCCCATAACAGCAGAGGCGGCGTTGGTTGCCGCTGCCGATGCGCTATCCGCGGCAAGGCCGGGCGTCAGAAGAGAAAGCATAGAAAATTATCTAAAGCGGCTTGAGAATCTTGAAAAAATGGCGATGTCGTATAAAGGTGTGGAGAAATGCTATGCAATACAGGCCGGCAGGGAGATAAGAATAATTGTAAGGCCAGAAGATATGACGGATGATATGTCAGCGGTAATGTCCAAAGATCTGGCAAAGAAGATAGAATCCGAGATGACGTATCCAGGACAGATAAAGGTTACTGTTATCAGGGAATCCAGATATGTGGAATATGCGAAATAAAAAATCGATACAAGATACAGGATGCAGGATACACGTTATTAAATATCAGGCATCATGCATCCTGAATCATGCATCTTGAATTATGAAAGTTCTATTCATAGGCGATATAGTCGGCAAGGCCGGCAGGACAACCATCAAGGGACTCCTGCCCAATATCGTTGATAGGTACAAAATAGATTTTGTAATTGCAAACGGTGAGAATGCTGCCGGCGGTTTTGGCGTGACAGACAAGACCGCAGGCGAGATACTGAACTGCGGCGTTCATGTCATTACAACCGGCAATCATATATGGGATAAAAAGGATTCAATCCCTTATATCATAAAAGAAGACAGGATACTCAGGCCCGTGAACTATCCGCCGGGTGTGCCGGGCTGCGGCAGCGCAGTGCATGCTCTTTCAAACGGAACAAAGGTCGGAGTGCTGAACATCTCAGGCAGGGTTTTTATGTCAGCCCTTGACTGCCCGTTCAGGACCGGCAAGGAAGAGATTAAGAAACTAAGAGAAGCAACGGATATAATTATAGTGGATTTCCATGCGGAGGCAACCTCAGAAAAGATAGCATTCGGTTATTTCGTTGACGGCAAAGTAAGCGCGGTTATCGGCACGCATACGCATGTGCAGACAGCAGATGAAAAGATACTTCCTAACGGCACCGCATATATTACGGATGTCGGAATGACAGGGCCTGCGGTTTCTGTTATAGGGATTGAGAAAGAGCAGATTATAGAGCGGTTTCTACTTCAGATGCCTATGAGGTTTGAAGTGGCCAAGGGCGAAGGAATATTATCGGCAGTAGTTATAGAGATTGACGAAAAGACCGGAAAAGCAACCGCAATTCAGAGATTACAGCTTAAATATCCCTGACATTTGGCCCACCGCCTTTTACGAAACGAAGGCTTATAAGGCCAACAAGAAAAAATACTGCCACTGATAATATTGCAGGGCGCTGACTTCCAAATGATGATGATATGTATCCGAACAGCAGTGGCCCGAATATAGCTGAAGATTTTCCTACCATGGAAAATACACCGAAGTATTCTGATTCATGTTCAGGCGGAATGAACTGCGTAAAGAAAGCCCTTGTTGCTGCCTGAACAGCTCCGAGGCCAAAGCCTGCGATAACTGCTATTACAAAGAACTGGGATTTCAACTGCGCAAAATAAGCGAGTATCGAGACTCCAGCCCACATCATCAGGGATATGGACACGACTTTTTTGGGCCCCCAGAGATCAATGGGTTTTGCCATTATGAATGCTCCTGCAAGGGCTGTTATCTGCACAAGCAGGTAGAGCATTATCATATCCCGGGCATTGAATCCAAGCGTGGTTGCCGCAAAGATGCTCGAAAAAACTATGACCGTGTTTACCCCGTCCTCATAAATAAGATAGGATAACAAAAATTTTCTCAACTCCCTCTGCGTCCAGATTTTTTTGAACGTGCTCCATGTGTATCGGATTCCCCTTGAGGATGAATGTATTATGCTCAGTCTTCCTTTCATATCATGCGGTAAGAATAAAAATGCAGGTATAGAGAAAATAGAGAAAAAAACCGCAACCATGAGCCATGTTAAATCAAAATATCCCTTGCTCACAAGCGGAAGCGCGATAAGAAGCGATAATATCGAACCTGCATAACCTATGGCATATCCCCATGCAGATACCCTTCCATGATATTCTTTTTCCGCTATCTCAGGGAGGAATGAGTTGTAAAATGCAAATCCTCCTTCCATGCCGATATTTGCAAGAACAGCAAAGAGGAATCCCTCAATTACCATGCCCTTCTGAATCATAGAAAAAGAAGCGACAGCAGAGACGCACAGCAGAGTGTATATGAAAAGAAGCCTTTTTCTTATGCCGCTGAAATCCGCAATGCCTCCGAGAATAGGCGAGGTGAGAACTACAACAGCCATGCTTAACGAAACTGCTCTTCCCCACCATAGGTCGCCAAGCCCTGATTCATTGCCTACGATATAATTTGCAAAAAAGACGGGGAATATAACGGCGCTTATTACTGCGGAGTAGCTTGAATTCGCAAAATCAAAAAGACACCAGCTTATGACCTGCTTTTTGTTCGTTGACGGCATGAGATATTATATACTTAACGTGAATTCTATTTTTTAATATCTTTAAGGCCTGCAACTGTTTTCTCAAGACTTTCCATGTCTTCCACATTAAATATCACTGCCTCGGGAGCTATTCTTTTAATCAAGCCTGAGAGAACCTTGCCGGGGCCTGTTTCTACGAATGTATTTATCCCTGAATTAACAATTGTCTTAATAGAATCTTCCCATAAAACAGGATTGCTGAGTTGTTTTACAAGCGATGCCTTTATGCTGTCAACAGTGTCCAGAAATATTGCATCTGCATTGCTTACAACGGGAATAGAAGGGGCATTCATTTCTATATTTTCAAGTGATAAGAACTCAGAGAGCGCTCTTGAGGCATTTTCCATCAGGGCGCAGTGTGACGGGGCGCTTACTGCTAATAGTATTGCCCTTTTTGCGCCTGCTTCCTTCGCAAGCTTCATTGCCTCTTCAATTGCCTCTTTCTCGCCTGATATTACTATCTGTCCGGGGCAGTTATAATTGGCAGGCGCAGCATAACCTGAGCGCACAGAAGAGCATATCTCTTTAACCCTGTCCCTATCCAGTCCAAGAATAGCAGCCATAAGCCCTTTTCCTTCAGGAACCGTCTGCTGCATAAGCTGCCCGCGTTTCTCCGTGAGTTTTACCGCATCTCTGAATGAAAAAACCGATGACGCAACAAGCGCTGAGTATTCGCCGAGGCTGTGGCCTGCGACAACAGAGGGTTTTACTCCTTTTGCCTTCAGAACTGTGTATGCTGCCATGCTCGCCGCAAGAAGGCACGGCTGAGTTCTATGAGTCTTGTTAAGCTCTTCAGCAGGGCCGTTAAAACTTAAATCAGCAGCATCATAGCCCAGAGCATCCGAGGCTTCTTTATAAAGTGTTTTTACTTCATCGAAATTTTCATATAGGTTTTTCCCCATCCCTACATGCTGAGAGCCCTGTCCGGGAAAAACAAAGGCGAGTTTCACGACTTAATCTCTTTCAGTTTTTTTATCAGTAGCGGCACCACTTCGAACAGGTCGCCGACTATTCCGTAAGTCGCGACATTGAATATCGGAGCCTCAGGATTTTTATTTATTGCAATGATTATATCGGATGACTGCATGCCCACAAGATGCTGGACTGCTCCTGATATTCCGCATGCTATGTATATCTTAGGGCAGACTGTCTTTCCTGTTTGTCCCACCTGATGGCTGTACCGTATCCAGCCCTCATCCACCGCTGCCCTTGACGCGGCAACACTTCCTTCAAGTATTTCCGCTAGTTCAAAGAGGAGATTGAAGCCTTTCGCATCTCCAAGTCCCCTTCCGCCTGCTATGATAATGTCCGCTTCCTGCAGGTTGACACGGGATTCAAAGGTTTCTTTTACA
Source organism: Nitrospirae bacterium GWF2_44_13 (assembly GCA_001805105.1). Lineage (GTDB taxonomy): Bacteria > Nitrospirota > Thermodesulfovibrionia > Thermodesulfovibrionales > UBA1546 > UBA1546. The sequence continues at coordinate 274,427 of MHEE01000015.1, read as the reverse complement.
GTGTCTGTAACTTTTGTCCTGCATATGAGATTTTCTCCTTTTACCGGAATTATCTCGCCTTTCTTTTCAGAACGATATTCACTTTTTTTCATGACTCTCGGCCTTACTGTTGCAATCTGGGGCCTGTGATTCGGGCATAGTATTGTTGCCATGATATTTCCGCCGAATGCAGGACGCACCTGTAAGAGATTCCCTGTATCCGTATCAATACCAAGAGAGGTGCAGTCTGCGGTAAGCCCTGTCCTCAGGCTTGCCGCTACTCTTGGAATGAATGAACGTCCGATTGGTGTTGCGCCTGCAAGGACTATGGCGGGTTTATGTTCTTTAATAAGAGTAACAAGCAGTCTTGAATACGGCTCATCATTGAATTTTTCAAATACAGGGCTGTCTGAGTGATATACCTTGTCCGCCCCCCATTTTATGAGTTCATTTGCATCTTTTTCAGACGCTCCGAACAGGACAGCAGACAGTTCTGCCTTAAGTTCATCGGCAAGTTTTCTTCCTGCGCCGAGCAGTTCAAGCGAGACTGCGGCGATGCTGCCTTCCCTCTGCTCTGCAAAAACCCAGACGCCCTTGTAGTCTGACGTCTGATAGCTGACAGGCGCGCCTTCTTCTTTTATCTCAATAATTGCGCCTTCAGGGCATGCGCTCAGACATGCCATGCACATCTGGCAGTATTCATTTATAAATGCCTTGCCGTCATCTTTTATCTTTATAGCATCAAAAGGGCACACGCTTACGCATGTCTCGCAGCCTGTGCATTTGTCCCTGTCAACAATTATAGGCATTTCAGTTGCTTTAGCTCCTCTGCAAGCTGGTTAATCTGTTCTTCAATATTTCCGGCAAGTATTTTCCTTTCACTTCTTGCTTCAGGAGCGAATATGTTTTTGACCTGTGTCGGAGAGCCTTTAAGCCCTGTATCTTTCTCGTCAATCTCAAGTTCTTTAGCAGTAAATTTTTTAATCTCCGCCTTCTTCGCAGCCATCTTGCCTTTTAAGGACGGAAGCCGCGGCTGGTTCAGTTCCTTTACCACTGTCAGAAGCACAGGCAATGATGATTCCACTATGTCGTAGCCCTCATCCATCATGCGCTGGACTTTTATTGAATCAGGCTTTACATCCTCTATCTTTCTTATGTATGCGATGTGAGGTATATCCAGAAACTCTGCCATCTCCGGCCCAACCTGCGCTGTGTCACCGTCGATTGCCTGTTTGCCGCAGATGATGATGTCTGCTCCGATTTTCGCTATGGCCCTGGAGATTGTAAAAGCAGTGGCCCATGTATCAGCGCCTGCAAACGCCCTGTCGCTCAAAAGCACTGCATCGTCGGCTCCCATTGACATTGCCTCTCTCAGGGCTAATTCTGCCTGCGGAGGCCCCATTGTTATTACCGTGACCCTGCCTTTTGTCATTTCCTTTATCTGCAGGCCCGCCTCGATTGCGTGCATATCGTAGGGGTTTATTATGGTGGGCACGCCATCCCTGATAAGGGTGTTGGTTTCAGGATTTATCCTTACCTCCGCGCTGTCAGGAACTTGTTTTATACAGACTACAATGTTCATCGCTATTTAATTTCTCCAAGATTATTTTAATAACAGACGATACGGATGTTAATTATACGATTTTGGGGCAGAAGCTGTAAAGTGATATGTGAAAATTATGATATATGAAAATTACCTTGACGGGAAAGAGGGCGTTGATATAATTTTGTGCAATTCGGATGTGAGGATTGATATAATACTTCTAAAGGAGGATTTGCCATGGCTAAACTATTTGATCGTATAACCGTCAATCCGGAAGTTTGTATGGGACAACCTATCATACGCGGGATGCGTATAACTGTTGCCTTTGTGCTCAAACTTTTGGCTTCCGGCATGACGCATGAAGAAACCCTTAAGGCGTATCCCGAGCTTGAGAAAGAAGATATCCTTCAGGTTATTGAATATGCGGCGTGGCTTGCAGGCGAGTATCATCGTCCTATTCATGCCTATGCCGAATAAAGGATATGGAATTTAAGTTTATAGCAGATATCCACATATCTCCCATCACCATTCAAGAGTTAAAAAATAGAGGCTACAACATTGTCCGTGTCACAGATAAACTTCCGGCTACATCTTCAGATGCTGAGATTATCCAATTGGCATATCGGGAACAAGCCGTAATTATCACGCAGGATCTGGATTTTTCTGCGCTAATTGCATAAAGCGGACTTAACTGGCCGAGTGTTATTTCATTGCGTGTAGATAATGCTAAGCCTGATATAATCACAAGGCTTCTAATAACAGTGTTGCCGTTAATTAAAACCGAACTGGCTGAAGGGGCAATTATATCAATAGATGAAAAAGAGTATCGTATCAGAAAACTACCTATAACATAAAATTCTGATTTGTTTTCGTGATGTGAAAATTACCTTGACAAAAAGGGTGCGCTGATATAATTTGAGAGCATGAAAAACAGCTAATTCCGTCATTCCCGCCCCGCATCAACTGCGGGATAAACTCAGGCGGGAATCCAGATAGTTGATTTCAAGAACTTGGAGGTGCAAGATGTATAGAACCTCTCTTGCAAAGAAAGTATTTATAAGTCTTTTTCTGCTTGTGCTTTTCTCAAAATCAAGCGCTGCCGCGGAGAAACCGGAGATTTTTGTGCAGATGGGGCATTCGGGGACTGTTAATTCCGTTGTTTTCTCCCCCGATGGCAGATTTGCACTGTCGTCAGGGAGTTACGACAAAACCCTCAAGTTTTGGGAGGTTGCAACTGGAAAAGAGATAAGGACTTTTTCAGGCCATACAGATAAAGTTAGCTCTGTTGCCTTTTCCCCTGACGGCAGATATGCATTGTCTGGGGGTTGGGACAAAGCCCTCAAACTGTGGGATATTGCTTCGGGCAAAGAAATAAGGACATTTACAGGGCATAGAAGTTGGATTGCCTCCGTTGCGTTTTCTCCTGATGGGAAATATGCATTGTCAGGGGCAGGTGGTGGGGTTGATGATGACCATACCCTCAAACTCTGGGAAGTAGAAACAGGCAAGGAGATACGAACTTTTTCAGGTCATACAGATAAAGTTAGCTCAGTAGCTTTTTCCCCTAATGGCAGATATGTATTGTCAGGAAGCAGCGATAAAACCCTCAAGCTCTGGGATGTAGCTACAGGTAAAGAAGTAAAGACATTTGAAGAAGGTACAAAATATGTTTACTCAGTCTCTTTTTCCCCTGACGGCAGATACGCATTGTCAGGTGGAGGTGGTGACACTCTTAAGCTCTGGGATATTTCTACAGGAAAAGAAATAAGGCAATTTGCTATGGAGCGAGTAATCGGTGGAGTTGATTCTGTTGTTTTTTCCCCTGATGGTAAATATGCATTGTCTGGAAGTTGGGAGCTTATACTTTGGGAAGTTGCAACAGGTAAAGAGATAAGGACATTTAAGGGACATACAGCTAGTGTTAGCTCTGTTGCCTTTTCCCCTGATGGCAGATATGCATTGTCAGGAAGTGAAGATAAGACCCTTATACTTTGGGAAGTTGCAACAGGTAAAGAGATAAGGACATTTTCAGGGCATTCAATTAAGGTTTCCTCTGTAGCTTTTTCTCCTAATGGCGTGTATGCAGGGGGCGAGGATGGCATCCTTAGGCTTTGGGATATTTCAACAGGCAAAAAAACAAAGGTTTTTACAGGGCATAGCAGCTGGATTAGCTCTATAGCTCTTTCCCCTGACGGCAAATATGTGTTGTCAGGAAGTCAGGATGTGACCTTCAAACTCTGGGACATAGAAACAGGCAAAGAGATAAAACAATTTACAGGGCATAAAAGCATGGTTAATTCCGCAGCCTTTTCTCCCGATGGGAAATATGTATTGTCAGGACATTTGGATGCCACCCTCAAACTCTGGGATGCGGAAACAAGCAAAGAGATAAGGACATTCACAGGGCATACAAACCTTATTGGTGGTGTAACCTCGGTTGCCTTTTCCCCTGACGGGAAATATGCATTGTCGGGTGATTCTAAAGGCATTAAACTCTGGGATATATCAACAGGGCAAGAAATAAGGACATTTTTAACTAGGGGGTTCTCCGCATCTTTTTCCCCTGATGGCAGGTATGTTTTGTCGGGGAGTGTGGATGGAACGATAACGATATGGGATATATTAACAGGAAAGGAGATAAGAAAATTTCCTGAGTTCTCATATGGTTGGCTTAAGTCATTAGCTTTTTCTCCTGACGGTAACTATGCATTGTCAGGGGACGAAAATTATCATCCTCTAAGACTCTGGGATATATCAACTGAAAAAAAGATAAGAACTTTTTTAGGACATACAAGATATGTTACTTCCATCGCCTTTTCCCCTGATAGCAGATATGCATTCTCAGGAAGTGCTGATGGCACAACGAGAATCTGGGATATAAATACAGGCAAAGAACTTGCCCAATTTATCAGCTTCACCGATGGCGAATGGATAGTGATTACTCCTGAGGGCTATTACAACTCATCTGCCAATGGCGACAAGCACCTGAATGTAAGAATCGGCAATAACGTCTATGGCATTGAAAATTACCGCGAAGCATTTTATCGTCCTGACCTTGTGAAACTTGCCCTATCAGGCGGCTCTTTAAAAGACTTTAAGACATTGGCTGATGTTAAGCAGCCGCCGGTTGTAACGCTTGTTGATACACCGAAAAGCACGGATAAGAACGTAGCAGCGATAACCCTTAAGATAACTGACATTGGCGGAGGCATAGGAGACATAAGGCTCTATCTCAACGGCTCTGCTGTAGTCCTTGACAGCGCAAGGGGAGTAAAGATAATCCCTAAGGACGACAAGGCAGTTTATAAGGCAGTTTATAAGGTATATAATCTTAAACTCTCAAACGGCTTGAACACTATCCGTGCAATCGCCTTTAACGGTGAAAATACAATGCAGAGCAATGATGTGCTTTATGAGATAACCGCCACATTCAAATCCCTGACAAAGCCGTCTTTAAATGCCATTATAGTAGGTATCAACGAATATAAAAACCCGAAGCTGCAACTCAAGTATGCGGTTTCAGACGCAGAACTTTTTGAAGATACTCTTAAAAAAGTTACAGCAGGGCTTTTTGAAAAAGTAAATATTAAAAAACTCGTTACAAAAGAAAAGACGACAAATGAAAGCATCATAAAAGAGCTTAAAGCCTATAAATCATTGAACCCTGACGATGTATTTGTCTTTTTTGTTGCAAGTCACGGAACAGTTGATAACGGAGAGTATTTTCTTATTACCTCAAATGTCGGCTCAACAAGAACAGAAAAACTAAAGACAGATGCATTGCCGCAGGGAATGCTTAAAGAGCTTATAGCCAATATCCCGGTAACAAAGAAACTGATTATTATTGACACATGCAGCGCAGGCGCTTTGGGAGAGGCAATACAGGTGGCGATGCTTACAAGGGGAATGAGCGAAGACACTGCAATGAAGATATTAAGCAGGGCTGTGGGCTCAACCATCCTTTCAGCTTCAACATCTTTGCAGGAGGCTGTTGAAGGTTATCAGGGGCATGGCCTGTTCACTTATGTGCTTGTTGAAGGATTAAAGGGGAAGGCTGATAAGGGAAAGACAGGATATGTTAAGACTACAGAGCTTGCTGATTATGTTGATAGTGAAGTGCCTGTTCTTGCGGAAAGAGTTTTTAAGAAGGCGCAGTATCCGACAATATCGATAAGCGGACAGGCTTTTCCGATAGGGAAGACGGGCAAGTGATTTTTAGAGGGCTAAGAGGAACAGATTAATATAAACGCATTAACTATTTTTACATTGTCATTGCGAGCGACCGAAGAGAGCGTGGCAATCTCGCAGTAAATACAAGATTGCTTCGTCGTTTCACTCCTCGCAATGACACGCTATTTATTGCGTTTGTATTAGATTTGTTTTACGCGCTTATGTCTGTCGGCCCGATAAGCAGGCTCGGAGTTCCTATATTGCCGTAGAATCTCATATCATCGCCTACTGCCTCTATCCTCTCAAAAAGGCCGAGCATGTCTCCTGAGATTACAGCCTCTTTTACGGGGAATCTTATTATCCCGTTTTCTATCCACAAACCCGAAACTCCAATGGAAAATTCTCCTGTTATGGGATTTGCAGTATGTACGCCCATAGCCTCTGTTATGTAAAGGCCTTTATCCATAGATGCGATGAGAGTGTTGAAGGGTATGACATCGGATTCGGAAGAGGTTTTCAGGTACAGATTTAATATCCCTGCTGATGGAAGCCCCATTTTTTCATTCCCTCCGCGAACTGCATTGCCTGTGGAATGCGCCCCTTCTTTTTTTGCGGTGTAAGTATTGTGAAGGAAGCCCATCAACTCTCCCTCTTTTATCAAAACTTTTTCGGATGTCAGAACTCCTTCATCATCAAAAGGCCTTGTGCCGAGCCTGCGCGGAATGATGCCGCTGTCAATAAGATTGACCTTCGGGCTTATTACCCTCTGCCCGATTTTATCTTTTAATAACGACCTGCCTTTCTGCACTGATTCCGCTGAAAAAGACGATGCAAATATGCCCAGAAACTCGGATGCCACTGAATTGTCAAGGATTATGGGCGCTTTTACGGTGTTAATCCTTTTTGCACCAAGCATCTGGACCGCACGCTTTGCGGCATTTCTGCCGACATCTTCAAACGATACGTCTTGCAAAAGCCTGCTTCCGTTGAAATCCCATCCCATCTGGCTCTCGCCGTTTTCCTCGGCCACGGTCATAACCTGCGCGGTAAATTTTGTATACGGATATGATATGTCAATTCCTTTTGAATTCAGTATAAATATCTCGCCGCTGCTGAAGGCCCCTGTGGCCTTTCTCGTTTTCTTTATCCTTTTGTCAAAATCATTTGCCGCTTTTTCTATGATGAGAACATGCTTTACCGCCTCGTCTTCTTTTATGTCCCATCCCTTTCCGTCAAATACTTCAAGGCTTCCGTATTCCGTTGCCTGCGGTGAGCCCCGAGCAACTCGGGGCATGTCCAGATATTCATCCGCATCAGCCCATTTTGCCGCCTCTATCGCACTTTTTATGACTGATTCCGACTCATCAGTAGATGTTGAGTAGGAAAATCCGAGTTTCCCATTCCGTATAACGCGCAGGGAATAACCGAAACTCAGAGAGGATTCCACGGCGTCTAATTCCTGATTTTTCACTTCCAGAGACAGATTTCTGGATGACTTTATGTATGCCTCTGCCTGCTCCGCGCCGTTTCTGAGGGCAAGCCCCACCAAGTTAGACGCAAACTCCCTGTTAGTTTTCATAGTATGTTGCGGCTGCCGTCTCTGATTCCCATACCGTGACCGCAGACACCTGCACCTGTTCATCGGACAACTTTTTGTTAAGGGAATCATATATCCACTTTGCTATGTTTTCAGATGACGGATTCTTTTCCGTAAACGGAAAGATGTCATTCAGGAAAGAGTGGTCTAACGGAGCTACAACTTCATTTAGAAGTTCTTTTAAATCGTGAAAGTCCATTGCCATGTCCACATCATTAAGTTTTTCGGCAACAACATGCACCTGAACTTTCCAGTTATGCCCGTGCAGCTGTTCGCATTTGCCTTTGTAGCCTCTCAACTGGTGTGCGGCGGCAAATGTCGTATCTACCATCAATTCAAACATATTGTCTCCCCTGCTCCTTCATTACCCCTCATCAGTAGTCTTTTTAAAAATGGATATGTATGGAAGGTTTCTGAATTTGTTGTCATAGTCAAGGCCATAGCCTACCACATATTCATTCGGTATCTCAAAACCTATATAATCAAGAGGCACGTCCACTACCCTGCGGCCGCATTTATTTAGGAATACGCATATCCTGACACTGCTTGGCGATGCCGCGAGTATTCGCTCACGGATATAATTAAGAGTTATGCCTGAATCTGCAATGTCTTCAATAAGCAGGACATCTTTGCCCCTGATGTCTTCTCTGATGTCACAGTGGATGCTGACCTTTTCCGTTGAGATGGTTTTCAGATAACTTGAAGCTGTTATGAAGTCAATGGTGAGGGGAACTTTTATCATTCTCACAAGGTCGGAATAGAACATGAAGGCCCCTTTCAGTATTCCAATAGCAAGAAGATTTTTCCCCTCATAATCCGCTGATATCCTGTCAGCGAGTTCTTTAACTTTATTATTAATCTGCTCTGCCGTAAAAAAAGGTTTTCCAATTACCATTATGCCCTCCTTGTTTCAGCTTGTTACAAAATGAATTTTCAAAGTGGTATTGCCCATCTGTACAGTAGAACCACTCGACAATTCAATCTCCTTAACCGGTTTCCCGTTAACAATACTGCCATTTGTGCTGTCCAGGTCTCTGAAAATGATTTTACCCTCATTCACCTCAAGGGCTGCATGTGTTTTTGAGACAGTCATATCTCTAATCCTGATAGTTGCGTCTCTTCTGCCTATCGTGCAAGGAAGCGGTACATTAAATTTATTGCCCTTTTGCGGCCCATCTGTAACCTCAATCCTTACCCTTAATGCTTTTTCCTCTTTTTCTGCTCCCGAGATGCCCGGGACTGGAGGAGGGGCCACATCCGCCTGCTTTGTCCCGATGCTTCGGGATTCGTGCATTAGATCATCGGCTATCAGGAATTGTTTTACATCAGCAGTATCGCTTGCTTCAGATGTTTTAATATCGCGGTAGACCAATACCTCAACAGGTGTTTTATCAGCAGGATATGCGTAAAGGAGCATCTGCTCTGCGATGGGGCTGTCTGTTATTCCTGCATGTGATGCGTCTGCAAAATGCGCCATTTTCGGTTCGCCGGAATGAAAATAAAAGAAGTTGTAAGTATTATTTCTTTTCAGGATGACAAAGGCTGCTGCCTGTTCGCTCTTAATCTGGTTAAGGAAGCTGTCAAGATTAATCATGTCTGTTGTTACTTTTGTGGAAGGATCTCTCTGAAGGAACACGAGCATCCCCTTAAGCAGCACAGGGTCTGTTTTATGCAGGGAAAGTGTTCTCTTGGATGCATCTGTTGAAATATGCTGCATGAAATCCTTTATGCTTATCGGCATGGGCTTGTCGTTTCTGATGCAGCCTGCCGCATAAGCGTCTCCCTTAAGGAAAAACAGGAAATAGGCAGCGTCCGGTTCATCGGCTTTGAGCATCCCCAAGAATGATTCTCCTGCCTTGTCTATCTCATCCATGGTAATGCTAAGAAACTCACTCGTGTAAGGCTTATTCTTGAATATTACCTGGCCTTCGGGGAATATCTCTTTTGTCATATCCCTATTGTTTTATATACTTCTTTTTTTGTCAACAATAATTCCTTGTCCCTGAGTGCACCTTGACTAAGCAGCACTGTTTCTGTTAGGTTAAAAAAATTCTTTCAGGAGCTAACGATGACAAAGAAGAAAAAAACTAAGACTTCAGCAGCAGCTAAGAAGGCGGGGAAAAATAAATTAGCCCGTTCCTCAAAACCTTCAAAGAAACAGCAGAAAAGCAGGAAGCCTGCAGTCCCAAAGACACGGGTAAAATTAAAGGCGGTAAAAGCCGCTGCACAGAAGGAAAAGGCCAAGAAACCTACTCTCAGGGACATTTTCAGGGTAAAGAAACTTCACGAGATAAGAAAAAAAATATTGAAGCAGAGAGCGTTGTTGCTCGCAGAGGCTAAAGAGGCTTTAAATGCCCTGCCGGGACAGACTGTATTCCCTGATATGGGCGACCAGGCAACGGCAGAAACAGACAGGAATTTTATGCTCAGGCTCAGAAGCAGGGAACAGAAACTAATCAAGAAAATTGACGATGCGCTGGACAGAATAGATAACGGTACATTTGGAATATGCGATGAGTGCGGCATGGAGATAAATATCAAAAGACTTGACGCGAGGCCTGTAACTACGCTCTGTATGGAATGCAAGACCCAGCAGGAAGAAGAAGAGAGGATACGGGAGTCGTAACCTCCCTGTGAGCCGCAGATATTACATTTTTACTTTTAACCCGGATTTATCTCTAAGGGCATCGCCTAAGACATTAAAGCACAGCGCTGTAACGGCTATTGCCAACCCGGGAAATAAAACCATCCACGGCTCTGACGCAATATAGGCCCTGTTCATGCTTACCATAGAGCCCCATGTCGGCATCGGAGGCTGGGCGCCAAGCCCTAAAAAACTCAGCGATGCTTCTGTTAAAACGTATCCGCCGAGTTTGATTCCTGCCATAACAAGTCCGATAGGAAGGCACTGAGGCATTAGGTGCACGAAGAGTATCCTGAATCTGCTGCATCCAATGGCTTCAGCGGCTTCTATGTATGCTTCCTCTTTTAAGGTTAAGACGTGTCCCCTTATGAGCCGCGCGAATGAAGCCCACCCCACAAAGGCTATAGCGATCATCACCGTATATATTCCGGCAGGGAATATGATGGAGACGCCTATTGCAAGCAGCAGGGAAGGGAATGCAAGAATGAGGTCTACAACAGCCATGATTGCCGTATCAATCTTGCCGCCGAGATAGCCTGAGCAGAGCCCCATAACAAGCCCGAGGAACATAGAGATGGATGCCGCTATCACGGCAATGCTTACGGATATTCTTCCGCCGTAAAGCACCCTTGAAAGAATATCTCTTCCTTTGTTGTCAGTACCAAACGGATGTTTTATGCCAGGCGGTTCTTTTATGCTGTCAAGGTCAATTTTTTCAGGGTCATAAGGTGAAAGAACAGAGGAAAATACCGCAAGGATGGATATTATAATTATTACAGAGCTGGCTATTTTACCTGTCAGATGCATAGAGCCTTACCCTCGGATCAAGATAGTGATACAGGACGTCAACTATGATATTGATAAGAACAAAAACAACGGTGCCTATGATTATGCACCCCATGATAACAGGATAATCCCTCTTTATTATTCCGTCCATCGTAAATCTTCCGATGCCGTCCCAGCCGAAAATCGTTTCCGTAAGCACGGCGCCGTTTAAATAACTTGCGATATCAAGCCCGATTACAGTGACCAAAGGGATAAGTATATTTCTGAATATGTGTATGGCATTAATTCTAAAGACGGTCAGGCCTTTTGCCCTTGCCGTGCCTATAAAAGGCATTCCTGTTATTTCTATTATAGAGGTGCGTGTAATTCTTGCGAGCATTGCAATGGCAGGAAGAGATAGTGTAAGAGCAGGCATAACGAGAAATCGCAAGTCACCCGTGCCTGACGGCGGGAAAAGTCTCAGTTTAAGGCTGAGAAACAGCATTATGAGAAGGCCGCTCCAGAATACAGGAACGCTCAGGCCTGTTATGGAGACAGCCGATATAATCCTGTCAACAGGTGTATCTTTTTTATATGCGGCAATAAAACCTAAAAAAATTCCTATCGGGACTGCAATGACCATTGCTCCGAATGCGAGTTTCATAGTGTTGGGGAATTTTATAAGTATGTCGTCAAGGACTTTTCTGTTTGTGTAATATGACCTTCCCATCTCGCCCTGGAGTAAGAGTTTTATGTATCCTGCATACTGGCTGAAGACGTCTTTATCAGCGCCGAGTTCTTTTCTTATCTTTTCTATTACTTCAGGCTGCGCCCTCTCGCCGACCATGCTCTGCACAGGGTCTCCGGGAAGCGCCTTTGTAAGTGAAAATGTAAGAAGCGTAATGCCGAACAGGAGAAGGACTAAGATAAAAAACCTTTTTAGGATGTAGCGTTTAATGGCGGATTCTCCTTTCTTGTTTCAGCCATTCCTCTGTCTCTTTTTTCGTCTTAAGCGTATCTTCAAACTGTATCTTTTTCAATCCATAAATGAGCTTTCCGAGTTTTACTCCTCCTTTAAGCCCTGTTATATCCATAATCTCCTCTGACGTAAGAAAACTTCTTTTCCATATCTTCTTAAACCTTTCAAATTGACTAAGAAGTTTTACATTTTCTGAGAGAATCAGGAGGTCAAAGGCAGAATCTTTTGCCTTAAAGAAAGTTTCAAAGAGATTTTTCTGAGAAAATATATCCTGTTTTTTTGTTTTGTGAAGAAGCTTATGCGTTATCTTAAGCCTTTCTCTGATCACTCTGCTCAACCTTAGCCTGTTTCTGTTCAATGCCGAGCCGTAAAGGACATGCTCAAGCCGGAGAAGCCCGTGAAGCGTTAATTCCTGAGAAAAAGGTTTTTCAAGATTCTGCTTGAATTTTGATGGAAGTTTTTTAATTTCCGATTCAAGACGAGGAATACTTTTGATATTTTCAGAAACACCTTTATGTGTTATGGACAGGAAGCATTCAAGCAGCCCATCATCTGACGCTATTTTCAGGGCATTGTGGAAGTTTTTAAAATTAAGGAGCTTAAAAAACTCAAGCGTGATCCTTTCAGACGCTGATTTCCTGATTTCTTCTCTCAGATGTCTTGCCATTTTTCTGGTTTCAGGCTCTGCCTTCCATCCGAGTTCTGAAACAAAGCGGTAAATTCTTAGCAGCCTTAACGGGTCATTCCTGAAATTATCTATTGATATAGCTTTAATCCTGTGCTTTGCGATGTCTTTTACGCCGTTAAACGGATCAATAGTGCCTGTGCCGGGTGACCATGCGACAGCATTCATTGTGAAATCCCTCTCTCCAAGATTGCCCTTAATATCACCTTTGAGTTCTGTAAAATCAAGGGTAAGCCCGTTTTTAAGAACAATCCTTATCATCCGCTCCTTTTTTAATTCAACTATGGTTGCGCTGCCGCGCTTCTGCACAAGCAGCTGCGCTGCAAATTCCTTGATATCTCCGCGGACAATATAGTCAATATCTTTTGATTCCTTGCCAATTAGGAGATTCCTAAGATACCCTCCGACGATATAGACCCCGAGCCGCTCGGGGGAGAATACCTTTGAGTTGATTTTGTTTCCAAGGACTATTTTTCTGATGTTTTTCATGTTCAGGTATATCTTACCAAAAAATGAGGTCGGCGATTATACATTGAAATACGCAGGGTGGGGCGGTTGGTTTTAAGAATTCTCTTGACAGTGAACCATCGTTCACCATATAATAAAGCCATGACAAAAGACTTAAGGGAAAACAGGCTAAAGGCAAGAATCAGGGACATAGCAGACTTCTACCACCACAAAGGCAGGATGCCGAGTTTTTCTGAAATAGGAGATATGGTTGGGATGAAGTCCAAGAACGCGGTTTATAAACTGGTCAATAAGCTTGAAAAACTCAAGGTTCTGGAAAGAGATGACAAAGGCAGACTCATACCCGTCTCAATAGCATCTTCCGTAAAGATGCTCGGCACTGTTGAGGCAGGTTTCCCGAGCCCCGCCGAAGAGGAGCTTTCAGACACCCTTTCACTTGATGATTTCCTCGTAAAAAATCCTCAGGCCACTTTTCTCTTAAAGGTCTCAGGCTACTCAATGTCAGAGGCAGGCATACTTCCTGGAGACATGGTTATTGTTGATAAGGGACAGGTTCCCAAAAGCGGAGATATTGTGATTGCAGAGATTGATGCTGAATGGACAATGAAATATCTGGACAAAAGCGGAGACGCTGTAACACTTATCCCCGCGAATCCTAAATTTAAACCGATAAAGCCCCAAAAAGAACTGAAGATAGCTGGAGTCGTAACTGCTGTGATAAGGAAATACAGGTAAAATTTAAAAAGGAGGACAGATTTATGGAGATAGCAACATCATCTTTACTGGCTGAGTTTGGTTTGCATGCAATTTTTTACGGCATAGGCATTTTTGCAGCTTATTTCGTAGGCATGCAGTGCAGTTAAGGAGAATTACAAATCCTAATTCCTAACCGGAGGATAAATGAAAGGCCCGATTTCCGCATAGGTTATTGAGAGGAACATATGCTTGCTTCGCGTCCACTGTCTCAAGCGCCAAGGCATAGAGGAGCTTGTTTAATTCATCGGTGGCTATCAGCCGCCCGCATCCATTTTTTGGTTTATCTGCTTTGTAAAGCCTTCTTTAAATTCCTGCACCCATGTTCATCCCCCATATTACAAGCCCTCTGAAAATCAGAGATCGCTCTGTCATTGTTTTATATTCTCTATCCCCATGTTAGCAATATTATAAGATGCCAAAATGTTGGTCAAGGTAAATTTCACATTGGGTTTCCTTGACATGTTTTTAGGGTATTCTTTATAATTAAACACTTTTCTCTATTGGTACGCAAAGATGAAGATACTGATTTCAGAGATACCTGACGAGGGTCTGGAACTTACAATTGATGAGACGCTTGAGTCAGATGTTATAAAACTGGTTTCTCCTGTAAAAGGGCAGTTAAGCATAAGGAAGATAATGCCCGAGGTTGTAATACAGGGTGAGATAACGGCAAGTGCAGAGCATGAATGCAGCAGATGCCTGAAAAACTATACATCTGAAATAAGCGCTCCAATTATTGTAACGTACCACCCTGCCGAGGAATTGAAGGCAGAGGGCAAGTGCGAGATCAGGGAAGATGAACTGGAGACAGGATTTTATTTCGGGGATGAGCTTGAACTCACGGAACTGCTGAAAGAACAGATACTTTTGAATGTTTCCATGAAACCGCTGTGCAGTGAAACCTGCAAGGGAATATGCCCGAAATGCGGGACAGACTTAAATGTGAATAAATGCAGTTGCACTTTAGATAAAACAGACTCAAGACTTGAGGGACTGAAAGAATTAAAAGAATTATTAAGAAGGGAGTAAAAAAATGGCTAATCCGACGCACAGACATACGAGGACAAGAAGAGACAAACGCAGGGCAAACTGGAAGGGACAGACGCCCAATTTAAGCTCTTGCCCTGAGTGTAAGGAACTAAAGCTGTCGCACAGGGTGTGCCCAAGCTGCGGTTCGTACAACGGCAACAAGGTTCTTGAAACAGTTGAAAAAGAAGCATGAGGATTGCCCTTGATGCCATGGGGGGCGATTATGCCCCTGCTGTTACGGTAGAGGGCGCTGTTGAGACTGTAAGAGAATACGACGACCTTGAGGTCATACTTTTCGGGGATGAGGCACAGCTCAAAAAAGAACTGAAAGACAGGCGCTGCACATCCAACCGTATTCAAATCAGGCACACATCTCAGGTCATAGGAATGCATGAGTCTCCTGTTACCGCTCTCAGGAAAAAAAAGGATTCCTCTATCAGGCGCGCTGTTGACGCTGTGAAAAATAAAGAAGCTGACGCAGTGGTGAGCGCAGGCAATTCAGGCGTTGCAATGGCTTCGGCGCTCTTTGTTCTCGGAACATCAAAAGGCGTTGACAGGCCTGCTATCGCAGCTACAATACCTACACTCAAAGGCCTGTTTGTTCTGATAGATGCCGGCGCAAATGTTGACTGCAGGGCAGAGAATCTGCTTCAGTTCGGATTGATGGGCAGCTCATATTACAAGGCGATTTTAGGCAAGCGCGAGCCAAAGGTGGCGCTTCTGAGCATAGGAGAGGAAGATGTTAAGGGCAACGAACTTACCAGAGAGGCCTTCAAGCTTCTTAAAGGCACAAATCTGAATTTTACAGGAAATATAGAGGGGAAAGATGTTTTTTCCGGCGATGCTGATGTGGTGGTCTGCGATGGGTTTATAGGAAATGTGTTTTTGAAAACCAGCGAAGGGCTTGCTGATATGATAATAAAAATGCTCAAGAGGGAGATTGCGGGAATGGCAACAGGAAGGGTCGGGTATCTTTTTATGAAGCCTGCGCTGAAGAACTTCAGAAAGAAAACAGACTATGCCGAATATGGCGGCGCGCCCCTGCTTGGAATAAACGGCACATGCATAATAAGCCACGGAAGATCTTCATCGCGCGCAGTAAGAAATGCAATCAAGGTTGCAGCAGAGTTTTCCAGAAAGAAAGTTCATGAGATTATATCAGAGGAGATATTGAACCTTCGCACAAAGGAGAAGGCTGTTGTTAAGGGCTAAGATTATCGCAACAGGCTCTTATGTGCCGGAGCGTGTGCTTACCAATTTTGATCTT
Organism: Nitrospirae bacterium GWF2_44_13; assembly: GCA_001805105.1. Taxonomy (GTDB): domain Bacteria; phylum Nitrospirota; class Thermodesulfovibrionia; order Thermodesulfovibrionales; family UBA1546; genus UBA1546. Next base: position 258,545 of record MHEE01000015.1, on the reverse strand, counting down.
GAAAAGATGGTTGATACGTCTGATGAATGGATAAGGGAAAGGTCAGGCATCAGGGAAAGGCGGATAGCAAGCGAGAAAGAGGCGGCATCGGACCTTGCGTATGAGGCGGCAAAGGCGGCCCTGAAAAAAGCGGATATAAAAGCAAAAGATATTGAATTGATAATTGTTGCAACGGTCACAGGGGACATGCCTATACCTGCAACAGCATGCCATCTTCAGCATAAGCTCGGCATAAAAAAAGCTGCTGCCTTTGATGTGAATGCCGCATGTTCGGGATTCCTTTACGGACTTTCTATAGCGGACAGTTTTATAAAAAACGGCACTTATAAGAGAATACTGGTCGTAGGCGCTGAAGTCCTTTCGCGCTTTACCGACTGGGAAGACAGGACAACTTGCGTGCTTTTTGGCGATGGCGCCGGAGCCGCAATACTGGAAGCGACAGATGAAGACAGAGGGATAGTCTCTGCACATATAAGGTCTGACGGAGCACTGTGGGAACTCCTGCATATGCCGGGCGGCGGCTCAATTAATCCTCCCTCTAAAGAATCACTGAAAAAGAAGATGCACTATCTTAAGATGAAAGGCAACGAGACCTTCAAGGTTGCTGTGCGGACACTGGAAAATCTTGTGTCAAGAACCCTCGAAGAAAACAAGCTCAAGGCATCCCAGATTTCCCTTTTAATCCCTCATCAGGCTAATCTGAGAATCATACAGGCAACTGCCGAGAGGCTTAACCTTCCGGTGGAAAAGGTTTTTGTGAATATCGATAAATACGGGAATACATCTGCCGCCTCCATACCTATTGCGCTTGATGAGGCCGTAAGGCAGGGCAGGGTAAGGGACGGAGATTATGTTCTTCTTGAGGCTTTCGGCGGCGGGCTTACATGGGCGTCGGTGTTGATAAAATGGTAGATTTAGAGTGTCAGTTACTGACACTAATAACTAACACTGTTTACTGATATTTATGGGCTATATTGCAGTCATAGGCGCAGGAAGCTGGGGGACAACCCTTGCGTGTATTTTATCCGAGAAGGGTTTTGACATTTCTCTATGGGTATATGAGGAATCTCTTGCCGAAGAGATAAGGAACACAAGAATAAACGGTATTTACCTGCCTGATATTGCTATTCCCGACAACATAAGAATCACGCATAAATTGAATGAAGCCGTAAAACAGGCCAGATATGTTGTGAGCGCTATACCGACACAATATACAAGAGCAGTATTCGAAAAGGCGGATTTTTATATTCCCGATGAGGCTGTAATCATAAGCGCATCAAAAGGCATAGAGCGGGGGACCCTCCTTACGGTTTCTTCTATATTCAAAGAAATTACAGCGCATAAGATCGCTGTAATTTCCGGCCCCAGCTTTGCAAAAGAGGCGATAATGAAAAAACCTACAGCAGTAACGCTTGCAACAGAAGATACGGATACAGGCTTGCTGCTTCAGGAAATTTTAAATACAAATCATTTCAGGGTTTATACGAACAATGACTTAATCGGCGTTGAACTTGGCGGGGCGCTGAAAAATGTGATGGCTATCGCATCAGGAATATCTGACGGCCTCGGACTGGGCAGCAACGCGCGCGCAGCGATGATTACAAGAGGGCTTGCGGAAATGAGAAGGCTTGGCCTTGCGATGGGCGCCAAAGAGGAGACTTTTTCGGGATTAAGCGGGCTTGGCGATCTGGTGCTGACATGCACAAGCACAATTTCAAGGAATCACACGACAGGGATTAAACTTGCTCAGGGCATGAAACTCGCTGATATTCTCTCACAGACAAGGGCGGTTGCAGAGGGTGTGGATACCGCTGAATCAGCCTATCACCTTTCAAAAAAATATAATGTTGAGATGCCTATTGTGGAGCAGGTATACAAAGTCCTCTACGAGGACAAAAGTCCCGCAGAGGCTGTCAATGACCTCATGAACCGCGCATTAAAGTCTGAGTTTTAATTCCAGGGATGAATAACGACAAGATAAAGAAGATTCTCTCGTCGGTAAAAAGCGGCGGCATCTCTGTTGAAGGCGCAGTAAAAAAACTTAAGCACTTTCCATACGAAGACATCTCATTTGCAAAGGTTGACCATCACAGGTATCTGAGGCAGGGAGTGCCGGAGGTTATCTTTGCGTCGGGAAAGACAAAGGAACAGGTGATTAGCATTGCAAAGGCAATGTATAAAAAAAGCAAAAAATTCCTCATTACTAAAGCCGCTAAAGATGTTTATAACACCCTTAAAATCAGGGGCGCTGTTTTTCATCCTGCATCAGGAATTATTTCAATAGGAAGAGAAAAGAAAAAAACAGGGAATGTTCTTATTCTTACAGCGGGAACATCAGACATCCCCGTTGCAGAGGAGGCAGCTGTCACAGCCTCGTTTCTTGGAAGCAGGGTTAATGCTCTTTATGATGTCGGTGTTGCCGGACTTCACAGGCTCATGGATAATAAGAAACATATTAAAGACGCCAGGGTTATCATTGTTATTGCCGGAATGGAGGGCGCGCTTCCATCAGTTGTGGGAGGATTAACAGACAAGCCTATAATTGCTGTGCCTACATCAACAGGATACGGCACGAGCCTCGGTGGATTAACTGCGCTTTTTGCTATGCTTAATTCATGCGTGCCGGGAATTGCCGTCATGAATGTGGACAATGGATTCGGGGCAGGGTGTCTGGCGCATAAGATAAATACGCTGATTTGACATTCCTTTAAAATCTCCACTATACTTAAATCAACCCCTGGGGGAGGCGAGAGCCTGAGAGTCCCGATTTTATCGGGAGACCCCATGAACCTGATACGGATAATGCCGGCGTAGGGATGGGAAGGCAGGCCGTATCCTTTTCCATGGATGCGGTTTTTTGTTTTTATGAGGCTGATTATAAACGGAGAGGATTTAGAAGTGTCAAAGGCTGAGACTCTTCAGGAGCTTCTTGGAGAGTTTTGCATTAAACCTGAGAGGGTTGCTGTTGAGGTAAATCTTTCAATAATAAAGAAGTCTGATTATGGCAGTTGCAGGTTGAAAGACGGGGACAGGATTGAGATTGTGAATTTTGTTGGAGGAGGGCAATGGAAGATAAGTTGATAATCAAAGGGATAGAATTCAAATCCCGTCTCTGGGTGGGGACAGGAAAGTATAAGGACTTTGAGGAGACGAAGAAGGCTATTGAGGCATCAGGCGCTGATGTTGTCACTGTTGCTGTAAGAAGGGTGAATATCATAGACAGGAAATCCGAAAACCTGTTTGACTATATTAACCCCAGGAAATACAAGATTCTTCCGAATACTGCCGGCTGTTACAATGTTGAGGATGCCCTCAGATATTCAAGGCTTGCAAGAGAGGCAGGTATTTCGGATATGATTAAGCTTGAGGTAATAGGAGACGAAAAGACACTTTTCCCTGATGTTATCGGCCTGCTCAAAGCTACTGAGATTCTCGCAAAGGAAGGCTTCCTTGTATTCCCATACACCAATGATGATCCAATAATGGCGAAAAGGCTGATTGATGCAGGCGCTGTTGCTGTGATGCCGTTGGCTGCTCCGATAGGCTCCGGACTTGGAATAAGGAATCCATACAATATCAAGATTATTTTAGAGACAGTGAAAGCTCCTGTTATCGTGGACGCTGGTGTAGGAACTGCGTCTGACGTTGCTGTTGCGATGGAATTAGGCTGCGATGCGGTGCTTCTTAACACTGCGATTGCAGGGGCAAAAGATCCGATTGCGATGGCAAGCGCTATGAAACATGCGGTGATTGCAGGCAGGCTTGCGTATAAGGCAGGGAGGATTCCTAAAAAACTTTATGCCGCTGCGAGCAGTCCGATAGAGGGGATGCTGTAAAAGTGAGCAATCAGCAGTCAGCAATCAGCAGTCAGCCTGTTGACTTTAAATTATATTTAATAACGGACAGGAAGCTGATAGCTGAAAGCTGTTCGCTATTCACTGCTGTTGAAGCGGCATTAAAAGGCGGCGTGAAAGCAGTGCAGTTAAGAGAAAAAGATTTAGGCACAAGGGAATTGCTATATATGGCATACAGAATGAGGGAAATAACAGATAAATACAGGGCGAAATTATTCATTAATGACAGGGTTGATATTGCGCTGTCTGTTGAGGCTGATGGCGTTCATCTCGGGCAGGATAGCATACCTCCTCATGCTGTAAGAAAAATCGCCAAAGATAAATTTATGATAGGGGTATCAGCGCACAGCATTGAAGAGGCAATGCAAGCAGAGAAGGAAGGCGCTGATTTTATAACGCTCGGTCCTGTTTATAAAACACCGTCAAAGATGAAATATGGCCAGCCTCTCGGAGTTGATATTAACAGAAAAGCAAAGGCTGAGATTTCAATTCCGGTTTTTGCAATTGGGGGAATAAAGCAGGATAGAATTAAAGAGGTTATGGATGCAGGCGCTGATGGCATTGCGCTGATAAGTGGAATTTTAGGGGCTAAAGATATTAAAGAAAAAACAACGAAGTTTTTGGAGTTATTGAAATGACGAGAATAGAACTGGCGAAAAAGGGGATTATCACAGATGAGGTAAAGCTTGTTGCATCTGATGAGGGGTTGACGCCCGAACAGCTTTCGGGAGATATTGCATCAGGCGTGAGTGTTATCCCGATAAACATAAACCACAAGATAAAGCCTATGGGTATCGGAAAAAACATGCGCACAAAAATAAATGCCAATATCGGCACCTCAAGAGACAGGATTTCAATAGACGAGGAGATGGAAAAACTTGAAGTCCTTGTTAAGTACGGCGCTGATGCTGTGATGGACCTTTCAACAGGAGGGCCGATAAAAGAACTCAGGAAGATGATGATTAAAAAATCTCCTGTTGCAGTTGGGACAGTTCCAATCTATGAGGCTGCTGTTCGTGCTGCTGAAAAGAAAGGCGCAATAGCAAAGATGACAGCAGACGACCTTTTTAAAGTAATAGAAGAACATGCAGAAGAGGGCGTTGACTTCATTACTGTTCATTCGGGACTCACAATGAGGGCGGTCGAGAGATTGAAAAAAGAGGGAAGGATTCTTGACATAGTAAGCAGAGGAGGCTCGTTTCTCCTTGAATGGATGATATACAATCAGAAAGAAAATCCTCTTTATGAGCAGTATGACAGGCTTCTTGAGATTGCCTGTAAATATGACATGACACTGAGCCTCGGAGACGGGATGCGTCCGGGATGCCTTGCAGATGCAACAGACAGAACTCAGATAGAGGAACTCCTCACACTTGGAGAACTAAGGGATATGGCTGTAGAGAAAAATATTCAGGTAATTATCGAAGGGCCGGGCCATGTTCCTTTGAATCAGGTTGAGCTGAATGTAAGGCTCGAAAAGGAGATTTGCAAAGGAGCGCCGTTTTATGTTCTGGGGCCATTGGTAACAGACATAGGAATGGGTTATGACCACATAACAGCAGCTATCGGAGGCGCGATTGCAGGAGCAGCCGGAGCAGATTTCCTGTGCTATGTTACTCCTTCAGAGCATATAAGGCTTCCGACCATAGAGGATGTAAAAGAAGGAGTCATAGTATCAAAGCTTGCTGCCCATGCCGCTGACATAGCAAAGGGGATAAAAGGAGCAATTGATAAAGATATTCAGATGGCAAAATGCAGGAAGGCGCTTGACTGGAATGGCCAGATTGCCTTGAGCCTTAATCCTGAAAAGGTAAAAGAATGGAGGGCGGAGATTCCTCCAACGGAAAGCGAAGTGTGCAGCATGTGTGGAGAGTTCTGTGCAATAAGGACTGTTGAGAGGGCGCTGAATAAGTAAAGTTACTCTGTTTCTTTAAACAACTTTACCCATTCATCAAACTGCTTAAGTTTACCGTCTCCGAATCTTGCTATGAATTCTCTTGCTTTTGAAATCGGTTTTTCTTTGAGGGGTTCGTTGTCTTTTGAAAAGAATTTATCCGCAAAGCATATAATTTTTTCTTCAATAGTTGTCGGAATCATATCTCGTTTCGGAATAGGAAAATTGTTTTTCTCTATGTCTTTAACAGATAATCCTACGCCAATATGCGTTTCGCACACGATTGCGTGTCTTGGGAATCCCTCCCTCTCCAGCAGTTCTCTTCCGAGATAACCGTGACAGATATAGGGTTTGTCTCCATAGCAACCAAGCTGCGGCGCATTTGTCATGAATATCCCTATGTCATGCAGCATTGCTGCCTCTTCAATAAATTTTATATCAGGATTCAGATGCCTGACCCTCTCAGCAACTTCAGCTGCCTTTTTTGCCACCATCCTGCTGTGCTGAACAAGGAAACTATAAGCCTCGGATTCTGGATTGTAGTATTTTCTGATTATCTCTATAGGATGCATGGAATATTCTAACAGATTTGGATAAGGGAGACATTTAAAGTAAAACAAAAACTATTAAGCATCCTTATTCCTGTTATTATCATTTCTTCACTTACCTTAAAATGGTTTATAATAAAGAATGGCGCTGCTTGAGATTAAAAAATATCCTGAAAAGGTTTTAAAGGAAAAAACTGCTCCTGTTGTTGACATAAACAGCAGCATCCAGAGATTGATAGATGACATGATAGAAACAATGTATGCTGCGAAAGGGGTTGGCCTTGCAGCTAATCAGGTTGGAGTTTCAAAGAGGCTGTGTGTGATAGATATAAGCATGGCTGATGAAAAAACACCCCTTATAGTACTCATAAATCCGGAGATTGTTGAAAGAAAAGGCTCTGTTGAAGATGAAGAGGGGTGCCTGAGCATCCATGAGTACAGGGCAAAAGTAAAAAGGGCAGAGGAGGTTCTGGTAAAGGGGTTAGACAGAAAAGGCAAACCCATAGAGATAGCAGGCGGAGACCTTCTTGCAAGGGCGCTTCAGCATGAGATAGACCATCTTGACGGATTACTCTTCATTGACAGATTGAGCCCCATCAAGAGAGAGTTTTTCAAGAAGCGCTATAAAAAAATTTTAAGTGAAAAATCTAAGAAATCATAACTTTTATTGGAGATAAATGCGTATAGTCTTTTTCGGTACCCCTTTGTTTGCAGTCTCATCACTTAAAGCGCTACTTCAGGCTGGAGAAGAAATCTCTGCAGTTGTAACACAACCTGACAGAAAAAAAGGAAGGGGGCATTTACTTTCGCAGTCGCCTGTGAAAGAACTTGCTGTAAAAAACGGGATAAACGTGCTTCAGCCGAAGAAAATGAATGACACTGCTTTTCTGAATGAACTTTCGTCAATAAAGCCGGAGCTTATAGCGGTTGTGGCTTACGGAAAGATTCTTACGGAGGAGATACTCAGGCTTCCTGAGCTGGGCTGCATAAATGTCCATGCATCACTTCTCCCAAAATACAGGGGCGCGGCTCCGATTGCGTGGGCGATAATAAACGGCGAGAAAAAAACAGGCATTACAACCATGCTTATGGATAAGGGGCTTGACACAGGCGATATTCTGCTTCAGGAAGAGCTTGAGGTTAGAGGTGATGATACAACAGAAACCCTGAGCCTTAGGTTGTCTGAAATTGGAGCATCGCTGCTGCTTAAGACGATAAGCAGTATAAAGGACGGCTCATTGAAACCGCAGAAACAGTCAAAAGAGGCTGCTTATGCTCCAATTATCAAAAAAGAGGATGGCAGGGTGAACTGGACAAAGACAGCACCGGAACTGTCCAATTTTGTGAGGGGAATGCACCCATGGCCCGGGGCGTATTGTTATTTGAATGGGGAAATGATTAAACTTATTGGTGTTAAGGCGGTTTCCGGCTCAGGAATGGCCGGGCGGATAGAAAAAGCGCATGATGGTGAGTTTATTGCAGGCACGGGCTGCGGGCTGCTTTCCATTATTGCACTTCAGCCGCAGAACAAAAAAATGATGCCGGCAAAGGCTTTTCTTCAGGGCAGGAACATAAAGGAAGGGACGTATTTCGATGAAGCGTAGGTGGATAAGGGGATTGGCGCTGAGGTTTTTGTATCCAATGCTTATGGTTATAGGCTCTTTCAGAAAGGATAAGAAAGAACAGCTTCAGCAGTTTATCATAAACCTTAACAATAAACTTGTCAGGGCTGAAAATCCGAAGACAAAGAAGATACTGCTTCTCTTGCCGCACTGCCTTCAGATAGATGAGTGCACAATCCGGCTTACGCATAATATTTATAACTGTGAAGGATGCGGCAAGTGCGAGATAAAAGATCTCATACAGATTGCAGATGAGAATAAGCTTAACCTTTCTGTCGCAACAGGCGGTACGCTTGCAAGGAGGATTATAAAAGATTTAAGGCCCGATGCAATAGTTGCTGTCGCATGCGAAGCAGACCTTAGCAGCGGGATTGTTGATACCTATCCGCTGCCTGTGCTTGGCATTCCAAACGAGCGGCCTTTTGGCCCCTGCCTCAATACTCAGGTAGATTTAGAGAAGGTAAAAGAAGCCATAAGATTTCTCAGCAGAGATGCGTAATATCATTGACAAAATTATCTTTAAAAACCTATAGTTATAGCATATTTTGATGACATTCCCTTGGCCGGAGGCATTAAGCGATGGCTCTAAAGCCTGATCGAACACTTAACTGCAGAGAATTTATTGATAATAAATAATTGTGATTAATAAATTAATTTTTTTATTTGACTATTAGATAAGAGGTGTTTTAATCTGTTTAGTTTACATTTTTTCACGAAAATTAGGCTATAAAAATCACACAAAGGAGGAATTTGATGAAAAAGTATAATACGCCCTTAATTGACGACCTTGAAAAGGGTCCGTGGCCAAGCTTTGTCACGGAGATGAAAAAAGCTGCCAAGACCAATGAGATGGCGAATGACGCTGTCGGTCATCTTGAAAAATGTTACAGCACCAAGGTTGGATACTGGAAACACGGTGGTATAGTCGGCGTTCTTGGGTACGGAGGCGGAGTTATCGGAAGGTATTCTGAATTAGGCGATGAATTCCCAGGTGTGGCGCATTTCCATACCGTCAGATTAAACCAGCCGAGCGGATTTTTCTACACAAGCAAGGCGCTTAAAGAGATATGCGATATATGGGATAAATACGGAAGCGGCATTACAAACATGCATGGTTCAACAGGCGACTTGGTTCTTCTGGGTTGCAGGACAGAATCGCTTGAGGCGGTATTTGCTGAATATTCCTCCCGCGGATGGGACCTCGGCAGTTCAGGTTCAGCGCTCAGAACTCCGAGCTGCTGCGTTGGCCCTGCCCGCTGTGAATGGGCAAACTATGATACCCTCGATCTGAACTATGCGTTGACACAGGAATTCCAGGATGAGATGCACAGGCCGTCGTTCTCTTATAAATTTAAGTTTAAGTTGTCAGGTTGCGCCTGCGACTGTGTTGCATCACTCGCGCGTTCCGACATGTCAATTATCGGAACATGGAAGGGTAATATCGTGATCGACCAGGCCGAAGTCAAGAATTATGCCAAGAATAGGATGGATATCAACGCCGAAATTGTGAATATGTGTCCGACCCAGTGTATCAGCTATGACGGCAAGGAAATGAAGATAGATAATGCTGAGTGCAGCAGGTGCATGCACTGTATAGCAAAGATGACAAAGGCCCTGAAGCCTAGTGGTGAAAAAGGAGCAACCATCTGTATCGGCAGTAAGGCCCCGATCGTTGTCGGCTCTCTTCTTTCATGGGTTGTCGTTCCGTTCATCAAGCTTGAGCCGCCATATACAGAACTGAAAGAATTAATCAGAAAGATTTGGGATTGGTGGGATGAGAATGCAAAGCCGAGAGAGAGAATCGGTGAGGTCATCGAGACGAAAGGCATGCGGTCCTTCCTTGAGTATATTGGCGTGCCGCCTCTACCGCAGCAGATTAAGGAGCCGAGGAAGGATCCCTTCATGTTCTATACAGAAGAAGATATAACTGCATACAAGGCGAAAGAAGCAGAAGAAAAGAAAACAGGAAAATATAAATTTTAATAAAATCTGAATAAGGAGGATATTAAAGATGGCATTACCACAGAGGAAAACAGACATTGGGCCGCCTCATTATAAACAGTTCTTGCCGCCTGTTATACAAAAGAATTACGGCAAGTGGAAGTACCATGAGGTACTGACTCCGGGGACAATGGTTCATGTTGGAGAGAGTGGAGACAAGATATGGACAGTCAGAGTTGCATCTCCGAGGCTCTTGTCCACTGCGACAATCCGTGAGCAGTGCGATATTGCAGAAAAGTATTGCGACGGATACCTAAGGTACACAACAAGAAACAATGTGGAATTCATAGTTTCAGACGAGAAGAAACTTGAGCCGCTGAAGAAGGAGCTTAAAGATAAAGGCTTCAAGATGGGTGGTATTGGTTATGGTATCAGCAACATTGTCCATACCCAGGGATGGGTACACTGCCACAGCGCTGCCACTGACGCGTCAGGACTTGTAAAATCCATGATGGATGAACTTTATGAATACTTTGAGTCAAAGAGGCTCCCCAATAAGCTTAGACTCGCGGTCGCCTGCTGTGTGAATATGTGCGGAGCTGTTCATTGCTCTGACATAGCCATTGTTGCGGTGCATACAAAGATCCCTACAATTGCCCACGCAAACTTTAAGAACATGTGCGAGCTTCCTACGGTCATCGGATCCTGTCCGACCCGCGCAATCAGCCCTGATACTGCACAGAAGAGTGTCAAGATCAACCCTGAAAAGTGCATGTTCTGTGGTAACTGCTTCACCGTATGTCCACCGATGAGCATCAAGGATCCGGAGAGAGACGGTATTGCAATCGTTGTCGGCGGTAAGGTCAGCACCTTAAGGACTAACCCGAAATTCTCCAAGCTCGTTATCCCTTACATCTCAAACGAGCCGCCAAGATGGCCGAAGGTTGTTGCAGCAGTAAAACATATTGTTGAGGTTTATGCTGCGAATGCACGGAAACACGAGAGGGTTGGTGAATGGATTGAGAGGGTCGGATGGGAGAGGTTCTTCTCTCTTACCGGCATTGAGTTCACATTCCATTCTATCGATGACTTCACCTTTATGAGAGATACCTTGAGGACTTCGCCAGCATTCAAGTGGTAATATTAGGGATTTAAGGACAAGGGCAGTCCCGATTCTCTGGACTGCCCTTCTTATAAACTCTATAAAAGCTATCATGGAGGTAAGGTATATGGAAACAGCTGAACTGCAAGACAAAATTTTTGCCTTCGTACAGGCCGCAAAAGGTAAAAAGAAACTGAAAGAAAAGGATATCATCAACGGCATGAGCGCTGAGACCGGGATTGATAAGGATGTGGTTAAAAAGGCGATGAGGGGAATGATAGATGTAGGAAGGCTTATGTATTCCTACGGCGGCGGTGCAAGCTCGGTGGAAATTCCAAGCGAAGAGTATCTCAGGGAAAAAGGACTTATAAAGTAAATCCAGCAGTTTAATCAACTGATTTTAAAAGGCAGTGGAAGCAGTATGCTCCCAGTGCCTTTTTTTTGGACGGTTGATTATCACCAAAATTTAAGGCAATATATCGTATTCAAAGGAACGATTGAATGAAAATGAAATATCCGAGAATTATTGTAGCAGGTTTGAAGGGCGGCTCAGGCAAGACAACTCTTTCGCTTGGGTTGATAGCAGCATTCAGGAAGAAAGGGATGAAAGTTATCCCATTCAAAAAAGGCCCTGATTATATTGACGGCGGATGGCTTTCAACCGCAGCAGGAACCCCGTGCTATAACCTTGATACATTTTTAGTCAGCGAATCGCGGATAATCCCTTCGTTTATGAATCATGCGAAAACTGCTGATATTGCCGTGATAGAAGGCAATAGGGGATTTTATGACGGGATGGACGAGCAAGGCACTCACAGCACAGCAGAGCTTGCAAAGATGCTTAAATCGCCTGTCCTGCTTATTGTTGACTGCACAAAGGCAACAAGGACGATTGCGGCAATAATAGCAGGCATTCAGAAGTTTGATTCAGGTGTTGAAATAAAGGGCGTTGTCCTGAACTATATCGCGGGAAGCAGGCATGAATTCATAATCAGGAACTCTATAGAGAAATACTGCAAGATTCCAGTCCTTGGAGCGTTTCCCAGAATGAGAGAAGAAAATTTTCCGGAGAGGCATATGGGGCTGGTGCCTTTTCAGGAACATATAGGGGCTCAGAAGGCAATTGATAAAGCGCTTGAGATAACTGAGGAATATATTGATGTTGATGCTATTTTAAAGATTGCAAAAGAGGCAGAGCCCATGACCAACACGATACACGATACACGATGCAGGATACAGGATGAAGGAAATCGTGCATCATGCATCATGCATCATGCATCATCAGGACTTAAAATTGGCGTTATCAGGGATTCTGCTTTTCAGTTTTATTATCCCGAAAACTTTGAAGAGCTTAAGGCGCTGGGAGCGGAAATAATAGAGATAAGCGCATTAAAGGAAAAGTCGCTTCCTGATATTGATGCGCTTTATATCGGCGGAGGGTTTCCTGAGACACATGCGATAGCCCTTGCTGAAAACAGTGATTTCAGAGATTCTCTGAGGAAAGCCATTGAAAAAGGGCTTTCTGTCTATGCTGAGTGCGGAGGGCTGATGTATTTAGGCAAGTCCCTTGTCGTAGACGGCAGGACATATCCAATGACAGAAATTTTTCCGTTCATTTTTTCTCTTGAGAAGAAGCCGCAGGCTCACGGTTATTCAATAGCAGAGGTGCGGAAAGCCAATCCCTTTTATCCTGAGGGCGCTGTGCTTAAAGGGCATGAGTTCCATTATTCCCGCGTCATTAACCCTGAAGCAGCCTCAGAATTCAATGCAGGGAATATCTCTTTTGCCTTTGGGATGAAGAGGGGAGAGGGGATTACAGATAAACTGGACGGCCTGTGCTATAAGAATGTCCTTGCAACGTATACGCATACCCACGCACTCGGAACGCCTGAATGGACAAGCGGGATGATAAAGAAGGCAGAAGAGTATAAACGGCAAAGGTGATTAAAGTGCTTTTATTGCTTTTTCAATTTCTTATAAAGTTCCTCTCCAACACATTCCTTTGCATATTTGCACCACTGGATGCACGACTCAATCTCATTGTATATGATAAATCCGCATTTGCCGCATTTTGTCTCGATATCGGTTGAAAAGATTTCCACATCGGCATCACATTCGGGACACCGCTTTACCTTAAGGATAGGGGTTCTCAGATTTGCTGCGCCGCCGCATTTATCACGCATACTATAACTCCACCTTTGTAATGACGCCGTGAAGTTTTTTAGGAGGGAACTGGTAGAAACGGATAAACGTTGAGGTATTTCTCTTGATGAAATAGAAAGCCTTCCATATCGGGTTGCTGGTGGCAATTTCTTCAACCCCATAAAAGACAGACCTCTCCTCTACGCCTGCCTCTCTCAATATCTCCTCTATGTCAACCATTTCCATATATCCCATCTGTATCTCAAACACCCTGAGGCCTTTTGCGAGGCCTTCTTTAAAGAAACCCGTAACGCCGAAAGGGTCGTCCCTCTTGATTATGGATACAAGTATATTGTCTTCGTATAAGATGCCGTGATAAAACATAGTCTGTGTTATATAAAAAGGAAGCTCTTTTGCGTCCCTTATAAGAAACAGCACTGTCCCCTTTATCCTTTCGGTTGTCTCGTATACTCTGGTAAATTTGTGCAGAAATTCTTCTAACGGCATGAAGCTCATATTTCTGTAAAGCCTTTTCTGCCCTTTTGTATAAAGGATTATCATTCCAAAAGGTATTGAGGCAATTATGAGCGACCAGTAGCCGCCGTGAGGTATCTTGTAGAAATTTGCAGTGAAATATGCAACATCAATGCATGTTACAAGAACGGAAATAGCTGAGAGCAGAGGTTTCTTTTTGAGATAAAAGATAAGAGCCATCATTATGCCTGTCAGGGTCATTGTGCCTGTAACTGCAAGGCCGTAGGCTGCGGCAAGGCTGCTTGATTCCTTAAATTCAAACATTATGAAAAGCACTGAAATAAGAAGGAACCAGTTTACAGAACTTAAGTATATCTGTGACCTTCTCTCAGTAGATGTGTAATCCACTTTGAACATGGGCATCAGTCTCGTGTTTATCCCCTGATAGACTATTGAGAACATTCCGCTTATCATTGCCTGCGAGGCAATCACAGTTGCTGTTATGCTTAATAACAGGAACGGTATATACAGGATTTCTATGTAATGGAAAACCATTTCGAAGAGTATGGTCTTTGTCTCGGGATATCTTAATAAGAATGCCCCCTGCCCAAGGTAATTAAGCACAAGGGCGATAAAGACTCCTGACCATGCCTGGCGTATAGGTTTCCCGCCAAGATGCCCCATGTCTGCATATAATGCCTCGCCGCCTGTTGCGCAGAGGATTATCTCTCCAAGGGCTATGAATCCTATAAAACCATTATCTGATAGAAATTTTATCCCGTAGTACGGATTTAACGCCTTTAAGACCTCTGGCGCTTCAAGGACAGATAAGATGCCCACTGTTGCAAGGGATGTGAACCATACAACCATAATAGGCCCGAATGCGCCTGCAACTTTCTCTGTGCCTTTGCGCTGAAATGAGAATAGTATAATGGCAATTATCCCGGCAATAAAGACAATAGATAGATTGGGAAGATTTTTGAGTCCTGGGATTAAACGGGAACCTTCTACAGCGCTCAATATACTGATGGCAGGCGTGATTACTCCATCACCGATAAGCAGTGAAACACTTATGATTGGCAGTATGGCTATAAACAATAATCTTTTTTTGGAACCTGTAAGTGAAAGAAAGATTTCTCTGAGCACGATGTCTCCGCCTTCGCCTCTTCTGCTCAGGCTCATGGCAAGCCAGGCATACTGCACTGTGACAAGGGTTACAAGTGTCCAGACTATTAAAGACAGGACGCCGATAACATTGTCATGCGTAGGTTTCAGGAGGAGAAATACAACAGTGACCGTATAAATCGGGCTTGTCCCGATGTCTCCAAAGACAAGGCCGAGCGACCTGATTATGCCCTTTGTCTGTGATTGTTTTTCCATTGTGATTGCCTTGGTTGCTTCTCTAAGTTTTATATTTTATACCTGCCGGACAGAGTAAACAAGAGAAAAACACATGAAAAACTCTCAGCTTTCTGGATGCTGTTTTCTGTCTCCTCCGTTCACGAAGCAGGAGAGCGCCAGGCTTACGATGCTGATGAGAAACGCTCCTATGAAAGCAGACTTAAAACCATCAACGTGAAAACCAAGATTCATTCTTTCCGACACCCATGAAGTGACGCCGAGCATTGCGGCATTTATCACGAATGTAAAGAGTCCGAGTGAGAATATGAGAAGCGGCAGGGTAAAGAACTTTATGAGAGGGCGTATGAATGTATTCACAAGGCCGAAGACAACGCCTGTGAGCAGAATCCCCCACCATTCACCGGAAAAGGTAATTCCCGGAACGAATTTAATAGCAAGCATGATTGCTATTGTGTTTATAAGCCATTTTATGAAAATATGAGACATAATTGATTAATTTGCCTTCAGTTTTTTCTCTGGCATTGCGCCAAAGCTGAATATTCCTGTCTTAAGCTGTCAGCTGAAAGCTATCAGCTAAAAGCTAAAATCAAAATCCGTATTCTTTCCATCCTCTATCAACGAGTTGCTTTATTTCCTCTGACATGTAAATCTCTTCGGGCCAGTCACGCATCATCCCCTCTTCACGCATCTTCCTCGTCGCATCTATGCCCATCTTTGCACCGTATTTCGGCCAGTTTGCGGCATGGTCAAGCGCATCAAGTGGGCCTTCTGAAATCACAACATCTCTCTTCCAGTCAACATTGTTAAGCACTCTCCACGCGGTGTATGAAAGGTTCTGAACGTCAACATCATCGTCAACAACGATGAGCAGCTTGGCAAACGTCATCTGTCCCTTTCCCCATAACCCGTGTATTATCTTTTTTGCATGGCCCGGATAGCTTTTCTTTATCGAGATTAAAGCAAAGTTATGGAATACGCCTTCCATCGGAAGGTTTATGTCCTTTATCTCAGGGAAATCCAGCCTTAGTAAGGGCAGAAAGATTCTCTCTGTCGCCTTTCCCATATAGCAGTCTTCCATCGGGGGTTTACCTACAAGCGTTGCAGGGTATATCATGTCTTTCCTGTGCGTGATGCATGTCACATGAAAGACAGGGTAGGGTTCTGCGGCAGAGTAAAAACCTGTGTGGTCTCCGAAGGGCCCCTCGATGCGCATCTCTCCGGGTTCAAGATAACCCTCTATGACAAGCTCGCTGTTGGCAGGGACTTGAATATCACTTGTTACGCACTTCACCATTTCTACAGGAGCCTTTCTCAGAAAACCGGCAAAGAGCATCTCGTCTATAGCCTCAGGCAATGGCGCGCTTGCGGAATAGATTACGGCAGGGTCGCCTCCAACGGCAATTGCGGCAGGCATTCTCTGTCCAAGCTCTTTATATTTTTCATAATGCCGTGCTCCGTCCTTATGTATATGCCAGTGCATTCCCGTTGTTTTCTTATCGTATATATGGATGCGGTACATCCCGCAGTTGGGCCTTCCTGTCTCAGGGTCTTTTGTAAAGACCATCGGAAGCGTAATGAACCTCCCCTCGTTCTCTGGATTGCTGATTGCTGACTGCTGACCGCTGATTGCTGTATTTGCCTGCCCGTCATGAGGCCAGCATTTTATTATTGGAAATTTTGAAAGGTCGGGGTTGTCTTTTTCTATGACCTCCTGACATGGCGCGCTTTTAACATATTTAGGAAGATATTGCGAAAGCTCAATCAGCTTCGGAAGCATTGCAATTTTTTCAAGAAATGTTTTCGGAGGCGCTTGATTAAGCAAGTCCTCTATGCGCTTTGCTACGTCATCAAACTTGCTTACTTCAAGCGCTATGCACATCCTTTCAAATGAGCCGAAGAGGTTTGCGGCAACAGGGAAAGAAGAGCCTTTTACATTTTCAAACAGCAATGCTTTTCCGCCGTTAGGGCTCTTTGACATCCTGTCTGTAATCTCGGATATCTCAAGCAAGGGGTCAACCTCTGCCTTTATGCGGTGCAAAAGCCCTCTTTTTTCAAGCAGATTTATAAAATTCCTGAGATCTCTGTATGCCATAAAATTCCTCGTTGTTATAATAGCACAGAGGACAGATTGTTGGCTATTTTAAGATTTAAACTAATTTCTTCTTGACAAGGAGCTATCTCCTTAATATAATTAAGAAAATTAGTATTCTAAATAACATATGATTTAATGAGTAAAAAGGAGTAAATATGACAAAGGCTGACATCGCAGATTCAATATTTGAGAAGGTAGGCCTCTCTAAAAAAGAGGCGCAGGACATAATTGAAATAATATTTGACACACTCAAACAGACGTTTAAAGAAGGCGAGTCTGTTAAGGTTTCCGGTTTTGGAACTTTCCATGTCAGGAAAAAGGCTGCAAGGAGGGGAAGAAATCCCAAGACCGGCGAAGACCTTGAGATATCGCCGCGCAAGGTAATTACATTCAGGGCCAGCAACAAATTAAAGTTAATAATAGAGTAAGGCATGTATAAACATTCTGTTAAAACTGTTGAAGCCCGGAATCCTATTCCTGATAAGCTCTTTTATAAGATAGGAGAGGTCAGCAGGATTGCGGAGATTGAGCCTTATGTGCTCAGATACTGGGAGACTGAATTTGCTTTTTTAAAACCGAGAAAGAATAAGTCCGGCCAGAGAGTGTATGTTAAAAAAGACCTTGAACTTATTCTGGAGATAAAAAGGCTTCTTTATCAGGAGAGATATACTATTGAAGGCGTAAGGAAAAGGTTTGGAGAGAACACCTCCTATGTCAGGCATGCCGCAGAGTCTAAAGCGGCTGATACCCCACCGCCGGATAAAATCCTGGGGCATGTAAGGAAAAGGCTCAAGGAAATTCTGAGCAAGATTCAGTAAATCGGGGCGTAGCGCAGCCTGGTAGCGCACTCGCTTGGGGTGCGAGTGGTCGCCCGTTCAAATCGGGTCGCCCCGACCAAAAACATTGCTTTACAGTAGGAATTTAAAGGCCAGAACATAATGAATGGAGGTTTTTGAAGAGAGATGAAAGGCAAGATACGCATCGCGATTGCCGGAGTCGGAAACTGTGCAAGCTCTCTGATACAGGGGATTGGATATTATAAGGGATTGGCAGACCGGCATCCTGACAAGTCCTTGGGCCTGATGCATTATGACCTCGGAGGATACAAGTCTGCTGATATAGACATAGTCGCCGCATTTGACATTGATAAGAGAAAAGTGGGCAGGCCGCTGAAAGAGGCCGTATTTGCGGAGCCGAACTGCACAAAGATATTCAATAAGAAACTCCATAAATATTCCGTTACAGTTCAGATGGGAGAAATACTGGACGGCATATCACAGCACATGAAAGATTATTCTGAGAAACGCAGATTTGTTGCTGCTGATAAAAAACCGTGTGACGCTGCAAGAGTTTTAAAACAGAGCGGAGCGGATATCCTCTTAAACTATCTCCCTGTAGGCTCGGAGAAGGCAACTGCCTTTTATGCAGAGGCGTGCCTGAAAACCGGCGTAAGCTTGATAAATTGCATCCCAGTGTTCATAGCGTCAAATAAATCATGGGCAAAGCGCTTTGAAGAGAAAAACATTCCAATTATAGGAGATGACGTCAAGAGCCAGATAGGCGCAACAATAATACACAGGATGCTTACAAAGCTGTTCATGGACAGAGGCGTCAAGATTGACAATACTTATCAGTTGAATGTCGGAGGCAATACCGATTTTCTGAACATGCTGAATCATACAAGGCTAAAATCCAAGAAAATTTCAAAGACAGAGGCTGTCCAGTCGCAGCTTGCCAATCCCCTTAATGCGGATAATATTCATATAGGCCCTTCTGATTATATCCCATGGCTGAATGATAACAAGGTCTGTTTTTTAAGGATGGAGGGTAGGGGTTTCGGGAATATCCCTGTTAATTTTGAACTCAGGCTTTCTGTTGAAGACTCTCCAAACAGCGCGGGCGTTGTTATAGATGCCATAAGATGCTGCAGGATTGCGCGTGACAGAAAAATAGGGGGAGTTCTTATTTCTCCCTCAGCATATTTCATGAAGCATCCCATGAAGCAGTTTTCCGATGAAGAGGCGCGTAATATGCTGGAAGAATTTATTGCCGGAAAAAGGGATAGATGATTGGCGCTAAATTCGGTCATTTCTTAGACAAGCCTTTAACTCCTCTCGTAAAAAATATTCCATTAAATCCTAATATGCTCACAGCGGCCGGCTTTGTTATAACTGTAGCTGCGGCTTTTGTCCTTCCATATAACATAAGACTTGGCGGTATGCTTATTCTCATCGGCGGATTGTTTGACATGCTTGACGGCGTTTCTGCGAGGGTAAACAATAAGGTTACAAAGTGCGGGGCATTTCTTGATTCAGTGCTTGACAGATATTCCGATGCGTTTCTCTTTCTTTCTGTTGCATGGTATCTTGCTTCAATAGGCGAGCATACAGGGGCATTCTTAAGCCTTGGCACATTGGTTGGCGCATTTTTAATCAGCTATGCAAGGGCAAGGGCAGAGGGTCTCGGCGAATCATGCAGCACCGGCATTATGGAAAGGCCGGAGAGGATTATTCTTCTGATATTCGCTTTGCTGACCGGATGGTTTACGCCAATTCTATGGACAATGCTCATCCTTACGCATGTGACGGTTTTGCAGAGGGTTTATCATGTGTGGAAGAAGATGAGCTAACATCCACACTAAAGAGCGCAAGATAGAGTCAAAAAAATCTCTATGCAAGCGCTCTTAATCAACTAAAAAAAGGAATTAATTGTCAGTTGAATATTATACTGCAAGGGTTCAAGCAGTTTTATGGATTTTCACCTCTATAATGCAGTTCGCATTTTATGGAGACGGCTCCTGCAAGCTCTTTTGCCTTTTCCTCAATGCGCTTGTGTTCTTTAGGATTGTGTATAACGCCGCGGAGGATAATCTCTTTACCGTTATAAATAACATCCAGTGTAGGGATGAAGAACGAAGGGTCGGTAAGCAGTTCTGCCTTTATCTTTGCCGCAAGTGCCCTCATTATGAGGTTATTCCCTGCCTCTTTTGTCTTAAACCTGTCTTTTTTCAGCAGGGATTCTTTAACAATACCGGTCAGCTCATCAATGGATTTTGAACCTGTGTCCAGCACCATGTCGTATTCTTCAGGGCTGTCCCAGTGTTTACCATATATCAAATGGATAAAACATGCCCTCTCTTTGTCAGTCTTTTCAATAAGCCAGTGCGCAGTGTCTTTATCCATAGATTCTCTTTTCATGATTCTTTGCACTCTCTGTTCAATAGACGCTGTAACGCGGACTCTGAGCGCATAAGGAATATCTTTCAGCAGAAAGTTTCCGCCTCTTCCCATGATTACCACTTTGTCGTTAAGCGCATAATTCAGGATAAGGCTCTGGAGCATGGCAGTAAAACCCCTGAACGACCAGTCATATTTTTCCCACATAGTAGGGCAGTGTTCATCAAGGTTTTGGCCCCATTCTTCCCATTTTTTGCCCGTGGCGCGTATCTCATCAAGCAGCCGTGCTTTATTGATGAATTCATAATTCAAAATTTTGGCAACTGCCTGACCTATTTCTCTGCCGCCGCTTCCGAATTCTCTTGATATGGTTAAAATCGCCATAGTTCCTCCACAGTTTTATCTTTCATGAACATGATTTTTCGTTCTCTGCTCTGGATATTTTCCACTTCATATAAAGCTTGCCTGCTAAGATAACCCCTATTGCGAAGATTACTTCAACTGAATATACAGCAAATTTGCTTGGATTCAAAATACCCACTGTAAAAGGATCCGTGATCATCATCTCTCCGCCTACTTTTCCGAGAACTGCAGCTCCTATATAAATAATTATTGGATATTTATCCATGAGTATTGACAATAAATTGCTTGTAAAGACAACGAGAGGGATGCTTAGGCCGAGTCCGAAAAGTAGAAGGAACATGTTTCCGTGAGATGCGCCTCCAACCGCAAGCATATTGTCTATTGACATTGAGATATCCGCTACAACTATTAACTTTATAGCCTGCGCAATTGTCGTGGCTTCTTTTTGCATGCCGTCTTCAGGCGCGCCTTCAATGAAGAGTTTTACGGCTATCCATAATATTACTATGCCTCCGACAAGCTTAATAAAACTTATCGTAAGCAACTGCGCTACAAAAAATGTGGCTATTACTCTTAATAGGACGGCAGCGCCAGCGCCGTAGAGAATTCCTTTTTTCCTCTGTTGTGTCGGCAGGGACCTTACAGCCATGGCAATGACAACGGCATTGTCTCCTGCAAGGATAAGGTCAATTATTACAATGCTGAAAAGTGCCGAAACAAAATGCCAGTCAAAGCTGATAGAGCCGAATATTCCTAAATCCAAATTAACCGCCTATATCTTATATCTTAAATAATGTAATAGGCAGGTTTTCCCTTCCCGCCTGAAGCGTACTATTTGATCTCAGGCAGGGGGAATACCACCCCGCCAAAAAGTAAATAGGCATTACATTTACACGATAAGTATGCCTGATAGACTTGTATACTTCTCTAACAAATGCCTCATAATATACTCTTTTCCATAAAGAAATATCAAGTATTTTTTTATGGAAAAAAGGCTGATTATTGAGGCGTTGAGCAAGGGCTTAGGTAATAGGTGAAAATATTATAGGCCATATCCTTAATTTGTTCAGAAAAATATTCTTTTTAAGTAGCAGAGCGCTATCGTATATGTCAGGCCTACGGTTAAGAGCGCTGCTGTAAATTCTGTTTCCAGTGCTAACATTATCATCAGTATTACGCTATGTATCAGCGATATTTCTATGAATATAAATCCGATGCCGAGGAGAGCGAAGTAAGGCGGAAAATTTACTTTAAGTTTAACTTTAAGTAAGGCGGGAAGAGGGATTAGTATAATGACGGCGCCAAGGGCCAAGGCCTGAATAAATACATCAACAAGCAGATAACCTTCCTCTATGAAATGCTGCCACTTTTTAGCCATAACCTCATGGATTAGTTTAATATTTTTGCAGGGCATGAAACAGTTAAAGAAGGGCTTTAAATAATGAACAGACTATAGGAATACGCATATCAGGATTTTATCCACTTTTTCTTCAGTTCTTTGAATTTGTTTAATGCATCTTCCGGAGATAGCGCTTCCATATCCGTGCTCATTAACTCGGACAGCAGGGAATCCTCTCTTGCTCCAAAGAGGTCAAGCTGAACAGTTCTCTTTTTATGTTTATGGGATGCGAATTTAGGTTCTCCTGCCTCATCCAGTTCCTCTTTCTCAAGGTTTGTAAGGACTTCTTTTGCCCTTCCTATCACCTCTTGCGGAAGCCCTGCAAGCTGCGCGACCTGAATCCCATAGCTCTTGTCGGCAGGGCCTTCTTCAACCTTTCTGAGAAATATTATCTGATCTCCCCATTCCTTAACAGACACATTGTAGTTTTTTACGCCCTCAAGCGTAATTGCGAGTTCCGTAAGCTCATTGTAATGTGTGGCAAAGAGAGTTCTTGCCGCTATTGTTTTGGCTATATATTCAGCGACAGCCCATGCAATGCTTATTCCGTCAAATGTGCTTGTGCCCCTTCCGACCTCGTCTATGATTATGAGGCTTTTTGATGTGGCATTGTTGAGTATGTTGGCTGTCTCTATCATCTCAACCATGAATGTGCTCTGCCCTTTTGTTATATAATCAGACGCCCCGATTCTTGTGAATATCCTGTCAACTATCCCTATCCTTGCCTCCGCAGCAGGGACAAAACCTCCAATCTGCGCCATAAGGACTGTGAGGGCTATCTGCCTCATGTATGTGGATTTTCCCGCCATATTGGGGCCTGTGATTATCATAAGCCTTTGTTTTTCATTATCAAGATAAATGCTGTTGGGAATAAACCGCTCTTC
Source organism: Nitrospirae bacterium GWF2_44_13 (assembly GCA_001805105.1). Classification (GTDB taxonomy): domain Bacteria; phylum Nitrospirota; class Thermodesulfovibrionia; order Thermodesulfovibrionales; family UBA1546; genus UBA1546. The sequence continues at coordinate 235,692 of MHEE01000015.1, read as the reverse complement.
TCCCGGAATCCTTTCAAGCACGGGATGCCTTCCGTCCGTTATCTCAATTATGCCGCTCTCATCTATGCGCGGCTTTACGTAATTATGCCTTTTTGCCACAACTGCCAGTGATGTCAGAAAATCCGCAACTGCGATGGAATGAGCTGTTTTTACAAGGCTCGGCGATTCTTTCTGTGCCTCATTCACGATTTCATTAAAGACCTGATACTCGAGGTTTTTCAGCTTTTCCTCAGCGCCGATGACCTTTGACTCATATTCTTTAAGTTCGGGCGTTATAAATCTTTCTCCGCCCACGAGGGTTTGCTTTCTTATGTAGTGTTCTGGAACCTGGTCAAGATTTGCATTTGTAACCTCAATGTAATATCCGAATATCTTGTTATACCCGACCTTAAGGGATGAAATCCCCGTTTTCTTTTTTTCACTCATCTCAAGCTCTGCAATAAAGTCTTTTCCGCTTGTTGCTATTTTCCTCAGGCTGTCTATCTCTTTGTTATAACCGTGCTTTATAATGCCTCCGTCTCTAACGCCCAGCGGAGGAGTGTCCATGATGGACGACTCTATCAATGACTTCAGCGAAGAGAATTCGGATATTTCGTCTGCCATTGACTTTAGATATGCATTTCTTGAAGAAATAAGCGCCTTTTTTATGAAGGGCAGATGCATTATGGAATTTTTTGTTGCTGTCAGGTCTCTCGGATTTGCGCTCTTCGCCCCAATCCTGTTTGACAGCCTTTCAATATCCTGAAGTTTCCTGAGATTGCCGCGCAGTGTCTCAATGAGTTCGTAATCTTCAACGAGGTATTCTACGGCATTCTGCCTTTTGCGTATTTCATCTATGTCTATGAAGGGCCTGAGGATTAATCCTCTTAGGTATCTTCCCCCCATAGGCGTCAGTGTCTCATCAAGCGCCCATAGAAGTGTATTTTCCTCTGTCCTGCTTTTGAGATTGTGGATTAATTCGAGATTTCTCTGTGTTGCAGCGTCAAGGAACATAAAAGATGTCTGGTTTATTGTGGCAATCTTTCTGAAATTCAGATTTTCCTTCTGTGTCTTTTCAAGATAATTTATAAGCGCGCCGGCAGCGGATATTGCAGCAGGCATGCCCTCGCATCCGTAACCTTCAAGAGAAGACACCTTAAAGTGCATTAAGAGGGTTTTATAGGCTTCTGTGTAGTCAAACGCCCAGTCTTCGTAAACGGTACTGTAAAAATCTTTTAGCGATTCCGAGTAATGGATGTTTCCCCTGAGGGTTTCAGGATATAGAATCTCCTTAGGTTCAAACCTGCTGAATTCGTCTTCGACAGGCTCTAATGTCTCATAAATAATAAATTCTCCTGTGGATACATCGGCTGCTGCGATGCCGTGTTTTTTGCCGCTGGGGAAAAAACTAATAATGTAGTTGTTTTCCTTCGGACGTTCGGGTGTATGCGTGCCGGGCGTTATTACCCTCACCACATCTCTCTGGACAATACCCTTTGCCTCTTTGGCGTTTTCCATCTGCTCGCATATTGCGACTTTGTGACCCGCCTTGATAAGCTTTGTTATGTATGTTTCTGAGGCAAAGTGTGGTATTCCGCACATCGGCATAGGCTCTTCCTTGGATTTATCTCTTGATGTAAGGGCGATCTGAAGTATCCTTGACGCTGTTTTCGCGTCCTCGCCGAACATTTCATAGAAATCTCCGAGCCGAAACATAAGGATGCAGTCCTTATGTTTCTCTTTGATGCTTGAGTATTGTTTCATTACAGGGGTCAATTCAGACATAGTTAGATATTTAATAACATCAGGCACTGAAATGCAATACAAAAGTACAAAAGAAAATATCGGATATGGCAAAATATATTATACTGTTTTAAAGTAGAAAATGGGACTGTAACTTTCTGGCGATAAATGACAGGGAACAGGAGTAAAGTGAAATGGGCATTGAAAAAATATCGTTCTTGCCCCGACCGCTCGGGGTGAAAAAAGCGGCAGGACAGCCGGCAGTCAGCAAGGTTTCATCAGAGTGGACATGGACTGACCATTTTGGGCAAATCAGATGCAGGATAAGCTCTCTCCGCATGAGATACACGGTCGGTCCGGGACTGTATGCTGTTGGTGAGCCTGATAGGGAATCAGATGTCTTTGTAACCGCAAACTACAAGCTGAGTTTTGACATATTGAGAAGGGAATTAAAAGGGCTGAATGCCTGGATAATTGTTCTTGATACAAAGGGCATCAATGTCTGGTGCGCTGCCGGCAAAGGCACATTCGGAACCGATGAGCTTATCAGCCGTATCAATGAAATCAATCTGCACAACGTAGTCGCTCACAGAAGAATAATCGTTCCGCAGCTTGGCGCAGTAGGTGTAAATGCACGGATAGTTCAGCAAAGGACAGGCTTCAGGGTTTACTTTGGCCCTGTTCATGCAAAAGATATCCCGGCATATATCAGGGCAGGGTATATCAAAACGCCTGAGATGCGGTTGGTGCGGTTCAACATGATGGACAGGCTTGTGCTTACGCCAATGGAGATTAATCCAGCCATGAAAAAGTTTCCGCTCTTTGGCCTGATTATACTGCTGTTATTTGGAATCCAACCGTCAGGCATTCTGTTTAAAGACGCATGGGAAGAGGGCATGCCGTTTTTGATTTTCGGGTTGACGGCAGTTTTTTCAGGCGCCTTCATGACGCCTCTTCTGCTTCCCTTTATTCCTTTCAGGTCTTTTGCTGTTAAGGGTTGGCTGACAGGTGTAATCGCGGTATTTGCTTTAATGCAAGGCATTGGCGGTTTTTGGCATTATAGTAGCCTGCTGCCTCTTGTGGCAGCGTATATCTTCTTCCCTCTTGCAAGTTCATATATAGCGCTTCAGTTCACGGGCTCTACAACCTTTACAAACATGTCTGGTGTGAAGAAAGAACTCAAAATAGGTGTTCCTGTTTATTTGACTGCGACAGCCACTTCTCTGTTAATATTAGTTATGTACAGACTCTCGCAATGGGGAATTATATAAGTTGGATATAAAGGGATATTACAGATGAAATACATAGCCGATGTTGTGACACTTGAATTTTTTCAGGAGAAATGCACGGGCTGCGGCAAGTGCGTTGATGTATGCCCGCATGGAGTTTTTTTAATGCGTGACAAAAAGGCCATTGTTGTTGACAGGGACAGGTGCATGGAGTGCGGGGCGTGCGCCAATAACTGTGAATTCGGCGCCATAAAGGTTAATTTAGGCGTAGGCTGCGCAGCGGCAATAATTAACGGCATGATAACAGGAGGGCCGCCTTCCTGTGACTGCGGTGTTGAGTCAGGAGGTAACTGCTGCGGATGAGGATGGTTCAAAAAAAGTTGTATGCCAGCAATAGGCCTGCCGCACCGAGAGCAAACAGGATAGCTATTCTGAGCGCTTTCTTTTTTATATCTGTGGCTGGCGCTGCGTATATCATCTTTCCTGAGAATTGTGAGCCTGACTCCGTATCTTTCGGAGATTTTACATAGAGCAGTTTTTTATCTGCTGAGAGTTTTTTTGCAGCCTTTTCTTCTCGCTGTGGCGCGGCGTCTCTGCCGGCAGCTAATACCAGTTTGAGGCTTATATCCTCTGCCTCTAATGTTTCATCTCCACCTGAGACGGAGATGCTGTCTCTGTCTGTTAGGTTTAATGATATCTTATTTCTGAGGAAAACGTTTTCCGCTGTTTTTTCATCAATTTCTGTTTTTAAGGCAGCGAGTGTATTATTGAGATACTCTATTTTATTGGGATGTTCAGGCTCTGCTTCTGTATCTTGGTGCAGGTTATTCAATATTAAAGAAGCCGGAGACCCCGAGCTGCTTGGGGATGTTTCCACAAAGCCGGCTGTTTTATGTTCTTCCGTCGTATAATTTGCTTCCAGTTCTTTACGCCGCAGTTCGCTTTTTCTCAGAGCCTCAACTGCGGTATCCATGTCTGCCTGTATTTCCTGAAGCTGAAGTCCTTTTTTCTCAATCGCGGATTTCAGTTCTTCAATAGTCTTGTCTCTTTTATAGAGATCCTCTATGAGTTCATCTTTTTCTTTAAGCAGGAAGTCCCGTTCATCTCTCAGCTTATCAAGCCCTGTCTTAAAATCCACTATCTCCATGTTTCTTACTATATCAATGTCTGCAATCCTGTCCTGCAGTTTTTTCTTATCCTCAAATGCCTTATTCAATGCGTGGAAGAGCTTGTCTTTTTCTTCTGCTGTTGATGCTAATGATGTGTTTTTCTCTTCTAATGCCTTTTCAAGATGCGCTATCTCTTTCAGGGCTTTGAAGAACCTTTCTCTGAGGACCTCGGTATTAATAGGTTCTGCGCCCTGTCCGTGCATGGGCCGGGTGCCGGACGGCTCTTGTGTATAAAGGCCGTTTATCAGGCTTTCAGGAGTTATATTTTCAAATTCTCTGTTATCCATTCATTTTGCTCCTTAAAATTACGCATATCCCGATATTATCGGGACAGCCAGCATATTAAAAAAATTATAACTATCCGCATGTTCTGTTGTCAACAAGACGCCTGGGTATCAGGGGTATAGGCGGCGGTGTGTAGGTTGAGTTTTTATAGGTAATGATATTATCATGTTACTATATGGAAAATTTTTTGAAAGCGCTGATTAATACCTTTATCCCTATCTTTGTGGCAATAGATATTTTTGTTGTTCTCCCCATTTTCATATCAATCACAGAAGGCATGTCAAAAGCTAAAAGCAATGCAATTGTCAGAGAGTCCATACTTACAGCCCTTGCAGTGAGCCTTGCATTTGTCGCGCTGGGAGAGGCGATATTCAGGATACTCGGCATCACAGCGAATGATTTTAAGATTGCCGGCGGGCTGGTGCTTCTTGTCTTTGCAATCCTTGACATAGTAAAACACAGCGAGGAAAGGAGAGAGCTTTCAGGCCGAATGGGCGTTGTGCCGATAGCTGTCCCATTGATTATAGGCCCGGCAGTGCTTGCCACTCTTTTAGTGCTTGTGGACCATTATGGCATTCTGCCGACGCTTGTATCGCTGGTATTAAACCTTATTGTCGTGTATTTCTCGTTTATCAGGGCTGAGGCAATTACAAAACTGTTCGGCAGGGGCGGGATTGCGGCAATATCAAAGATAATGGCTATATTGCTTGCGTCCATAGCTGTTATGATGATACGCATCGGCATAGAAAACATAGTGAAGCGGTGAGCTATTCCTTGAAGATAACCGCCTTTGCCTTTTCTTTTGCTTCAATATTTTTTGCAAGTGCGGCAGCCTCTTTCTTATTCTCAAATTTGCCGATTAGAACCCTGTGAAGTGGTTCCTTATCCTTTCCGGAGCTTTTTTGTATAAATGTTTCATAGCCCTTGGCTTTATAATCTTTGGCAAGGGCATCCGCATTTGCCGAATTTTTAAATGCTCCGAGCTGGACATGATAAATTATTTTTCCTCTGCCTAAGGCGGATGGTTTTGTTTCAGGTTTCGGCGCTGGAGTCTTTGCAACAGGTGCAGTCTTAACCGCTGACGGCTTTTCTGTTGGTGTTGTAGGAGCAACAGACGCAGCAGGTGCTCCGGCAGGAGGCTTACTTTCTGCAGTTTCACCGGCAGGTTTTTCCTGTTCTTTGGGCGCAACTGCTGCTGTTTCTTTGGCTGCCGGCTTAAGCGGAGTTGCTGCTGACGGTTTCAGCCATGGAAGCAGGCTCTCTTTGTAAAGGATGAACCCAACCCCTGCTCCGATGATTACAATTATTACAAGCGCCACGATAAGAGGAACAAATAATCTGCTTCTCATACCCCTCCTCCTTATGCTCGTTTTAAATTTATAAGCTTTTTCAGTTTCCGCAGGCGGAATGTTTTCAACCAGAGTATTTTCAAAAGGCTCCGGTGTTTCTTCCTCCATTTTTACCATGGTTTTCTCTGAGGCGTCAAATTCTTCAGCAGGCATTGTTTGCCGTTCCTGCATCTGCTGTTTCATCACAACAGTTTCTTCAGCCGCGCCAAATCCAATTGTTTCTTCTGCCTCTCCTGACGGAAAATCCTGAAAAGTATTTGTTTGAATATCGCCATATTCCATTGACAGGACATTCCCTGTTTTTGAGATGAGTTCTTCGGGGGTGAAGGGTTTTTTAAGCGAATCAACAATGCCGTATGCTTCGGCATAGCGCTGATCCATTGCGCCTTCAAACGAAGAGAGTACAACTATAGGAATATCTTTAAGCTGCTCTGTGCTATGTATTGTCTTGCAGACCTCTAACCCGCTTGTGCCTGACAAGGCAGGATTTATATATATCAGGGAAGGGTTTACTTTCTTTGCCATTGCGATTCCAATGTTTCCGTTTGGAGCAGTAAAAACAAGATAATCTTCCGCTTCAAGCACTGATACAATCTGCTGCGTTGTTTCGGCGTCCGTGTCAATTGCAAGAATTGTTTTACCGGTCATGAAAAATCACCCCTCTTAATTCTATTGTAACGGCTCCCAGTATTTTGCCGGCATGTCCTGCGCAAGTTTCACCGCTCCGTCTGAGCCTGCAAACAGCGGGTCCTGAACATTTGTTACATTGCATGGCCCATATTCTTTCAGCGCGTCCTGCAGATATTCGCGCAGCCCTCTTATCAGGCTTCCACCTCCTGCGAGCACAATGTTGTTCTTTATCTTTATCTGGAATTCGGGGTCAAACCTCGCTATCATCTCGGCCGTAGTTTCTACAAGCGCCGGAAGAATACTTTCGCAGGCGCGCTTAACTTCGTTTTTGATATCGTGCATGACAGGCTTGCCGTCAACAGGTATTTCTACGTGTATGTCGCCTGGCACATCCCTTACAAAGCTGTATTTCTCCTTGAACTGCCTGACCATATTCTTATTAAACTTTGAATTCGGGTATTTCTCCGTAAGATAACTGTAAAGCTGTTCGTCAATATAATCGCCTGCGTTCACAATAGTCTTCTGGTCTTCATCTGAAGGGATAGCGCCGTGCATGATGCAGAGGTCAGTTGTCCCTGCGCCGATATCAATCACAAGTGAATTATTTAAGAGACTCAGTCCGTAAGCCACCGCAAAAGGCTCTGATACAACCATCAATGAGTGTGCAAATTCCGACACTGCCCTTCTTATGGCAAGCTTGTTTACTTTAAGCGTATCAGCCGGCACTCCTACCACTGCGTATATTTTCTGTCCCGCCGCAGGCTTTGCAAGCTCAATAAGATATTTTATGATCTCTTTTACGGCTTCTTCATTTCTCTCTATGCCCTCTTTGATTACCCCGTGTTCAAGCGGCCTGCAGAGGTCAAGCGAAAGTCTGTGTTTAAGAGCTTCAGAACCGAAAAGGACAGGTTTGCCGACTACCTGCAATGATATGAAATCTTTGGGCCAGCCAACATAGCTTTCAATCCACTGCCTTGTGCCGTTGCTCGCAGAGATGGAGCTTCTTGATGTTCCTAAGTCAATCCCGACGAATAAAATATTGCCTTCACTCTGTGTTTCTTTTAGTTTCATAATTTGCTTCTCCTTTATTTAAATAGTCCAATATGCCGGCCTCGATATAGCGCGCTATATTTTCCCTGTGGCTCTTGGTGTTGAGTTCTATCTCTTCCTGCCTGTTGCTGAGGCATGAAACCTCGGCGAGAACGGCGGGAACGTCTACACCGAGAAGAACTACAAACGGCGCTCTCTTTATGCCGAAGTTATGGATGTTCCCGTTTTTCTTCCTGCTGTTTATAAAAAGGTTTTTTTGTATTAATGACGCCAGTTCTTTGGATTCCTGAAGTTTTAGCGTTTTACCCATTTTTTCAATCATGTCTTTAAAATCGCTTAAGCCGTATTGCGAGCCTGCATTCTCCTGTTGTGCGAGCTTCAGCGTTTTGACATCGGATGAAGGCCCGAAATAGTAAGTCTCTATTATGTTTATGGGTTTAGATGGGAGGTAATTGAGATGAATAGAGATAAAAATATCCGCTTTGCTTGCCTGCGCTGATTCCACCCTTTTGTTAAGAGGAATAGTTATGTCATCTTCACGAGTCATAATGATATTATAGCCGCCGTGTTTTTTAAGACGCTCTTTCAGTTTTTTTGCTATGTCCAGCGTAATTTCTTTTTCCTTAGTACCCATCTTTCCTATAGTGCCAGGGTCATCACCGCCGTGTCCGGCATCTATCATTATTGTCTTTACTCCAAGGCCGAACATGCGGCTTAACGGTACGCTGTAACCGCTGAAGAATTCCTTATAATCCGAAGAACTTATTGAGTTTTCATCAGGCATTGGATGATTTTTTTGAGGCATAATGCTTGCTGTCATCTGAGTTTCCGGAAACAAAGTCAGATTCAGATAGCTGCCTTGTCCCAAAATAGTCAGTAACCCTACGGAGAGGAAAAGAAACATTTTTTTCAGAAAAAGCGGGATTCTCCATGGCGATTCAGCAGACTGCTTTCCTATTATTTTCAGGTTGTTTTCATAGACGCCCCTGAGAATTGACTCTCTTACTTTAATCTCTCTTCTTTTAGAATTTATTGGCAGCATAATAGATAAAGTCAATTTAACAGTTTATTCTAAAAAATTCAAATCTTAAGGCTGGGTTTGCGCCTCTTTCCTTTGAGGATTTATTACCCATATATTCCCAAAATCATTTTCCTGATAGGCCCTGATCAGGCCCAGCCTTATCAGTTCAAGGAGGGCGACAAATGTAACTACAATCTGAACCCTTGACCTGTCTTCCTTAAAGAGGTCTTCAAACCTTACTGTGTCATTATGCTCAAGCATTTCCATGATATGAGAAATCTTGTCTTTTACAGTCAAAGCCTCTCTTGTTATCCTGACTGCCTCCGGAGGCGCGGTGTTAAGAATCTTTTTAAATGCGCCGAGAAGGTCAAAGAGGTTGACGTCAAACAGATAAAGTTCAGGCTCTGTGGATTCTGCTTCAGCCTCCTCATCTTTGACAGGTTCTCTATGGAAAATGTTCATCCATTCCTCTTCTTTTTCTCTTAAGCCGAGAGATGCGTCTTTGAATGCCTGATATTCAAGAAGCCGCTGGATTAGTTCAAGTCTCGGGTCTTCTTCCTCTCCGGGAGCTTCTTCATCAACAGGGAGAAGCATCCTTGATTTGATATGTATGAGTGTAGCTGCCATAACAAGGAAATCGCCTGCCACGTCAAGGTTCAGTTCTTCCATCATCTCAAGGTACTGAAGATACTGCCCTGTGATTACTGCGATAGGAATGTCATAGATGTCCACCTTGTTTTCTTTGATAAGATGGAGCAGAAGGTCAAGGGGGCCTTCGAAAATAGGAACCTTTATGTTATAAATATTCAGGGAATTCGTTGAGTCCATTTTTGTTATTCAGTTTAGCTGATTCCGGCCATAAAACTCAATCTCTGAATCTGCCCTGAATAAGCCTGTTTAAATGAAGTTATTGGTTGTAAATCTTGGGCTTGAGTTATTAAAATATGAAAAGGCTTAGAATGATTAAATATAGATAGATTTTACCATGGAGGCTTTTCTTGTATACCATTTTGGAAAAACAAATACTTAACGATGCAGTCAAGCTCATGGTCATAGAGGCGCCCCATGTTGCAAGAAAGGCGAGCGCCGGCCAGTTTGTGATCGTGAGAATAGATGATTTCGGAGAAAGGGTTCCTTTAACCATCGCTGATTTTGACCGCAATGCAGGCACAGTTACGATAATCTTTCAGGAAGTTGGAAAATCTACAAAGCATCTCGGCGCCCTCAATGCAGGAGGTAAACTCGCTACATTTGCAGGCCCGATGGGACATCCGACAGAGATTAAAAGATACGGCACTGTCATCTGTGTGGCAGGGGGTGTAGGGATAGCTCCGGTTTATCCTATTGCAAAAGCGCTGAAAGAAGCGGGGAACAATGTTATCTCCATAATAGGCGCGCGGAATAAAGGACTCTTATTCTGGGAAGAGAGGATAAGAACCGTATCTGATGAGCTTATCGTCTGCACAGATGACGGCTCTTATGGAAGAAAGGCAGTTGTCACTGAGCCGTTGAAGGAGATCCTGAGCGCAAAGAATATCTCTCATGTCTGGGCGATAGGCCCTGCAATAATGATGAAGTTTGTCTCTATGCTTACAAAAGAATTTAATGTGCCCACAGTTGTTAGCCTTAATACGATAATGATAGACGGCACCGGCATGTGCGGAGGATGCAGGGTGCTTCTTGATGAGGGCGCAAAGTTCGTATGTGTTGACGGCCCTGAGTTCGATGGCCATAAGATTGACTGGGACAGCCTTTTTTCAAGGCAGAGAATATACCTGAATGAAGAACGCATAGCTTCCGAGAGATGGGAGCATATCTGCAATCTGGATAAGGCTGTATCAGGGGATAACCCCGTTAGAAATAAATCTCTAAACGTGGATAAGGACAAATGACAAAACAGGAGCGGATGAAAATACCAAGGCAGGAGATGCCTTTGCTGGATGAGCTGATTAGAAGGGGTAACTTTGAAGAGGTGTCTCTGGGTTTACCGGAAGCTCTTGCCGTTAAGGAAGCAGAGCGCTGTCTTCAGTGTAAAAAACCTAAATGCGTAGAAGGATGCCCCGTAGGAGTACTCATCCCGCAGTTTATCAAGGCTCTGCGTGAAGGAGACATAAACGAGTCCATAAGGGTTATGAAGATAAAGAACAATCTGCCTGCTGTCTGCGGCCGCGTATGCCCTCAGGAAAATCAGTGCGAGGGAAACTGCATATTAGGGAAGACAGGCGAGCCTCTCGCAATAGGAAGGCTCGAAAGGTATATTGGAGATTATGAGCTTCGCCGCAGAACGTGCCCGATGGTTAAGCCGCATGATACAGGGAAGAAAGTTGCTGTAGTGGGCTCAGGCCCAGCGGGCATTGCATGTGCTGTGGACCTTGGCAGGGAAGGGCACAAAGTTACGATATTTGAATCTCTCCATTCAGCAGGGGGGGTTCTCATATACGGCATCCCGGAATTCAGGCTTCCAAAGCCGGTCGTTCATTCAGAGATAGATTATGCTGTTCAGTGCCTCGGCATAGAGATAAAGACAGACCATATTATCGGCAGGACAATTACGCTTGATGAGCTTCTCGAAGAGTATGACGCTATTTTTATAGGCACCGGCGCAGGGCTTCCTAATTTCATGAAAATACCGGGAATAAATTACAGCGGTGTCATGTCTGCCAATGAGTTTCTCACGAGGATTAATCTTATGAAGGCATATCGTTTTCCTGAATATGACACTCCCGTAAGGATTGGCGGGCGCATAGCTGTAATAGGAGCGGGGAACGTTGCGATGGATTCAGCGCGGTGCGCTGTGAGGCTTCAGAAATCAATGGGAATGAAATCAGGAGAGGTTCATGTTATTTACAGAAGGTCTTGTGATGAGGTTCCTGCAAGATTAGAGGAATTTCATCATGCAGAGGAAGAAGGGATAATCTTTGACTTCCTCACAATCCCCGTAGAGATATTTGGTGACATTGACGGGAACGTGACAGAGATAAAATGTATCAGGATAAAGCTTGGGGATGCTGACGCTTCAGGAAGAAAAAAACCTGTTCCTTTGGCAAATTCTGAATTTACCATAGATGTTGACACTGTGATAATGGCTCTCGGAACAAGCCCGAATCCCGTGGTATTTACCAATAACGCAAATCTCAGAAGGACGAATAAGGGGACTGTTGTTGCTGACAATGAGACGGGCAGGACATCAAGGGAAAGGCTCTGGGCTGGAGGCGATGTTGTAACAGGCTCTGCAACTGTAATAAGCGCAATGGGCGCAGGGAAAAGGGCTGCGGCAGATATAAACAGGTTTTTGAGGGAAGGGGATGTTAAGAAATAAGGGATATAAGCTTAATTATACTGATTTACTAAACAGCATTGGTCTGATATAATCGTAATCAAGAATGACACTTATATGTTTGAAATGTAAGGCTGAGAATCCTGACAGAAGAAAATTCTGCAGGGAGTGCGGCGCTTTAATAGCCAACTTCTGCAGGAAGTGCGGTTTTCACAATTCATTTGGAGACAAGTATTGCGGAGGCTGCGGCTTATCAATGAGTCCCGAGATGCTCGGGGCAGCACCCTTGCCGGAAGGAGTAGGAGAAAACACACCATCAGCAGCGGGGATATTCACGTCGGCAAAATATACTGCAGAAGATATTAAAGAACTGATTGGCTCCCAGCCGGACAAGAAAGAGAAAAAAATCAAAAAGAAGGAAACCACAGAAGCAGGTGAGCTATCTCAGGATGCGCTTGACAGGATGTTTGAAAAGGGGAACGACTGAGCACAGCAATGTTTTCAAGAGAAGACGATCTGAAAATTGGCGAAATCCTTGTGGAAAGGGGGATTATCGGCCAGGGCCAGCTTGATACCGCCCTCAAAGAACAAAAGAAACACAGCGCAGACAATCAAAAATTAGGAAGTTATCTTATTTCTCTCGGGTATGCTGCTGAAGTTGATATTGCCAATGTTCTTGGCGCACAATACAACCTGCCTGTGATGCGGATTGAAGGCCTCAGGATAAAACCCGAAGTGACTGCCGTGATTTCAGAAACCCTTGCAAAGAAATATAATATCATGCCTCTTTTCAAGGTTGGCAATGAGCTTACGCTTGCCGTATCTGACCCGACTGACATTCTTGTTATAGATCTCGTCGCCGCCGAAGCCCGATGCAGGGTAATCCCTGTTATATCGACTCCTTCTGACATCTCAAAAGCGATAAACAGGCATTATTTTATGAAAGTTGAGACAGAAAGCAGTGAAAAAGCATTGAAACTGTCTCCGACTTCAATAAGCAGGGCTGAAATAGAAGAAATAAAGATGTCAGGAGCCGACCTTCCCATTGTAAAAATTGTCGACAGAATAATAATAGAGGCAGTTGAAGATAATGCAAGCGATATTCATGTAGAGCCGCATGAAACCAGTCTTTCTGTCAGAGTCAGGATTGACGGGATTCTGAGGGACACAGGCACATATCCCATGAAAATGCATCCCGGGATTTTGTCAAGGATTAAGATACTTTCCGAGATGGATATCTCTGAAAAACAGAAGCCGCAGGACGGCAGAATAAAGATAAAAGTAGACAAAAAGGAAATAGACATCAGGGTTTCATGCATACCAACGCTCTACGGCGAAAAAGCGGTGATGAGGCTGCTGAACAGGGCCAATGTAAGGGTAAGCATTGATGCTCTTGATTTTTCAGAAAAAAATCACAAAACTTTTCTTGAGCTCATAAATGAGCCCTACGGCATAGTGCTTGTTACCGGGCCTACGGGAAGCGGCAAGACGACAACTTTGTATGCCGCGCTTCATGAAATAAGCTCTGTAGAGAAAAACATAATAACTGTTGAAGACCCGATTGAATACCAGCTGCCGATTATAAATCAGATGCAGGTAAATCCGAAAAAAGATGTCACTTTTGCCAATGCCCTGAGGGCCATTCTCAGACAGGACCCTGATATCATCATGATCGGAGAGATAAGAGATCCTGAAACAGCGGCGATTGCCGCCGAATCAGCGCTTACAGGACATCTTGTTCTCAGCACATTGCATACTAATGATGCGCCCAGCTCAATAACTCGCCTCACTGACATGGGTGTTGAGCCGTTCCTGCTTGCGCCGTCTCTTATAGGCATTGTTGGCCAGAGGCTAATGAGAAAGATATGCACAAAGTGCAAAGAGGCTTACACTCCGTCAAAAAACGAATTGAAGGCAGCCGGCCTTGACATAGCTATTGAAGGATTGAAATTCTATAAGGGAATGGGCTGTGATAATTGCAAGCATACAGGATATTCAGGAAGGACCGCTATCCACGAGATACTGGTTGTGGATGAACGAATAAGAGAGCTAATTACCCAGAAAGCCTCTGTTGCCGCGTTGAGGGAAGCGGCGGCAAAGATCGGATACAAAGATATGCGTTTCGACGGCATCAAAAAAGTGATTGAAGGAATAACAAGTGTTGAAGAGCTTCTCAGAGTGACAAAGGAAACAAAATAATTTTGTGTGATGGTATAATGGCCTATGTCAAAGAAGATATTGATTGCAGACGATTCTCAGCAGGTGCGTAAAGCTCTCCGAGAGATTCTTGAAAAAAATAACTACACGGTTGTTGGAGAGGCGTCAAGCGGCACAGAGGCCATAAAGCTCTGCAATTCCCTGTCTCCTGACATCATCATGCTTGATATCATCATGCCGCAGCTTGGCGGCATAGAAGCCCTGAGAATGCTAAGATCCATGAATAAGGAACTGAAGATAATAATGGTCAGTGCGCTCGATTCAATGGACCGGGTAAAAGAATGCCTGAAAGCAGGGGCCAATCATTATATCCTGAAACCTTTTGAGGAAGACAAGGTAATTGAAATCCTGAAGAAAATCAGCCCCGAATAAGCGCAACGGACCGCGGGTTGCCATGCATCTTTCTATTCCAGCTCGGTGGAATTGGCCATCTGATCAAAGAATTGTGTAACTTTATTCTTTTTGTCTGACTCCATGTGCGCCATGGCAGTGCGCGGGTGCTGGTTCAATACGCCTGTGACCATGTAAGGAATGTAGTATCCCCAATCAATTTTTTCCTGCCACGGAAGGATTTCTGCCTCAATGGCCTCAATAAGCGGGCGCACTTTAAACTTGGGATTCTTCAGGAATGCAATAAGAAGTTCCAGAGGACAGTTGCCGGCTCCGCGCCCAATGCCATATAAACTGGCATCAAGATAATTGATGCCGGAGATGATAGCGGATATGGTATTTGCAAATGCCAGCTGCTGGTTGTTATGGCAATGGATTCCTATGGTCTTGCCGGGCAGGCGCTCCATGTATTTTTTTGCAAGCAGATCTATGTCCTCGGAATAAAAAGCGCCGAAGCTGTCCACAACATAAACTATAGGCACCCGGCTTTTAGAGAGATCGTCAAGCGCTTCATCCAGTTCCCGCAGTCCCACGGTGGACACAGCCATGAGATTAATGGTTGTCTCATACCCTTTGTCGATGCAGTGATGCGCCAGGCCTATGGCAGCGTCGGTCTGATGCGCATAACATGCAACCCGTATCATGTCCAGTGCGCTCTCGGATTTATGCGGGATGTCGTGATATTCGATCCTGCCGATGTCGGCCATTGCGGAAAGCTTAATCTTTTTTTCACTGTTGCCGATAATGCGCTGAATATCCGCTTCAGCGCAAAATTTCCAGGGACCTACCTCATCCCGTGAAAAAGCGGTTTCCGAACTCAGATAACCGATCTCCATGTAATCTACGCCTGCCTCTGTGCAAGCCGTATAAACCTTGCAGACAAAGGCGTCGTCAAACTGCCACTTATTCATTAAACCGCCGTCACGTACGGAGCAGTCTATAACCTTGATTTCCGGCCTGAACATTTTTAATCTCCTTTAAAAATTTTAGAAAGTATTATCTGGAAGTCATATTATAATTTATTTTTCCCAATCAAGGCAAAGGGGAATAAACTTTTTAACATTATTTATATTAAAGTTGACAGCAGCGAAAAATAGCGATAAGGTAATGTTAGAAACCATAAATTAAGGAGGGTTAAGATGTGGTATGTTTCTATCTTTGATGCCAAAGAGGGCATTACCAGATCAGAGATCAATCGCGAAAGAATGGAATGGCTGAAAAAGGGCAGGGACAGGATTTTTCAGCAGAAGTGTAAAGCAATTAACAGATACGAAGTGTTAGGAATATCGCCTTTGAAAATCATTTTGATTATTGAAACTGATGACCCGGATGCCTTGCATTTGCTTTCCACTCATTTTGGCGACGCATGGAATTCGGTAACCTATCCAATTGTTAAGCGTGAGATAGCCGAGGCATTAGAAGCAGACACCGCAGTTATTGGCGGCTGAGTTAAACTGCCACTGCCTTTTCAGATTCTTTGAGCCAGAGAAGCCTTGAGCCGTTGATTACAGATGCATTGATTGACTCTATCATCTCCTGAGGATTCACATCCAAACCTTCTTTTTTCTTGAAAGGCTTAAGCGAAACCTTTGGTTTTGCCTTTAATGCCTTCTTTATGTCTGCATCCTTTGGCTCCTTGATATCCATGCCGGCTGCTTTTGCGACTGCCATTAATATTTCCCTGTGAGACATTGCCTGTCCTGCCGGCTCTATCGCCTTGCAGAGGCATTTAAGCCTTCCCATATAGTCAACCATTGTCCCTGACGCCTCAAGGAACGCTGCTGACGGAAGGACCACATCCGCCTGCTTCGCGAGTTCTGTCAGGTGAGAGTTCTGGACTACGAGAAAATCTGTTTTAGGCCTCTTATTCAAAGGAAGCTCTCCGATTACATACAGAACACTCATGCCTTCGTTGACCATTTCTTTATAGGATTTCCCTTTGCCGTCAATCCCCATTAATACAACGCCCTTTGCATTGCTTTCAATTGGAACCGCAACAGCAGCGCCCTTTATCAAAGATAGATTTGCAGATGCATCGTAAAGGGAAGGGGAGGCGAATATCAATGGGTTATTCGCTGCCATGAATAGCTCTGCGCCTTTTATCGCATCATCCGAGGGATCAACGGATGCGAGCGCATGAACCAGCTCTTTTGGGACCTTCGCGCCTTTTGAGATAACTCCCTGCGCAATTTCGGAGAGTATCTTTGCCTCATCACCTTTGATGCTTAATGCCGCAACTGCTGATATATTTGTATCGCCTGAATTTACCACAATAAGCTTTGCGCCTGAATTCACTCTCCTTCTTACTGCTGCATCAAGCGCGGGCAATACCCTTGTCCACTGGCTGGGATTCAGTCCCGCAAGAATGATAAGGTCTGCTGAATCAATATCAACGCTCTCGTTCTTCAGGGAATCGGCGTCAGAATAAAGGCTTGCCGTTGTATCTAAATTCTTTGACTTTATGGTAGAAGCAAGCTGTTTAAGGACAAGTGCATCCTCATTCATTATCCCTGCCGTGCTTACAAAGCCTGCTGATGCGCCTGCTTTTTTTAGTTTTCCGGCAACTATGTTTATTGCGTCTTCCCATGTTGTTTCTTTCAGTTCATTCCCGACTTTTTTCATCGGAGATGTTACCCTTGTCTCTGCTTCTATGCAATCGAATCCGAACCTGCCATAGGCGCAGATATATTTTTCAACTGAGCCGTCAGCTCCGCCTGAGTTTATCTTTGCGACTCTGCCTTCTTTTGTGCTTACTGATATATCGCAGCCGTTTCCGCAGAGGAGGCAGACTGACTTTGTTTTTTCGTATTCCCATTCTCTTCCTTTTCTCCACCTGTCAGCTTCAAGCAGGGCATTAACAGGGCAGGCGTCAACACAGCTTCCGCAGAAGGTGCATGAAGATTCCTGAAGGGGCTTGTCGTTTGCCGTTATTACCTTTGCGCCTACGCCGCGGCCCATGAAGTCAAGGACATTGGTCCCCTGATGCCTGCATACACGGACGCATCTGCCGCATAGGATACAGTAGTCAGGGTCGCGCTTTATGAACGGATTCCCCTCGTCTATTGAAAACCCGAATTTCTTTCTTGTAAAAGTGGATTCCTTAAGCCCAAAGTCGTAAGCATACTGCTGAAGGTTGCAGACGCCTGCCTTTGTGCATGTCATGCAGTCCAGCGGATGCATAGAGAGAATAAGGTCAATGACAAACTTTCTTGTCTCCGTTATTTTATCTGTTTTGGTATTGACAACTATGCCTTCCTTGACCTTTGTATTGCATGCAATCACCGGCGCCTTTGCTCCTTCAATCTCTACAAGGCAGAGCCTGCAAGCTCCAATGCCGGGCATGCCTTTTAAATAGCATAGATTGGGAATGTGAATCCCCGCAGTTTCAGCGGCATCAATGAGATTGGAGCCCTCAGGCGCCTGAATCTCCTTGCTGTCTATCGTAAGTTTTATCATGTTTGCCATTTAGTCCTCCATCAAAGTGTCATGCTGAACTCGTTTCAGCATCGTATTCCATATTTATTTAGACCCTGAAACAAGTTCAGGGTGACAATTCCAAGCTAAACTCCCACCGGTTCTTTGCTTTTTACGTCAACAAGTATAATTGCGTTCGTCGGGCATACCTTTATGCAGTCGCCGCACTTAACGCATCTCTTCTGCCGTATCTCAAACGGAAGATAGCCGCTCTTGTAACCCTTTTTCTTTTCTCCAGTGATTGCATCATATTTGCAAGCATCCTGACAATCACCGCAGATGATGCATTTCTCGGGGATTATTCTGTATTCAATTAGCGAGATGCATTCCCTGTCAGGGCATCTTCCTTCAACATGCTCCTTAAACACATCTGTTCCCATCCATTCAAGGATGAATGCAGCGGTGTCTTTTCCTCTCTTGCACCTTGAAGATTCAAGCATGTCTGAGGCTATTCTCTTGATGGCAAAGATGTCAGCCTCAGAGCCTTTACCGTCTGTAAGGTTTTTAAGCCGTATCTTTGCTTCATAAACGCCCATCTCGCAGGGAAAACACTTGCCGCACATAGGGCCTGCAAGGAATGCTTCTATATAGTAAAGGGACTTACTTACAGGGCATTTCTTTGCCTCTGCTTCTTTTTTTATGTCTTCAACCTTTTTTTCTTTCTGTTCTGCCATCATACCTCTATTGCGTTATTGGGTTTTAGCGCTATGAACGCTCAACGCCATGACGCTTAGCCTGTTTTTCCACCTTCACAGCGCCAATTGGACATGCAAGGTAACATGCCTTGCATTTTGTACAATAGTCCTGATCTATAAAGAACGATCTGGATGTTTCCTTCACCGCATCGAATGCGCATGCCTGTTTGCATAAACCGCAGAGGAAGCACTGTTCATGATCAATGCTGAATGTTCCAAGCCCGCTGCATGCCTTTGCCCTGCAGTATTTGTCATGGATATGCTCCTCGTACTCATCCCTGAAATATTTTATTGTAGTGAGAACCGGGTTAGGCGCGCTGTTTCCAAGGCCGCAGAGCGCGCTCTCCTTGACCTTTTCTCCTATCGCTGTCAGTTTTTCTATATCTCCTGCTTCGCCTTTTCCTGTCGTAATTTTTTCCAGTATCTCGAGCATCTGGAATGTGCCTATCCTGCATGGAGGGCATTTACCGCAGGACTCTGACTTGCAGAATGAAAGGAAGTATTTTGCGACGTCAACCATGCAGTTGTCCTCGTCCAGAACAACCATTCCGCCTGAACCCATCATGGAACCAACCTTTGCGAGCGTATCAAAGTCAACAGGCGTATCAAGCAGGTGCTCAGGTATGCATCCTCCTGACGGCCCTCCTGTCTGCACAGCCTTGAATTTCTTTCCGTCCATGACTCCGCCGCCAATCTCGTATATTATCTCTTTAAGAGTAATTCCCATGGGAACTTCAACAAGGCCTGTGTTAACAACCTTCCCTGTAAGCGCAAATACCTTTGTGCCAGGAGAATTCTTTGTGCCAATGCCAAGGAACCAGTCAGCGCCTTTCTCTATAATTTGAGGCACGCATGCGTATGTCTCTATGTTATTCAGGTTGCTCGGATAACCCCATGCGCCTCCGCCTTGTTCTGAAAGCCTTGGAGGCCTTGGCCTTGGGAATCCCCTTTCGCCTTCGACAGAAGCAATGAGTGCTGTTGATTCCCCGCATACGAATGCTCCTGCGCCTTCTCTTATATCAATCGTGAAATTGAAATTTGTCCCGAGTATATTTTTGCCGAGAAGCCCAAGTTCTGTTGCCTGATTGATTGCGTGTGTAAGGTTTTTAACTGCCAGAGGATATTCGTGCCTTACGTATATTAAGCCGTATTCAGCGCCAATTGCATATGCACATAAGAGCATCCCCTCAAACAGGCTGTGAGGGTCTCCTTCCATGACAGACCTGTCCATGAATGCTCCGGGGTCGCCTTCGTCTCCATTGGCTATAACGAGCTTTGTCTTGCCCTGTGCGCTCTTTGTGTGTTTCCATTTTTTGCCTGCGGGAAATCCTGCGCCGCCCCTTCCTCTGAGGTTTGCCTTATCAACTTCAGCCAGCACTCCGTCAGGGGTCATTGAGCCCAAGGCTTTTCCCAGAGCAGAATAACCGCCCACTGCGATATAGTGATATATGTTTTTCGGGTCTATAAGCCCGTTATTCCTTAATGCGATTCTGAGCTGCTTTTTGTAGAAGGGCACGTTTGTCATCTCAGGGATAGGCTCACTCAGGAAATCCTGCCTGTAAAGGCTCTGCCTGAAGGGCATCCCGCCTTGCACGGTATACGCAAGGATAGACCTTGCATGTTCCGGTTTCACCTTCTGATAGAACATATTAAGCGGTTCTACTTTCATTACAGGCCCCTTTTGGCAAAGGCCCTGGCAGCCGGTTTTAACGATGTCAAGATTAATTCCGCGTTTGCCTGCCTCTTCTTCCATTGCAGAGAGCACCTTGGGAGTTCCCGTAGCAGTGCAGGCTGTTCCGCTGCAGATTCTTACTCTGGGTATCTCAGGCCTGAAGGTCTCGTCTTTGAGGCGTTCCCCGAGTTTTTTAAGATCATCTATGGATTTTAATCTCTCCATGGCTATTTCCCTTTTACTTCTTTTATCAGGGCCTCAACCCTTTTGGCAGACAGATCTCCTACTACCTCTTCATTGATTGTGACAACGGGAGCAAGTCCACAGCATCCTACGCATCCGACTGTCTCCAGAGTCAGAGCAAGGTCAGGCGTTGTCTCTCCTTCTTTTACGCCGAAGGCCTCTTCAAATTTTTCGAGCACTTTATGCGAGCCCCTGACATGGCAGGCTGTTCCTGCGCAGACGCAGACAACATTTTTGCCCCGGGGCTTAAAATAGAAATGTTTGTAAAAAGAAGCTGTGCTGTATACCTCCGATAAAGGTATATCAAGTTTTCTTGACAGTAATATCAGTTGTTCCTCCGGGAGGTAATTATGCGCCTTCTGTATCTGCTGGAATGCATGTATTAATATACCCCTTTTTTTCTGCGTGTCCGTCAGAATTTCCCTGACATTGCCTATCTTTTCATTGACATCAATTTCTGCTGCCTTCATCTAACCTCCAAAATATAGGTCATATAGGACTTATAAGACCTATTCTTAATAAATCCCGATATGCGGTTTAGCTACTCTTTCAATCTCACGCCTTGCCGCCATATCCATGAGCACCTTTTCGGTGCCGAATTTTCCCGGCTCATACTTCTTGAGCTTAAGCGCCTCTCTCGCCTTATCAATGTAGTCAAGCGCCATTTCAAGTATCTTTTCAGGATCGGGTTCGAAATGCAATGCTCCTTTGAACCTCTCAAACCAGACCTCTGTCATTATTCTCGTAACTTCCTTGCTTGCCCCTACAGGTGATTCGCCGCCGAATATTACAGGGATGCCTGACGCTGCAAAATAACAGCCTATTGCAATAGCCTTTTCAGACATCCATTCAGGAGCAATACCGACGGCTGGCATGCCTCCGATCTCATCCGATAAACCGCCCTCCGCGGCCATGGCGGTGGCAATGGTTAGTATCCTCGTGTTGTCCACGCAGGAGCCGAGATGCAGTATCGGGGGAATTCCGATCGCCTCGCAGACCTCGCGTAAACCTGGGCCTGCGTTTTCGAGCGCCATCTCAGGAGTAAGATACCCTGCAGTTGCGCACGCTGCTGAGCCGCAGCCGGTTGAGACAATAAGCACATCATGCTTTATGAGTTCTGTTGCGAGGAATCGGTGAAGTCCAGTTGAAGGCACTCTTGGATTGTCGCATCCTGCAAGACCCACAACTCCGCGAATTCTTCCTGCAATAATTGCGTCATTTAATGGCCTGAATGACGCCCTCCATCTTCCTCCCTGCATATATTCAATGTATTCATGTGAGAAGCCGACTATTACAGGGAACTTGTCTGTGATATGGCTGCCCCTGGTTTTTCTGTTTGGGAAGTTGTCTATTGCGGTTTTTACTATTTCTCTTGCCACTTCCCTTGCCCTGTGCTCGTCATATTCAATATGAACCGCACCCGGCATCTTTGCCTTCTCAGAGGTTGTTATAACCTTTGTGTGAAATTTCTTTGAAAGTTCAGCAATGGCAGGCATTATACACTGGACGTCCACGCTTATTGCATCAACAAGACCGGTCATTATACCGAGTTCCTGATTTGTAAAACCGCCTGCCGTAGGAATTCCGTGCCTCATGAGCACTTCATTTGCAGTGCAGCACATCCCGCCAAGGTTAATCCCCTTAGCGCCTTTTGATTTAGCATAGTCTATCATCTCAGGTTCTGACACCACGTCTACAATAATCTCAGCAAGGGTAGGTTCATGGCCATGAACAACGAGGTTTACTTCATCTTCTTTGAATATTCCAAAACTTGCCTCTGATTTAAGAGGTTTGGGGGTTCCAAACAATATGTCAGTAATGTCTGTTGATATCATAGAGCCGCCCCATCCATCAGCCAATGCGGTCCTTAAACCGTGCAGAAGAAGATGGTCCGGTTCATGGTCAACTCCAATATTGGTTCTGTGCAGGGCCTCGACAACTTCCCTGTCTATAGCCCTTGGAGCAATGACCCATTTTTCCCATCTTTCCTGGGTCTTTTTAGGAGCCCGCTTAAGGTAATTTATAGCCCCTTTCTGTCTGCCGAAGTCCTCAAGAAATTTTGTTGCGACATCTCTCGCGACATCATTAACAGGTCTGCCCTCGAACTCAATATTGAGGTAGCCGGCAACCCTGTATAGTTTTCTCACATCTGTTACCTTGAAATCCTTTGTCTCTCCGTTTGCAACTGCAAGCAGGGTAAATGCCATGTCTCTTGCATGGTCAGAGTGAGCTGCTGTTCCTGCTGCAATCATTCTTAAAAGGTTCCTTGAAGCAACTGTGGGAAGGCTTGCCCCGCATACGCCTTTTGCCTCTTCTTCGGCGTTTTTGCCGACGAGCCTGCAAGGTCCCATATGGCAAACCTTACAACACGCACCTGTCTCGCCGATCGGACATGGTTTAAGTTTTTCCGCCCTGTCAAAACAGGTCTCAATTCCATGGGATTTTCCCCACTCAATTATTTGTTCGGCTTCTTTATTTGCACTCTTTACTGCCTTATCCATTGTTTCCTCCAAACTTTAAGTATCAAGCATCAGAGTTTCAGCGTGTCAAAGCATTATGTGACACTTTTACTTTTTGACACTATGTTGCTTCTTTATTATAACATCGGATCCATGCTGAGAGCAGGATGTCCTGCCTGTGTAAGGAACTCAAGCAGCTTCTCTGAGTCCTCTGCAACCGTTTCGTCGGCAATCTTGTCGAGCAGGTCAGGCACGCCTTCCTCGGCAGCCCTTTTGCTGAACTCATCCTTAAGGCCTTCCTTAAGATTTTTGGTCATCCATACTATTCTCTTTATCCCGCCGTCGCCGTGAAGGAATTTCTTGCTTACAATGAAGTTTCTTCCTATGCCCATAAAGCCCGGGTTCTGCGTTCCGCCTCCTACGCTTCCCGCAAGGGTAGAGAATTTCATTCCTGCAGGTGTCATTCCTGTATGTCCCCTCTGTACTATCATCACGCCGTTTGCTTCAGGGATTATTGCGATGATACATTCAAAGCAGCCGCATGAAGTCATCGGGTTTTCCATTATTGTGTATAAGTTAAGGGTCTCGACTGCTCCGGCTGACGCCTTTTTGAGGTATTCGTCTATGCCTGTGTATCTTCCGTATTTTGCGTCCATGAGCGCGCCCTTCGGGATCGGCTGGTTGCCTCCTGTCGGGTCTATCTCATAAGCAGCCTTTCCGTCCAGCCAGTTATATGCGCCGCAAAGGCCAAGCCTTTCAGGGCTTATGACGCATACATGGCTTGGCGCAAACGACTGGCAGAGGAGGCACGAGTAAAAAATATCCACTGCCTCATCAGTAAGAGAACCAAGCCTCTGGTCACGCTCCTTGTATGCCTTTCTCGCTTCTTCCTGTATGGCAAGGACATCTTTTTCATCGGTGTATATGGTAACCTGCACCTTATCCACGATTGATTTAAATCTGTGGTGCGTCATGGTTGCCATGACCACGCCAATGTGTTCTAATGTTATGCCTTCTTTTTTGGCATTGCTGCTGATTCTTATCCAGTTGAGGTCGCGCTGGCCCATGTGCCAGAGTCCCTGTGCCTCGTTTATGTTATGGTGTATTTTCCTTTCAATGATAGACTCAAAGTCCTTCTGCATTTTTCTGCCTGCCGTATCTATTACGATGGCCAACGGCATCTGCCCGCCTTTTTCGTACTTCTCCTGCCAGCCGTCTCCTACAATAATTACCTTGTTGTCTTCTATCTCGTTCAGTTCTTTTGTCCTCACCCATTCAAACGAAGGTGTTCTCTGTCCGCCGAATTCAATGAACATATCCTCTTTTCTTATTCTCTCGCCCTCAAAGGCCGGCCCGTATGCAACAGGTATCGGAGGCTTTTCAACGGTAATCTTTAACCCTCTCTGTTCAATAGCCCTCTGCACTATCTTCCCATGGTCAAGCTCTTTGTCCACTTCTTCGTATATGCATACTCCTGTAGGATGTATGACCGGAACGTCCGTATCTGCAATGGCAGGGAATCCCATGTTAATTGCTCCTGCGCCTGTAGTCCATATTATGTCGTTAAGCTCGCCGAGAACCACTGCGAATGCAAAGACCCTGTCTTTCTGGTATTTGAGATGCTCTTTGTAATCTCCGGGTTTTTTGCCTCCGAATATCAGGGACGCCCTTATGGCCCAGTCAAGAGCATAGAGCGTATGTTCTGTGTCAGGGCCGAGCGGTACGATTCTTGTGTCCCATCCTAATTCAACACCCTTTCTTAAAAGCTGTTTTGTAACGCTATTGCCGTTTACATTGCCTGAGAGAAATGTGAGGATATTCTTTTCCTGAAGTTCCCTGACAATGCTTACGGCTACATCGTCACTCGGAGCAGCGCCTATAATTGCGGCAAAGCCCGGCATTGTGCCGTCAACAAGCTGGATACCCAGATTCCGCTGGATAGTGTCGGTGATAAAACCGTTATATATATAACCTGTCTCGGGATCTTTAGCAGGCTCCAGTCCGTTGATATATTTCAATGCAAGCAGTAGTTCTTCTGCAAAGAGAGTTGCCATGCCTGAGTCCAGCGCCTCGCCGAGATACGGTTTCCACAAATGCTCTTCAGGCTCGTCATGAAGCAGTTCCTTTGCCAGACCCAGCGCAACCTTCATATCACCCAGCGTTTTAACGGGGAAGGCTGTCATTGCGTAAATCATCGGAAGATAAAAAGCGGTGTCAGGGAATTCAAAAGTGAAGTCTTTGCCTTTTTCCGCGGTGGTTTTTTCAAGCAGTTCTTCTGCCTGCTTTACGAGCGTATGTGCGCCTCTTATGGCTGCAGAGGCTATTAACTTGGACATTGTTACCTCCAGTATTAGTTTTTAGTGTCAGTGTTCTGTGTCAGTTTTTCTATCGTTTCTTATGCTAATACTGACACTGTCACTATTCACTGACACTATTATGCTGTTCTTGCTTTTAAAAATGCCGGAAGCCCGTTTGCCTCTCTCGGCCCGACTGTCACCTTCCAGCCTTCGAGTTTGTCTTCTATAGAGCCGCTTAATATCGCGACATAGCCGGGGATAATCAGTTCCCTGTGTTTTACTTCATTCTCAATGCCGCTCTCTTTTATAAAGGTTGCAATTTTTGAAGCAGTGAATTTTCCTGCCGCCCATGCGGTCAATACCGATAATCCTTCGCAGTCCATGACTGCAAGCCTGCACGGAACTTTGCTGTTTTCTATCTCGCCTGAAACAATAAAATATGTAAGGGAGAAGTTTGTCGTAATTGTAAGCGGTGAATCAGGCGTTGCCTCTCCGATCTTGTATATTTTCTGTTCAACCTGCATCGGCACCTGCGGATCGGTGTAGATATTCTGCCTTAAAGTGAAGAGGGCGAGGTTTTTCCATTTCTCAATGCCGCTGACAACTATGATTGATGCATATTTTGTTATTCCTACAGATGCAATCAAAGCCTCATGGAGGCTGTCGTCTCTCTGTGCGAAGTTAATCACAGGGTATCCGAACGGCTTGTAGTTTTTCTTAAGCGCAGCCCTTCTTATCATGGTATTGTTTTCAAGCATTTCTTCTGCCTTTTTTGCTCCTGAGTCTATAACCATGTCTTCAACCCCGAGGGCTTTTATCTTTTCCGTAAGCGTTGAGAGTTCATCCAAACCGTTTGCAACTACTCCGAGTATTGCCTTTTCTGTCTTTGCAATATTTGCCATTGCCTCTGCATTGCCTGAGTTTGCTCCATAGATGATGGGCTTCTTACCGGCAAAGAGCTTTACGGCCGCTTCTGCAGATGCGGGGTCTGTTGTTGAAAGTATTACCGGAACATTTGGCGCCTTTGATGCAATAAGTTTTGCGGCTGACTCAAACTTTCCTTTATCGCCGGATGCGTTTGTAAGCGCTATTGCGTCAACTCTTAGTTTCTGTCCGACCCTGTCTATTTCCGATGCAAGGACTTCCTCTATCTTCTTTGTTATTTCTCCCTCGGAAAGAGTGTCTTTGATTTCAACAGCGAGAGCGCATGGGTTAACGAATTTTTTGTCATGCCTGAAGAGGACAGTCTCTTCGCCTATCTTTACCGCCCTGTCGCCGGAGCCGAATGTTATAGAACGTATCGGAGGCGCTGAGGCCTCTCCGAGTATCTTTTTTGCCTCTTCAGATACATCAGGGCACTGATCCAGCGATGCCTGTCTCTGCGCGAGTTTCATTGCAAAGGCAAGGCATGTGGGATGTCCGCATTTTTTGCAGTTTGTCTTTGGCAGTAATTTAAATATCTCAACGCCTGATAAAGCCATATCTAAAACCTCCGTAATACGTTACGCGTTAAGCGTACGATATTTATAGTTCTTCTATTAATTTTCCAACTGCCTCAACAGCCTTTGGATGCCTCATGATTAAGAGTTCTGCGCCTGCCATGAGAAGCGCTGCAGCGGTTGTTGCCTCCCATGCAATTCCTCTCTCTTCAGCATTGCCCCATGAGGGCACGTCCGATTCAGGCGCCTGTGTCTCCTTGATTTTCCATACATACATGCCTACATCCGCAAGCATAGGCGGCTGCATTGTGAGGTCATTCTGTGTCAGCGCCGCAAGCCGTATCCGCTCCATGACTGAATAAGTATATTCAAGGCCGTACCCCAGAGCAGAGCACATAGGGTCTGTTATAAGCCTTTCCTTGTCAAAACCCATCTGGGTTATTAGAATGTTCAACTGCTTTGAAAGGTTTATGTCAAGCTCTGACATTGCAATAAGTTTATGGTTATTTGCCATTGCAGCGGCAGCTATTGTTTTATAGTTAGCTTCCTGTGCCTTGCCTAATATGCAGTTCTTGTCTTTTGCAGCCTCAGCGGCGGCTATCAGGACAGGGGCGTCTTTTTCCGCATTGTTACTTCCAAGTATTATCAAAGGCACATTAATGGCAGAAAGCACGTCTTTAACTGTTTTTGCGGCATCTTCAGGTGAGCGGTTTTCCCTGTCGGGATGAGTTCCGATAAGCCTTAATGCTATAGCCTTTGCCTTAAGCGTATCCTGACAGAACTTTGCCCATGTAACAGGATCGCCTGAAACACTGCTGAAGGGTTTCTGAACATTTTCAGGCCAGTCTGTGGGAGGAACGTCCTGTATCTCATATGCGATTAAAGGTTTATTTGGGATTGTCCCTTCAAAAGGCAGAAAAGGGAGCACATTTTCCCCTCCGAAACTTGCTGCCCTTTCGCCTGTGCCTATTGTTACATTATAAACTTTGCCTGAATAAGTCTCTTTTGGAGCAGTAAAAGCCATTTTTAAACCTCCTACATTTCTAAATACGAATGCGCATAAAGGGTTTTGCCCATAATAACATCAATCGTTTTTGTTATCTCTGTCATTTTTTTGGCGTCGTCAATCTTTTTCCCCGCAAGGACATCATCAATCATCTTCTTCTCCTGAACGGCTTCCGCCATCTCATGAGCGTCTGCAATGGCGGCAGTTAGTCCGGCGTTCATAAGCATTATGAAATAGTGTTTATTAAGAATCGGCCTTATATGCTTCGGGCAGCCGTTGGAAATATTGCTAAGGCCGACAACGGTCTTCATCGGCGGATCGTTCATTTCCTGGAACATTGCTATTGCCTTTATTACATGCCTTGCGTGATCCTGAGAGGTTGCAATCTGCAAGACCAAGGGGTCAAGGTAGATGTCTTCAAGGAGAACCCCGTATTCCATGGCCCTTCCCATTATTTCTGCCGCTATGGCAGCGCGCTCTTCAGCATCTGCGGGAAGCCCGCCTTTTCCTACTGTAAGCCCTATAACCTGAGCATTATATTTTGCCGCGAGCTCAAGGATTGGGAATCTCTCGGGGTCGTTTGATGTTGAATTTATCAGAGGTTTTCCCCATTGGTTGTTATGCACCTTAAGCCCTGCCTCTATTGCCTTTGCGTTTGTTGTGTCAAGGCATACCGGCAATGATACGGCTTCCTGTATTGTCGTAACCATCCACTGCATTAAATCTTCTCCGCCGTCTTCCGCCGGGCCTATGTTTGAATCTATCATTCCCGCACCGGCTTTCCACTGGGCAGTTGCAATCTCCTGTATAGGGCCCTTATCCTTTTTCATCATTGCCTCTCTGACTCTCTTGGCTATGATGCTAAGCTTCTCACCGATTATCAACATCCCTAAACCTCCTTGGGTATTTTACTTCACAAGAAAATTCTTCAAATAATAGGCAATAATTCCGGATCAAACAATAATATTTCAGGCTTAAACAATAAAGCCGGAGATAAGTTATAAATGGTAACATAAACTTCTTGATTATTGGCAATTTTTAATTTTTATGAATCCATAAGATTTTTAGATTTATAGCCCTTAGCCAGTTAATCCTTTTGATGAAGAGATATAGTATAATTCACAGATGAAATCCGCACTCACTATAGCAGGTTCTGATCCTACAGGCGGGGCAGGACTTCAGGCTGACATTAAAGTGTTCAGGGCATTCGGTGTTCATGGACTTTCGGCTGCGTCCGCACTCACAGCCCAAAACACAGAGGGCGTAATCTCCGTCTATCCTGTTGATAAGAATTGCTTTGCAGAGCAGCTTGACGTTCTTTTAAAAGATATAACGCCTGATGCCGTTAAGACAGGCATGCTTTACAGTAAGCAGTTGGCAGGCGTAATCGCTGAAAGCATAAGCAGGTATTCACTTAAAAACCTTGTGATAGACCCTGTTAGCGTATCATCATCAGGGGTCAGCCTTGTTGAGGACGGTACACTGGATGCAATAAGAGAGCAGCTTTTCCCCTTGGCAAAGGTGATAACCCCGAACATCTATGAGGCATCTGTACTGACAGGCATATCAATAGAAGACGTGACTCAGATGGAGGAAGCTGCAAGGGAACTAAGAAAGATGGGGCCTGAGAATGTGATGATAACAGGAGGACACTTGGAAGGAGAGGCGCTTGATTTATTCTATGACGGATTCAGTTTTTTTAGGCTTGAGTCTGCAAAGAGGGAAGGGGAATATCACGGCACTGGTTGCGCCTTCTCAGCGGCAATTACTGCGTCCCTTGCACTTGGACACACACCCCTTGAAGCAGCACAGAAGGCAAAAGAGTTCATAGGTGAGGCAATAAAAAATGCGTATCATCTTGGAAAAGGAATGCGGCTGCTTAATCTTTAAGCTCAAAGCCGACAGTTTAAAATACCATCCGCTATGGCAAGAAGAAGAAAAAGAAAGAAGAGTTCATTTAAAAAGATATGCTGGATTCTTATTGTTTTCATCATCTCCGGTATTTCCGCCTATCTCTATTTCAGTTTCCCTGATATTGAGAGCCTTAAAAGACATAATCCTAAGAAGACTTCTTTTATGGAATATAGAGAAAGGGAATGGAAAAGGCAGGGGAAGAAATACAGGATTCAGCAGAAATGGGTTCCCATCTCGCAGATATCCCCATATCTTATAAAGGCGGTTCTGATTGCCGAGGATGATAAATTTTGGAGCCATGATGGTTTTGATTATGAGGCGATGCAGAAGGCGATGGAAAAAGATATTAAGGCAGGCAAATTCAAGGCAGGCGGAAGCACCATATCTCAGCAGCTTGCAAAGAACCTTTATCTTTCGCCCTCAAAGAATCCATTGCGAAAAATTGCCGAGGCCGTAATTACGTGGAGAATGGAAAATGTGCTGTCGAAAAGAAGAATTCTTGAGCTTTATCTTAACGTGGTTGAGTTGGGAGATGCCGGCATATTCGGCATAGAGGCTGCTGCAAGTCATTATTACGGAAAGTCTGCCTCTTCCCTCACTCCGGAAGAGTCTGCCAGACTTGCCTCTGTGCTTCCCAATCCAAAAAGATATAATCCTCTCGGAGACTCAAAATATGTCGTGAACCGTTCAAACCTGATTTACAGCATAATGGTAAGGAGGGGTGTCGTTGTACCTGACTTTGAAGAGCCTAAATATGAAGAAACAACTCCCTCTAATTCGGCAGGCCGCATCGAAAACATACGGCCTGCGGATTAGCGTAATAAATTCTCAGTCGTTCAAATAAGAATACTCAGTTATTTCTTTTTCTTTTTTGCTGTTTTTTTCTTTACAGTCTTTTTAGTTGCCGTTTTCTTCTTTGCTGTTTTCTTTTTCGCGGCGCATTTGGTTTTTGCCTTATGTCCCGGTTTGCAAGCCATTCCATTCACCTCCTTTTCTTAATAAATTTTTATGTGCTTCAATATATCATGCGGATTAATTGCTGTCAAATGAAATAATCCATGCTTATCAATACGGCAGGGTGATTTAAATTTGACATCGCCTTTAACTTGGAGTATAAAGGTCTTAGGAAGGGGCAAGTCTGAGACTCGTAGAGAAAGGAGGAGGCTATGGCATCTTATATAATCATGAGTACTCTCACGGATGAGGGGCGAAAGACGATAAAGGAAAAACCTAACAGGATTCTTGAAGTTAATAAGGAGCTTGAAAAAATGGGGGTTAAGGTAAAACAGCAGTTTGCCGTGCTCGGGCCTTATGATTTTGTGAACATTGTTGAGGCGCCTGATAATGAGACTGTAATGAGGATGTCTATTGAACTTGGGGCAAGGGGATCTGTTCATCTCATTACTCTGCCTGCAATTCCTGTGGAAGAGTTTATAAAGAAACTTAAATAATTTTGCGCCCCCTTCCGTCTTGCTTTAAAAAGTATAGAAGTTTTTCTGATGACAGGATTTGCCTTTCGTTTAAAGAAGGAAAATAAATGGCAATTTCTTCATGTGATTTGGTAAAATAAGTGGATATGGAATCAACAGTTTATCATTTTGACCGAAGTAAATAATGTTTAAATTTTTATTAGTAATTTCATTTATAGCCTTGCCTTCCGCTGCCTTTGCGTGGGGGCCTTTGACACATGTCTATCTGGGCAGCGAGATCTATTACCTCGGTTCGCTTCTTCCTGCCGGAATATACGCGCTTATAAAAAAGTACAAAAGTGATTTCCTTTACGGCAACCTGATGGCGGATATTATTTTTGGCAAGAAGTATCTGCCTGATGAGAAAAGTTCACACAGCTGGGATGTGGCATTGGGTCTTTTTGACGCTGCCAAGACGCAACAGCAAAAGGCCTTTGTTTATGGCTACATGAGCCATCTTGCCGCAGATACTGTTGCGCATGAGATGCTGACAGCAGGGAAAAAGAATGTCGGGCATGCATTCCTTGAACTGAAGGCAGACAGCATTGTTGACAAAAAATACTGGGTTCAGGCAGTCACAATAGATAAAAAAGTTCAGCGAAGGAATGACACTTTTCTTGTGGGGTCTCTGGATACCGCCATATTTTCTTTTAAAACCAATAAACGGATTCTGAAAAGTGCAGTGTTAATCTCAGGGATTCATCAGAAGAGCGTAAGCAGTTTTATCGACAGGAATATTATCATTGCTCCTGTTTATAAGAGGGAAAATATAAAGAGACTTCAGGCAAAATCATTGGACAGGATGGTTGATCTTCTTCAGAATGGTGCTGATTCGGCAGTTTTAAAGAAGAGTCCGCTCGGCAGCCATATACATAAAAAGCATTTCAAAAATTATCTAATCTGAACCTGCTTTTAACGAATAATCTTAGGTTAAGAAGAAGGGCGTATGCGAGACATGCTTGGCAGAGAAGAAGTTATTACCGTTGAAAAGGCGCTGGAGTTTGTACTCAAAAATCTTTCTGTGGTGTTTCCTTCTGATATAAAACTGAATATAGAACACTCATGCACGAGGATTTTGTCGTGCGATATGTACTCACCTGAAAACCTCCCCCAGTTTGCACGGTCAACGGTTGACGGCTTTGCAGTTAATTCGTCTGATACATTTGGCGCTTCGGACGGCCTTCCCGCATATCTTAACATTGCCGGTGAAGTATTGATGGGCGCAATGCCCGGTTTTGAGCTTAAAAAAGGAATAACAGCAAAGATAGCAACAGGCGGGATGCTTCCGGAGGGCGCCGATGCAGTCGTTATGATAGAGCACGCACAGACGATAGATGAAGAGATGGTAGAAATAATGAAACCGGCAGCGCCCGGTGAAAATGTAATACAGGCAGGGGAGGATATAAAAAAAGGTGCTCTCGTATTAAAGAGAGGGCACATGCTCAGGCCTCAGGATACAGGCGCACTTGCAGGGCTCGGAATAACAGAGGTTTATGTTTATGAAAAACCGAAGGTTTCCATAATATCAACAGGGGATGAAATTATTCCTGCAGATAAGGCTGTTAACCCCGGGCAGGTGAGAGACATAAATTCATTTAATCTTACAGGCCTTATATCAGAAGCAGGAGGAGAGCCTGTAAAACGCGGCATATTCGGTGACGAATACAGCGTTATAAAAAAAATAGTTGAAGAGTCTCTTAAAGATTCCGCCATGGTGCTTATAACAGGCGGGAGTTCTGTCGGAACAAAAGATATGACTGCAAAAATTATAAATGATGTCGGAAGCCCCGGAGTTTTATTCCACGGCGTATCAATTAAACCCGGTAAACCTCTGATAGGAGGCGTAATAAGCAACACGCCTGTATTCGGACTTCCTGGACATCCTGCTGCTATTACAGTATGTTTTGAAGAGTTCATTAAACCTGTCCTGAAAAAACTCACGGGTATTACTGAAAACAGGTTCAGAGGCAGAAAACTTATTGTAACGGCAAAGATGGCAAAGAATATTTCATCAAGTTCAGGAAGGGAAGACCACATAAGGGTTGCCCTCGAAGAGAGGGGCGATGAACTATGGGCGACTCCTATTCTGGGAAAGTCAGGACTTATAACTACACTTGTTAAGGCTGACGGGATTGTTGTTATTCCGCTCAGGAAGCTTGGAGTGGAGCAGGGTGAGGTGGTTGAGGTGAGATTATTTTAAATATTAAGTAGCATGAGACAGTTGTAATTCTTGAAACAGAGCATAGGTTTATGTTTTAATTAATATTTCAGGCTCGTAGCTCAGGGGGAGAGCGCTTCCTTGACACGGAAGAGGTCGGCGGTTCGAGACCGCCCGGGCCTACCATTTCAATACATCATCACTTTCTCTGCAATGGAAACTCAGTTCTTTCAGCGCTTTGTTTTCCTCTAAAGACGATGTATTCCCGCCGGAAAAATAAACAGTTGCAAGGCATGGTATTTATTGTTACACTTTACACACAATAAGCTTTAATTAAAAAACTTCATGATAGGAGGGCAAGATGGAAGGGGGTAAGAGTCTGGTTAACGGAATAGTATCAACAGCATTAAAGGTCATTACAAATCCGTCCGGATTTTACAGGGATATGCCGAAAACAGGCGGGTT
Source organism: Nitrospirae bacterium GWF2_44_13 (assembly GCA_001805105.1). Classification (GTDB taxonomy): domain Bacteria; phylum Nitrospirota; class Thermodesulfovibrionia; order Thermodesulfovibrionales; family UBA1546; genus UBA1546. The sequence goes on along the minus strand of MHEE01000015.1, from coordinate 202,062 downwards.
TCAGCATCCGGTAATCTTTCTGGTTGTCATGATGGTTGTAAGCGCGGTTGTAAGTATGGTGACAGGCTACATCGGTGCGTTAGCTCATATCGGTATCAGCCCAATGGGAGGAATGATGGGCGCCGGCGCACTTGCAGGAATAATTATCGCTCCGATAATAGGACTGGTTTTCAGTTTCATAGCAGCCGGAATCCTTTTTATTATCTGGAAGATTATGGGCTCTCAGGAGAGTTATGAAACGGCGTATCGCTGTGCCGCATACAGCAGCGGAATTATCCCTGTTACATCAGTTCTTGGTTTTATTCCATATCTTGGTTCTGTTGCAGTGCTTCTCTGGGGTTTTTATCTTCTTATTGCCGCATCAATAGGAGTTCATAAGATAAAGTCATCTCTGGCATGGACGGTGTGGGGAATAATCGCAGCGCTTTTTATAATGCTGTCACTGTCAGCACAGTATGCGGCAAGGAAATTTTCCGGTGAATGGATGGAAAAGGCAAAGGAGATGGAGAAATCAGCCAAAGACATGGAAGAAGCTGCCAAGAAGATGCAGGAATCGCTCTCAAATATGCCTCAAGGTGGACAGATGACGAAAGAACAGCAAAAGCAGATGGAAGAGGCAGCGAAAAAAATGCAGGAAGAGATGATGAAGAATATGCCGCAGAAGCAGGAAAAGGAATAAGAGGTATTTAAAAGACTTTCCCGTATGAGATTTATCGCAGACCTTCATATGCATTCAAGATATTCCCGCGCGACAAGCGGGGATATGACTCCTGAAAATCTCTGGAAATGGTCACAACTAAAGGGGATAACGGTTCTTGGGACAGGCGACTTTACTCACCCGCAATGGCTGGGTGAGATTAAGGAAAAGCTGGACAATTCTGGAAACGGTTTGTTCAGATTGAAAAAGAAATACCGGCTTGATGACATTCCCGCGTCCTGCTCATCTGAGATGTATTTCATGCTTACTGCAGAGATAAGCTGTATTTACAGCAAGAACGGAAGATTAAGAAAGATACACAGCATTGTCTTGGCGCCTGACTTCAATACAGCGGAAAGGATTAATTCAAAACTCTCAAAGATAGGAAATCTGTCGGCGGACGGAAGGCCCATTCTCGGGCTTGATGCAAAGGAACTTCTGAGGATTGTCCTTGAGGCATCGGAAGACGCAATGCTTATTCCGGCGCATGCGTGGACTCCTCATTTTTCAGTTTTCGGCGCAGCTTCTGGCTTTGATTCTCTTGAGGAGTGTTTTGAAGAATTAACGCCCCATGTTTATGCGATTGAGACAGGGCTTTCCTCTGACCCGCAGATGAACTGGAGGCTGTCATGCCTTGACAGGATTACATTAACATCGCATTCAGATGCACATTCGCCCCATAAAATAGGAAGAGAGGCTAATATTCTGGATACAGATGTCTCATACACGGCAATCGCAAATGCAATGAAAAAGAAAGGCGGTTTTACAGGCACAATAGAATTTTTTCCCGAAGAAGGGAAATATCATTATGACGGACACAGAATGTGCGGTGTGAGCCTTTCGCCTGAAGAGACGATTAAGAACAATTATTTATGCCCTGTATGCGGGAAAAAAGTGACGATAGGTGTTATGCATAGAGTAGATAAGCTTGCCGACAGGAAAAACGGGTTCAAGCCTGAAAAGGCCCCTGTTTTTTATTCTGTTATTCCGCTGGCTGAGATTATTTCCGAGACAGTGCAGGTGGGCGTTAACAGCAAAGCTGTTAGGAATGAGTATTTTAAACTGCTTGAAAATCTCGGCAATGAATTTAAGATACTCATGGACTGCAAAATAGAGGAGATTGAAAGCGGAGGTTCTCCTCAGCTTGCGGAAGCAATATCGCGGATGAGAAAAGGAAAGGTAAGCATAGCGCCAGGTTTTGACGGTGAGTACGGCAAGGTAAAGATATTTGAGGAAGTTGAAAGGAAAAAACCAAAAGGACAGGCAAGGTTGTTTTAACTCCGCAATTACTCCCCTTTTATATATTAGAATACCCTTTAAGGAGGCTGTGTCTGTTTTTCGGCAATATTAAACTGCCTTTGCAAGAATGCAGGTGTTGATACAATATATCATGCTATTCCAAATTCTCATGCGGGGCTTCCGCTCCACTACATGGAGACTTCAACCACTATGTTTTCCTTAAAAACAGTTGTTTCAGCTAAAATTAAATATAAATATGCGAAACGTCACGCCTAAAAGATTTTTCTATACAGCCATTGTTGGTTTATGGGTTGTTACGACTGGCCTGCTTTTCCTGATGAATACATGAGAATAGTTTAACGTCTGAAAACGGCATATTCAAATGCCTCTAACTCATTGACACTCTTGGATTTTTACTGATATACTTTCAAAAAGCAAGAAGTAATAATAAGGGGTTGAAAAGCATTACAAACGCAGGCTTAAGATCGCTTTTATGAATAAGGGGAGAAAAAACAGGAAAACAAGGGATATGCTTGCCCTTATTCTTGCAGGGGGCAAAGGAGAGAGGCTTCATCCCCTGACTATTCACAGGGCAAAACCAGCGGTTCCGTTCGGAGGGAAATACAGGATAATTGATTTCACATTGAGCAACTGCATTAATTCAGGCATCAGGAAAATAGCTGTGCTTACGCAATACAAGTCTCTCTCATTGAACAGGCATCTTGCGCTTGGATGGGAGCATCTGCTCAATCCGGAGCTTGATGAATTTATCATATCCGTGCCGCCCCAGCAGCGTGTGGATGAAAGATGGTATGAGGGGACAGCTGACGCGGTCTATCAGAACATATATTTCATAGAGAAGGAGGCTCCTGCGTATCTGTTTATTCTCTCGGGAGACCATGTGTATAAGATGGACTATTCCGAGATGTTCAGTTTCCATATCGGCAAGGGCGCCGTCGGGACGATTGCGGCAATAGAGATGGACAGGGAACAGGCATCGTCATTCGGCGTTATTGAGGTCGATGAAGAATGGAGAATAATAGGGTTTGAAGAGAAACCCGAAAAGCCAAAGCCGATGCCCGGCTCTCCAAATCATGCTCTTGTTTCTATGGGAGTCTATCTGTTTAATACTCAGGATGTATTAAGCGAACTGATGAGTGATGCATTCCGTTCAACAGCTCATGATTTCGGGAAAAATATTATACCTGACATGATTGAGACTGAAAAGCTTTTTGCCTATAATTTCAAGGATGAGAATAAAAAAGAGGCGAAATACTGGAGGGACGTAGGCGCTATTGACGGCTACTGGGAGGCAAACATCGACATTGCATCCGTTGACCCTTTGTTCAATCTTTACGATGAGGAATGGCCTCTAAGGACGTATCAGCCGCAGTATCCACCTGCAAAGTTTGTCTTTGCGCAGGAGCACGAAGCCGGAAGACTCGGCATTGCATTGGATTCCATTGTCTGTGACGGATGTATCTTAAGCGGAGGCCGTGTGCAGAACTCTGTTCTTTCCCCTAATGTGAGGGTTAACAGCTGGGCTGATGTGAGAGAGTCGGTGCTCATGGAAAATGTTGAGATAGGAAGGCATTGCAAAATAAGGAAGGCGATAATAGACAAGGATGTCTGTGTGCCGGAAGGAACAGTAATTGGTTATGATATTGAAAGCGACAGAAAGAGATTTCACGTCAGCGCTGAAGGGGTAGTCGTGATTCCTAAAGGAGTGGAGATTAAATGAGTCTTGTCGGAAGGCTTGAAGACCTTGCCCTTTCTGATATTTTTCAGATACTGAGTATCGGGAAAAAGACGGGGACGCTTGTAATCAACGGGGCAGGAGGAAACGCTATGATTGTGTTCAGGAACGGCCTTGTTGTAAGGGCTGAGACTACCGCGCTGGATGGTACCCTTGGACATGACCTCCTTAGCAGCGGAGCAATAAAAGAATCGGCGCTTCAGATGGCTCTGGAAGTAAAAAAAAAGCTGCCCGCAAAGTCTGCGGCAGAGATACTTTTTGAACTTGGAGCTGTAAATAAAGATACGCTTGAGAAGGCTTCCAAAAAGAGGATAGAGAAGGCTGTTTATCATCTCCTCCTCTGGCACGACGGTGATTTTCAGTTTGAGCTTGATGACCTTGAGGTCAGAGACAAAATACAGGTTGCTGACCTTGGATGGGAAGTTTCAAAGGGAATCAGCCCTGAGTATCTTCTTATGGAAGGCGCGAGGGTACATGATGAGTCTGCACAGCAGGAATTTGTTTCTAATGAGGAACTGACAGGAGAAACAGCGGAGGAAGGCGGGTGGGAATCAGACTGGGGTGGGCATGGAGTTGCAGAGAGGAAAGACATCTCAGCCCTCAAGTCGCTTACGCAGGAATTAAGATTTCCGAATTCGGCTTCCGAGATAACGCTTCTCATACTCAGGTTTGCGAGCGATATTTTCCAGAGAGGCGTGATGTTTATGACAGGAGAAAATGAGATGGCGGGTCTGGGACAGTTCGGGCTTGAGATAGAACGAGCCGATGAGAAGATAAGGGAGACGGCGCTTCCGCTGAAAGACAGTCCGTTTTTCACAACAATTATTAATGAAGTGCATTCATACAAAGGCCCGATGGAAAAAGACAAAATAACGGAAAAGATGATTAAGGAATTAGGAGGAGGCTGGCCATCTGAGGTTGGGATATTTCCCATAATTGCAGAGGGAAGAGTTGCCGCGATGCTTTATTGCGACAATATGCCGGCAGGCGAGCCTATTGCAGAGACAGAAGGGCTTGAGATATTTATAAGCCAGGCCGGGCTTGCGTTTGAAAAATCACTTCTTCAGCGCCGGCTCAATGAAATGCAAAAAACTATGGATAACCAGACAAAGATATGATGATTTTTTTATCGTTATTTGTTAGAATCCATCAGTCCCCTATGCCTCCCTTCACTATTATGCAAGGGTGGGGGATAAGGGAGGTCATATGAAATCAATTCTGATAGTTGAAGACTCAACAACTACCCGCTCTCTGATAAGGGCAGTTATAGAGGAACTCGGAGACTTTAACATAGTTGAAGCGCCCACGGGTTTTGACGCCTTAAAACTCCTTCCTGCTCAGGACTTTGATCTGGTTGTCACGGATATTAATATGCCTGACATAAACGGGCTTGAACTGATAAATTTTGTGAGGAGCAACCGGAGATACAACAATATCCCTCTTATCATAGTTACCACTGAAAGGAGCGAGGAGGATAAAAAGAGGGGAATGGCGCTTGGAGCGACCGCATACGTAACTAAACCATTCAAGGCTCCGGAATTACAGGATGTCGTAAAGAAAGTAATGAATTTATGAGCTCAGCCAAAGAAGAGTTTATAGCCGAAGCATCAGACCTCCTTGAAGAGTCGGGCAGACTGATTCTTGAGATACAGGATACCTTTCAAACAGGACCGAATCCCGACAGCGTTAATGCGCTTTTCCGCTCTATACATACACTCAAGGGGCTTTCAGGTCTCTTCGGGCATCAGGGCATCTCAGACCTCAGCCATGCGCTTGAGTCCCTGCTTGACGGGATACGGCTCGGCAAGATTGATATTTCGGATGAAGTTATAAAATTTCTGTTTAATAATATTGACATACTGAGGCTGCTTGTTGAAGAACTCACTAAGGATAAAGATAAAGAACAGGATGTAAGCGGACATCTTAAGAATATAGAGGCGTTCAGAAATTCTCTTGCGGGGAAGACAACGGGGCCTGAGCTTAAGGGCCTTATTGATGAGTCCGTGCTCATGGTACTGACAGAATACGAAGAGCACAGGTTAAAGACGAATATCCACGAAGGCAAGGGGATTTACCTTGCAAAGGCGGTTTTCTCGCTGTCGGATTTTGATGAAGCGCTGGAAGAACTTACAAAGACAATAAAGTCAAAAGGAGAACTGATATCTACGCTGCCTACCTCTTCAAATGTTCCGCCGGATTCCATAGGTTTCAATCTCATGTTCGGGAGCCTTGAGCCTGCAGAAAAACTTAAGGATACGATAAGGGGTGAGGTTGACACACTGGTCAGTATGAAAATTGCAGAGGCTGCTGCGCCCCAGCAGAAGTCTCAGGAGACTACGCTTAAAAGCACAACTACGACTGTTAGAGTGGACATAGAGAAACTGGACAGGATCCTTAATACCATAGGCGAGCTGACGCTTGCGAAAGGCGCCGTAAAAAGGATAGGCGAAGAACTCGCAGAGAGTTACGGGCATTCTCCGCTGGTTGCTGATGTGAATAAAATCTCCCAGGCGTTGGAAAGGAAATTGGCTGAACTTCAGAGCCAGGTTCTTGAGATACGGATGGTGCCCATAGGGCAGATATTTTCAAGGCTTGCGCAGGTCATAAGGAAATATTCAAGGGAGACAGAAAAGCGCATAGAGCTTGTCATGTACGGCGAGGACACTGAGATTGACAAATATATAGCAGAGGAAGTAATTGACCCTTTAATGCATCTTGTAAGAAATGCTATTGACCATGGCATAGAGCCTGCGGAAGAAAGGAAAAAAAACGGGAAGAAGGAATCAGGAACCATTATTCTGAAGGCGTCCCAGCGCGGCAACCACGTTATCATTGAGGTAAAAGACGACGGCGGAGGCATTAACATTCAGAGGGTAAAGGAGAAGGCAATTGAGAAAGGACTTCTGGATAAAAGCGCAGAGATGGATGAGAAGGAACTTGTAAATTTCATATTCACGCCCGGGTTCAGCACAAAAGAGGTGGTTAGCGAAGTGTCAGGCCGCGGTGTAGGCATGGATGTTGTAAAAGAGAAACTTGCGGCAATAGGCGGCTTTGCTGAAATTGATACAAAGAAAGGCAGGGGCACTGCTGTTACTCTGACGATTCCGATTACCCTTGCCATCATAAAAGCGCTTATCGTAAGGGTTGGAACCATGAAGTTTGGGATACCTCTTACTTCCATATCAGAAACGCTTGTTATTACGAGTGGCGATATCCAGACTGTTGATGGGAAGGATGTTTATAATCTGAGAGGCGAAATGCTTCCGATAACAAACATCGGAAGGGTTTTTGCTCTGACGGATGAAGAACCTGAAAGGTTTTTTGCCGTTGTCGCAGGAACCGGAAACAGAAGGCACGGGTTGATGGTTGACGAGTTATTCGGGCAGCACGAAATTGTTATTAAATCACTTGGAGAGTATTTTACAGGCATTCGAGGTTTTGCAGGCGCGGCAGAGATAGGCAAGCATGAAGTCATTCTTGTCATAGATGTTGACGGCCTTATAGATAATGCTGTCGTCAAACAAAAAGTAAAAGGGGGCATTTATGATCTATGAGGAATTCTATGGATTAAAACGCAGGCCTTTTACTAAAACACCCGACCCTAAATTTCTCTTCATGAGCAGAGCTCATGAAGAGGCGCTTGCAAGACTGCAGTATGCGGTTGAAGAGAAAGAACTTGTTGTCCTGACAGGCGATGTCGGCTGCGGTAAGACTACGCTCACTAGGGCGCTGATAGACTCGCTCGGAGAAAAATACAGGATAATTCTTATTATTAACCCGCGCCTCACGCCGGCGCAGTTTCTCAGGACAGTTGCCAAACGGTTTGATATAACTGCTTCAGGCGGATTTCCAAGCTTTAAAGATGACCTTCTTGAGGCGATATGTTCAAAAGTTTATGAAGATTATCAGGCAGGGATTACCCCTGTGATAATCATAGATGAGGCGCAGCTTATCCCGAACAAGGATACATTTGAAGAGATAAGGCTGCTTACAAACTTTCAGCTTGATGACGCAAATCTCTTAAGTCTTATACTTGTGGGACAGCCGGACTTAAGGCGCAGGTTAAATCATAAGGCATATCTGCCGTTAAAGCAGCGCATCGGACTTTTTTATCACCTCGGGCCGATAAGCGAAGATGAAATAATCGGTTATGTGGAACACAGGCTGAGGGTTGGCGGATGCGAAGAGCAGTTGTTTACAGCCGAAGCGTTAAAGGCGCTTCATGCATATTCCGGCGGCGTCCCGAGATTGATTAACAGCCTGGCGACTGCAGCGCTCTTAAGCGGGCTTGGCCATGAATACAGGATAATTGAGAGACAATTAATTAACGAAGCTGCGCAGGAGTTTGGACTAAATGGATATAGCGAAAATTAGAAAAAAGATTAGAGAAGAAGAACAAAAAAGCGGCGGCCAGAAGAAAGAAGAGCTTGCGCCGAAGCAAGAGGACAAGGCTGTCGGTAATATTACCTCCGGCTCTGGCGGAGGCGGTCAACAGCAGCGAGCGGCATCTGAGAAGACAGAGAGCCGTGACCAGAAGTCAGAAACAAACTCCGAGCTTTACGTTCAGTCTCAGATTATTTCGGAGCAGGAAGTTATTAAAGAAAAAAAAGAAAAAAATTTATCCGAATCCGCGGGGAAAACAGCTAAACCTGTCCCGATTAAAATCGGGACTCTACGAGAAGAGGCAATCTCAGGCATAATAGAACTTCTTACGTTTCAGCTTGCCGCGGAAGAATTTGCCTTCAGGATCTCTGAAGTTGAAGAGATTCTCACTCCCCAGCAAATTACAATGGTTCCGAAAGCTCCGGATTACATCCTCGGGATAACTTCTGTCAGGGGAAAGGTAATGCCTGTTTTAGACCTGAAGAAGAGGCTCTCAATTAAAGATAACGGCGCATCTCGCAGAGTCGAACCTACGACAGGCAAAGTGCGTAAAAAGATACTGACGCTGAAAGGCCCCAAGGGCCGTATCGGGATAATGATAGACAAGATAAACAGTGTTATTCGCATTGACGAATCCGACATTGCGGAGCCGCCGGCTCATCTCAGCGAGTCAGACCTGATGTTTGTAGGTGGCGTTGTTCTTTACAACGGCAGGTTTATCTCGGTCATACGTCTGGAAGAGGCGGCAAATATCAATTTAAAATGAAAAGAGCAAAATTTAAAAATAATGAAGCCTTTTATTTTGAATTTTGTATTTTAAAATTTACATTTTATTTTAAGGAGGGCTTATGAGGAAAAAACTTGAATTAAAGATAATCATTTCTGTTTTAGGCATGCTTCTTGTGGGTGTTGTTATCGCAGGGGTTATGACTATGCTTATACAGGAGTCAACTCTAAACGGGATAACAAAGGAGAATTCAGAGACCACGGTTGCGATCATAAAAAAAGACATTGAAATGACAATGATGGAGAATAGGCCCGACCTGACGAGAAAACTTATAGACAGCTTACGCGGGACCGCCGGTATAGCCGGCCTCCATGTTGTGGATTCCGAAGGGAGAGAGGCGTTCAGAAAAGATGCTCCGGTAACAGAATCCGAAGCAATGAAAAAGGTTCTGAGTACTAAAGAGCCGATTATTATTCAGAATGTAAAAGAGTATACCATTTACAAGCCGTTTGAAAATACTGCTTCATGCAAGGGATGCCATGCGAATGATGGAGCCGTACTCGGGGCCGTTAAAGTTACGCTGTCAATAGAAAAAGTATATGAAAAGGCAAAGAAATCAGTAACAATAGTTATTTTGCTGGCGCTTGTCGGTGTGCTGGGGTTCAGCCTTGTGCTCTGGTTAATACTCAGAAGAATGGTTATATTGCCTATTAAGGCTATGGAAAAGGCTGCGTTAAAGCTGGCAGAAGGCGACATGTCATTTGATGTGGATGTGAAAGGCAAGGATGAGATTGCGCGATTAAGAGATTCCATAAGAGAGTCTGTCAACGCGGTAGGAAGAATACTGCAGAGGATAGGAGATATATCGGAGAGAGTCACGAGCGTTGTCGAGACTGTCGGAAAGGACTCTAAGAAAGTGCTTGACGGCACCCAGCTTGAGACAGAGGCAATAGCGGATATTTCAAGTTCGGTTGAGCAGCTGAATTCGGCTATATCGGAGATTACGGAGAGCACCGAAAGACTTGCCGCATCAACAGAAGAGACGGCATCCTCGATGGAAGAAATGGCTAATGCAGTAGGGAATATAAAAAACAATACACACGACCTTTCCGGAGCTGTTGATGCGACGTCATCTTCTATTGAACAGCTCTCCGCGACTATAAAAGAAGTTGCACAGAATGCCGATAATCTTTCAATTGCAACGGAGGAGACGCTTTCTGCCATAGAGGAAATGAGGTCTTCCGTGAAAGATGTTGAGATAAACGCTAAAGAATCGTCAATGCTGTCAGAGAAGGTCATGACTGATGCATCGACATTCGGGATGGGCTCTATAGAAAAAACTATAGAAGGGATGAAGAATATAAAAGCTTCTGTTGAGAAAACAAACGATTTTGTCAAGAAGCTCGGCGGCAGGTCGGAGGAGATAGGCAAGATACTCAATGTGATAGATGATATTACTGACCAGACAACCCTTCTGGCCCTGAATGCCGCTATACTCGCAGCGCAGGCAGGAGAACATGGAAAAGGGTTTTCAGTTGTTGCTGAGGAGATTAAAGACCTTGCAGAGAGGACAGCGTTCTCAACGCAGGAGATAGGCTCTCTCATTCAGTCTGTTCAGCAGGAAGTAAAAGGCACTGTTCAGGCGATGGGGGAGGGGCTCAAATCAGTTGATGATGGACTGAAACTCTCAAAAGAGGCGTCGGATTCATTAAAGAAGATTCTGGACAGCTCTAAGAAGTCTTCCGAGATGGCGTTCTCCATAGATCGTTCCACAGGTGAACAGGCAAAGGCGATAAGGCTTGTCTCAGAAGCGATGGAGCGCATCAAGAACATGACAGGCATGATTGCCAAGGCAACATCAGAGCAGGCGAAGGGGACAACCCTTATTATGGGCGCAACAGAAAAGATGCGGGATATATCTCATCAGGTAAGGTCAGCGACTGATGAACAGGCAGCAACCAGCAAACACATATCAGGGGCAATTGAGGTAGTTTCCGACAAAAGCCAGCAGATTTCAAAGGCAATTTATGAACAAAAGATAGGCTCTAATCAGATGTGGAAATCCGTAGAAAAGATAAAGGATATTCCCAAAAGCAACAGGACTCTCGCATTTAATGTGAATAATTCGCTGAGGGCTCTCCAGAAGGACGCGGAGTTGATGGATAAGGAAATAGGCAGGTTCAAGTTATATGAAGAAAAAGACATTTTAAAATTAGGGGTTGTATCTTTACTGTCCCCTGCAGAGACGTTTATGAAGTTTACTCCCTTGACAGAATATCTCAGTAAAAAATTAGGCAGGAGGGTTGAGCCTAAGGTGGCAATAAATTTTGAGGAGGCTATTGATGCTATAGGACAGAATATTACACAAATATGCTATATGGCGCCGCCCGCTTACATAGAGGCTCACAGTAAATACGGTGTTGATGTGATTGTAAAGGCATTAAGAAAAGGGAAGCCTTATAGGCGTGTGGTAATAATCACAAGGTCAGACAGCGGCATTAATTCAATAGGCGAGTTGAAGGGGAGAACATTTGCATTCGCTGACATCTATTCAATTGGTCCGAGGGGGATGCTTTTTGAGGCAGGTATAGAATTAAAAGACCTTTCTTATCACAATTATCTCGGCCAGCACGATGAAGTAGTTCGTGCAGTACTGAAAGGTGATTTTGATGCGGGTGGCATTTCGGAAGACCTTGCCAATAAATTCAAAGATCAGGGCCTAAAGTTCCTGAAGATTTCAGAAGATATGCCTGAATTTGGCATCTGCGTTAATAAGTCAGTGAGCAAAGAGGTGGTCTCTCTCCTTAAATCTGCATTAACTGCCCTGACCGATACGTCTGCTGAAGGCGGGCTTGTCCTTAAATCTATAGTTGAGTCATATACCGGCTTCACCGAGGCAAGGGACGAGGATTATGACGTGATAAAGTCCATGATGTTAAAAATGGGAATGCTGTCATGACGCAAAATTTTTTAAAAGATTGGTTTTGTGACTCAGAGAGCTTGCCATAAAGAGGTGCGGGAATGATAGAGAGGATAAAGAAAAAAAATACCCTTGTAGTGAATTTTACCGTGATGATATTGCTGATCCTTATGGTAGGGCAGGGAATACTTTACGCGTGGCTGATGCTTTACCAGAAAAGCTATCTCAAGGAAAGGCTGGCAAATGAAATTAAAGCAACTGCCGGGCATATCAGGGAAGCGGCTGTCACGACAGGATATGATTCAAAGCAGCTTGATATTTTTCTGGAGGCAATTGTAAGGAGCGGGAATATTGTTTCGGTAAAGATAAGGGACGTTAATGGTAATGTGCTTGCTGCCAAGGCTGTTCAATATGAAGAGGAAGCCGGAGGTATAAATCCATTGTTTATGTTTTATATTCCTGAAACTGACATTATAAAACTTCCGATGAATGGAGGCGGAAAAGATGCCGGCAGCATAGAAGTGATATATAGCGGCCAGTCAGTTAATGGAGTGATGAGGCGGTTTCTTCTAATTCAGCCTTTTATGCAGGTTGTGACTTTTCTCGTCATCATATATGCAATTGTAAAATTTTTTGAGAAAAAGATCGGCAGGCCTGTAAAAAGGATAAATGAAGCGCTTGCAGGGGCAACAGAAGGCGACTTGACTGTAGAGATATCAGGGTTCAAGGATGATGAGTTCGGAAGCATTGCAAACGGATTCAAGTTTCTTATTGACAGACTGGCTTCAACGCTGTATAAATTGCGTTCTATGTCCGAGGATGTTTCTATGGCGATTAACCGGTTACCCCTTGCTTTCAGGAATGTGAATAAGGGGACACAGAAGCAGACAGAATCAAGCAATGATGTGCTTGATTCTATAAAGCATGCCAATGAAGCGCATAAGCAGATAATGGAAGACGCTGGCAAACTGGTGGATTTTTCCAACGAGAATGTAACGTCATTGCTTGAGATGAAGGCAACGGCAGACGAGATAGCCTTAAGCACAGCCAAATTATTTAAGGCCACAGAAGATGCTTACTCTGTGGTTGCCGAGATGTCACAGACTGCCAATGTTATTGCAGAAACTGCAGAAGAGGCATCTTTTGCAGTAGAAGAGACCTCAGCCTCTGTAGATGAGATAAATGCTTCGGTGAGGGAAGTTGAGAGCAATGCAAAAGAGTCGGCGCTTCTGGCGTCAAAAACAATGGCAATACTTGGCGGAGAATGCGTAGATACGGTTTCAGATGCCGTAAACAGTATGAATACGCTGGTAGAAGAGATAAAAAGCTCTTCTGAAATAGTAAGTCGGCTCAGCGGAAGATCAGCGGACATAGAAAAGATAGTAAAGGTCATAAAGGATGTTACGGAGCAGACAAACCTCCTTAGCCTGAATGCCGCTATACTTGCGGCACAGGCAGGCGAATACGGAAAGAGTTTCTCTGTTGTGGCTGACGAGATAAGAGGGCTGAGCGACAGAACTGCCGCTTCAACAAAGGAAATATCCAACATAATAAAAACAATACAGTCCGAAATAGCAGATGCCGTAAAGGCAATGAACAGCAGTATGAACAGGGCTGCCGAAAGCCATAGCCTTGTCTACAAGTCTGGAGAAGATATGGGAAGGGCGATGGAAGTTTCTCAGACTTCTGCCTCAATGGCAGTGGCAATAGAAAGGGCGACGTCAGAACAGGCAAAGGGGCTTAAATATATTGCAGTTGCAGTAGAAAATATCCGCAAGATGATGGAGCATATCGCCAAAGCTACACATGAGCAGCAGAAAGGGACAGCCCACCTGCTTGAAAGCGTGAGCGATGTTAAAGACACTGCGGATATTGTCAAGCACGGCGCCGAGGAAGAGGCAGCGGGGATAAAGGCGGTAACAACGAATCTTGAGCTTGCAGATGAGCGGATAAAGCAGATAGGAAAGGCGACATCAAGTTACCAGAAAGTGAACGATAGCACTGCTGCCGTAATGGAACAGATGAGGGCGATAGGGATGGCTGCAGCAAAAGATGTTGAAGAGGTCTCAATCTCTCTGATGGCGCTTTTTAACGAGATTGAGCTGCTCAAAAAAGAGATGTCGGCATTTAAAGTTAAGAATGCTAAGTGATTTTTGCAATGACATTTTACCAGAGGTGTTATGGAAAAATTTGCTGTTTTTAAAATAGGGAAAGAAGATTTTGGCGTCAACATAAGCAGGGTTGTTGAGATACTGAAATCGCAGAAAATCTATTTTCTTCCTGAACTGCCGGATTTTATTTCAGGCGTTATAAATGTAAGGGGTGAAGTAATCCCTTTGCTGGACCTTAGAAGGCGATTCGGAGTTCATACCAAGACCGGCAAGTGCCGGATAATAGTTGTCCGCTGTGAGGATGAGAAGATAGGGCTTTTGGTTGATGAAATAGATAAAATAGTCCCTTTTAGCCCTGAGGAGATAAGCGCGCCACCGGCAATGTTTAAGGGTTTGAAGACGGAATATCTTACGGGCCTTGGCAAAAAAGAAGACAGGATAGTAATCCTCCTTAATATTGAACGGCTTCTTACTTCAGAGGAAAAAATAGTGCTCAGAGAATCCACGGATCTCATAGACCCAAATCCCGATTTAGAAAATTGTCATTGCGAGTGAAACGAAGCAATCTCGCTTTTGACGATAAGATTGCCACGAACCCTTCGGGTTCTCGCAATGACAGACAAAACAAGGCATTGAAAAGTGTCTATATTGGAATTTGGGATAGAGGAGAAAGATGCAGGAACCGGAAAATCTGCTTGATAGCGATGATGTAGTAGAGGTAAGAAGAGAGGCTGTTGAGAGGCTTAAAGGCGTCATCTCCGATGATTCTATCGGATTGCTTCTTAAGGCAATGAAAGATGTCAGCTGGAGGGTGAGAAAGACAGCAGTTGACATCCTGCTTGATGATTATCCAATCGAGGCGTATATCAACGGCCTGATAGACCTTCTTTATATTGATGATAATGCAGGCGCAAGAAACTCAGCCATAGAAACCCTCATAAAGTTGGATAAAAAAACTACACTTTTTTTAATTGAGGCTTTCAATACTCAGAACAGGGATGTCAGGAAATTTATAATAGATGTGCTCGGCGAGTTCAGAGACAGAAGGTCGCTGCCTCTGATGCTTGAAGCGCTTAAAGACGAGGATGACAATGTCAGGGCGTCCGCTGTTGAACATCTTGGAAAAATAGGAGAACCGGCGGTTGTGAACGCTCTGATAGAAATACTTGAAAGCGGCGACCTGTGGACGTCATATCCTGCCGCAGATGCGCTTGGAAGGATTGGCGACAGGAAGGCTATACCTTCTCTTATTAAAGCCCTTTCTACAAAGACCCTCAGAGAACCGGTTTTAAAGGCGCTCGGCAGGTTTTCCGTGCCTGAAACGCTCAAGAACATAGTCCCTCTTCTTGAAGAATCATCAAAGACCATACAGGAAGAAGCGGTAAGAACGATAAAGAGTTTTTATCACAACGGCGTGAAAGAAGAACTTATTGTCGAAGAAATGAAAAAAATCTCCGGTGACCGCATTATTGATATTCTTGTTGCGCATGCATGGAGCGCTAAGCCGGAGGTGAGGATTTCTGCAATACTGCTGCTCGGGCTTATGAGAGATGAAAGGGCGCTTGCTCCGCTACTGGAGCTTTCACTGGAAGAGGATCTGGCAGAGGACGTAAAGAGGGCGCTTGTCTTTATAGGCAAAGACAAACCTGAGGTCATTCTGCCCTTGTTTGATACAGTCAGCCCCTATCAACAGAGGTTTATATGCGAAGTTGCAGGCGAGCTTGCCTCACCTGTTTTTTATGATATCTTTGAGGGATTGATAAAGGATGATGATGGCCATGTCAGAGCGCTTGCAGCGCTTGGAATCTCCACGACGGGTGATCTAAGGGCGATAGAACTACTAAAAAAACTGCTCTCTGATGAGTACGAAGATGTTCAGGAAGCTGCCGTTTCTGCGTTATCCGGACTTTTCTCCTCGGCGAATCCCGACTTGTCGGGAAAAGCCGGACTTTCGCCGGATGATTTAATCAAGATGATTGGCAGCAGGAATCCTGTCCTGAGGAAAAATGCCATATTAGTGCTTGGCAAGCTCGGCGCGGTTGCGGCAGTGTCTGCACTAGGCTTTGCGCTTAAGGATGACAATATTAAGGTAAGGCACGCTGTTGTCAAGGCATTGTCAATGATAAGATCCGATGAATCTATAAGATACCTGACTCTTGCCCTTACGGATGAAAATGCCGATATAAGAGTTTCCGCGGCATTGAGCTTCGGCTTGATTAAAAGAAAAGGTATCGCAGAGTCGCTTGTTCTTTTGCTTACAGACGCTGATGACGCAGTAAGGGTAGCAGCCGTAAAGGCGCTCGGTGAGTTGGGCGATAAAACTGTTGTTAGACGCCTCATTAAATTGCTTTCAGACCCTAATGGATTTGTTGTAGCTTCCACGATGGAGTCCCTAAGCAGGATAGGCGGCGAAACGTCAAAGAACGAATTAGCAGGGATGCTTTCTTCACACGATAATGAAATCAGGAGAACCGCTATAAAAGCGCTTGCTCCATTTAACGATGTTGAGAATATAATCCTGCCCTATCTTAATGATCCAGATTGGGCAACAAGAATGGCAGCCGTTGAGGTTCTCGGTGCAAGGGTGTCTGCCCGGGGCGGAAGTGTCAGGGTTGAACTTGAAAGATTACTGGATAAAGAGGAAGACTCTGTTGTAAGAAAGGCTGTTGAGGAGTGTCTCGATGTTTGAAAGGGAAGAGATAGTCCCTTTATCAGACGATGTATTCAGACTTCTCAGGGACTTCATAAAAGATTACTGCGGGATGTATTTTGACGATAATTCAAAATACCTTCTGGAGAAAAGGCTTTCCAAAAGAGTAAAGAGCCATCACCTGAAGGATTTCAGGGATTATTACAGGTTGCTGCTGTATGATAGGCGAAGGGATGAAGAACTTTCGTTTATCGTAGATGTCCTTACTGTAAATGAGACTTATTTTTTTAGGGAAATAAGCCAGTTGAAGACTCTGGGCGAAGAGATACTGCCTGAACTCAAAAATGCGAACCGGGAGTCAAAAAAAATAAGGATATGGTCTGCGGGCTGTTCTACCGGAGAGGAGCCTTATACTATCGCAATGCTGGTTCTGGAACAGGGGTCTTTTCTGGGGTGGGATATAGAGATAGTCGGCAGTGATATCAACCAGAGAGTGCTTCAGCATGCAAGAAGGGGGATGTACAGAAAAAATTCATTTAGGACTACGGAGGAGCATTATATGGAAAAGTACTTCACATATGAAAATAATCTCTATAAGATAAACAATAATGTCAGGCAGCTTGTAAATTTCAGCTGCCTTAACCTCCTCGACCCTTTCAAAGTGAAATTTGTCGGGGAGATGGATGTGATATTATGCAGGAATGTGCTGATATATTTTGACTCCGAGGCGAGGAAAAAGGCGATCAGAAGTTTTTATGAAAGACTTAGCTCCGGAGGCTATTTGTTGCTTGGCCATGCAGAGTCATTAATGAATATTTCTACGGCCTTTATGCTTAAGCACTTCAAACATGATATGGTTTATCAAAAACCGCCTAAACTCGCGGTATCAATGTCGCAGGACAGCCTTATGAAAATGGTATGGGGTAATAAAATATAAAACTATGATAATAGAACAGAAGATAAAAGTTCTGATTGTTGATGATTCTGCTTACAGCAGGCAGACGATAAAAAAGATGCTTGAAACAGACTCAAGCATTGAGGTTATAGGCATAGCTTCCGACGGCATAGAGGCTATGGCAAAGACATTGAGACTGAAGCCGGATATGATCACGCTTGATTTTGAAATGCCTGCCATGGACGGATTCAGTTTCCTGAGATGGCTCATGAAAGAAAATCCCATCCCTGTGATAATGGTCAGCGCTTATTCCGACACCAAGACAGTCTTCAAGGCTCTTGAATTGGGCGCTGTTGATTTTATTGCAAAGCCGACAAAGAAGGCATCCGTAGCGCTGCACAGCATAGAAAAGGATCTTCTTATAAAGGTAAAGGGTATAAGAAGCCTCAGGATGGATAAGTTAAGTAAAAATCTCAGACTGTTGCGCGGCGATGTTGGGCTTGCAGCCCGGGCTGAATCGGCAATAGGCGGTATTGAAGTTGTGGCAATAGGTTCATCAACGGGCGGCCCGGCGGCGCTCCAGATAATCCTTACGAGGCTGCCGCATAATTTTCCCGCTTCGGTAATTATAAGCCAGCATATGCCAAGGGGGTTTACCGGGCCTCTGGCTGAAAGGCTTAACCAGCTTGCAGAGATTAAAATAAGTGAAGCGAAAGATGGTGATTTTATTGAACCAGGTAAGGTCTTAATATGCCCTGGCGGTTATCATATGACGCTTAAAAAAAAGAGGCATGAATATTATGTGAAGTTAAAAGAAGCGGCTCAGGAAGATAATTATGTGCCTTCGGTTGATGTGATGATGTCATCTGCCGCAGAACATTACGGGACCAAGGCGATGGGTGTTGTTCTTACAGGTATGGGGAGTGACGGGAAAAAGGGGATGCTGGAAATTAAATCCAAGGGCGGGTATACTATAGCTGAATCAGAGGAGACGGCCGTGGTTTTTGGAATGCCTGCTGAAGTCATAAGCGCAGGAGCAGCGGAGAAAGTGCTTCCGCTTTCTGAAATACCGGTGGCATTAATAAATATAGTTAATAGAGGGCAAATTGATGGAAAGAGAAACAAGTATCGGGAAGAAGGCTGATGAGTTTCTCCAGATGTTCAAAAAGGGAGAAGAGTTTACTCAGGATCTTCTTAAAGAAAATGAGAGGTTGAGGTTTAAGCTGGCCCAGCTTGAAGAGGCTGTTGAGCGTTCAGGCGATGAGGCGAAGATAAGGCTTTATGAAGAGCGGATAAAGATTACGGAAGATGAACTGAATTCCCTTAAGGAAAGATTCAGGCAGGTTGAGGAAGAAAATAAGGATTTTGCGGCAAAGTATGTTGAAGTTGAAGATGAGAATAACAACCTTGCTAACCTCTATGTTGCAAGCTACCAGTTGCATTCAACTTTGGATTTCAATGAAGTTCTGAGAATAGTCCTTGAAATAGTGATAAACCTCATAGGCGCCGAGAAATTTGCGGTGCTCCTTATAGAAGAAAAAACAAACGAGCTTATCCCTGTCGGGACCGAGGGCATATCCATCGCTGATGTCCCCAAGGTAAAATTCGGCGAAGGCATCGTAGGGACTGCCGCAAAAGAAGGCGAGAGCTATTTTTCTGAGAATATGCATAATAACAGAGGCAGTATCTCTGCCGAAAACCCCATAGTCTGTATCCCTTTAAAAATTAAAGAGCATGTGATAGGCGTTATTGCCATATATTCGCTTCTTATTCAGAAGGAGAAATTTTCAAATGTTGACTATGAGCTTTTTAATCTGCTTGCAGGGCATGCCGCCACTGCTATTTTTTCTTCAAGACTGTACACTCAGTCAGAGAGGAAACTGACCACAATACAGAGTTTCCTTGACATGCTGAAAGAAAAACCGAGGAGGTAGCGGACAAGATGCCGAATATTCTTGTGGTAGAAGATTCTCCGACGATGAGACAGCTCATCGGTTTTGCTATGAAAAGGATAGCAGGCTCAAAGGTGATTGAAGCAACAGACGGCGTTGATGCATTGAAAAAATTATCTTCCGAGAAGGTGGATATCATACTTGCAGACATAAACATGCCTGTTATGGACGGCTTAAAACTCGTCAGCCTTGTAAGGGGAAGCCCTATTTATAAGGACATACCCGTAATAATGATAACGACAGAAGGCGCAGAAGAGGACAGGAAAAGGGCCCTTGCCATCGGAGCTAACGCGTATCTTCCGAAACCGATACAAACGCAGGAACTGATAAAACTTGTCAACGGTTTTATCGGCAAATGATTCGTCTGCGACCCATAGTCTGCGGCTCGTAGAGCGTATATGGTGCCGGAGGCCGGATTTGAACCGGCACGCCCTTTGGGGACGAGGGATTTTAAGTCCCTTGCGTCTACCAATTCCGCCACTCCGGCAAAATTAAAAAACTATTAGTCCCCGGCCAGTAAGAATAAAAAATCTGCTTTTTATATTGATTCCTGCCGATAACCAATGTAGATAAGATACTAAAAAAGAGCATTGAAGTGCAACTTAAACCTTGATAATTTTCCCCTCATCCATGAGGAGCATGCAATCACCGAGCCTTCCGGCCTGCAGCATATCATGGGTGGCAATGATGGTTTTGGATCTGCCTTCCTTTTTCATATTTAAGATTATATTCTCCACAATTTCCGTATTTTCATTATCGATTGACGCTGTAGGCTCATCAAGAAAAAGCATCTCAGGCTCTATGGCCATTGCCCTTGCAATCCCGAGCCTCTGGATTTCACCGCTTGAAAGCGTAAGGGCATTGTGATTTTTTTTGTGAATGAGTCCTACAAATTTTAATGCATTATTGACCTTTCTTTCTGTCTCTTTGTTTTTCCCTCCCCTTATTTTCAAGCCGTAAGCTGCATTATTAAAAACTGTAGTATTGAACAAACCAATCCCGGGCAAAACAAGTGTGATTCTTCGCCTTAATAGAATATCCTTGCTGATTATATTATTTCCTGAGAAATAAATGACCTCTCCGTTATCAGGGCTTTCAATAAGGGCGCATATCCTGAGCAGCGTGGATTTACCGCTGCCATTAGATCCCGTTAATACATAGACGCCATTCCTGTCAAAAGAAAATGAGCAGGCGTTCAGGACAGGTTTTCCGTTATAGCTTTTCCGGACACCGGATATATTAAGTCTCAGGCTCATCTGTTTACCGGAAGCGCTCCCTTTCTCTGTACAAAGTGCAGAAGCAAGTTTATGGCCAGTGAGATGGTTAAGAGTATTATTCCAAGAGCTATGGCAAGTTCAAAATTCCCCTTGTCTGTTTCCAGAGCAATGGTTGTTGTCATAACGCGGGTATATCCCGCAATATTTCCTCCGACAATAAGTATTGCGCCGACCTCTGCCATTACCCTACCAAATGCCGCAATCATCCCTGACATTATCCCGTATCTCGCTTCTTTTATTATGGTAACCGAGGTTTGAAGGGATGTTGCGCCCAGTGTCATTGAAGCCTGCTTTATGATAGGATTAACGCTGATAATTGCTGAATGACAGAGTGACACCGCAATGGGAAAAGCGAGGATTGTCTGTGCGATAATCATTGCTGAAGGAGTATAAAGAAGTCCCATAAAACCGATGGGCCCGCTCCTTGACAGCATCATATAAACAAAAAGGCCGACCACAACAGGAGGAAGCCCCATAAGCGTGTTCATAATGCTTATAAATAAGCCCCTTGCCGGGAATTTCTTTAAGCTGATTAGCGCGGATAAGGGTAAGCCTATGATGGATACGATTAGAAGCGCTGTTCCGGATACCCTGAGCGATAAAAATATTATGCCTAACAATTCGGCATCAAGGCCGAATATCAGGGAAAACGCTTTTTTAAACCCCTCTATTATTGATTCCATATTTTACTTTGCATTGGGAATAAACAACTGATTCCTGTGTTTATCCCTGAATGACGCAATGGCATGCTGCCCTTCCTTTGATATAATCCAGTTTATAAACTCCATTGCCTCTTTGTATTTTACATGTTTATGCCTTTGCGGGTTTACCGCCATAACGCCGTACTGATTAAATAATACGGGATCACCTTCAAGAACAATTACCATTTCGAGCTTGTCTTTATCTTTTGTCGCAAGCCATGTGCCTCTGTCCGTAAGCGTGTATGCGCGCTTTTCATTCGCAATCCTCTGGGTCTTTTCCATTCCCTGCCCGACTTCAAGATACCACTTCTGTAAATGCGTAAGGTGGGCTTCGTCCCCCATACGAGAACCCCATTGGGGATATATATTTGCTTTCTTCCAGAGGGAAAGTTCTTTTGTATGAGTTCCTGAGTTATCGCCGCGAGATACGAAGAAGGCGCTGTTTTCAGCTATCTTTTTGAACACCTCAGAAGCCGATTTCATACCTCTTATCTTTGCAGGGTCGTTTGACGGGCCAATTATGACAAAGTCATTATACATAACATCATGCCGGTTGACGAAATAACCTTCCTCAACAGCCTGCAGTTCCTGCTCCTTAGCATGAACGAATACAACGTCAGCATCGCCCCTCCTGCCTATTTCAATAGCCGCGCCTGTGCCGACCGCGACGACATCAACTTTTATCCCTGTCTTTTTTTCAAAAATCGGCAGGATATGGTCAAACAACCCTGAGTTCTGAGTGCTTGTGGTTGATGCGCAGCGGATTTTTGTCCCTGCAGAGGAATTAAGAGGCGGCAATTGGATAAAGATTATCATAAAAAGTAAAATTAGCTTGAATAACATGTGATGTCTCCAGCGTTCTTTTGGATTTAGTTTGAGAGGAAATTATAATACAATTGGTAATTTTTTAAAAGCAGGGATAAAAGAGATAGAACCTTGACTTGAACTTAAACTCTCAGATAAGATACGTATCCGAGGTAAAAATGAAAGTTGCAATCGGCAGCGACCATGCCGGCGTAGAACTAAAAAGTGAGCTAATTTCCATCCTCAATGAGATGAAGATGGAAGTCCTTGATCTTGGCACAAACGGCCCTCAGTCTGTGGACTATCCTGATTTCGGAGAAAAGGTAGCAAGAAAAGTTTCAGAAGGCAAGGCGGACAGAGGGGTTCTGATATGCGGCACAGGCATCGGCATGTCAATTGTTGCTAATAAGATTCCCAATATAAGGGCGTCTCTCTGCAATGACCTCTTTACCGCAAAAATGAGCAGGATGCACAATGACGCAAACGTGCTTGTGATAGGCGGAAGGATTGTAGGCAAAGACCTTGCGAAAGAGATTGTCAGGGTATGGTTCAGCACGGAATTTGAAGGCGGCAGGCACGCAAATCGCATTACAAAGATAAAACTGATAGAGGGAAGATTTATAAAACATGGACTTTGAAAGGCTCAAACTCTCAGACCCCGATATTTACAGGGCGATTCAGGAAGAGATAGAAAGAGAAAGGGAAAAGATTGTTCTTATCGCATCGGAAAACTATGCGAGTGCTGCTATTCTTGAAGCGCAGGGTTCTGTATTTACCAATAAATATGCCGAAGGATATCCGAATAAGCGCTATTACGGCGGATGTGAATATGCGGATGTTGTTGAGAATCTCGCAATAGAAAGGGCAAAGGAACTCTTCGGAGCCGAGCATGTAAATGTCCAGCCTCATTCCGGAAGCCAGGCAAACATGGCTGTGTATTTTGCGTTTCTTAAACCCGGAGATACCATTCTCGGAATGAACCTTAGCCACGGAGGGCATCTCTCGCACGGCGCATCCGTAAACTTTTCAGGGATGCTTTACAAAAATACATCTTACGGAGTTAATAAAGAAACAGGATACATTGATTATGATGAGGTGCGCAGGCTTGCGGTAAAAAACAAACCGAAGATGATACTTGTCGGCGCAAGCGCTTATTCAAGGACTCTTGATTTTAAAACATTCTCGGAGATTGCAAAAGAGGTTGGCGCATATCTTACGGCAGACATAGCGCATATAGCAGGCCTTGTGGCAGCAGGCCTTCATCCGTCTCCTGTGCCTTATGCTGATTTTGTTACAACAACAACCCACAAGACACTTCGCGGGCCGAGGGGCGGAATGATAATGTGCAGGGCAAAATACGCAAGAGCCATAGACAAGATGATATTCCCGGGAATTCAGGGAGGCCCTCTGATCCATGTGATTGCCGCAAAGGCAGTCGCGCTCAAAGAGGCTCTGAATGACGGTTTCAAAGAGTATCAGAAAAAAGTTATAAAGAATGCAAAAAAACTTGCCGAAGAACTTATAAAAAGGGGATTCAGGATAATATCAGGAGGCACAGACAACCACCTCATGCTTGTTGACCTTGCAAATAAAGGGATAACAGGAAAGGAAGCTGAAGAAGCGTTGGACAAGGCAGGCATCACAGTCAATAAAAATGCAATCCCTTACGATGAACGGCCTCCTGCGATAACAAGCGGTATGAGACTTGGCACGCCGTGTGTTACTACAAGGGGGATGGGTGAAGCGGAAATGACAGATATAGCAGAGATAATAGATGAGGTGTTGAAGAACAACTCTGATGAGGCAAAGATAGGAATGCTCAGGCAGAGGGCCGGGGAGATCTGCAAGGGATTTCCGATATATTAAATTTTAGATACACGATACATGATGCAGGATGCACGATTAAAACTATCAGATTATGAATCGTGTATCTTGTATCATGCATCATGAAATTTTATGAAGTGTCCATTTTGTGTAAATTTAGAAGACAAGGTTATTGACTCGCGAACGAGCAAGGAAGGCGATGCTATACGCAGAAGGCGCGAATGCCTGAAGTGCGGAAAGCGTTTTACCTCTTACGAGCGTGTTGAAGATATAGTCCCCATGGTTGTTAAAAAGGATGGAAGGCGCGAGCCGTTTGACAGGCCGAAGATACTGCGGGGGCTTGAAAAGGCATGTGAAAAAAGGCCTGTCAGCGTGGAATTGCTTGAAGGGATTGTTGATTCAATAGAAAAAAAGCTCATAAACCTTGGCGTGAAGGAAATACAGAGCACATGGGTCGGAGAAGAGGTAATGTCTTCGCTGAGAGAGCTTGATAAGGTTGCGTATGTGAGATTTGCGTCTGTTTACAGGCAGTTTAAGGATATAAGCGAGCTTATGAACGAAGTAAAGACATTGTTTGAACAGAAAGGCAGTAAACAGTGAATAGTGACAGTTTTAAGTGGCAGTGTCTGATTACTGATTACTGAACACTGACACAGACACTGAAAAAGGAGGCTTTTTATGTATGATTGGGGATTAAAGAACCGTCTTTCAAGGATAATTAAATCTGACGGAAGAACTGTCATGCTTGCAGTGGACCATGGATATTTCCTCGGACCCACGACAGGGCTTGAAGATGCGGAAAAAACAATCAAGCCGCTGCTCCCGTATGCTGATGCTCTAATGCCGACAAGAGGGATTGTCCGCACATCAGTTTCTCCAATATCAGAGACGCCGATAGTCTTAAGAGTCTCTGGCGGAAACAGCATTCTTGATGAAGACCTGTCAAACGAAGGGCTGATTGTTTCCATGGAAGATGCGGTAAGGTTAAACGCATCGGCAGTTGCTCTCTCAATATATGTCGGCTCTCCAAATCAGAAAGAGACGCTTCTGAATCTTACAAAGCTTATTGATGAGGGTCATCGTTATGGGATGCCTGTGCTTGCTGTTACGGCAGTTGGAAAGAACATGGTACGTGATGCAAGGTATCTTGCCTTGAGTTGCAGGATAGCCGCTGAACTCGGAGCGCATATTGTAAAGACATATTACTGCGAGGGTTTTGAAAAACTTGTTAAGACATGCCCTGTGCCACTCGTTATGGCAGGAGGGAAAAAACTTCCGGAGTTTGAAGCGCTTGAACTAACCTACAATGCAATCTCCCGCGGAGCAGCAGGCGTTGACATGGGAAGGAATATTTTTCAGTCGGATTCTCCTGTTGCAATGATTCAGGCTGTAAGGGCGATTGTCCATGATAACGCAACGCCAAAGAAGGCTTATGAGCTTTACAAGAGCCTCAAAGCTCGCCTGAAGAGCAAGAAGTCGAAGGTTAAGGGTGTTACTGCGAGCAAGGCAGAACTGAGCAGGCACTAAGCTGTAATTAAAGGAAGGGGTGTCAGCCCCTTCCTACTATAAATTAGCAAACCAATTGCACCTCTCTTTCTGTCAAAACAAATCTATTGCTGTTCTGTATCCCAAATGTGCTACAATATGACATAAAGCAAAGGAGGTTAAACATGGCAAAGACAGCGATGATAAGGACGAGAATAACGCCTGACTTGAAAACAGAGGGGGAAAGGATACTTAAGAAACTGGGATTGACTACGACCGAGGCTATTATTCTCTTTTTTACCCAGATGAAACTACAGAGAGGCTTACCTTTTGAAGTGAAGATACCTAACAGAATAACACTCAAGGCAATGAAGGAAGCCGAAGAAGGAAAAGGACTTAATAGCTATAAGAGCATTGATGTTTTCTTTAAGAAAATGGGTGTATAGTGCTTAAAGTAAAGACCACGAGACAGTTCGAAAAGGATTTCAAACTGATGATTAAACAGGGCAAGGATATGGAAAAACTTAAAGCAATAATGAAAAAACTTGCCGATGAGGAACCGCTTGACCTACGGTATAAAGACCATAAACTGATCGGCAATCTTGAGGGACATAGGGATTGCCATATAGAACCGAACTGGCTGCTTCTTTATAGGATAAATCAAGGCGAAGGGACTATCGTTTTTGTTAGAACTGGAAGCCATAGCGATATATTTGGATAACGATTATTTGGTAATCCCTTTTGCATGAGATAAAGGATTGTGAGAGGAGTTGTTATGCGGGTTGCGATGTATTACAGGAATAATGACGTGCGGGTTGAGGAGATGCCTGTGCCGAAAATCGGAAAGGGCGAGATGCTGGTTAAGGTCATGGCGAGCGGCATCTGCGGCAGCGATGTAATGGAATGGTATAGGCTTAAAAAAGCTCCTCGTGTTCTTGGGCATGAAATCACAGGAGAGGTTGTTGAAGTGAGCGAGGGGGTAAAAAATTATAAAAAAGGCGACAGAGTATTTGTATCCCATCATGTTCCGTGCAACACCTGCCGCTATTGCCTTAGCGGCTATCATACAGCCTGCGAGACCTTGCATAAAACAAATTATGACCCCGGAGGTTTTGCAGAGTATCTCAGAGTGCCTGAGATAAATGTTAAGAGCGGCGTTTATATCCTTCCTGAGAATATGTCTTATGAGGAAGGAACATTCATAGAGCCCTTGGCGTGCATTCTGAGAGGCCAGAGGGTCGCAAACCTGAAAGCCGGACAAAGCGTTCTTGTAATTGGGAGCGGGATTTCAGGGCTTCTTCATATAAATCTGGCAACGGATGCGGGCGCAGAAAGGGCGGAAAAGATTATGGCAACTGATGTTAATGAATACCGCCTTAATGCAGCATTGAAATTCGGCGCGGACAGCGTTATAAATGCCAAAGAGAATGTGCCTGAGCGTGTGCGTAAACTAAATGACGGAAGGCTTGCCGACTGCGTGATTGTGTGCACAGGCGCAACTCCTGCCATTGAGCAGGCTCTTCAGTCTGTTGATAAAGGAGGCACGATTCTGTTTTTTGCAGTCCCTGAACCCGGAATTAATGTCTCTGTGCCCATCAATGATTTTTGGCGTAATGAGATAAAGATGGTGACATCTTACGGAGCAGCTCCTTCTGACCTTGCTTTGGCAATAGAGTTTATAGGCGGCCATAGGGTAAATGTGAAGGATATGATTACGCATCGCTTGGGCATGTCTGAGGCGCAGCTTGGATTCAAGCTCGTTGCTGAGGCAAAGGAGTCCATAAAGGTGATTATTGAGCCGTGGAGATAGTTTGATTTAAATGCAGGAGGGAACAATCTTTTCGCTCATTCTCGGGCTATCGCCCTCCGAGGTTTTGCCCGCTTTTATATCCCGATAGTTACTGTCTGAATTGCGTGCAAAAAAACCGCTCAAAGACAATTCCCTTCTGCATTTCTACGTTCTTCTCTCTGTAGTTAATCAAAAACCAATCTCAGTTCCCTTATCAATGCTGTAGATAAGATATATCTGATAATTTTTTACTGACGGTTGTCGTAATGTGTAATCGGTTTTGTGCCAGAAGAATACCCATGGAGCATCGTCAACAATGATATTCTCAGCTTTTTCATAATACATATCTCTTTCTTTTGCTGTTTGTGCGTGCTGGCCTTTTTCAATAAGAGAATCTACCGCAGGATTTTTATATCTTGACCTGTTCCCTGCCGGGCCGAGGTTTTCCGAGTGGAACAGGGGGAACAAAAAATTTTCAGGGTCAGGGTAGTCCGCAAACCATCCAAGCCAGAACATGTCAGGCTCGCCCTTATTGATTGCATCTTTATATGCGCTCCATTCAAGCTGTTTGATATTTGCCTTAATCCCAACTTCTTTTAGATATGACTGTATCACCTCTGCAGTATCCACAACCTCATTGTCCGCTGTTATATAAAAATTCACTTCAAGCCCATCAGGATAACCCGCAGCCTTTATTAATTCTCCGGCTTTTGACGGATTATATTCATAAGATGCAGGCGCTTTCCATTTTCTCAGAATATCAGGCACTGGCCCTGATGCAATCCGTCCCCTTCCTTCGTAAACAGTCCTTAACATCTTTTCCCTGTCAATTGCATAGTTCATTGCCTTTCTGAGAACAGGATTATCAAAAGGCTTTTTTGAACAGTTAAGCCCGAGGTAATAGGTGTTTGTTCCATTGATGGATGACATTAAATCAGATAACTTGCTGTCTTTTTTAAATCTGGAAAATGACGATGCGGGAATGGTTATCACATCAAGATTGCCGATTTCAAATTCCGTTATTGTTGTAAGGTCTTCGGGGATTATCTTATAGGCGATACCTTTGATTTTTGGAAGGCTGTCAAAATAATCGGTTCTTGCCTCAAACAGAAGTTCTCTGTTTGGAAACCAATGTTTGAGGATAAACGGCCCTGTCCCCATAGGGTGGGAGGAAAAGTCCACTCCCCATTTTTCCACTTCTTCCTCAGGGACTACATAAGCAGCAGTCATCGCAAGGAGGTTCAGGAATGGAGAAAAGGGTTTATCAAGGGTTATCTCAAGCATGTAATCGGTTACCGCCTTTATGCCTGAAACCTCTTTTGCTTTACCATTCATAAACTCTCTTGCGCCTTTTATCTTGTCAAAGACCCAGGTGTTAGGAGACCTCGTTTTTGGATTAAGAACCCTTTCAAATGAATATTTGAAGTCTCCCGCTGTTGCTTCTCTGCCGTTGGAGAATATCACGCCTTTTTTTAATTCAAATCTGTAAACAAGCCCGTTTTCTGATATTTTCCACTTTGATGCTATGTCGGGAATGATGTCAAGATTCTTGTTCATCCTGACTAGCCCGTTGAAGAGTTTGGCTGAGAGAGAGCCTCCTGTGACATCCACAATAAGCGCAGGGTCAAGTGTTGTCGGGTTTGTATTAAGCCGGTAATAGATATAGCCGGAAAGGCGGTTCTGAGGCGAGCATGCAAGCAGAAAGGCTAAGAGAATGTGAAAGAAAAGTATCCGTCTCAATCCGAATCTTTCTCCTCTTTTTTTTCTTCCTCAGCTTTTTCTCCCGGAATTTTATATTCCTCAAACACCCATTTGCCAAGGTCAAGGAGCTTGCATCTTTCAGAACAGAACGGCCTGTTTGGATTTTCTTCCCATGTTGTTGTCTTTTTACACATAGGGCATTTAATTTTCATAGTATATTTTAACTCTTTTTCTGTTTTTTAGCTTTCAAATATCCGGTGATTTCTGCTAAAATTAACCCTCAAGAACAAAGTGTCAGTGAATAGCGACAGTGTCAGCTAATAAAAAACTGACACTAAAAACTGGCGCTCACACTAATCTGGAGGGAAGAATGGATTATTTTTTAACCGAAGAACAGGCAATGATACGAGACCTTGCAAGGCAGATTGCGGAAGAAAAGATTGTGCCTGTAAGGAGAGAGCTTGATGAGAAAGAAGAATTCCCGTGGGAGATAATGAAGGTAATTGCTCAGTCAGACCTGTTCGGGCTTTTTATACCGGAAGAATACGGAGGACTCGGAAAGGGCAGCCTTGAGTTGTGCATTGCTGTTGAGGAAATCTCAAGGGCATGCCTTGGCGTTTCGACAACTTATGCCGCAAATGCGCTTGGAGCATATCCAATCCTTCTTTTCGGTTCTGAGGAGCAGAAAAAGAAATATCTACCTGACATAGCTTCAGGTAAAAGGCTTGTTGCATTCGGCCTTACCGAGGCGAATGCGGGAAGCGATGCAGCAGGCATTCAGACAACCGCAAAACTTACGGGAAATGAATATGTGCTTAACGGCACAAAGCAGTGGATAACGAACGGAGGCGAGGCAGAGGTATATACGATAATTGCCTTGACTGACAAGACAAAGGGGCCCAGAGGCGCATCAGCTTTCATTGTGGAAAAAGGAACTCAGGGGTTTACTTTCGGCAAGAAGGAAGAGAAAATGGGAATCAGGGCCTCCTCCACAACCGAGCTGATATTCGAGAATTGCAAAATCCCGAAGGAAAATCTCATAGCAAAAGAAGGCATGGGCTTTGTTGTTGCCATGAAGACTCTGGATAACTCAAGGGGCGGAGTTGGCGCTCAAGGGGTCGGTGTCGCGCAGGGAGCGTTTGATGAGGCTGTGAAGTTTGCAAAGCAGAGAGTTCAGTTCGGGCATCCGATTATAAGTTTTCAGGCGGTTCAGCATATGCTTGCGGATATGGCTACAGACATTGAGGCTGCAAGGGCTCTCGTCTATTCGGTTGCCAGATTCATTGACAGCGGCGCCAAGGAGATAACAAAAGAGTCCGCTATGGCAAAGGTCTTTGCTACGGATGTCGGCATGAGAGTTACGACAAATGCTGTTCAGGTGATGGGCGGCTCAGGTTATATGAGGGAGTATCCGGTTGAGAAGATGATGAGGGATGCAAAGATACTTCAGATATACGAGGGGACCAATCAGATTCAGAGGAATGTCATAGGACAAGCTCTGATGAAGAAGCAGAAATAGGATTAAAATTTAAATTCCGATTTAACCAGTTTGTTATTTTCGTCAAATGTGACCTTTGCAGTAAAATGCTCTCCGGACATGAATGAATATGCAAGTTCCTTCCACAGCACTATTGTCCTGCCGCCTTCTTTTTTTATCTCAGGGTAGGGGTATTTTGCAAAGTAAAGAAAGTTTTTCACGAACTTTGTCTCTTTTGAACGCTCAATCAGAGGGTCTTTATCGTTAAAGGTAAATGTATCCTGCACGTATATCCTCCTTGTGAAGAGGTCGGCAAAACCAACCTTTATCTCATCTCCGGATTTTACTATAAACCACCACTGTAGAAAATCATTCGGCAAAGGGCACATTGTATAGATATTAGCGTCAATTTTTTCCTTAAGAAAATCCTTTGCCGCATTGCGAAGATAATATCTGCCTCCGAAATATGAAAAGAAAAGTATAAATGTAATTGCAGCGATGAGAGCGGCTCTTTTCCTGTTGAACCTGCCGAGGACAACGCATAAAAAAAGGCCTATCGATATATATGGATCTATAATAAAATTGATATCCAGCGAATACGCGTTCCAGTCAAAAGGCGAGAGAACGCGCGTGCCGTACTGATTTGAAAGATCCATAAATATATGAATACCGTAGGCCAAGAAAGACAGAAAATAGTAATAGAAAAACCCCTTTCTGAAGCCGGCTATAACAGCTATAATAAGCGGCACAAGAAAGAGGGCGAGAATCCCGTGTGTTATTCCCCGATGGTATCTGAGGAATATATCCACTCCCCAGAATCTTGTTATGTAGTCAAAGTCCGGTGCGAGAGAAGATATGAGCAGCACCCAGAATGCCACTTTCCGTTTAAATCCAAGCTGCGAGAGAACCGCCCCCGCAAGGGTATGAGTTATAGGATCCATTACAGCGGCTCCATATTCCACTCTTCTATGTCTGTTTTTATATTGCTAATATCTTTCTTCTCGTCCATTGCCTTTTTGACCTTTTTCCAGCCGGCAATATCGCCATAAAGAATGCAGCCGGTAATACTGTTATCTTTTATCACGAGTTTTTTGTATATGTAACTCTCGCCATCTTTTTGCACGATTGATTCGCATTTCTTGTCGGGGTCTATATCTCCAGCCGAAATGAGATTTATCCCTGCTATTTTCAGGATATTTGAGGGTACTGTGCCAGAATAGATTGCGCTGCCTCCAGCCATATTGATTCCCGCAATTTTCCCCTGTTCCTCCGCTGCGGGCCATATCCCGTAGCATATCCCTTTGTGTTCTGCGATATCACCGGCAGCGTATATATCCTTAATCTCCGTTTCAAGCCGTTCATTTAC
Organism: Nitrospirae bacterium GWF2_44_13; assembly: GCA_001805105.1. Taxonomy (GTDB): domain Bacteria; phylum Nitrospirota; class Thermodesulfovibrionia; order Thermodesulfovibrionales; family UBA1546; genus UBA1546. The sequence goes on along the minus strand of MHEE01000015.1, from coordinate 170,308 downwards.
AGGAAGTCCTTTGGCGCATTTAATACCGAGCTTATTCGCCAGCTCTATATTCGGCCTGACACCCGCGGATATCAGCACCATATCACAGTCAATGATTGTGCCGTCTTCAAGAGCCACGCTCTTAACCTTATCATCGCCCGCTATCTCGCGTGTTTTTGCGCCGAGGAAAAAGGCAAAGCCCATCTTTTCCATCTGTGTTTTAAGGATATCAGCGCCTTCCTGATCCATCTGCCTCGGAAGCAGTCTCGGGAAGAACTCTACCACAAATATCGAATGCCCTGTTTTTCTAAGACTGTTTCCAGCTTCAAGGCCGAGGACTCCTCCACCAATCAGAACTACTCTATTTGAGTGTTCAGCGTATTTTTTGATTTCGATGGCATCTTTGAGCGTTCTTAGCGTAAACACACCTTTTTTGTAAGAGCCGGGGATTGGAGGGACGAATGAGAGGCCTCCAGCTGCAATGAGAAGAGTGTCATATTTCAGTATATGCCCTGAATGTGTGAGGACCTCTTTTTTGTTTTTATCTATTTCAGAGACAGGCGTGTTAAGCAACAGCTTTATGTTGTTTTTTTTATACCATGCGTCTTTATAGATGACAAGGCTGCTTTCATCCACGTCTCCGCTTATGTATTCCATGAGCCTTATGCGGCTGTAAAACGGATAAGCCTCATCCGAGAGTATGGTTATCTCTCCTTCATGGTCAATCTTTCTTATGTTGATTGCGGCAGCTGTCCCTGCAACGCCGTTGCCGATGATGATGTATTTCATGTTTTTAACCTGCAATTTCCTTGTGGCCTTGCTATATGATGACTGACTTTCTATCTATGTAGTAAATGATAGCAGAAATCAGGCGGGTTGTTTAGTCTAAAAAATTATTTTTTTGTATCAAGCATTATAGTCACAGGGCTGTCATTTGAAACACTCTGTATCAATGCCTTCCAGCCCTTTCAATACCACATGGTCGCCTCAAAATCAGGCGTGGGGACTGTTATGCTTATGTTTCCCCTCCACGGACAGCGCTCAATCTCTTCATTGCCTCTGTAAGCGGTGATAAATAGGCTGAGTTCATCCTCTGCTTTAGCTTTTATGTCTTTGAAGGGTATGGCTATTTCCAGTATGTCCTGCATTGCCGCTTCAGTTATGTCTTTTATCTTTTCCCATTCTCCATTTTTCTTTTCAAAAAGTCCGGGCTGTACTATTCCATCCCTGTATGCCACATTGACTCTGAATGCAAACGGCTTTGCAATATTTATGGAAAATGTTGTATCAGGCGGGAAGTCATTAATTGATGTCTTCGGGTCTATCCTCAAGAACAATGTGCTCTGGTTAAAACCGTAATAAATATGTGATACGAGGCTTTCTGCCCTATGCATGCTGCCGCCTGATTTTCCGACAGCAAGATGAGCACCCTGATACCATTCATAATAGCTTGTGACCAGACCGTCTATTTTTGGATTTATGAATCCTCTTATTATTACTTCAGGGGAGATGGCCCGATTTTCTCTGAGCACAGGGACAAAAAGATTGGGCGGCGTCTCTTTTCCAATTACCTTGTATACCTTCATAAGGTTTAATCTGAAAAGCTCATCAAATTCTTCCTGAGTCTCTGTCTGATGTTCATCGCCATACCACCAGTTCCAGTCGCTGCCCTCCGCGACATATATAGCCTGCCATGCCTCATCAACCGGTTTACAGGGATTAAGTTTTGTAAATGCCTCAAGGTCGGTTCTTGTATCATTCAGATAATCCCATGCGATATTGTCTTCCTCGTGGCCTATCCAGATGCTGTAATTTGCATTTATCCATGAACCGGCATGAAGCTTGCCGAGTTTCTCGCCGGCGTCGTATTTGAGAAACTCTGACACTGTTACAGCCTTTAATAGCTTTTCATTTGAAAGCCGCTCGTAAAGGCAGCGCAGGAAATCATGTCCGTCATTTCTGAAATGCTCCCATGCGTTTTCACCGTCCAGAATTATCGGAACAATGTAGGGCCTGTCGTGAGGAAGCGAGGAACGGATATCCAACAGCCTGTTTATGAGGTCATCCGCTGCATTTTTAGGTTCCCACTCAGAATACACAAACCCTATCAGGTCTGAGAGCTTATGATCCCTGAAGATTATCGAGACGTCAGAAAAACTGTAAGGCCTGTAAAAGCGTGACGGATCTGTTATGCTGCCTGAATAATCTCTCAGCCTTATATCAAGGGAATTTGCCAGTATGCCTTCGTCTGTGGCAACCCATTTTATGCCTTCTGCATTAACAGCCCTTATTACGTCTTCGCTTACAGAGCCTTCCGACGGCCACATGCCCGCGGGTTTGTACCCGAATGTTTTCTCAAAATACCCTGTAGCGTCTTTTATCTGTTTTACCGCATCTTCGGGGTTTGAGAATCTTTTCTGCGGCAGCCTTATATGAGGCATGGCGATTTTTGATAAGTCCGTATCCCATAAGAGCGGCAGGATAGGGTGGTAGAAAGGAGAAGCTGATAATTCTATCTGTCCTTTCGCATTGAGTTCTTTATACTTTGGAATTATTCGTTTCAGAATTTCAAACTGTTTCTCTATCAGAAGTTTTTTTTCATCCTCGGTGTATCCCTTGCCTTTTTTTGCGAGTTCGCTCAGGAAAGGATCTTTCCTCCTGTACATCGGGTCTATCCAGCTGAGGTTAAACAGCACCTGAAGGTCAAGGAAGTCGTGTACGCTGAAATATTTTATTGTCCTTGTCAGTTCTCCCTTTATAAATCGCAGCCCCCGTTTAACAAGCAGTTCGTAGTATCTCGGAAACGGCCTTATCATGTTGTCCCAGTTTGCGAGAAAGAAGTTCTCAAGGATGAATATCTTGTCGGCATCTGTCAGGTCCTGAGGATTTTTCATGGTGAGGCTGAGATAGACGTCAGTTGCATTGTTCTCAGTATAATCCCTTAGCTGTTCAAGCAGAGACGGCACAAGGTTAAAGGTCTGTCTTATTTCCGGAAAATCCTCAAGTATTTCAACCATGTCAAGATAGTCTTTTGTGCCGTGAAGCCGGACCCACGGAAGCCTGTATATCCCCGTGAAAGGGTCCTTGTAATAAGGCTGATGCATGTGCCAAAGGAAGGCAATGTAAAGCGGATTACCTGTCATACTGAAAGATGTATTCGTCAGGTCTTGCTAAGCCGAACTCTTCCCGCGCGTATTTTTCCGCGTAGAACGGGTTTTCTTTCAGGGATTTAATCTGGGTTTTAATGCGGGTGTTTTCTTTTTCAAGCTCAGTTATTGTTTTTTGAAGGCTCAGCTTTTTGTTTGAAAGTTCTCTGTATTTCAACAGCCCTGCATCCCCCAGAAGAAGATTTGTCGCAAGATAGATGAAACTCAGTATTATGAGGATAAAGATGATAAGCCTCTTTTTTTTAATCTCAGATACAACCTGTTTTCTTAAAAGGTTATCCGAACTCATTTCCTAAGATTATAGAAGGTTTCAACGCCTTTGTATATAGCAGAATCAGCAAGTTCTTCTTCAATCCTGAGCAGCCTGTTGTATTTTGCCACCCTCTCGCCTCGCGCAAGTGAGCCTGTCTTGATAAACCCTGTGTTGCATGCAACTGTGAGGTCTGCTATGGTGGTGTCCTCGGTTTCGCCTGACCTGTGAGAGACGACAGCCGTATAGCCGGCTCTCTTTGCCATCTCTATGGCGTCAAGGGTCTCGGTCAGCGTGCCTATCTGGTTAAGCTTGATTAGTATGGAATTGGCTATTCCATCCTTAATCCCGTTTTCAAGGATTTCCGTATTTGTGACAAACACATCGTCTCCAACAAGCTGCACTTTTTTGCCAAGTCTCTTAGTGAGGATTTTCCATCCTGCCCAGTCGTTTTCCGATAAACCGTCCTCGATGGAAAGTATCGGATATTTGGCTGTGAGGTTTTCATAGTATGCAACCATTCTGTCTGATGATACATTTCTGCCTTCAAAATTATATCCCTTGCCTGAAGGGCCTTCGAATTCTGATGCGGCCGCATCAAGCGCTATATAAATATCTTTGCCGGGTTTATAGCCTGACATTTTTATTGCGTCCATTATGAGCATTATAGCCTCTTCATTGCCCTTGAGAACAGGCGCAAAGCCGCCCTCATCTCCGACAGTGGTGTTCAGCCCTTTTTTCTTGAGAATACTTTTCAGATTATGAAACACCTCAACGCCGGCCCTCAGCGCAGAGGCGAAATCATTAAATCCGGCAGGCATTATCATGAACTCCTGAATGTCAAGATTGTTGTCAGCGTGCGCGCCTCCGTTAAGGATGTTCATCATCGGAACAGGAAGTTCCTTCGCGTTGCATCCGCCGATATATCTGTAAAGCGGCATCCCTGCCTCTTCTGCCGATGCCTTGCATACGGCAAGGGATACGCCGAGTATGGCATTTGCGCCAAGCCTGCTTTTATTTTTGGTTCCGTCAATCTCTATAATCAGATTATCTATGTAAGTCTGGTCGCAGGAATCTATGCCTCTAAGCTGAGGCGCTATTCCCCTAAGAACATTTCTAACGGCGTTTGTAACGCCTTTGCCGTGGAATCTTTTGCCGCCGTCTCTGAGTTCAAGCGCTTCTCTTGTGCCTGTTGATGCGCCTGACGGCACTGAGGCGCTGCCGGATACTCCGCTGCTGAGAAACACCTCGACCTCAACTGTCGGATTTCCCCTTGAATCAATTATCTCGCGCGCATGTACGTCCGTTATTAATCCCATAAATGCCTCCCGCCGAAAATTTATTCGCCACGTTTATTTCTTGGGCGGTATATGCACCGCCTCGTTGTGAACGTCTTCCGAAGCTTCCATGATTCCCTCTGATAATGTAGGGTGCGCGTGTATTGTATTTGCAATGTCTCTGACCTTCAGCCCTGCCTTTATTGCAACTGCTCCCTCATGAATAAGGTCGGACGCATGCGGCCCTATGATGTGCATCCCAAGGAGTTTGTCAGTGGCTTCATCCGCAATTACCTTTATGAAACCCGCTATCTCTCCCATGGCATGAGCCTTGCCCAAGCCTCTGAACTGAAAATGGCCTGTTCTTATCTTTAGGCCTTTTTCTTCCGCCTGGTGCTCTCTCAGTCCTACCGATGCAATCTCAGGAGATGTGAATATCGCTGCCGGCACAGTGCCGTAATCCATCTTTTCATTATGCCCCATGATATTTTTAGCCGTGACGATTCCCTGAGTTGAGGCTGTATGCGCAAGAAGCATTCCTCCTGTTACATCGCCTATCGCATAAATATCCGGTACATTTGTCTCCATTTTTTCATTAATCTGTATCTCTCCTCTTTTGCCTTTTTGAATGCCGGTGTTTTCAAGCCCGATGCCGTCAGTGTTAAGCGCCCTTCCGATTGATACGAGAACCTTTTCAGCAATAATCTCCTTGCCGTCCGACATGAAGGCGTGAACGCCGTCTTCCTTTACCTCAACTTTTTCCACCTTAACATTAGTATGAAGTTTTATCTTTTTCTTCTTCAGTTCCTTTTCCAGAAGCCCGGATATTTCCATATCTTCGGTGACAACCGCGCGGGGCATCATCTCCACCATCGTCACATCAGCTCCGAGTTCTTTATAGATGCAGGCAAATTCGCATCCTATAACTCCGGCGCCTATGATAAGCATGGATTTTGGTATCTCTGTCAGGTTTAGCGCATCATCGCTTGAGAGAATTTTTTTCCCGTCAAAGATGAAAGAAGGTATCTGCGCAGGCCGCGAACCTGTTGCTATGATTATTTTGTCTGCTTCAATCTTTTCAGTTGAGCTGTCCTTGCCCCTTACCTCAATCTCCTTCTGCGAGAGCAGGGCGCCTCTGCCTTCTTTTAAAGTTACTCCCCAGCTCTTGAATAAACCTTTGATTCCTTTTACCTGAATGCTTACTACCTTGTTTTTTCTCTCATTGATCTTGTGAAGATTAGGGATAAGTTCACCCCTTAGTTCTATGCCAAATTCTTCAAGGCCTTTTGCTTTGGAATATGCCTCTGCTGATGCGACAAGCGCTTTTGTAGGGATGCAACCTCTGTTAAGGCATGTTCCTCCTACCTCTGTATCTTCTATGACGGTAACCTGCGCTCCTAACTGTGCGGCCTTGAGCGCCGCGACATATCCGCCGGGCCCTGCGCCAAGTATAGCAATTCTCATTTTGCTTCCACTTCAACGTGTTTAGCGTAGTCAGCCGCCTCCATGAGGTCGTCAACCTCCGAAGCGTCATCAATCTCAATGACGGCTATCCAGCCTTTGCCATAGGGCTCCTCATTGATTATCTCCGGAGATTCAGACAGGTCGTCATTAACTTCAATGACAGTGCCGCTCACAGGGCTGATAACGGATGAGGTTGCCTTTGTGGACTCAATTTCCGCGAGTTCGCTGTTTGCTTCAATAGTAGTGTCAGTTTCCGGCAGGTCAATATATACAATGTCTCCCAGCGCGTCCTGTGCATAATCAGTTATGCCGACGGTTGCCTTTTTGCCTGATACCCTGACCCATGTGTGTTCTTTGTGGTATTTAAGATCTTCCGGATACATTTTTCCTCCTCTTTAGGTTTTTGATAGTGTGAATTAATTATCACATGGTTTTGCTATTTGTCAAGAAAGTAATTCACCCCGTTAGAAAAAAATCTTATATTTGGCTTTTCTAACAAGGGTTACATTACTCTGTAATTTCTTCCCTAAACGAAAAATACTGATATAGCTTATCCTTAAATGCCGCAAGTTTCAACAGTTTTTTTGGTGAGGGGTTGGGCATATAAAATCAACTTCAGCCATATGAAGATTGTAGGCTTATAGGTGAGGGGCGGTTTTCTTAATTTTTTTTCACAAGTCTTGTTTTGAGAGTCTCGGACATTTCTTGTGCAAGTTCTGTGTCTATGAAGAGAGATATCATCCGGCAGACCCTTTCGACTGCGGATCTGAGGGACTCTTTATCCTCAGCAAGCTCCAAAGAGTCTAATGCCCGCTTAAGAAAAAGGGGGCTTGCTTTTTCGGTAAGGCGCTCTTTAATGAAAGTCTTTAAATCTTCCTTAACAGTCATCTACTGATCTAATCCTATATCTTTTATTATCTTTAAATAAAGATTGATAACCATAACAACAAATACAGCCGCAACCAGAAATACAATGCCCACAATAACCCTTTGAGACGAATCCGGCAATACAGGGAACAACAGGGTTGTCAGATAGCCTGCCGTAAAAAGCCCTATCATGTAATAGAGAAGTTTCCATGTCTTGCCGACTGTCCCGCCCTGGAGTTTTTTGTTCAAGCTGATTACCTTGAATAACGCATACCCCATTACTCCGATTGCTGTAATAGAAAGTGCATAAAATAGCTCCTTCACATTAACCTCCTGAGCTGTACCTGATACAATTCATAAATATACACATCATATATATCCGCTGTCAAGGCATTGAATTGGCTATTGTCTTGCAGGCGTTAATCCACAGTCTTTGACACACCGGCTTTGGTGCGGACTACAGGAAGTGTTAGGCAGGCCAGCTTTTATAACTTCTTCTCATATATCCGGTATTGCTTGTATAACTTTCCGCCCGTCATCTCAACAATTCTCTGCACAGCAATATTATCCTCAAGTATCCATGAAAACTCAACCCTTTTATATCTGCCTTTTTTTATGCCCTTGAATCCCTCTCTGAAGAGAATTGCGTCCACGCCTTTGTTCCTGTAATCTTTTTTTATGCCGAGGAGCAGCAGCCTTAGGTCTTTTATCTTTTTTGAGTAATACAAGGCCTTCATTATTGTTACAGGGTTGAGCCTGCCGTTCATATGCTTCAGGACGCGGTTGAAATCGGGAAGGAGGCCCAGAAAACCTACCGGATTGCCGTTGTCTTCCGCAATCAGCGTAAGTTCCGGAACAACTATCTGCCTGAGCCTGTTGCCGAGGCAGTCAATCTCATTGTCTGTAAGCGGTATAAAGCCCCAGTTATTTTCCCATGCTGAATTGTAAATCTCTTTGAATGCCTTCATCTCGTCTGAGAATCTTTTCTTATTCACAGGCCGCACAGTGATGCCGCGTTTTTCTGCTATTGCCGCAACCCTGAGAACTTTTTTAGGAAGAGCGTCCTTTACGTCATAGATGTATGCATAAAGGTCTTTTGCCTTATGCATGCCGCAGCTTTCCATTAAATCCGCATAGTAAGGCATGTTGTAAGGAGTCATCAGCATCGGATGTTCCTCAAAATTATTAATGAGGAATCCGCATTCTTCGTTGGTTGAAAAATTCATCGGCCCCCTGATTATCTCCATGCCTTCTCTCTTAAGTTCTTCCGCTGCCCTATCCAGCAGCGCTGATGCAACTCCGGCGTCATTGACGCATTCAAAAAAGCCAAAGAACCCTGCCTTTTCATCGTGAAGCTGAATGTGCCGCCGGTTCACTATTGAGATTATTCTGCCTGCGCATTTCCCGTCTTTTTCAGCGATGAAATATCTGGCCTTTGCGTGATTCAGGAAAGGATTTTTATCTGAGAATTGTTCCTTCAGTTCCTTTATCAGCGGCGGGACATAAAAAGGATTTTCAGAATATAAAGCAAACGGGAATTTTATAAAGGCATCAAGGCACTTGCCGGTTTTGACCTCTATGACCTTTATAGAGTTCAAGATTTGTCTTCAAGTTACTCTATCAGCCCTAAGGCCCTGCCGGTTTTTTCAAAGGCGCTAAGGACGATATCAAGGTGCTCGTCTGTATGGGTTGCCATATAACTTGTTCTTATTAGGGCCTTTCCGTTCGGCACTGCAGGGCTTACCGCAACATTTGCAAACACTCCTTCTTCCTGCATCATCATTGCCATCTTAAACGCCAGTTCATTATCCCCGACTATTACGGGAATAATCGGCGTCTCGCTCGGGCCTGTCTCAAATCCGAGTTCTCTGAGTCCCTTGAGCATCCTGTTTGTATTTTTCCAGAGCCTCGCTCTTCTTTCCGGTTCATTTTCTATGATATCAAGAGCTGCGCTTACGGCAGCTACTGAAGCAGGGGGTGGGCTTGCGCTGAATATCAGAGCGCGCGCAAAGTGTTTTATGTAATGAACTATGTCAGAGTCTCCTGAGATGAATCCTCCTATGGAGGCAAGTGATTTGCTGTAGGTCCCCATGATGAGGTCCACTTCATCTTCAAGACCGAAATGCTCTGCCGTGCCTCTGCCTGTTTTGCCGAGGACTCCAATGCCGTGGGCGTCGTCAACCATCAGCCGCGCATCATACTTTTTTGCGAGTTCCACGATATCAGGGAGTTTTGCTATGTCTCCCTCCATGCTGAATACGCCGTCAACGATGATTAATTTGCCTTTATTTTTATTTTCTTCCAGCACCCTTTTCAGGTCAGCCATGTCGTTGTGCCTGAATTTCTTTACCTCGCCGTAAGAGAGCCTGCAGCCGTCAATTATACTTGCGTGGTCCATCTTATCTATGATTATAATGTCGTCCTTTCCGATGAGGGCGGAGATTACTCCGAGATTGACCTGAAACCCTGTTGAGAAAATAAGCGCGGCGTCTTTGCGCATAAACCGCGCGAGTTTAGCTTCCAGAGCGACATGAATATCCAGAGTTCCGTTCAAAAAACGTGAGCCGGCGCATCCCGAGCCGTATTTTTTCACAGCCTCAATGGCGGCTTCTTTTACCTTTGGATGATTTGTCAGCCCCAGGTAGTTGTTTGAACCCACCATAATCATTTTTCTGCCGCTAATAATGACTTCAGGATCCTGGGCGCTCTCAATGACTCTGAAATAAGGATAAAGCCCGCAAGATATCAATTCCTTTGCCTTTGTAAACTTGAGGCATTTTTCAAAGATATCGGGTGATTTGTTTACAGCCACTGATGGATCCTGTACCAATCCGCTGTCCATTTTATACCTTCCTTTATTCCTACGTTTGGGATGAAGCCCAACTCATTTCTTGATTTTGTTGAATCGCACGTCCAGTAAGAGTGCTGCAATTCTCGTATCTTGTCTTTGTTTATAATATTACCCTGATTGCCAAGTTTTTGTCCAATGCCTGCAATCACCGGCATTAAAGATTTCGGTATTTTTAATCTTACCGGCTTTGATTCAAGAGTAAGAGCTATAGCCTCTGTTATTTCTTCATTTGAATATATCCTGCCGTCGGACAGATAAAAGATTTCGCCTTCCGCTGTTTTGCTTTCTGCGGAAAGAATAGCCCCTCTGACAAGGTCGTCCACATATAACAGCGAATAGTAGCATTCCCCCCAGCTTAGAGAGATGCCTTTTTTCAGGAGTTTGAAAAAGATATAAAAGTCTTTGTCCCTGGGGCCGTATACGGCAGGCGGCCTGATGACAGTCACAGGGATGGCGCTTTTGTGCTTCATAACTATACGTTCACCTTCAAGTTTGCTCCTGCCATAGGCTGAGACAGGCTTTGGTTCGCCCGTTTCTTTAGACGGCGCGCCGTTGCAGCTCGGCCCTGCTGCGGCTAAACTGCTCAGGTAAACAAAGCGTTTGACAGCAGGATTTTTTTCTATCACGGCATTAATAAGATTTTCTGTGCCGAGTGCGTTGGCTGAAAAGAAGTCTTTTTCATTTGCCGCCTTTGTAAGCCCCGCGAGGTGAAAAATATAATCAAAATCAGCGGCTGCATTAAGCAGGGATTCTTTTATCGCGCAGTCTCCGTATATTAATCTGACATTGAGCCCGTCTATCCATTGAAGGTTAGAGGTTCTTCTTACAAGACAGGTAACGCTGTATCCTCTTTTTAAAAGTTCTTCAACAAGGTGGCTTCCGATGAATCCGGTGGCTCCTGTTACAAGGGTCTTCATGTTCATCAATATTGTGAGCAATCACAGCGTTAAGAGTCAAGCTAAAGGCTCATGGATTCCAGTTTTGCTATTCTTTCCTCCATCGGAGGGTGGGTGCTGAAGAGTTTTAACAGTCCTCCTCCGCTTAGAGGGTTGACTATGAACATGTGGGATGTTGCAGGGGTGGCATGCATGGGAATCTGCTGTGATGCCGTGTGAAGCTTTTTCAGGGCGTTTGAAAGGTATCTTGGATTGCCTGCAAGACGTGCGCCGCCTTCATCGGCAACATATTCCCTTGAACGTGAAATTGCCATCTGGATAAGAAGCGCGGCTATCGGGCCCACTATCATCATCACAAGCGCCGCAACAGGGCTGCCTCCTTCTTCGTCATCGCTTCTGTTTCCGAAGATAGCTGCCCACTGCGCCATCTGCGCAAGATAACTAATAGCTCCTGCAATAGTAGCGGCAATTGTGCTTATCAGTATGTCTCTATGCTGGATGTGCGCGAGTTCATGTCCGATTACTCCTGTGAGCTCGTCGCTGCTCAGGATGCGCATAATTCCTGATGTCACGGCAACAGCAGCGTGTTTTGGGTTTCTGCCTGTCGCAAAGGCATTTGGCTGGTCTCCCTCTATCATGTAAACCTTTGGCATTGGCATCTGCGCCTTCCGGCTAAGCCTTCTTACGATGCCGTAGAGTTCAGGGGCATCTGCCTCTGTTACCTGTTTTGCGCCGTACATTCTCAGCACAATCTTATCGCTGAACCAGTAGGCAACGAGGTTCAGCCCCAGCGCAATGATAAGGGCTATGGTCATTCCATTCTTTCCGCCGAATGCGCCACCTGCCCATACAAGAACAAGGGTTAAGGCCACAAGCAGAAACAGTGTCTTTATGTTGTTCATTTAATTCCTCCGTTGTGTAAGTCTCATTTTTAAATATTATATCGCAAGCAGAAGCAGGGCTTCAAGCGCTGCTCTATTCCATGCCTCCATAAGAATGAAGTCCTGAAAGAAGCAGGTTAACGCCGATATAGGTAAAGATTACAACTACGAAACCCACCACTGCGACGATTGCAACTTTTTTGCCTTTCCATCCTCTGAGCAGGCGGCTGTGAAGGAAAAAGGCATAGACGAACCATGTTATCAGCGACCATGTCTCTTTCGGGTCCCAGCCCCAGTATGTTCCCCATGCCTGATCAGCCCATATAGCGCCGAATATCAGTCCTCCGAGCGTGAAGACAGGAAACCCTATAGATATGCTCTTGTATGTAATCTCATCAAGAAAATCTGTAGAAATGTTGATGCCTGAAATCATCTTTTTTAATATATGGCCGTAGCGCCAGATGGCATACAAAAAGGCTGTTAGTGACGCATAACTGGCCACCGCAATAACAGGAGAATGGCTGAGAAGCGTTGCCTTGAGGCCCACTCCGCCGTCCTGTGCAGGCATTGTTCCCATAACCCTGAACATCAGGAAATCAAGGCCCATAGCCATAAGCACGAATATGAATATCCCTGAGTTTAAAGTCCAGAAGAGATAATATTCCTTCTTCAGAATCAGGTATTTTATCAATACAATGCAGATGAAGAATATGAAACCGACAATCCCCATAATGTTTCCCGTGAATGAAGATGCGCGTGCGGCGGTCTCAAGATGCCTCAGTTTTGCCGCATCGTCTGCCTTTATAATCTGAAGCTTAACAAGCTGTATGAATATTAATATTGCCGCTATGCTGATAAGCGAAAGGCCGATTACGGTCAGCGTTGTTTTTAACGCCCCTCCGGAATTGCCTTCTTTCTTTGAGGATATGCGCCTGGCAATGTCTATGTTCTGCTTTATGTCCACCGCTATGACAAAGGCAAAGCTGATTATCCACAGCATAATTGTATCCGGACTCTGGGAGATAAGCGCAAGCAGTATTGCAAAGACCGAAAATACAACCCAGAAGACATGCCTTTTTTCCTGTCTTTCTGATGTGGCTATGAGATACATCAATCCTGTGCTGAATGAGATTGCAAATGCTGCGTAGGCTATAAAACTCATTATTACATGTACCAAAAGCCAGTTGCTCTGGAGTGCAGGAACCAATGGCGATATATCTTTTGGCATGCCGGATAGTCCGATAAACGCAAGCGCAATTCCTGCCACAGGGGTTATGAATGCTCCGAAAGAGCGGTTTTTGTATTTGAACTCTATTATCAGATACCCGAGTATAAGGCACCAGACAAAGAATACCAGAGATTCATAGAGATTCCTCAGAGGAGCGCTTCGCAGAAGAGACATTACAGCTGAACTCTCAGGCGTCATGGTTGTCCACTGCACATAAGACTCAGACCATCTTGCTGCAATTGCTAATGTCTGGGAGATAAATCCTGTTATCGTAAGCGCTGTTGCTGCTGTGCCTGTCTGAGAATTTCTGAAGGCAAGATATGCGATGTAGATTATCATTGCCAGTATGTAAGCCATTGTGGATATGCCGAATAGTGTGGAACTGTCCATTATTTTCCTCCCTCTACCGATTTGCTCAGAAGGGCAAACATATTATCAATTTTCCTTTCAAAAGCTTCCCTATTTTTATTTGCGGTCATAGCAACGATTATCCTCGTGCTGTTTTTTTCTTCAATAATCCTGAGCCATATTTTTTTATGACTCATAAAGAAAGCGATATATAGGCCTATGCTCATTACAATGCATCCGAGGTAAACAACCCACACTCCGGGGTCGTCTCTGACTTGCAGCCCTGTGTACTGGATTCCCCATAGGTCAACAAACTCCATGATATGTCCTTCAGGCAGTTTCCATGTCTCAGGAGATCTCTTGAGTATCCACCCGCCGTATTTCCTTTTGTTATTTTCATAAAAACTGACTAAGACAGCAGGGTTATTCATCTGTTCTGCATATGTAAAGAGTTTGCCTGTCGATTGGTCAAAGCCGATGGCAGGCGAGAAGTTCTCGATCTTCCCTGTGAGATTTGTGCCGGGGATTCTGAATGAGCCTTCAACTCCGGATTCAATGTCTTCTGTTTTGCCGTCCTTAGGCGTTACTCTGAATTTAAACACGCTGTTTTCCCAGCCTCCTGGGGTAAGCCCATAACTTGACTGATAGAATGTTACGCCTTTGTATTTCAATGGCGTATTAACCTCTATTTCCTGTATTTCCTTTCCGTTTATTTTAACCGGTGCGCCATTCTCCGTGATTGTAATCCAGCTCTTGTAGGTCTTTGGCATATCGCTGTTGCTGTAGAAGTCAGCATTGAAATCATTGCATTTGATGCTGAACCCGAGAGGCCGGATGCCGTATCTCTTCATCTTTAACTTTAGTGATTGTTCCTCCATGCCTAATTCCTGCGCTGCCTTTAAAGTGCTTCCTTCCACTGACTGCAACGCCGCTATAATCTTTTCCATATCTTCTTCTTGAGCAGGAGTCAGATGCCCTGTCTGGGCAAAAGCAACTGAGTATGTCTTGCCCTCGGGAAGGTTTAAAAATCCTTTGAAGCCGAAGAATATTCCTATGATTGCGCCGATTAATATCAGAAGAATGCTCAAGTGTGTTATGTAAACACCGAGCCGTGTGTAGTTGCCTTTTTCTGAGTATAGCTGATACCCGTCAACTTCTTTTGTTTCAAGGAATTTAAACCCAGCTTTTTTTATGGCAAATCCTGCTGCCGCTTTAATCTTTTCAGTTTTGCCTTTAAGGGCTATTTCTTTTTTGCCGAGCTTTTTGAACTGTTCATCAGTCAACGGTTTAACGGGCTCTTTGACGAGTTTCCATATCAGCGGAAGCCTGTCAATGGAACAAACCGTGAGATTTGCGGCAAAAAGCATAAGCAGCGCGACAAACCACCATGAGTGGTACATATCCATAAAGCCCAAGAAATCAAATGCGTTATACAGCGTTGGGGCAAGAGAATCTCCGAAGAGCTTGCCGATGAGTTTTATGTTTTTTTCAGGTGCTGCATTCTGCTCTATGATTGTGCCTATTATTGAGGTAAGGGCGATAAGGGCAAAAATCACAACGGCAAATTTTACCGATGAAAAGATATCCCATATTTTGTCCGTAAGCGTCTGATTCTTATTTTCTTCCACTTAGGTGTTCTCCTCTACGAGCCCGCCTGAGACGGGATGAAATTTAAGTTTTTAAGTATAAAATTGTTTGTCTTAAACAAGCAAGGACTCGCATGGAGGACTCACTTCTTAAAACACATTATCATTTAAGTATGCTTCTAAGAATCATTATGACATTTTCCCTGAGTGCATCGGCGTTATGATTAAAGGGATGGAGATTTGTCATAATATTACCGGCAATGATTAAGGTTGGGGTTTCCTCAATGCCGTACATACCGGTCATGTCCAACGCCTTCTGAACATCTTTTGCCTTATCCCCTGCTCTCAGTCTTTTGCCGAAATCAGCGCCAAGCCCTATTTTTTGTCCTATGTCTTCAAGCACTTTTACATCGCCTATGTTCTTTTTCTCAACAAAGTGGGCGCGGAAAAGGGCTTCCTTTATCTTTTCTCCCTTGCCTGCCTCCTCCGCAAGAAAATACGCCTCTCCGGGTTTTGGAGAACCCTTGCCCCAGTAGATTGGGACGGTCTTCCATTTAATCTTTTTGGGGAAGTTTCCTTTGATAGCAGGGATTGCCCTTTCAAAGGAATAACAACCGTCACAGTAGAAGCTTAGAAACTCTATTACCTCTACTGTTTTGCCGTCAAATTTAAATTGCTGCAACGGTAGCTTGGTATAGACACCTCTTATAAAAATCTCGGCATCTACCCTTAATGGTGAAAACGCTGCTGCTAAAAACGTTAACACTAAAAACATTTTTTTGAACATCTTATCTCTCCTTTGTCTCCCAATTATTTATGTTTTACCTTCTCCAGATAAATCGGATAATTAAAATCAGGACTTGTGCTCTTTGTATGGCATTTTAGACAGACAGACTCCGCCATAGGCTGCATCGGTTTCGAAAAATCCAAAAGGTGCTCTCCTCCGGGTCCGTGACACGCCTCACATTGAACATTTGTCAGCATTGGCGTTTTTTTAGCGTTGTAAAAACCTCCTTTTTCACCAAAGCCTGCAGTATGACACTTTATACACTCAGGGTCTCCTGACTTGCCAACCCGCTCAAGCGAAGAAAAGGCGCCGGCATGCCGTGTCTTCTTCCAGCTCTCAACAAAAGGTTGATGGCACTCTCCGCATTTAGAAGAACCAAGGTAAGACATCTTAGCTAACGGCTTGCTGTCATCCTTTAAAAGCCCGGCAACCCCAGCATCGTACTCCTTTAAAGCCTTGCGGACATTTATATCTTCTTTTATATCTTTGCCAAGGGCCTGCCACTTGTGTTTAGATTCTAAGACCTCTCCACCGCTGTCAAACTGTAGTGTCAGGATACCCAATCTCTCTCCTTTTGGATAACCGCTTACAATAATCGTTCCATTTACCTTGAGAGGCTCTTCAAGGATTTCTCCTGATGAGAGTATTATGACATCCCATCCCTTCAGGTCTTTAATCTCGGAAACAGGCTTATCTGTAAGAAGGATATTCAACTTGCCCTTTTGATAATTCATCGGGTTAACGCTGACATTAACAGCAAAAGCTTCACGCTTTATAGAGATAGACTGTTTATATTGAGGCATATCAGAGATAACAGGGATTTTATTTTTTTTTAAAAGACCGGAAAAGAAGCTGTAAGGGAATTCCTTTTCCATTTTTAAAAAAGCCACTGCATCATATTTCATAATGCTGAAGGCTTTCAGCATTGCTTCTGCCTTGAGCCTTCCCTGAGGGGTATCCTTGTCTATAAAATTCCCGGAATCGATAAGAATATAAGGAGAAAGCATTTTCCGATGTTCGGCAAGATAACCTGCGCGTCTTGCAACACCTCCAAAATCAGTCTTTGGAGAGCAGCCGCATGGTTCAAGCTCGCCATTCACGCCGCCTGTATAGACAATATTGAGTGTTCTTGTTTGTCCATAAGTGACAGTCGGGAATAACATGATTAACGGCATTAGGACATATAAAACAAAAAATATCATATTAATTAACTCCGTGTTTACCCCGTTAAATGTATTCAATTTCTAAGAGGGGTTTATGCAGTTTTTATGTTTATATTAAGTGAAGACTTTGAAGGAATTATGAATTTACACATCCAATCTTCCCCTCATCCAATTGTGCATCATGCATTCTAATATATTGACCGCATCCTGCCTGTTCTTTTGTCTATGATTACAACATCTACGAGGGCATCATTTTTATCCAATATCTCTGCCCTGAAGAACCATCTTCTTTCGGAAATCAGGCCGATTTTTACTTCATCTTTAGAAAAATATTCCTGAAGGATTTTTTTTGCCTCCTCCGCAGTTTTTACCGTTATCTTTGCCCCATACCATTTCCTCTTATAGCCCGGGCAGTAATCGCCGTAAGGAGCTTTTTCCATCCATTCGTGCTGATGAGGTTGAGAAAGTGCCTTGTTTGCGTGTGTTAATACGCTAAGAAATGTCAATAAGAATGTTATTAAAAATAATCTTTTCATAAAAATTAAATTGTGTGAGGGGGCCATGGCCCCCTCACACAATTTCTTACTGCTGTGACATAGGCCACGGATTGCCCATGCCTCTCATTTTTCCCTTTCCCATCATACCACGGCCCATCATGCCTTGTCCTGCAGGTATTTTTATTCCGTGCTTGTTTGCGATATCATGAATCTTTCCCTTGAGGTCTATAACCTCTTTCTGGATTGTGGCGATACGCTTTGTGTCAGGCGTTGGCTTATTATACTCAGCCTGAAGTTCAAGGTTCTTTGTCATTATTTCGTCTCTCAGACTCAATGTCTCCTTCTGGAATTTCTTAACGGTTTCAATATCAGCGCCTGTTACAGTTATGCAGGGACCGGGTCCGTATCCACCCCACATTGCGTAGGCAGCGCCTGTCAGGAACAAGCCGATTACCATTGCCAGACTTATTATCATTGCTCTTTTCATTTTCTTCACCTCCTTTCTCCTTTGATTTGCTGACTACAGAATATCAAAGGATTGTGAAAGGACAGCGAAGGAATTATGAGGAATTGTGAAGGTTATATAACTATCAATCTATTGGAATATACACTGTAAAAACCGTGCCTTTTCCATATTCGCTCCTTACTTCAATTCTTCCGTCATGCGCGTCAACAAGCTCCTTTACAATCGCAAGCCCCAGCCCCAGCCCTCCGGGCAGCGCCCTGAAAAATCTTTCAAAAACAAAGGGAATGTCCTCTTTTTTTATTCCGCGTCCCGTATCAGAGACCTCCATGGATATTTCATTATCTTTTTTGCCTGCTGCTACCTGCACGCTGCCGTTTTTATCCGTTGCCTTGAGCGCGTTGCTCAGAAGGTTTATCACAATCTGGCTGAGTTTGTCGGGGTCAGCATTGATCATCACGTCGCCGCATTGAAATTCAAGAGCAATGCCTTTATCCAAAAAAAGTTTACTAAATCTTTCTATAATGTTTTTTAAAAATTGTTTGAGTTCAATATGTTGTTTCCTTAGCGATAAGGCGCTTGCCTGTGCCTGAGAAAGCTCATCAATCCCGTCAAGAAGATTTTTCAGCCTTCCCGTCTCTTCATATAAAGACTGGAGCTGTCCTTTGTCTGTGGTAATCAGGCCGTCTACCATGCCTTCAAGCTCTCCCCTCATGGCGCTTATCGGAGTCCTCAATTCGTGGGCGATGTTGGAGATGAGTTTTTTCCTGAGCGATTCCTGCACTTCAAGGTTTTTTGCCATAAGGTTAAAAGTCTCTGACAATTTCCCTATTTCATCTTTATCAGAGATTTTAACCCTGCTTTTTAAGTTGCCTTCGCTGACAGCCTTTGCAGCAGAGACGAGCCTCTTAATAGGATTAGTCAACTTTCTTGAGAAGATAATACTGAGGACAATGGCAAGCCCGCCTAATGCAAAAAGAGAAAACAAAAGAAACCTGTTAGAGCGTTTTATGAAAATGCCTTCCTTTCCTGTCCGTAAAAATCTCACTTCAAGTGTTCCGATTTCCTTGCCTTTCAGGAAAAGAGGGTAGGGATGAAATGCATTTTGATTTTCCGATTGAGTAAAATTTGAGACTGACATAACTCTGCGCTTTATTAAAGGCGAAAGGGCGCTGACTGCTTTTTCCGTATCCATTACGATATTGCCTTCCGCGTCTTTAATCTTTATCTCAAGGCCAAGCATCAGCGCCCATACCGCGTCTTCTGCTACCGTGTCTTTTTCCCATTTGGAATGTTTTTCATAAATCCTCTCAATATCCGCCATTACCCAGTAAACCCTGTCTTCAAGCTCGCCTTCAAGATATTCCCTGAAGTCTTTTATCATCAGTTCCCTCAGGACCAAAGCGGATGAAAGCGCAATGATGGAGACTCCTAAAAGAAGGATGAGAAATTTTATCCAGAGGCTCTTAAGCATCTCTCTTCCCTGAAAACCTGTATCCAACGCCGTAAATTGTATGTATAAACGCAGGATTCTTAGGGTCATCCTCTATCTTATGGCGTATGTTCTTTATGTGCGCGTCAATGCTTCTTTCATATCCCTCAAACTGATAGCCGAGGGCGTTATCCACGAGTTCTTCCCTTGTAAAGACCTTTCCCTGAGTTGAAGCAATACTAAAGAGGACTTTAAATTCTGTTGGCGTAAGATTTATGGACAGCCCGTTTTTCTTAACCTCATAACTTTGTTCGTCTATTATCAGGAGGCCGTTATTAAAGCTCATTGGTTCTGAAACAGTCATATCTTTTTTCTGTAGCCGTTTCATGAGCGCTTTGACTCTGTAAACCAATTCTTTCGGGCTGAACGGTTTTACAACATAGTCGTCAGCGCCGAGGGCAAAACCCGCAACCCTTTCTTCCTCGGATGACTTTGAGGTGAGCATAATAACAGGGAAATCGCCAAGCTCCTTTAATTCCTGAATTAATTCCTCGCCGCTTGTGTCCGGAAGCATCAGGTCAAGGATTACGAGCAGGGGTTTCTCTTTTAAAGCGGATTCTATCGCGTCCTTGCCTTTTTCCGCGTGAATTGTTCTAAACCCCGCCTCTTCAAGATAGATCTTCACGACCCTCGCGATTTTTTTGTCGTCTTCTACGATAAGGATAGGGTTTGTCACTGTTTTGTCTCCATATATCTATGCAGTCAGGAGTTTCGGCTTATCCCTTTTCGCGTTCACAATGCAGAAAAAACCAAACGGCGATTTAAAAGGATTTCTTAATTGATGAGGTGTGCCTGGAGAGATGTAAAGCGTATCAAGAAAGTCAATTGCATGAGATTTCCTTCCAACAGTAGCCTTGCCTTTTCCCCTCACGCATATAACAACGTGCTCGTGTTTATGCCTCTCAAAGCTGCTGCATCCGCTGGGTGCTATCTCAAAATACCTGACATGAAACTTAGCTGTCTCTCCCTGATTGCCGATTAATGTCTGCCTTGCAGTATCTGCCCATCCGCCGCTGCTTTGCTTATATTTCTCAACCTTTATCCCCTGCCATCTGAATTTGCCCTTGTGTTTATAAAGAGCGCTCTTGTTTTCTTTAGGCGGTTTTTTCCCTTTCAGAACTGCGCCAGTTCTCCAATCGCAGGATATTGGAGTTTTCCTTGCCATAGTAAAAATAGTTTAACATGTTTTAAAGTTTGATTTTGGGTTCGGAATATTTACCTTGCAAATTGAAAGCGTATCTTTTAAAATACAAGCATGATAAAACGCTTACTGCAAGAGAGGGTTGAAAAATCCTTGCTGAAATATCCCGTTGTTGGCATATTAGGCCCGCGCCAAGTCGGAAAAACAACTCTTGCAAAAATGATTAAGAGCAGGGCAAAAAAGAATGTTATTTATCTTGACTTGGAACTTCCTTCCGATCTGAACAAACTGCAAGATGCCGAGTTATATCTCGGCCAGTTTGCAGATGCGCTCATAATTATTGATGAGATCCAGCGCATGCCTGCGATCTTTCCTTTAATTCGCGCGCTCGTAGACAGGAAAAGAACGGCAGGCAGGTTTCTTATATTGGGGTCTGCATCGCCTGAACTCATAAAGCATTCATCCGAGAGCCTGGCAGGACGCATTATCTATCATGAATTATCTCCTTTTGTATTTCGGGAAATAGACGAAAAGAGGATTCAGCGTCTCTGGCTGAGAGGCGGCTATCCGCAAAGCTATCTGTCCGAAAATGACGAAGAAAGTTTTGCATGGCGGGAAGCCTTTATAAAAACCTACCTTGAAATGGATATCCCCAGGCTTGGAATTCATATCCCTGCTCTGCAGTTAAGAAGATTCTGGACAATGGTTGCACACTCTCACGGGCAGTTATGGAATGCGAGCAAGATAGCAGGCAGTTTGGGGATATCTGCCCCTACTGTGAGAAGCTATTTGGACATTCTTGAAGAAACCTTTATAGTGAGACAGCTACAGCCATTTTACTCCAATACAAAAAAACGGCTTATAAAGTCTCATAGAGTTTATATCAGGGACACGGGGCTGCTCCACGCACTTTTGAATATAATGACTAACGAAGATATGCATAGCCATCCATCTTTGGGCAGTTCATGGGAGGGATTTATCATCGAGCAGATTATAGGAAATCTTCCGGCGAGGCGGCAGATATATTTTTACAGAACAGGCGCAGGCGCAGAAATAGATTTAGTGGTGTTCGATGGCAAAAATAAACCCACGGCTGTCGAGATTAAATATTCTATTAGCCCGAAGCTTGAAAGAGGGTTTTGGAACGCATATGAGGACTTGGCATGCAGAAAGGGATATGTTGTATATCCGGGCGAGGAATCCTATCCGCTAGGTAAAAATGTTTATACATTGCCTGTAAAAAATTTGGTAAAAATTTTTGAATGATTGCTTTAACGCTCCGGAAAACAAGACAACACTTGGCAGGATAAGGCCGCTGAAGGCAGCGTAAGGGTTGGGGAAAAAACCGGTCGCTGTCCCTGTTTATTTTACGACCGGCAGGCTTCAAGAGAAATTGAATGATATGATCACAGCAGTGCCGTGGAGATATTTGTAATATGAAAATGTCCTGGCTGCGGCCTTGAGCTGACATGAAGATCCCTCCCTATCTTGTGAACGAACATTATGACGACCGCTATTTCGATGTTGTCAATGCCATTGAAGAAGCGAAGCACATCTTTTTTCAGGGTACCGGCATCATGGATATTCTTTCTGCCGCAGGGCCGGGGAGGAAAGAATTCAGAATAGGAGAAACAGGTTTCGGCGCAGGCCGTCTGCTCATTGCCCTCATGGATTTTCTGGACAATTGCGGCATCACAGATATAGCGATCACCTACAATTCCGTTGAACTGCATCCAATCACTTCTGAGCGAATTGCGTCCATTCTCGGAGGATTCAGAACAGAGGTTGGCCCGCTTATTGATCTGCTTGTCCGGGCCTACAGCAGTATAGAAATTTCCAGGCCAGGGTGGCACCAGATACAACTCACACGGCCTTTTGGCGTCCTGACCCTGAATCTCTGGATCGGGGAGGCCCTCGAAATGGTCAGTGCACTCACAATTCCCTGTGACACATGGTTTCTGGATGGCCATGGACCAAAGAAAAACCCTGACATCTGGCGGCATGAGCTTCTTATGGCGATTGGAGAAAAAACAAAGGCCAGCGGAACCTGTGCTACCTTTACTGTTGCCGGAGCTGTAAGACGCGGGCTTATTGATGCGGGGTTTTCTGTTGAGCAGCGCCCTGGTTTTGGCGGGAAAAAATCAGTGCTCAAGGGGCTAAAACTGTAGTGCAGGTATTGCCGGGCCCATTGCCACTTTATTTTCGATGCACCTCCTCACGACGCAGTTATCTGAAATTTCAATAAATGAGGCGAACGGGTAGAAAGGGCTATTAAAAAACTGGGATGTGTCCCTAATTATTTTCTACGTCAAAATTACGGACATTTGCGGGGATGCCGATGACGACAACGTCCTTGCCTGCGCTCTCGCAGCAAAGGCAGCGTATCTTGTAACAGGAGATGCTGATTTACTGGCAGTGAAAAACTTTAGGGGCGTCAAAATCATCAGTCCAAGGGACTTTGAAGCGTTGTTTGATTGATTTATGATTTTCCTGCTGTAAAAAATCGGTCGCTGTCCCTATTTATTCTTTATAATTGCTTATTGCGCCATAGTTCTAACATTTTACTTAGTGTCATTTCAGTTTCAGATTTTTCCTTAAAAGTATAATGGCCTTTGCTTATTTTATGCAATTTGCCTTCTTTAACCCATTTTTTGAATAGGGTAGAACTTAAAACTATCTCGGATTCTGTGTCACCCATATGAGCTAATTTCCGTAACTCTTTTGGCGTGATTGAACTATTATAATATTTTGTTTGAATATCGTAAGCAAATTTATACAACTGATCCTCTTCAGCAACTGTGAAGGATTTTGAATCTTTCCCTTCTTCTATGAGAACTCTAACCCAGCGATTCAAAACAATTGCATCATTTTTTTCATAATAAAAAATGGGACCATATATATCGCTTAATATTTCAGCAATCATCGGCGCAGATTCATCATCGATAAAAGTTTTGATGGTACTAACCGGTTGACCACTCCACAAGACTAACGCATAAGCTATTAATGCTTTTTTCTCATTAGGGTAATTGACTCTTATCCTCTGGAATAGTCGCAACTGTACTTTATCCGTAGATCCGCCATAAATACAGAGTCGCCATCTATTAACCCTTCCAGTTTTTTCCAAAGAAACACATGGCGGCTTTTTGCCAGCTTTTATTGAATCTGCAAATATCAGGTTTTTACCTCTTCCAAGTTCATCAACAATACCTATTAAACGTAACGTTTCCATTAGCAAACCATTCATTGTCTTATGGCTACGAGAAAACCATTTATTAGCAAAGTAACCGCATTCAGGAAGACATAAATTGCTAATTATAATTTTATCTGCAAAAATCTCCACTATTATTTCACCATTGTTCTCAAAATATGCTGCATGAGCCACAGAATTTGCTAACCCTTCTTTTAATGCTCTTTCAGGAAAGGGTTTCATACTTATAGCATTCAAGGTTTTTGCCCAGGTTTGTATCTCATCTATAAATTCGTCTTTTAATAAACTGAATAGCCCATATCGAGTTTCATTTTTTAAAGGTTCTTCTCTTTTATCATAAAAAACGACCCTGTATTTAAAATTGCCGAATAAAATTCCACACGTATTTGTGTCTTTTATTTTTATAATATTTAAAATCACGTCGGCATTAATGTCACTATAATCAATTGGCAAATCGTCTCTTTTCTCAAGCAACTTTTTAATAAATATTCCAGTGAGCTCCATATCAATTTTGCCATCCCATACTTGCTTCGAGTAATCTGTTAATCCGGGCAAGCTAATTGTTAATTCCATAATTTCTTCTGGTTTCATTGCCAAAATTGTAGTTCCAGTGCCTTTATATGCAATATGCGCCCATTTAACAACTGCGCCAGGATTGCTTATTTTTATCACAATAATAGAACTACCATTAACAATAAAAGGTTTTATCCCTAAGCAAGCCTGTACTGGATCTAGCGAAGAATTCATGTGTTGAGAAATAACTTCCTCAGTGTGTTTCGCCCATTGTTCATCATGGTTTGCCAACTTTCCATTATCTTCTATTCCAATGACCATCCACGATACGTTGACATCCGTTTTGTTACCTAACGCGCTTATTTTTTCGCCATGCTTTTTGTCCCAGTTCCGTTTTAACTCAATGTTTGGGAACTTATATTCGGTTAAGTTTTCGGCATTTATTTCATCTAACAATTCATCTATAGTTGTAATTGCCATATTTTATTCTGGAGAAAACATAGGGACACTTCCCGTATTTTTACTTCTTATCTGCAACAGTTCCATTCTCCCAAAATCCTGCCAGTATCATAACATTTAAAAAGTCCATAGTTCCATAGCAAGCAAGAGGGGTTGCCACGGGCGACTCTTCGCTAAAGCTTCGAGAAGAACGGCTGTACGTAAGGAAGGTGAATGGGTAAATAGGTGAATGGGAAAGGGGCGAGTGAAAAAACAGGGCAGGACAGAAAAGTTTCTATGCAAACATTAATCGCCCTTTGGGCTGGGGAATGGTGCGATCAAGTTCTTTTGCAGTTTCAATCCACTCTTGAATTACAACCTCTACGTTAGCAAGTGCCTCTTGATACGTTGAACCATCCGCTGCACACCCGGGCAACTCAGGAACCTCGGCAATGAATGCCTTGTCTTCCTCGCTCCAGTAGATTATTACTTCGTGTCTAGCCATTAGATTTTTCTCCTATCCTGTACTTTAATATTATACTACGAACCTGCTTAACCTGATAAGGTTTAGCATTAGAACCTTTGGGCTGCAGATTCAAGATTTCCATAATATTGTCCTTTGTAAAAATATGATGGCTACCCCTAATCCTCATTTCAAATCCAAAATGCCGCAATAAATTGCAAAGACCATCAAAAGGGATATTAGCATCAGACGTTCCTCTTAAGACTTGATCCAAAAGTTTTTCGTATTTGCTCATGCATCCCTATCTTATCGCTCTCCATCCCCAAAAGGCAAGACCACGGAACACGGTAGTGAGGAATGTCTCTCTGTCCTATTCAAACACAATCACGCTCTTAAACGAATCCTTTGCCTCTGCCGTCAATCTGAATGCCTCAGCTGTTTTCTCTATCGGGAATCTGTGCGTAACAAGCTTTTCAGCGCTTACAATCCCGCTTTCTATTATTTCAAGGGCATCTGCCGTGTCTGTAGGCCCGCATGAATAGCTTGTGATTATATTTATATCTTTAAAATAAAGTTCATTCGGGTCAAGTATAAGTTTCTCATCGGGCTTTGCAGGAGTAAAGAATAAGACTTTTCCTCCTGCGCCTGTGCTTCCTATGCCCTGCTTCATCGCTTCAGCGCTGTTTGGCCCCACAATCACGACATCCGCCATTTCTCCGTTAGTTAATTCTTTAAGGGCTTCTATCAAATTATTTTTTGAAACATCAATCACCTCATCAGCGCCGAGTTCCTTTGCCTTTTGAAGCCTGAATTGAACCATGTCAGCGCCTATGATTTTGCCTGCGCCGTATTTCCTTGCAAGCAGGACATTTAACTGTCCCATGAAGCCAAGCCCTATAACAAGGACTGTGTCTCCTCTTCTTATGCCAGCTCTTTTCAGCGCTTTCACAACACATGCAGTCGGCTCTATCAAGGTGCCGTCCTCATAGCTCAGAGTATCAGGAAGGCTCAGAGTATCATTCTCAAGATTAATCCGGGGTATGAGGATGTATTCTGAAATCCCTCCGGGAATTATCTTTGTGTTTTTCCATGTCTCGCACTGGACATAATCCCCGCGCCTGCAGAACCTGCATGTAAAGCACGGCGCATGATGATGCGTGAAAACCCTGTCGCCGGGTTTAAATGAAGTAACGCCTTCGCCGGTTTCCACTATCTCGCCTGTGGGCTCATGCCCGATGACAAGCAGAGCTTTTTTCTCTATATACCACGGCATCACATCGCCGGAGCATATACCGCAGGCATGTGTCCTTATGAGGGCGTCTCCGGGGCCAATTTCAGGGATAGGTATGTCCTCAATTCTAATGTCATTGAAGTTGTAGAGCTTAGCGGCTTTCATATGGAAACAGTTTTCCAATACCTGAGAAACATGTATCAGGGAATAATTGCATATTTTATCCCTTCGCCTTCCATGAGTTTCAAAAACGCCTTTTCAGTGTCAGTCAGGAGATATTTCCCCGAAATCAGTTTTGCCACCGGTATCTGCCGTTTTTTCAGGAGGTTATACGCTTCTTTTACATCAGCAGGCGTGAAATGGAATACTCCCTTTAAGGTTATCTCGTCATAGTGAAGCCTGCTCGTATCATAAGTCACTGTCGTGCCTGTCTTGCATCCTCCGAATAAAATAACTGTTCCGCCCCTTCTGACATAATATACCGCTGACTGCCATACGGCAGGCTGGCCTGTGCACTCAAAGACATAGTCAACGCCTAACCCTCCGGTAAAATTTTCTACCTCAGATTCAATGTTATTGGGTGTTACTGCTGACGCAGCGCCGAGTTTTTTTGCAAGCGCAAGGCGCCTTTTCTCAAAGCCGGAAATTATCACATCAGCGCCCTTATTTTTCAGTAGAAGAAGATGGAGAAGCCCGATGGGCCCCGCGCCTATTATCAATGCCCTGTCGCCTTTTTTTATATTTAAACCCTGCATTCCGTGTATAACGCATGACAGCGGTTCAAGGAATGCGGCCTCTTCAAATGTCAGATTTTCAGGTTTGCGGAATACATTTTGTTTCACGATATGCTCCGGAAGCAGGATATACTCTGCGAATGCTCCGAGGACTTTGGTCTCCATTATATTTTCGCAGATATTAAAAAGCCCTCTTTTGCAGTATCTGCACTTAAGGCAGGGAGCGCTGTGGACTGCCATTATCTCATTGCCTTTTCTGAATTTTTTTACTCCTTTGCCTGTTGCCGCAATTACTCCTGAGAATTCATGTCCGAAGACTCCGGGCATTGGAATTATATGGTGGCCTCTGCTGAAAGCCTTAAGGTCTGTTCCGCAGGTAAGCGCTGCCTTGATTTTTACAAGGATTTCTCCACGGGAAGGCTTTGGAATATTTAACTCACGAAGCTCTATTTTGCGGGGGCTTACGAGGATATTGGCTTTCAAGATTTAAACTCCAGCTTTCCGCCCCAGACCTGTCCTATCACTGCGGCTAATACAAGCAGAGGGATATATGTCATATCAGTATTGGATAATATTCTTGCAAGCAGGACAAACGGTATCGGCAGGTGTATATAAAGAAACCATTTGAATGAAAACTTTTTTGTTTTTCCCCTGAGATAGCCAAAGGGTATGTTTAGCAGAAGCGTGAATAAAAAAATGACTGTAATAAGAAGTAGTCTTGTGCCTGAATACATGCAGAAGAATAACCAAAAAAATGCGTAAAGTCAAATAATCGCCTGTCTGTGATGATTCAGAAGATGTTTGACATATAAAATATCTTCATGATAGACTTTGAGCACTTTCAGAAGATGAAAACCTATCGGAAATCGCAGAAATATTTTAATCAGGCAAAGGCTGTAATTCCAGGCGGCGTGAACAGCCCTGTAAGGGCGTTTAAGGCTGTAGGCGGAAATCCCATCTTCATAGCAAAAGCAAAAGGCTCCAGGATATACGATGTTGACGGCAATTCATACATTGATTATGTGCTTTCGTGGGGGCCGCTCATACTCGGGCATGCGCACCCTAAAGTTGTAAGGGCGCTCAAATCCGCAGCAGAAAAGGGCACGAGTTACGGCGCTCCAACCACTCTTGAAATCGAACTTGCAAACCTTGTTATTAAGGCATATCCGTCAATGGATAAGGTAAGGATGGTGAATTCAGGAACAGAGGCAACGATGAGCGCAATAAGGGTTGCGAGGGGATTTACAAAAAGGGATAAGATAATAAAATTTGAAGGCTGTTATCACGGCCATGCAGACGGCTTGCTTGTTAAGGCAGGTTCAGGCGCAACGACCTTCGGAATCCCTGACAGCCCCGGAGTTCCGAAATCCTATGCTCAGAATACTATAACTCTTCCGTTTAATGATCCAAATGCATTGAGGAAGGTGATTGACAGAGAAAGGAAATCAATAGCCTGCGTGATACTCGAACCTGTTGTTGGTAATATCGGGTGCGTTCTTCCGCGTCCCGGATTTCTCGAGGCGCTGAGAGAGATAACAGAAAAATACGGCATAGTTCTGATATTTGATGAGGTTATGACAGGCTTCAGGGTTGCGTATGGAGGCGCTCAGGAATATTTTAAGATAAAGCCTGACATGACATGTCTTGGCAAGGTGATAGGAGGCGGGCTTCCTGTCGGAGCATACGGAGGCAAAAAAGAGATTATGTCAATGGTGTCGCCGGAGGGCCCTGTTTATCAGGCAGGCACGCTTTCAGGGAATCCGCTTGCCATGACGGCAGGCATTGAAACCCTCAAGATTTTGTCAGGTAAAGGGACATACAAAAAACTAGAAAAACTCTGCGCAATGCTTGAAGAAGGGCTTATTGACGCGGCAAGGAAAGCCGGCGTAAAAACCAGATTTTATAGGGCAGGCACGATGTTCTGCACGTATTTTACTGATAAAGAAGTCTTTGATTACAACACCGCAAAGACATCCGACACCGCAAGGTTTGCAAGATTCTTTACGGGTATGCTTAATAGAGGCGTTAATATTGCGCCTTCGCAGTTTGAGGCAGGTTTTATGTCGCTTGCGCATTCAGAAAAAGATATAGAACAGACAGTAAAGGCAGCTTACGAATCTTTAAGGGAAAGTTAAAATAAGGACGGATTTAAAACTCTCAACTTTCTTCTAACTTTTATGGCAGATAAACCGCTATTCAAGCAGCTCCTTCAGGCAAGCACAGTAGGGCTTAACCTTGTGCTTGCAACATTTGTCGGGCTTGCAATAGGATACGGGCTTGATAAGCTTTTCAATACTTCTCCGTGGTTTACTATAATCTTCTTAATAATCGGGATAATTGCAGGTTTTCGCGAACTCATAAGAATGGCGAGGAAGACATACGATGGAGATGACGGAAATAGTAAGAAAGGTATATAAGCAGTCGGCTTTTACGCTGATACCTTTTGCAATAATCTCTGCCTTGATTGAGTGGAAAAAACTGCCTGTGAGCATTCTGATTGGCGGCATACTTGCCCTTGCAAATCTCAAGGGGCTTGCGTGGGGTATCGGAGGGCTTATAGGTACGGGAGAGCAGGTAAGCGGAAAGCTTGTATTCCTCAGCCTTATAAGGTTTTTTATCCTCTCAATAATTCTGATTATACTTTTATGGCTTAAGGTCATAAATATAGCAGGGATTTTTGTGGGGATTACTACGGTGTTAATTGTGCTTCTTATAGCGGGATTCAAGGCAGCGAAGGATGCCTGAATTCAAGGAGGTCTTTTATGCTTGAGCTTAATTTTTCAAATATGATGGGAGAGGTGATAGGTGAAAAAGGCATTGCTGAGAAACAGATAGAAGGCATAAAGGCAGCAGTATATGACATTGATAAGCGGATAAAAGCAAAAGAAAGGCCGGAGCTTGCATTCATAGGACTTCTTGAACAGGACACGTCAGAGATTAAGAAAATTGCATCCGATGTCAGGAAAAAATTTGAGAACTTCTTAATCCTCGGCATCGGCGGCTCTGCACTTGGCCCGAGGGCGATACTGGAGGCGCTGAGCCCTTTCCACAACCTTGACAAAAAGCCAAGGGTGTTTGTTTATGATAATGCTGATCCAAGGACGCTTCAGCGGATTTTATCACTGGCAGACCTTAAAAAAACAGCGGTTAATGTCATCACAAAGTCAGGAAGCACTGCCGAGACAATGGCCTCCTTCATGATACTCTGGGATAAGATGAACAGCGCTGTTTCTGATTCTTCAAAGAATTTTATTGCGACAACTGACCCTGAAAAAGGCAGCCTGAGAAAGATTGCAGATGAAAAAGGATTTAGGACACTCTCAATTCCGCAGGGTGTTGTAGGAAGATATTCTGTCCTTAGCCCTGTGGGTTTGCTTCTCGCTGAGGTTATAGGCATTGATTCAGGTGAGATGCTTAAAGGCGCAAGGGATATTCACAGTAGATGCTCGGATGCGGAGATATGGAAAAACCCTGCATATCTTTTCGGGACATTGCTTTATCTCATGGAAAGAGAGGAAAAGAGAAACATAAATGTTTTGATTCCTTATGCGGACGGACTGAAACCAACGGCAGAATGGTTCTGCCAGTTATGGGCAGAGAGCCTCGGGAAATCAGGGTCAGGGCTAACGCCGTATCCGTCACTCGGCACAACAGACCAGCATTCCCAGCTTCAGTTATGGATGGAAGGACCGGAAGATAAGGTTGTCATATTCATAAAAATTGATGATTATGGGGTTGATTTTGAAATCCCGAAAGTTTTTAAAAATGTGGAAGGAACGAGCTATCTCGGAGGGCATACGCTCTCAGAGCTTATTAAGGCAGAACAGGAATCAACAGAGCTTGCCCTGTCAAAGATTAAAAGGCCGAATATGACGATAAGCATTCCGAAGATAGATGCTTACCACATGGGGCAGTTATTCCATTTCTTTGAGATGGCGACAGCGTTCACAGGTTTTTTATACGGCGTGAATCCCTTTAACCAGCCCGGTGTTGAGGAGGGCAAGAACTTCACTTACGGCATGATGGGGAAAAAAGGATATGAAGCAAAAAAAGAAGAGGTGGAGAAGGCAAAGGCAAAGAAGATGTGCTGGAAGGTGTGACGATGATCGTAGTCGAAACATATAAGGGCAAGTCAATCACAGAGCATCGGGTTGAGATTGTTGAGAGAAAAGGCATCGGGCATCCTGATTACATGTGCGATTCGATGATGGATGCAATATCAGTGGCATTGTCAAAGGAATATATCAGACAGTTCGGCACAATTCTTCATCACAACATAGACAAAGGCCTGCTTGCCGCGGGCAGGGTTAAGAAATATTTTGGAGGCGGCAGGGTTCTTAAGCCGATGGAGCTTACAATAGGCGACAGGGCGACTTTCAGGGCAGGCAATAAAGAAATACCTGTGGCTGATATTGCAGTTAGCGCTGCTAAGAAATGGATTAAAGATAACATGAGATTTGTTGACCCTGAGAGGCATTTAAAATACCGCATTGTGCTTGCGCCCGGTTCAGAAGAACTTACGGACATTTTTTCAAGAAAAGGAAAAGTGCGGTCCGCAAATGATACATCCGCCGCTGTCGGATATTATCCGTTAAGCCCCACGGAAAAAACTGTTCTTGAGCTTGAACAGTTTCTCAATTCAAAAAAATTCAAACAAAAATATCCGGAGACAGGCGAGGATATAAAGGTGATGGGGCTGAGAAGGGGAAATGTTCTGGATTTAACAGTTGCCATGCCTTTGCTTGCAGATTACATAAAATCGGAGAAAGACTATTTTGAAAGGAAGGATGTTATTCACCGGGAGATGGACAGATTTCTTGAGAGATATGAAGGATTTAAAAAGATAGGCGTTCATTTTAACACACTTGATGAAAAGGGCAGGGGGCTTGGAGGGGTTTATTTAAGCCTTCTTGGAACATCGGCAGAAGATGCAGATTCAGGACAGGTTGGAAGAGGCAATCGCGTGAACGGATTAATCTCTCTGAACAGGCCGTTAGGCACAGAGGCGGCAGCAGGAAAAAATCCTGTGAGCCATGTCGGAAAGATTTACAATGTTCTTGCCCATAAAATCGCTAAAGAGATTTACGAAAAGGCAGAAGGCATAAAAGAGGTGTATGTCCTTCTTTTAAGCAGAATAGGCATGCCCATAGATGAACCGCAGGTTGCGACTGCGCAGGTTTTGCTTGAGGAGGGAAGAAGGATTGGTGAGATAGCAAAGACGGCAGAGGAGATATTTGAGAGAGAGTTTTCAGGGATAAATAAATTCTGCATGGATTTAAGTAGAGGCAAATATCCGGTTTGTTAAATGTCACTTGTTGGCAGGTTTTTCGTCTTTGGGAATGAACAGGATGGCCAGCAGGCCGGGGATTGCAAGGAC
>MHEE01000015.1:0-137989 GCA_001805105.1 Nitrospirae bacterium GWF2_44_13 | reverse complement strand
GCTGATGAATCCCGGCAGCATCATGCCGAGGGCCATGATACCCGTAGAAATAGCGAAGTGGGATGTTTTGTACCTGCCTCGTGCAATGTGCATGAGATACACCATGAATGCCGTGAATCCCAAGCCGTATCCGAACTGTTCCAAGGCAACGAGGACATAGGTAAGCCCAATCGCCGGCTGCGCATAGGCCATATACACATAGAAAATATCCGGGAAGTGGAGTGTAATCGCCATGGGCCAAATACACTTCTTAAGCCCGAACCGGGATATGAGCCATCCGCCGAGGATTCCTCCCGCAACGAGACAGATCATGCCCACCGTGCCGTATGCGAGCCCGACCTGTGAGGTGGAAAGTCCCAGGCCGCCCGCACTTCTGGGGTCCAGTAAAAAAGGCGGGGCTAACTTTAGAAGCATGGCTTCAGCGAAACGGTAAAGCAGTATAAAGGCAATGATCGCACCGATCTTTTCCTGTTTGAAATAAGAACGAAATATTTCAAGAAAAGAAACATCACTCGCAGCGTCACGTGGTGAACGTCTACTGTCTGCTGCGGGAAAGGGAAGCACGAATGTGTGATACAGCGGCGCCAAAACGAATACAAGGCCTGCTGTACTGATAACAACTGTCCAGCTCAATGGAATGCTGCCAGTGAAAGTCTCTATTCTGCCCGCCGTATATACAAGCAGTCCTGAACCGAAGATCATGGCAAGCCTGTAGAAGGTGGCCCTGATACCTACGAACAGAGCTTGCTCCTCCTTGTTGAGCGCTATCATGTAAAACCCATCGGTGGCGATGTCATGAGTGGCAGAAACGAAAGCGCCAACTGCAAAGGCTGAGAGAGAAAGGAAAAAGTATCCCTCTGTGTTCAGCACATACGCTGTAACGAACAGACAGACAGCCATGGCGAACTGCGTGGAGAGAATCCACACTCTCTTCGTTGAGTAGAGGTCCACGAGCGGGCTCCAGAACATCTTGATGACCCACGGCAAATAGAGCCAGCTTGTCCAGAATGCAATGCGGGCATTGTCGATACCCATTTTTTTATAGAGGATAACCGAAACGATGTTGATAATTATGTACGGAAGGCCTTCGGCGAAATAGAGCGTGGGGACGAACACCCAAGGGTTGCGGGAAGTGACTGGTTGTCCTTTCATATTGGAAAGACTACCAAATCAGCAGACAAACATTCCAGAAAAAAATACGGTATGGATACGGGGACAGTCCCGAATCTACGGCTTCGCCCGTAATTCTGGGACTGTCCCATGTCAATGTATGGGGGGTTTATGAGTAGGACGATTAAAATCATCCACCTCAGGCGGACAAGAGCGGGGATGACAAAAGAACCGTAGTTAAAAGCTGAATCTGAAACCTAAATTACCTTCTTAATCCTGTCAACCGTCTCTTTTATCTTCTCCACAGGCACTGTGAGCGCAAATCTCACATATCCTTCTCCGGGCGCTCCAAAACCATTGCCGGGTGTTGCGAGCACACCCGCCTTATTAAGAAGATGAGCAACAAAATCTGAAGAATCAAATCCTGAAGGCACTTTCGCCCAGAGATAGAATGTTGCCTTAGGCTTTATCAGATGGAAGCCGAGGCTCTTTAAGCCGTTATAAAGCGCATCTCTTCTGTCCTGATATGTTTTCCTGATGCCTGAGAGTATGGAATCATCGGTATTGAATGCGGCAATGGCTGCCTCCTGTATAGCCTGAAATACGCCTGAATCAAGATTTGATTTTATCTTTCCGAGTCCTGCAATAACATCCTTATTGCCTGCGGCAAAACCGATTCTCCAGCCGGTCATGTTGTATGTCTTTGAGAGTGAATGAAACTCTATGCCTACATCCCTTGCTCCTTCTATCTCAAGAAAGCTTATCGGCCTTTCATTGTCATAATAAACCTCTGAATACGCCGCATCGTGGCATATTATGATGTTGTATTTTTTTGCAAGGCTTATCGCCTCTTTGTAAAATCCCGCATCTGCTGTTGCAGACGTTGGGTTATTGGGATAGTTTAGGAACATGAGTTTCGCTTTTTTAAATACGCCCTCGGGAATTATTTTGAAATCAGGGAGAAATCCGTTTTCTTCTTTTAACGGCATGATATAGCTCTCGCCTGCCGCAAACAATGTTCCCACAGGATAGACAGGATAGCCCGGAGACGGGACCAGAACAACATCGCCGGGATTTATGAATGCAAGAGGAATGTGTCCTATGCCTTCTTTAGAGCCGATAAGGGATAATACTTCTGTCTTTGGATTTAATGAGACATTGAATCTTTTTTTATACCAACCGGCAACTGCATCTCTGTAAGAAAGCATTCCTTCATAAGAAGGATAGCGGTGATGAGCGGAATTTTCCACCGCCTTCTTCATAGCATCAACTATGTGTTTTGGTGTGGGAATGTCTGGGTCGCCGATGCTCAAGTCTATAAGATCAATGCCTTTTGCGAGAGCGTCCTGCTTCATTTTATCTATTGCCGCAAAGAGATACGGCGGCAGGTGTTTCACTCTGTCGGATAATTGAATGGATATCATTAATTCAAAAACTCCTTCTCGTAGAGTCGAGTCTACGACCTGATTAATTTTTCCTGTTTATTATAAACGATAGAAGTTATGAAGTAAAATTGACATGAACTATGTAAACAATTAAAATTACGAAAGGGCGGATATATGGATAAAGAGCATTGGGAATTATATTTTGATGCTGTAAGGAACAAGAACTGGCAAAAGGCGGTGGACTCGCTTAACGCTATCCTGAAAACTGAGCCCAAAAATCCTCGGGTTCATCTTAAGATCGGAGATGTCTTTCAGAAAAAAGGCGATATCAGCCGGGCCGTGTCAGCCTATCAGCAGTCTGCATGGCTTTTAATGAAAGACGGCTACATGCAAAAGTCACTTGCTGTTTTTAAGGTGATACTCAGGCTTGACCCGAATAATGCTGAAGCAATCAAGAGCGCCAAAGAGCTGATGATGGAGATTGAAGGCGCAAAAGTAAAACCTGCTGAAGAGACTGCCATGACTCTTCCTGAAGTTGAAGAAAGCCCCGCTGAAGAAAGAGAACCTTATTTAACGGAAGGAACAGAGTTTGAGCCGGAGAAAGAAGAGCAGGCTGTTTCAGTTCAGCCTCCTGCTGAAATGGATTTTATTGAACGGACGTCATATTACGGAGAGTCCGTTGAGAGCGCGCCTGTTCCCATTCCTTTTCTGTCATCCCTTCCTGAAGATGAAATAAAACAGATAACAGGGAGGCTTAAAACGCAGTCATTTTTGCCGGGGCAGAAGGTTGTTGAGGAGGGAGATTTCGGTGATTCCATATTCGTCATAATATCAGGCAAGGCAAAGGTTGTCGCTCATATACTCGGCAATGAGATAGAGCTTGCAACCCTGTCTGTTGGTGATGTATTCGGCGAGGTGGCGTTTCTGACCGGAAGGCCGAGAACTGCTTCTGTTATTGCTGATGGTGAGTTTAGGGTAATGGAATTTAACAGGCTTATTATTGAAGAGATATTAGAGAAATACCCTGAAATTATAAAAAAATTAGAGGACTTCTATCAATCCCACCTCGAGGATACCCTCAGCAAGGTAAGAACGAAGATAAAAAAATAGGCGCCCCGATTTTATCGGGACGCCTATTTTGAGAAATAATATTATTTCTTGACTGGTGCTGCTTCTTTCTTTGGCTCAGCTTTCTTCTCTTCAGCCTTCTTTTCAGCTTTCTTTGCTGCTGCGGCTTTCTTTACTGCCTTTGCAGTATTCTTGCCGTCTGCTGTGGTGTACTTTGCTGTTACCTTGTCGCCAGCCTTTACATCTGCGAGTGTCTTGTCATCAACTGCGATAACAACATCACCCTTTTTGCCTTTTACAGTGATTGTCTTTGCAGCTGCGTCAACTGCTGCAACTTCGCCTGTAACCTGCATAACCTTTGCTGCTGCCTTTTTCTCCGCCTTCGGAGCTGCCTCTTTCTTTGCAGGTTCCATCTTCTTCTCTGCTGCAGGAGCGGCCTTCTTCTCCTCTGCTGCGATAGATACTGAAGCAACTGCGAATACAAAGAGTACTGCTACTATAAGAGCTATTATCTTCTTCATGGATTCACCTCCCTTCAATTGAGATATACTGAAGATAGCAAGAAGCAATAACTGTGCCATGCAGGAAAACATTGAAATGACAGGCTGTTTATGGAAAATTTTCTCCTCTATTAAGAATGGTTATCCTTTTTTGGGGAGGCGCTGCTGTCAAGCTTTTCCCACCTGTACCAGAAGGTTTTATAGCTCATTCCGAGCAGTCTTGCCGCCTTTGCGGCAACATTATTGGCCTTAGCCATGGCTTTTTTCAGAAGTTCATTTTCAAGTTCCTCAAAGTTTATTCCTTCATCAGGGACGTCAATGTTTAGAATGCCGTATGGCTGGAATAGCTTTAGTTCGCTCTTTATATCCTTGGGTGTTATCACGTTGGAGTCGCACATCAGGACAGCCTTTTCTATTACAGATTCAAGCTGTCTTATATTGCCGGGCCAGTGGTATTCTGCAAGGGCTTTCATCGCGCTGTTTTCCGAGCCTTTGATTCTCTTGCCGAATTCCTGATTGTATTTCCTGATAAAAAAATCTGTCAATGCAGGGATATCTTCCTTTCTTTCACGCAAAGGCGGAAGCTCAATGGTCACTACTTTGAGCCTGTAGTAGAGGTCTTCCCTGAAGCCGCCTTTTTGCATTTCTTTTTCTATATCCTTATTTGTTGCGGTAATGATTCTGACGTCTACTTTTATCGCATCCCTTCCGCCAAGACGCCTTACTTCTTTTTCCTGAAGAACGCGCAGTATTTTTGACTGGGTTATATGGGGCAGGTCTCCAACCTCGTCAAGAAAAAGTGTGCCGCCTGTAGTTGCTTCAAAAAGTCCTGTCCGCCTTGATGCAGCGCCTGTAAATGCTCCTGCCTCATAGCCGAACAATTCGCTTTCAAGCAGGGTTTCAGGTATTGCAGCGCAGTTGATTGCAGTGAATGGTTTTGTGCGCCGTGGGCTGTTGTAGTGGATTGCCTTTGCGGCAAGCTCCTTGCCTGTTCCGCTCTCGCCGAGTATTAGCACCGTGGCAGCGCTTGAAGATACTTTTTTCATAATCTCCACTGCCTCTGTCATTTTTTTTGAATCGCCTATGATGCCTTCTATTTTGAACTTGTCAAATAAAGCCTTATGAAGCTGCTGATTTTCTTTAAGCAGTTCAGTCCTTTCAAGCGCCCTTTTTACTGTAAGCAGGACGATGTCTTTATCAAGCGGCTTGGTCAGGTAGTCAAAAGCGCCTTTTTTCATAGCCTCAACCGCTGATGAAACAGTCCCGTAGGCGGTCATAATAATCACGGCAGGCGAGATATCGCCTTTTCGCACTTCTCCAAGAAGCTCTACGCCGTCCATACCGCCAAGTTTGAGGTCAGTGAGGATTAAATCAGGGTTAAATTCCCTTGAAATCTTTACGGCATCCTCACCGGAAGACGCCGTACGAGTCTCATAACCGCAGTCTTCGAGTATTGTTTTCAGTATATCTCTCTGAAGAGGCTCGTCGTCAACTACAAGTATGCCCGGCATTTAGTCTCCTTTATATGATATGTGATGCATTTGATATATTCTGCTGGACAGGCAGGTTTATCACGACCGTGCTTCCTTTGCCCTCAATGCTTTGAATACTCACTGTCCCCTGATGTTCCTCAACGACTCTTTTTGTCATTGCAAGCCCGAGCCCAAGCCCGTTCCTCTTTGTAGTATAAAACGGTTCAAAGACCTTTGGTAATTCATCTTCAGGAATTCCTTTCCCTGTATCGCTGATAATGATTGAAAGCATTCCTTCCGCAGGCTCCGTTTTTATAGTCAGAGTGCCTCCATCGGGCATTGCCTGAAATGCATTCAATACGACGTTAAAGACGCATGTTTTTATAAGGTCAGTGTCCATGTTAAGTGATGGAAGGAAATTGCAGTCTTTTATTATCTTTATTTTTTCTGCCTCTGCTTTTGCCCCTATAAGTTCTGTTATTTCTTCAAGCAGTTTGCCGATGCCTGTTCTCAGCAGGTTAAGCCTGAGCGGTTTCCCATAGTCAAGAAACTCCTCTACGAGTTTGTTCAGCCGCTGGATTTCCTGTTTGATGTTTGCTATAAGAGAGTGGAATTTTTCTGCGTCAATATTGCCGTCAGGAGAGAACTTTTCTTTTATATGGTCTACGCTCAGGCTTATAAAATTCAGAGGGTTTCTTATCTCATGGGCTATGCTTCTTGAAAGCTGACCGATGCCTGAAAGGTGTTCTGCCTCGCGCAGTTTTTCCTCCATCTGCCTCTGCTCGCGCAGTTTCTGAACCATAAAATTAAAACTCTGCGTAAGCTCTCCTATCTCATCTTTGCTGTCGGTTACAAGGGTTTGTTCGAGGTCTCCTGCCGCAATCCTGTTTGCGGCGGAGACAACATTGTGTATCGGTTTTGTGTATCTCCATGAAAGGAGCATGGCTAAGCCGATGCCGAGCCCGAAGACCATAAGAGTGCTTATAATCCTTTTTATAATATTGATGCGCAGCGCTTTTGAAAAATCATCAGTATTGATTCTCAGATGAACATATCCGTAATGCTCTTCGCCCGCGATAACAGGCACTATTACATTGTATGTTTTTCCCTCTTCGCGCGATACTGATTCGCCGAGTTCTGCCTTGATAATGAGTTCCTTTCTTTTCTGGCTCAGAGGCTTGCCAATCTTTGTCGGGTTTGAACTCGCTATGATTTCATCGGCATTGCTGATTATTGAGATTTCTTTTACATCTTTTACATTCAGGCTCTGGAGGTATTGCTGGAGCCTCGCCTCATCCGTAGAACCCTGGCTTGTTATCTCTTTAACGCCTATCTGAATTGCCTTTGAAAGTTCAATAATCTGCGCCTCAAATGCCTTATGCAGCGCCTTCTCGGATTGTGAATACAAAACCATAAGAATCGACGTGAGGATAAAGCTCAGGAATATCATCATCAGTATGAGCTTTTTATTCAGAGAAAGGCCGAGAAAAACCTCTTTTAGCATGCATTTAGCTTATCAGGTATGGAAATTGGAAATCAAGCAGTGGTTTGCTTGCTACTTCCTTCCGCAACATGATATATTGCCCTATATATTATTTGAGATTATAATGAGAAATGCATGGGCAAAGAAGAGGCGCTGAAGACAGAACTTATTCAATCAATCATAAATTATGTGAGGAAAAGACATTAACAAAAGCTCTGAAAAAAGGCATATATTCGGTGCAAGGCTTTTGCCTCTTGACAAAGGACATGCCATGAGCGGAAGCGTTTATCCGTTCAGGACTGAAGATAAAAAGACTGTTCTTGAGTATGTGAACAGGATGTTTAAGCGATATAAAAAGAATGAAAATCCAAATGGCACGATAAATGATTTTCTCAGAGATTACGGTGATGTATTCAATATGGCATGGATGAGGATTATAACGGGTTAGTTTTTGGCAAATAATTTATGGGAGGTTTCTCCTGAGAAGATGAAGGTTGTAACGGCAGATGAGATGAGGGAGATTGACAGGATGACCGTAAAGGGTTATGGCATCTCAGGAACTGTCCTTATGGAGAGGGCAGGGCTTGCTGTTGCGGAGAAAATAAGGGAATTATATGAAAGAAGAAAAGTTATTGTGCTTTCAGGAGGAGGCAACAATGGAGGAGACGGCATTGTTGCTGCGAGAAATCTGCATGAATGGGGCTGGAATGTAAAAATCATTCTTCTTTCAAAGGAAAACAAGCTAAGCCCTGACTGTCTGAAGCAATATAAGACTGCAAAAAAAGCAGGTGTGGTAATTGCGTTCAGGGATCATATCACAGGGAAAGACCTGCACAGCGCTCTGGTTGTTGATGCGCTTTTCGGCACGGGTTTAAGCAAAAATATTTCAGGAAAGACGGCTGAGCTAATATCGTTTATTAATGCCTCGGATGCTCCTGTAATTTCTGTTGACATTCCCTCAGGCATTTCATCTGATACCGGTCAGATTATGGGCGATGCAGTGAGGTCGGATTATACCATAACATTTGGACTTCCAAAGAGAGGGCATCTGCTTTACCCCGGAGCTGATTATACGGGAAGACTTTTCATTGAAGATATCGGTTTTCCCGATGAACTGCTTTACGCTGAAAAATTTAAAGCGGAGCTCCTTGAAAAAAGGAATGTGTCTCTGTTAATTCCTGAGAGGCAGAGATATTCGCATAAGGGCGATTATGGCCATGTACTTGTTATTGCAGGCTCGAGAGGCAAGACAGGCGCAGCATTCATGTGCGCA
This sequence comes from Nitrospirae bacterium GWF2_44_13, assembly GCA_001805105.1. Lineage (GTDB taxonomy): Bacteria > Nitrospirota > Thermodesulfovibrionia > Thermodesulfovibrionales > UBA1546 > UBA1546. Next base: position 129,698 of record MHEE01000015.1, on the reverse strand, counting down.
AAGGCATGCCTGAGGGCAGGCGCAGGACTGGTGACAATAGGTATTCCGGAATCATTGCTGGATATTTTCCAGTCAAGGGTTACAGAAGAGATGACGCTACCCTTGCCTGACAGAGGGGATGGAACGCTTTCATCAAAGGCATTGGAGAAGATTCTGCAATTTCTCTCTGAAAAGGCTGATGTGCTTGCAATCGGGCCGGGGATATCTGTTACAGATGATACTAAAAAACTTGTCAGGGAGCTTTTGCTGAAGTCAGCAGCGCCGACAGTTATTGATGCGGATGCCATAAATTCACTTGAAGGCAATAAACAGATTCTAAAAAAAGCGAAGGCGCCGATAATTCTTACGCCTCATGCAGGAGAGATGGCAAGACTCTTGAACGATACAAGATACAAGATGCAGGATGCAAGAACAAATCCCCCTTTACCCCCCTTTGCTAAAGGGGGGCGAGGGGGGATTACTGAGATAATACGGTATATAGAAAAAGACAGAATAAATATAGCAACGAAATTCGCAAAAGAGACAGGGACATATCTTGTTCTTAAAGGTGTGCCGACAGTTATTGCCGAACCTGAAGGCAGAGTGTTCATCAACCCAACAGGCAATTCAGGTATGGCGAGCGCAGGGACAGGGGATGTCCTGGCGGGAATGCTTGCCGGATTTTTAGGACAGGGTTTAAACCCGCTTGAGGCGTCAATCCTTGGAGTTTATATGCATGGGCTTGCCGGAGACATGGCAGCAAAAAGCAAGGGAGAACATTCGCTGATTGCATCCGATATCATAGATTCGATTCCAGAGGCGTTTCAATATCTGCAAGATACAGGATACAAGATACAAGATAAAGACATCATGCATTATGAATCGTGCATCTTGCATCATGAGGGTTATGGAAACGCTTATACATCCTGATATATTCGGAAAACATATAACGGCCTTTTTTACCGGCAAATCTCCGGGCGCTGGCCCTGAAAAAATAGCCGGAGCTGCATCTATTGACAAGCAAAAGATTTATCTGCCGATACAGAAACATACAGACAAGGTGCTTGTGCTGGATTCGGATTTGAGTCCCACAATTGCAGATGCCGTGATAACCGGCAATAAGGGCATTCTGCTTGGAATTCAGGTTGCAGACTGCGTGCCTGTGCTTCTGTATGACGTGAAGAGAAATGTAATCGGGGTTGTTCATGCAGGATGGCGGGGCACGGCAGCTTCAATACTTAAGAAATCAATAGAAGCAATGCGTGAGAGGTTTGCTTCTTTTCCTGATGATATTAAAGTAGCCATAGGCCCGAGCATAAGATGGTGCTGTTACCATGTAGGTTATGAGGTCCTTGAGTCTGTTGCAAAGGCAACAGGCAATGGCGAATATTACATCAACAGAGGCGAGGCATATTGTCTTGACCTTGCAGCAGCTAACAAATATCAGGCGGTATCTGCGGGGATATCTGAAAAAAATATATGGGTATCTGAAGAATGCACATATTGTCATCCTGACAAATACTATTCATACAGGTTTGCAAAGGGGACTACAGGAAGGCAAGGCGGGTTTATAGGGATTATTTAAATGAATAAAAAGGTAATATGGCTATAAAGTTTTTAAGCAGAAATACGGAAGAGACGCAGATGATAGGGTTCAGGCTCGGGAATTTGCTGAGGCCTCATAATGTCGTTTGTCTCTATGGTGAACTCGGCGCGGGCAAGACAGTATTTGTTAAGGGCATCGCGCAGGCGCTGGGTATTTCAGACAGGGATATTACAAGCGCAAGTTTTACGATAATTGCTGAATATGACAGTGACATACCGCTCTATCATATAGACCTTTACAGGCTTGAAGAAGACGCTGATATTGATGAAACAGGAATATGGGATTATATTTACAGCGACGGCATTACTGTCATTGAATGGGCTGAACGCCTCGGAGAAATACAGAATGATTTTATAAGGGTAAAATTTGCTATTATAGATACAGAAGCAAGGGATATTACGATTGAGGGAATAAATGAAAAAGATTGGAATCATATCTAAGGCAGGAAGGACAGAACCGGCAGAGATTTTAAAAGATTTCCTGCCGTGGCTGAATAACAGAGGGCTTGAGGTTTTTCTGGATACTGAAACAGCCTCTTTGCTTAAAATGAAGGGCTCTCCACGTTCTGAGATGCCTTCCCTTGTTGATATGATCGTTGTTCTTGGCGGCGATGGGACAATGCTCAATGTTGCGCGGCTTGTCTGTGAAAGAGGCGTTCCCATACTCGGAGTCAATCTCGGAGGGCTTGGTTTTATCACAGAGGTTCAGAAAGAGGAAATCTGCGATGCGATGGACAAAACACTCTCAGGCGAATATTCAATTGAAGACAGGATGATGCTTACCGCGCACATACACAGGCATGGGGAAAAAATTGCTGAATATACTGTGCTGAATGATGTGGTTATAAATAAAGGCGCCCTTGCAAGGATTATTGACCTTGAAACATATATTAATAAGGCCTATGTAACTATCTTTAAGGCGGACGGGCTTATCGTATCAACTCCGACAGGTTCAACGGCATATTCCTTGTCAGCAGGCGGCCCTGTGCTTTATCCGACGCTTGACTGTATTATCCTTACGCCTATATGCCCGCATACACTGACAAACAGGCCCACCGTACTTCCTGATGACGCGCTTATAGAAATAATGCTTAAATCTGTCAGCGAGGATGTATTCCTCACGCTTGACGGACAGGTTGGATTTTCTCTCAGGAAGGATGACGTTGTGGAAATCAAGAGGTCGCCTTTTAAGACAAGGCTTATTATCCCGTTTGAGAGAGATTACTTTCAGATATTAAGAACAAAGCTTAAATGGGGAGAAAGGTAAAAAATTTAAAATTAATGATGAAAAATATAGCTGAAGATATAAAGACTGTGCTTGAGTTTTATCAGGCAATGGGGATTGAGAGAATCCCGCTTAACACGATACAGGATACAGGATACAAGACTCAGGATAAAAAAAGTCATGCATCATGCATCTTGCATCATGCATCTGCGCTCAATTCACAGCAAAAAAGGGATGCGTTGCAAGCGCTTCGCGATGAGATAGGCGATTGTCAGCGGTGCAAGCTCTCAAAGGGGAGAAAGAACATTGTCTTTGGGGAAGGCAGCGTAGATGCGGAAATAATGTTCATTGGCGAAGGGCCCGGCGAAGACGAGGATCTTCAGGGGCGGCCTTTTGTAGGCAAGGCAGGACAGCTACTTACAAAACTGATAGAGAAGATGGGATTTAAGAGAGAGGATGTCTACATCGGCAATATCGTGAAATGCAGGCCTCCCGGTAACAGAGACCCTGAAGAAGACGAGATTAGCGCCTGTTCTCCATTCATAAAAAAACAGGCGGATATAATCTCTCCGAAGGTTGTAGTCTCGCTTGGCCGCGTATCCACGCAGACGCTTATTGGCGTAAAAATTCCGATAGGCAAGCTGAGAGGAAAATTCTATCAGTTTGAAAATATTCCGCTGATGCCGACATTTCACCCTTCGTATCTCCTGAGAAACCCGAAGGACAAATGGCTTGTATGGGAAGATGCGCAAAAGGTTCTTGAAAAAATCAAGGAATAACCTGTGAAGAAATATGTTTTTGCCATAAGCGGCGCAAGCGGCTCCATAATCGGGATACGGGTACTTAAAGAACTGGTAAAAAATTCTGAGGTGCATCTGCTAATTTCTTCGCAGTCTTTCTCTATAATCAAGGATGAAACCGGAATTGATTTTAGTGGAAAGACAAGTGCGGAGACTGAGAGAAAAATCAGAAAGCATTTCAACTCAAAACAAATCCATTACCACAGCGAATACGACCTTGCCGCTCCTGTTTCAAGCGGTTCATTTAAAACAGACGGGATGCTTGTTGTGCCGTGTTCCATGAAGACGCTTTCAGGCATTGCAAATGGTTATGCAAATAACCTCATAGAGCGGGCTGCTGATGTGACGATAAAAGAGGGAAGAACACTGCTTCTTTCGCCGAGGGAGATGCCGTTTAACGCAATACATCTTGAAAACATGCTCAAGCTCTCAAGAATCGGGGTAAAGATTGCGCCTCCTGTTTTAGCCTTTTATCACAAACCCAAGAAGATTGAGGATATTGTTGATTTCATCGCGGGTAAAATCCTTGACGCTGTCGGAGTGGAGCATGACATTTATAAGAGATGGGGAACTGTTGGCAGCAAGAAATGACGCTTAAAGAACATATCAAGCTGATTATTAAAGCAGAGCACTGGGATCCCTTTCAAGCGCTCGGTATTCATGAAGTAAAAACCGATGGCAAAAAGGCAATAACAGTCCGCGCATTCATTCCTGAAGCTGATAAGGCATGGGTTGTTGATGTCGTCCAAAACAAATCCCATGAAATGGAAAAGACCCACAAGGCAGGCTTTTTTGAGAAGGACTTTGAAAAAAAGAAAGATTTTTTCCAATATAAACTCAAGATAAAAACATCCGATAACCGCATTGCTGAATTTTTTGACCCTTATTCCTTCCTGCCCGTGCTTTCGGATTTTGACCTTCATCTGATAGGCGAGGGAAGCCACTACAAAAAATACGAAAAACTCGGTTCGCATGTTATGGCGGTTAATGGGCTTAAAGGCATTCATTTTGCAGTGTGGGCTCCGAATGCGAAACGGGTCAGCGTTGCGGGTGATTTCAACAACTGGGATGGAAGAAGGCATCAGATGCGCGTCCTTGGCTCATCAGGCGTGTGGGAGATATTTGTGCCGGGGCTTGATGAAGGGGAGATTTATAAGTTTGAGATAAAATCAAAGTCCGGTGAAATATTTCTGAAGGCAGACCCGTATGCGTTTTATTTTGAGGCCAGGCCCAAAAGCGCATCTGTCGTATATGACATAAACAGATACAGATGGAATGACAGCGAATGGCTTGAAATGCGCTCAAGAAAAAACTGGTTTGAATCTCCTGTCTCTGTTTATGAAGTTCACCTCGGCTCCTGGATGCGTGTGCCGGAGGAAGAAAACCGTTTTCTCACTTACAGGGAACTTACAGATAAGCTGATCGGCTATGTAAAGGATATGGGATATACCCACATTGAACTCATGCCTGTAACAGAGCATCCGCTGGACGCTTCGTGGGGTTATCAGACAGTAGGGTATTTTGCTCCGACAAGCAGGCACGGCGCGCCTGAAGACTTTATGTACTTTGTGGATAAATGCCACCGGAACAATATCGGTGTTATCCTTGACTGGGTTCCCGCGCATTTTCCAAAAGATGCGCATGGCCTTGGAAATTTTGACGGCACGGCGCTCTATGAACATGAAGACCCGAGGAAGAGCGAGCACAAAGACTGGGGCACGCTGATATTCAACTACGGGAGAAATGAGGTAAGGAATTTTCTGATATCAAGCGCGCTTTTCTGGCTCGAAAAATATCACATAGATGGTTTGCGTGTTGATGCTGTGGCCTCAATGATTTACCTTGATTATTCAAAAAAAGAAGGTGAATGGGTTCCAAATATATTCGGAGGAAGGGAGAACCTTGAGGCGATAGATTTCCTGAAAAGATTTAACGAAATTGTTCACCGGCAGCATCCCGGCATCCTCACGATTGCAGAGGAATCAACTGCGTGGACAGGCGTATCAAGGCCGACGCATCTCGGCGGGCTCGGTTTCAGTTTCAAATGGAATATGGGATGGATGCATGACATTCTTGAATATTTTTCAAAAGACCCTGTTCACAGGAAACATCACCACAACAATCTTACATTCAGCCTTCTTTATGCCTTTACGGAGAATTTTATGCTTGTCCTTTCCCATGATGAGGTCGTGCACGGGAAGAGTTCAATGCTCGGTAAGATGCCCGGGGATATGTGGCAGAAATTCGCAAACTTGAGACTGCTGTATGGTTTCATGTACGGACATCCGGGCAAGAAGCTGCTTTTTATGGGAGGTGAATTCGGGCAGTGGGATGAATGGGACTTTGACCACAGCCTTGACTGGCACCTTCTTCAGTATGAGCCTCATCAAAAGCTTCAGCATTATATAAGAGACCTGAACAGGCTTTACAGAACAGAGCCGCCTCTCTATGAGGTTGATTTCAGTTATTCAGGGTTTGACTGGATAGATTTTCACGATACGGAGCAGAGCGTAATATCATTTATAAGAAAGGGGAAAGGGGATGAAGATTTTCTTGTGGCTGTGTGTAATTTTACTCCGGCGCCGAGATATAATTACAGAATAGGCGTGTCTGAATCGGGTCTATATATAGAGATTTTAAACAGTGATTCGTCTGAATACGGAGGGAGTAATACAGGAAATGCAGGCGGTGTTTCATCGGAAGATATTTCGTGGAACGGAAAGCCTTATTCTATAAGCATCACACTGCCGCCGCTGGCTGTGGTGGTATTCAAGCCTGACGCTTGGTGATATGATATACATGGAGAACGTATGGCTGAAGAAACAAAAAAACAAAGAATCCTTATAGCCGATGATGATGAAGTAAACCTGAAGCTCATAATTGCAATGCTTAAACACTACAGCTATGCTTTTGAGACAGCAGCAGATGGCGCTGAAGCGTTAGCTAAGGCAAAATCTTTTAAGCCGGACCTGATTTTTCTTGATATTATGATGCCGAAGATGGACGGCTACGAGGTATGCAAAAGGCTGAAGGAAGATGCTGCTACAAAACAGATCCCTGTTGTGATGGTAACAGCCCTTGCAGATAAGGAATCCAGGGTTAAAGGGCTCGGGATGGGAGCCAATGACTTTCTTTCAAAGCCTATTGATATCTCCGAGCTTACAATCAGAACAAAGAATCTGCTGAAGATTAAGGAGTTTGAGGATTTTCTGAAAGGGTACAACGAACTCCTTGAAGCAGAGGTCGGTAAAAAGACAGCCCAGCTCAGGGAAAGCTACATAGATACGATACATAAACTTACAAAGGTTGCTGAATACAAAGACGAAGACACAGCTTCGCATATAAAAAGGGCGGGCTATTATTCAGAGTTCCTTGCAAGGGAACTGGGATGGCAGGCAGAAACAGTTGAAACAATATTTTATGCATCACCCATGCATGACATAGGCAAGACAGGTATTCCGGCAGAGATTCTACTTAAACCCGCGAAACTTACGACAGAGGAATTCGCATTGATGAAGACTCATACAACTATTGGCGCCAATATCCTCAGTGGCAGAACCTCAGGTATTATTCAGATGGCAGAGATAATCGCTTTAAGCCACCACGAAAGATGGGATGGAGCAGGTTATCCACGAGGGTTAAAGGGCGAGGGCATTCCGATAGAGGGAAGGATATATAACATATGCGACCAGTATGATGCGTTGAGAAGCAGCAGGCCTTATAAATATGGATTTGATCATTTAAAAACATTCAAGATAATCACAGAAGGCGACGGCAGGACTATGCCGGAGCATTTCGACCCTGATGTGCTTGCCGCATTTAAAGACATTCATAAGCAGTTTGACGAGATATACGAAAGATATAAGGGTTGATACGATGAATATGGTTTAATAATGAAAACAATGTTTAAATTCAAATCCCTCACCGCAAAGTTTATCTTCATCAGCAGCATAATGGTTACGTTTCTTGCTGTTTACGTCTATGCGGGTTTTGTCTTCACCCATCATATAAAAGACGAAGCCACAAGGATAAACGTTGCCGGCAGGCAGAGGATGCTGTCCCTTAGCATGTCATATCAGATTATGTCTTTACTTCTTCTCCCTCAGTCTCATGAGAAAGAGATATTCATAAAAAATGCTGAAAGTAGAATGGCTGAATATGAAGATGCGCTTTATGGACTGAGAGATGGAAGCGAAAAACTCGGACTGGAGCCAATGCCTGAGCATAACAAAGAATCAATTTCACAGGTTAAGACATTGATTGAGCTGTGGAGCAAAACCCAGAAGCCTGTCCTGCAAGATATATTAAAATTTTCTTCTGAAAGAAAAAATGAGGCATGTAAAAAATGCCATTCAGCCATCCGTGATAATCTCCCTAAGGTTGAAGCCTTTGTAAAGTCCCTTAGAACGCATTACAAGAAAGAGATAAAGGATTTTGACACCTTAAGGTTTTGTGTGCTCGGATTTTTCTTTATTGCAGCGGGCTGTATTGTGTTTTATGTAAGGAGCAGTATTATCAAGCCTATATGGAAATTAAAAGATGCAGCAGGAGAAATCCAGACAGTGAATTTTGATGTAAGGGTTGATGTAAAGACTGCTGATGAGATTGGCAATATATCAAAGGCATTCAATGATATGTCCCAGTCTCTGAGTTTTCTTTTTAAAGAGAATAAAGAACTGCTTGAAGGGCTTGAACAAAAAGTAAAGGAAAGGACAGCGGAACTTGAGAAGGCAAAACTTCAGGCAGAGGCTGCAAGCAGGGCGAAATCAGAATTCCTTGCAAATATGTCGCATGAATTAAGGACGCCGTTGAATTCAGTTATAGGCTTTTCGGAAGTTTTGACTGAAGGACTGGCAGGCAATGTTACAGAGCAGCAGAAAGAATATGTTCAGTCTATATGGAAGAGCGGAAAACATCTGTTGCGGCTTATAAATGATATCCTTGACCTTTCAAAGATAGAGTCTGGCAGAATGGAACTTGAATTGGGAGAGTTTGACATTAAAGAGGTTGTTCAGGGAAGCCTGCTGATGTTTAAGGAGAAGGCAATAAAACACAAAATTAAATTAACCGCTGATATTCCTGATGATGTAGGGGCTGTAACTGCTGATGCTGTGAAGATAAAAGAGGTGCTCTTGAACCTTCTCGGAAATTCCTTTAAGTTTACGCCTGATGGAGGCTCGGTGCGCGTCGTTGCACGACGAGTAAAGAGTGAGGATTTAGGGGTTAGGGGTATTCAGCCTCCCCAGACTCCTGACTCTGAACTCGGAGATTTCGATTTCTTCGAAATCTCCGTAGAGGATACAGGCATCGGCATTTCTCCTGAAGGCACGAAAAAACTCTTTCAACCCTTCCAGCAGCTTGAATCCACACTAACAAAGAAATACGAAGGCACAGGGCTTGGGCTCAGCATCAGCAAAAGGATTGTTGAACTTCACGGCGGAAGAATATGGGTTGAGAGTGAGGAAGGAAAGGGAAGCAGGTTTATATTTATAATACCGGTGAGGAAATGAAAATATTGGTAGTCGACGACAATAAAGAGAACCTGAAGCTTTTAAATATCATAGTGGAATCCGGGGGCCATATCACTATTCTTGCAAGGGACGGTGAAGAGGCTGTTGAGACTGCCAAGAGGGAAATCCCTGACCTCATACTTATGGATATACGGATGCCTAAGATGGATGGTATTGAGGCAGCAAAGATACTTAAATCAGAACAGTCCACTGCAAAGATACCGATAATAGCCCTTACGGCATATGCGATGATAGAGGAAGAGGAGAAGCTTGGCAAAGAATGGTTTGATGGTTACCTTACCAAGCCTGCTGGTGTAAAGGACATTCTGGAGGTAATTGATGAAATAACTCAGCAGAAAGGGGAGAGATACGATACCACGGACTGAGAAAGGGTATTTAAAGGAGCCGATAGGAATTATTCTTCTAAATCTCGGCGGTCCTGATTCTATTCAGGCTGTGAGGCCGTTCCTTTATAATTTATTTTCAGACAGAAAGATAATTCAACTGGGCCCTCCATTTATGCAGAAACCTCTTGCACGGCTCATATCAACACTGAGATATAAAAAGACGGAGAGTTATTACCGCCTCATAGGAGGCAAATCTCCCCTACTTGATATTACCAATGCACAAGCAAAGGCGCTGGAAGAGGCGCTAAAGCGTTCAGCGGAAGTCTCCGAACTACTAACTCCGAATTCCGAGAAATCTCCCGATTCACCCATTCACCCATTCACCCATTCACCGGTTTTTAAAGTTTACGTCGGGATGCGTTACTGGCATCCTTTAATAGAAGACGTGATGCCTCAGATTTATAATGACGGGGTTAGAAAACTTATTGGACTCAGCCTTTATCCCCAGTATTCTCTGGCAACATCAGGCTCGTCTTTATCAAAATTCAGAGAGGTTGCATCAAAACATTACACGGAAGTGGAAGTTTTCTGCGCGCCTTCATGGTATGGCCATCCGTTTTATATTGAAGCGCTTGTTGATGTGATAAGGAAGGGAATGGAATTATTCAACGCCGATTCACCCATTCACCCATTCACCCATCCACCCATCCATGTTCTCTTCAGCGCCCACAGCCTTCCTGAAAAGTTTATTGATGAGGGCGACCCTTATGTGCGTCATATTGAGAGAACTATTGAAGAGATTGTAAAGCGGATACCGATAAAATGGAACCTGAGTTTTCAATCCAGGAGCGGGCCTGTAAAATGGCTTAGGCCTTCAACAGAAGAAACACTCAAAGAGCTTGCAGGCAGGAATATTAAAAATATTCTCATGGTCCCGATAAGTTTTGTGTCTGACCATATTGAGACGTTATATGAGATTGATATATTATATATGCAGATGGCAAAAGGCCTTGGAATTAATCTGAAACGGACAGAATCGTTAAATACTCATCCGCTTTTTATTGAAGCGCTGAAAGACATAGTAATAAAGAATGTGAAGGAGCTTGGTTGGATAGAATAGTCATTGCAGGCGGCGGTATTTCAGGGCTTTCGCTGGCATTTACGCTTCTTGAATCTGAACCAGCGGCAGATGTAGTAGTATTCGAATCCGAAAAAAGGCCTGGCGGAAAGATATGGACGGAAAAAGTGAACGGTTTTCTCTGCGAAGGCGGAGTTAACGGTTTCCTCGACAACAGGCCCAAGACTTTAGAGCTTGCCACTAAACTTCTGATTAATCCGTTTAGAAGCAGTGATGCAGCCAGAAAAAGATATGTTTTTTCTGGCGGGAAATTAAACCTTCTGCCTGAATCTCCTGTATCGTTTCTTACCTCCGATCTCTTGAGCCTTTACGGCCGCTTAAGGGTAATGTATGAGTTTTTCGCTCCGAGGGGCAGCTCAGATGATGAAACCCTTGCTGATTTTGCGAGGAGAAGGCTCGGCAAAGAGGCATACGAAAAACTCATTGATCCTATGGCATCAGGCATTTATGCGGGGAATCCTGAATCACTAAGCCTTAAAAGTTGTTTCCCAAAGATTTTTAATCTTGAAGAGAAATACGGAAGCCTTATAAAAGGTATGATAAAACTGCAAAGAGAGGCTAAGAAATCAGGAAATCGAAAAGTCAGCGCCGGTCCCGGAGGCACTCTTACATCTTTTCACAACGGCATGGGAATGATAATAGATTCCTTGAAAGGTTATCTTAAAGAAAAACTAAGAGTTGGAAGCAAAGTGGTTTCCGTTGAAAGAAAGAATAAGGGTTATGCTGTCCATCTCTCTGACGGCATGGTTGTAGAGACGGAGATTCTTGTAATAGCATCCCCTGCATATTCAGCAGCGGAGATTTTAAAAAACCTTGACAGGCCTCTCTCGTCGGTTCTTTCAGAGATACCGTATCCTTCTGTCTCTATTGTGTGTTTTGGATACAGGAAAGAACGCATTGCTCATAAACTGGATGGATTTGGTTTTCTCATCCCATATAAAGAGCGCAGAAAAATCCTCGGGACTTTGTGGGATTCAAGCATTTTTCCCGGAAGAGCTCCTGACGGATATGTGCTTTTAAGGAGCATGATGGGAGGCGCAAGGGCATCCGAACTTGCGATGCAGGGCGACAGCAGGCTGATTGATGTTGCCGCAGAAGAACTGAAGGATATAATGGATATAAAAATTCAGCCTGATTTTGTAAAAATTTACAGACACGAAAAGGCAATTCCGCAGTATAATATAGGGCATGACAGGAAACTGAAAGCAGTTGACGGGATGTTATTAAAATACAAAAACCTGTATTTAACCGGGAATGCATACAGGGGGATAGGCGTTAATGACTGCATAGAAAATTCATTTAAATTGGCAGAGACAATAATAAGAAAGGAGGAAATATAAATTGAAAGAACAGGAGATAACGGAAATTCTTTTAAAGGAAAATGAGGAGTACAAAAAACTTGGTGACGAGCATAAAAGCCTTAAAGAGGTGCTTGCGGAGATTGACAAGAAAGTCCATTTTACACCGGAAGAAGAGGTAGAGAGGAAAAGGATTCAGAAGTTAAAGCTCGTAAAAAAAGACAGAATGGCAGAGATTATAAGGGAGTATAAGAAAAGCCATTCAACGAACTAGAATAGAATACGTCATTCCTGCGAAAGCAGGAATCCAGAAAAAAGAACTGGATTCCGCATCAGGTGCGGAATGACTCCAAAGGGCAATAATAAGGAGGAAGATCTTTTCATGAGAAGCAGAGCTATAAAACAGGGGCTTGAGCGTGTTCCGCACAGGGCGCTCCTTTATGCGACAGGCATTCCAAAGAGCGAAATGAAAAAGCCGTTTATCGGCGTCGCAACAAGTTTCACCGATATTATTCCGGGACACATCGGTATGAGGGATCTGGAGAGATTCATAGAAAAAGGAGTGCATACAGGAGGAGGTTATCCTTTCTTTTTTGGAATTCCCGGCATTTGCGACGGCATTGCAATGGGACACAGCGGCATGCATTATTCTCTTCCGTCAAGGGAACTGATTGCCGACATGGTGGAGACGATAGCTCAGGCGCATCAGCTTGACGGCCTTGTGCTTCTTACTAACTGCGACAAGATTACGCCCGGAATGCTCATGGCTGCCGCAAGGATTAACATCCCCTCAATAGTCGTTACTGCGGGCCCTATGATTTCAGGGCATCTAAGGGGCAAAAGGCTCTCGCTTGTCAATGACACCTTTGAAGCAGTTGGAAAGTATAAAAAAGGTTTGATAAAAAATGATGAGCTTGAAGCTCTTGAAATGTGCGCCTGCCCGGGCGCAGGCTCATGTCAGGGCATGTATACTGCAAATACAATGGCATGCGTTACAGAAGCGCTCGGGATGAGCCTTCCAAGATGCGCCACTGCGCTTGCCGTATCCGCCGACAAGAGGAGAATTGCCTTTGCAAGCGGAGAGCGCATTGTTAAACTGGTAAAGAAAAATATCACGCCGAGAAAAATAATGACCCTGAAGGCGTTTGAGAATGCGATAATGGCTGACCTTGCATTAGGCGGCTCAACCAATACTGTTCTTCACATCCCTGCAATTGCGCATGATGCAGGAGTGGAACTCCCGCTTGAGGCCTTTGATATCCTGAGCAAGAAAACCCCTCATCTTGCAAATATGCTTCCCGGCGGCGAGCATTACCTTGAAGACCTTGAATGGGCAGGAGGCATTCCGGCCCTGATGAAGAGATTAAGGGGGAGTTTGAATAATTGCATGACAGTAAGCGGCAGGAGTATTTTTGAGATTGCTGATTCCGCAGAGATTATAAATGAAAACGTTATAAGGCCTCTGAGCAAGGCTTACCATAAAGAAGGAGGCATTGCAATCCTGAGGGGCAATCTCGCGCCTGACGGAGCAGTTGTAAAACAGTCTGCAGTGAGCAAGAAAATGATGAAGTTTGAAGGCAGCGCAAAGGTGTTTAACTCTGAGGAAGAGGGAATGAAGACAATTCTTAACGGGAAGATAAAGGCAGGTGATGTTGTTGTCTTAAGGTATGAGGGGCCTAAGGGAGGGCCGGGGATGAGAGAGATGCTCTCTCCAACAGCAACAATCGCGGGCATGGGGTTAAGCGAATCAGTGGCCCTGATAACGGACGGAAGGTTTTCAGGCGGAACAAGAGGCCCATGCATAGGGCACATATCGCCTGAAGCAATGGAAGGCGGAATCATAGCAATTATCAAAAACGGCGACAGAATAAAAATTGACATTCCGGGAAGAAGGGTTGACCTTCTTGTCTCTGAAAAAGAGATAAAGGAAAGGCTCAGCAAATGGAAACCGCCAAAGCCTAAGATAACAAAGGGCTATCTTTCAAGATACGCAAGGATGGTAACTTCAGCGGGAACAGGGGCTGTGATGAAGTAGCGTTTCGATCTACGGGTCAGTATGGACATTTTCATAATCTTTTGTGGTAAAATTATTTAAATTTTAAAAGGAGCTGTGTGCGATATGAAGATTACAGGCTCGGAGATATTAATTGAATGTCTGAAAAAGGAAGGAGTTAAGCATATCTTCGGTTATCCCGGAGGCGTTGTGCTTAACATCTTTGACGCCCTTTATGACAATAAGGATTTACGTCTGATACTCACAAGGCACGAACAGGGCGCTGTTCATGCGGCAGACGGTTATGCAAGGTCATCCGGAAAAGTTGGCGTTGCCCTTGTGACATCAGGCCCCGGCGCGACAAATACAGTTACAGGCATTGCTACCGCCTCAATGGATTCCATACCGCTTGTAGTTTTTTCAGGGCAGGTGCCGACAATGCTTATCGGCAATGATGCATTTCAGGAGGCTGATATAGTAGGCATAACAAGGCCCTGCACAAAATATAACTATCTTGTTAAGGATGTGAATGACCTTGCGAGGATAGTGAAAGAGGCATTTTATATAGCGTCTTCAGGCAGGCCTGGCCCTGTGCTTATAGATCTTCCGAAAGATGTAACTGTAGGAAAAGCTGATTTTGTCTGGCCTGAACTTGACATAAGGAGCTACAAGCCCACTTATGAAGGCAATAAGTGGATGATTACGCAGGGCGCCCATCTCATAGCAAAATCAAAGAAACCTGTGATAATTGCCGGAGGCGGCGTGATACTCTCAGGAGCTGCCAAAGAACTCAGAGAGTTCGCAGAGCATGCTGACATCCCTGTGACTATGACACTTATGGGGCTTGGAGGATTTCCGGGTTCACATAAACTTTCACTTGGCATGCTTGGAATGCACGGGACTTATTATGCCAATAAGGCAGTTCAGGATTCAGATCTTATTATTGCCGTAGGAATGCGCTTTGACGACAGGGTGACAGGCAAGGTTGATGCATTCGCGCCCAATGCAAAGATAATTCACATAGACATTGACCCGACATCAATAAAAAAGAATGTGAGGGTTGATGTCCCTGTAGTGGGTGACGTAAAAAGAGTTCTTGCAGTTATGAATAAGGTATTAAAGGAAGAGGTAAAGGAACAGTGGGGCGAGGTCAGGAAGGCATGGCTCAAGCAGATAGCTGCATGGCGCGCAGAAAGGCCGATGGCCTATACTCACAGCAATGATATTATAAAACCGCAGTTTGTCGTTGAGAAGATATATGAGCTTACAAAGGGAGATGCGATTATAACAACAGAAGTCGGGCAGAACCAGATGTGGACCGCACAGTTTTATAAATTTGATAAACCGAGAACACTTCTTACATCCGGCGGGCTCGGCACCATGGGTTATGGTTTTCCCGCTGCAATCGGAGCGCAGTTTGCACATCCTGAAAAGCTTGTTATTGACATTGCAGGCGACGGAAGCATACAGATGAACATACAGGAGCTTGCCACTGCGGTTATAAATAAGCTTCCTGTTAAAGTAGCCATACTAAACAACAGATACCTTGGCATGGTAAGACAGTGGCAGGAACTCTTCTTCGATGAAAGATATTCTCATACCAAGCTTGATGAGAGCGTGCCTGATTTTGTAAAGATTGCCGAGGCATACGGCGCTGTGGGATTAAGGGCCACAAAACCGAGCGAGGTTGAACCCGTGCTCAAAGAGGCTTTTAGGATAAAGAAGACCGTGTTTATGGATTTTGTTGTTGACTGGAAGGAAAAAGTTTATCCGATGGTGCCCGCAGGCGCGCCAATAGACCAGATGCTTTTTGAACAGGCAGAAAAAAAGGCCGAGAAGAAATTAAAGGCAGTCAAATAAATCTGAGGTGAAGGAATGAGACATACAATCTCTGTTCTTGTTGAAAATAAATTCGGCGTGCTTTCAAGGGTATCAGGGCTTTTCAGCGGAAGAGGCTATAACATTGAAAGCCTTTCTGTAGGAGAGACTATAGACCCCCAGGTTTCTGTTATGACAATAGTAACAACAGGGGATGACTCGGTTATTGAGCAGATTACGAAACAGCTCAATAAACTTATTGATGTCATAAAAGTCACTGACATGACAGAGCTGGACCATGTTGAGCGCGAAATGGTGCTCTTAAAAGTATCTCCGAGGCAGCAGGACAAGGCAGAAGTGTTAAATCTGACCGAGATATTCAGGGGAAGGATTGTGGATTCAAGCCAGAAGACATATACGATAGAAATCACAGGCGATGAAAAGAAGATAGAGGCGTTTGTGGAGCTTATGCGTCCTATGGGCATAAAGGAATTTGTAAGGACAGGCAAGGTGGCTATAACGAGAGAAGGCATAAAGAAGCAGTAGTTTTATACGTGAAAAAAATAAAATTAGAGGAGGTGAATTAGCATGAGAATACCGTTAATGAAGCATGTATCCTGGTATCTGATAATTGCAATGTTTATCATCGGGATTGCGCCTAAGGCTGACGCGGGCATTGCGCCGTCTGAAATCATTGTCATGTCACAGGTTGACAGGACAGCCGACCTTGGAAAAATCCAGAAGGTTCTTGAAATGAAAATGGTCAGAGAGAGGCTGGAGAAGTTAGGATTTGCTCAGGATGAAATACAGAGCAAGTTAAGCAGCCTCAGCGACCAGCAGATGCACAATCTGGCGCTCCAGATAGACGATATCAAGGCTGGAGGCGACGGCCTCGGCATAGTGATAGCTCTTCTTGTGATAGTAATACTTGTTGTGCTGTTGATTCAGCTTACAGGGCACAGAGTAGTAGTAACGAAATAAAAATGAGGCTAAAATTTCAGTCTGTAAATAAGCAGGCATGGATTATCTCCATGCCTGCTTATTTATTTCTCGCTCTTATCTCATTTTTCCTGCATTCATGCGCTCCTTCAACCGTTTTGCAGGGGTCTGAACAAAACCGTATTATCTCAAATGTTCCCTTCTATGCTCAGGAGGCATATCAGTGCGGGCCCGCGTCTCTTGCAGGCGTTATGAACTACTGGAAAGTAAACATTACCCCTGATGATATTGCAAAGGAAATATACAGCAAGTCCGCAAAAGGCACTCTGAATATTGACATGGTAATTTATCCTCAAAAGAAGGGACTGCTTGCAGAACAATATTCAGGGAATATGCAGGACCTGAAAAAAAATATAGATTCAGGTTATCCGCTTATTGTGCTTGTTGATTATGGCTTTTGGGCAGTGCAGGCAAATCATTTCATGGTTGTTGTAGGGTATAACGAGGATGGAGTGATTGTGAATTCAGGAAAAGACAAAGGCAAGTTCATATCTGAAGGGGATTTTATAAAGACATGGGAGAAGACAAAATTCTGGACGCTGCTTATCAAAAGAAAGTGAAAAGTTTAAAAGTAAAAATTCTAACCCGCTGTTTACTGTCTACTGTATGCTGTATGCTGTTTGTTGCCTGCTCTCTCCCGCGAATAATCATCCTTGACGATCCGTTAAGCCCGGAAGAGCACATAAACCTCGGAGTAGCGTACGAGAAAAAAGGAGAAATTGACAACGCGTTGAAGGAATACAAACTTGCGTCAAAAAAACTTCCGCTGGCGTATCTTTATATCGGGAATATCTATTTTCAGAAAAATGATTTTGACGAGGCAGAGTCGGCTTATAGAAAAGCGATTAAAAAAGATTCTCAAAATGCCGATGCTCATAACAATCTTGCATGGCTTTATTACACAAAAAAGGAAAACCTCACTGAGGCAGAGGAACTGGCTCTTAAGGCGATAGAGCTTAATCCTTCAAAGAAGGAACTTTATCAGGACACGCTTGATAAGATTAGGGGAGTAAAGAGCAAGTAATATGACTAATTGGTTGCGACCCTATGTTTTCACTATGTTTTCTCATGATATTGATGAACTGAGAATCACACCAGTACTTCTAAACGAAACCGACGCTTATCATTAAAAACATCATTATACATTTGGTAGTCCAAGCGATATCGCCACTCAAAGCCCTTGCCCCTTGTCGCTGATATATCAATAAGCTCATTCTCAAGTGTTTGAAGTAGCGGTGCATGAGCAAGATGTCGTTTTGGATTAATTACGATTTCCTCCGGAAGAGAATGTTTATCTTTTTGTCGATTGATTTCTATCTTATTGATTATCTGCATTGCACCTTGGTCATAAAGTATTGATCCGCCTTCGTCAAATATCACGGTTGGGTGAAGTGATGCTGATATTTTTCGAAGAAAGGGCTCTTCGCGTATTTTTCTTTCAATGCGCCAATCAATGAACTGTGTTATGCCGTAGATTGCAGCAACTATAGTAATGATTCCGACAAATATCCCTAGTACTTCAGTCCAATCCATTTTTCTCACCACCTTTCACTTCTTCAAACTTATTGGATGCTAACATTATCTTTCATGTCGCCTGCGTCTTATGTGATACATTATGGCAATTTAATAATTCAGTCAAGAAGAATATCTATTTGCCGATTGCGGCAATTCTTTGTTTCATGATAAGATTAGCTGAGATTAATAAGTGTTGTGGAGGTGTCAATATGGCAGAGGCTACCGTCAAAGAGAAAGTCTTGAAGGCTATTGAAGAACTTCCTCAAGACATTACTTTTGAGGATACTCTTGAAAAACTGTATTTTCTCTATAAGGTTGAAAAAGGAATTCAACAGGCTGATTCGGGACAAAAGATTTCTCACATCGAAGCAAAAGACCGCATGAAAAAATGGCTGTCGTAAACTGGACTACTCAGGCGCTTGACGATCTGGACTCTATCTGTGAATTTATTGCCCGTGATGCCATGCGATACGCCCAATTATTCGCGATACAGGCATTTGAAACCGTAGACAGACTTGAAATGTTCCCTCTTTCAGGCCGTGTTGTTCCTGAAATTAACAAGCAGGAAATAAGAGAAGTCATTCTTGGAAATTATAGAATAGTCTATCGCTTTATGGGAAACGAAGTTGAGGTGTTAACTGTCCATCACGGCGCGCAATTGCTTACTGCCGATAAGTTAAAAATATAGCGAAACAGGATATGATTGCCGATTCTTTGATAGTTCCTCAGCACATTTTTGACGAGATGGTTTCTCATTGCAGAGCAGCGCATCCGAATGAGGCGTGCGGCATTCTTGCGGGAAATGGAGAAGAGGCCTTTAAGGTTTATAAAATGTCTAATATTGAAAAGTCTCCCGTGAGTTACGAATTTGATTCAAGAGAGCATATCAATGCCATAAAAAACATGCGAGAGAACAACCACAAAATGCTTGCAATATTCCATTCTCATCCTTCATCGCCTGCATATCCATCGGCAAAGGATGTAAGCCTTGCATTTTATGACGATTGTGTTTATGTGATAGTCAGTCTTATGGAGCAGGAACCTGTTGTAAAAGGGTTTTTGATAAGGGAAGGCGCAGTAAAGGAAGTCCGGATTTCCGTGAAATAGCCAACCATGGAAGCTCTCTTTAATTTTTGTTTCATTTTAGAGTAAAATACTACTTCTTTTTCAATACGATTTCGGGAGGTGTTTATGGGATATGTAAGCGGTCTTAAGTGCAGAGAATGCGGCAGGGAATATCCTGTTGACCCTATATATGTCTGTGAATTCTGTTTCGGCCCGCTGGAAGTTGTCTATGACTACAAGAAAATAAAAAAAGTACTGACGAAAAAGAACATAAAGAGCAGAGGGGAAAATCTCTGGCGGTATAAGGAGCTTCTTCCCATAGACGGAGAGCCGCAGGTGGGACTGGAGTCAGGGTTTACGCCTCTGATAAAAGCCGATAATCTTGCGAAAGAACTCGGCGTTAGTGAATTATACGTAAAGGATGATACCGTTGCGCATCCGACCCTGTCGTTCAAGGACAGAGTTGTAGCAGTTGCCCTCACAAAGGCAAAAGAGTTTGGATTTGATACGGTTGCCTGCGCATCTACGGGGAATCTCGCGCATTCCGTGTCCGCGCACGGCGCCAAGGCAGGGTTCAAGAGGTTTGTTTTTATACCCGCAAATCTTGAGGCGAGCAAGATTGTCGCATCACTGGTGTATGAGCCGAATCTGGTGGCAGTTGACGGAAATTACGATGAGGTTAACAGGCTCTGCAGCGAGATTGCCAATAAATACAAATGGGCGTTTGTAAATATAAATATCAGGCCGTTCTATGCTGAAGGCTCAAAGACACAGGGTTTTGAGATTATAGAGCAGTTAGACTGGAAGGCGCCGGATAATGTGGTTGTGCCGTGCGCGAGCGGTTCATTATTGACAAAGGTGTGGAAGTCATTCAAAGAATTTAAAAAGATCGGGATATTAAAAAAACTTGATACAAAGGTTTTTGCCGCACAGGCAACCGGGTGTTCTCCGATAGTCGCTGCCATAAAGCAGGGCACAGACGTAATAAGGCCTGTGAAACCCGATACGATTGCGAAGTCTCTTGCAATAGGCAACCCGGCAGACGGGTTTTATGCGTGTCAGGTTGTAAGAGAGACAGGCGGATACGGTGAAGATGTCTCTGATAAGGAGATAATAGACGGGATAAAACTTCTTGCAAAAACCGAGGGCATTTTTGCCGAGACAGCAGGAGGCGTTACTGTTGCGTGCACAAAGAAACTGATTGAGTCAGGAAAGATAGGCAGGGATGAAATTACTGTTATCTGCATTACGGGCAACGGGCTTAAGACGCAGGAGGCGCTTACAGGACAAACTACAGAGGTGCATTACATAAAGCCCAATCTTGCGGCATTTGAGGAAATACTAAAAAAAATTCAAAAATAAAAAATCAAATTAATTAACTTGGAGGTGAAGATATGGCTGTAAAAGTTAGAATTCCGACTCCGCTGCAAAGATTAACGCAGGGCAAGGAAGAGGTTGAAGGAACGCCCGGCACAATAATAAATCTTGTCAACGAATTGGAGAAAAAATTTCCCGGCATAGGCGAAAGGATATCCGAAGGCGGCAAGATACGGAGATTTGTCAACATCTATGTAAATGAGGAAGATATCAGATTTCTACAGGCAGAAGCAACAGTGGTCAAAGACGGCGATGAGGTTTCCATAGTGCCTGCGATTGCAGGCGGGAATTCACAGGAGGTTATATGAAAAAGCGGGTTAAGCTGACATTTCCGCAACGCCTTATAAAAGAGCCTGTCATATTTACAATGGCTAAGGAGTATGACGTCATGCCTAATATCAGAAGGGCAAGAGTTACGGAGACAGTCGGCGAGATGGTTCTTGAACTTGAGGGGAAAGAGGAAAATCTTGAGAAAGGCATAAAATATCTGCGGGAGCAGGGAGTAGACGTTGAGCTTGTTGAGGGAGACATCATAGAGTAAAACGGAGAATTAATGGAAATAGGAGAATGTAAAAGTCCGAAGAGGGCCAAAAATAATTGGAGAGGCATAGTAGAAGAATACAGAGAGTTTCTTCCGGTAAGCAATGAAACGCCTGTTATTACGCTTAATGAAGGAGACACTCCTCTCATAAAGGCTGCAAATATAAATAAAAGAGGCATTGGCCTTGACATTTATTTTAAATGCGAGGGCGCTAACCCCACGGGTTCTTTCAAAGACAGGGGGATGACTCTTGCATTATCAAAGGCTGTTGAGGCCGGTTCAAAAGCAGTAATGTGCGCATCAACAGGGAATACATCAGCTTCTGCCGCTGCCTACGCGGCAAGGGCGGGAATAAAGTCGGTAGTGCTTATTCCGCAGGGGAAGATTGCCCTCGGCAAGCTTTCTCAGGCTCTCGTTCACGGCGCGCATGTAATCCAGATAGAGGGAAATTTTGACGAGGCCTTAAGCATAGTAAAAGAGCTTGCGCAAAGATACCCGATAACGCTTGTGAACTCAATAAATCCATTCAGGCTGGAGGGGCAGAAGACAGCCGCCTTTGAGGTATGCGACCAGCTTGGCTTTTCACCGAAATATCACGCGCTGCCCGTCGGCAATGCTGGAAATATAACCGCATACTGGAAAGGTTACAAGGAATATCACAGGCGAGGTAAGATTTCTTCATTGCCGGTTATGCTTGGTTTTCAGGCTGCAGGCGCTGCTCCTATTGTTAAGGGACATCCTATAGCAAGGCCTGAGACAATAGCAACAGCCATAAGAATCGGCAATCCTGCAAGCTGGAAAGGCGCAACATCTGCACGGGATGAATCAGGCGGAAGGATTGAGGCTGTTACAGACGAAGAAATATTAAAGGCATACAATCTTATCGCATCAACAGAAGGCATATTCTGCGAGCCTGCGTCTGCCGCGTCACTGGCAGGTGTGATGAAGCTGCATAAAGAAGGCTATTTCAAGCCCGGAGATTCTGTTGTGTGCACACTTACGGGTCATGGGCTTAAAGACCCGGACACGGTATTCAGGGTATCAAAAGACCCCTTGAAGGTTAAGGCAGATATAGGCGAAGTAGAAAAGATAATAGAAAGGATAATTTAGACAGCAAATAAATTCACAGATGAAATACGTTGTAATCATAGGCGACGGCATGGCAGACAGGCCGTTAAATGAGCTTGGCGGTAAAACCCCCCTGCAGGAGGCATTTACCCCGAATATGGACAAGCTTGCCTGCGAAGGAATAATCGGCAGGGTCAGGACAATCCCTGAGGGCTTTCATCCCGGTTCAGATGTTGCTAATCTGAGCGTGCTCGGTTATGACCCGAGAAAATTTTATACGGGCAGGGCGTCTCTTGAGGCAGCAAGCATCGGAGTAGAGCTCAAAGAGACTGACGTTGCTTACAGGTGCAATCTCATAACTCTGAAGTTTAATAAAGATAAGACACAGGCAGTAATGGAGGATTACAGCGGAGGCCATATCTCAACTGAAGAGGCGGGAATACTCATCAATGATATAAACAAAGGACTCGGCACCTCACAGATAAAATTTTACAGAGGCGTAAGTTACAGGCATCTGATGGTATGGTCAGATGGCAAGTCAAATGCTGAATGCACTCCGCCGCATGACATAATAGGAAGGGATATTTCAGGCTATCTGCCGATTGGCTCAGGCGAGGAAACTCTCAGAGAATTAATGCTTGATTCTGTGGATGTCCTTGAAAGCCACTACATAAACAAAGAGCGTATAAATAAGGGCAAAAACCCTGCAAACAGCATATGGCTCTGGGGACAGGGGAAAAAACCGGGGCTGTCAAGATTCAGAGAGAAATATTCTGTTGAAGGCGCAATGGTTTCTGCTGTTGACCTTACAAAAGGGCTTGGCATATACGCCGGGTTTGAGATACTTCAGGTGCCCGGTGTTACGGGCTGGCTTGATACTAATTATGTCGGCAAGGCAGAGGCAGCGTTGACGGCGCTTAAAGAGGTTGATTTTGTGTACATACACGTTGAGGCGCCTGATGAAGCAGGGCATTCAGGAAACTATAAGAACAAGATAAAGGCCATAGAGGATTTTGATGCGCTTGTTGTAGGCACAGTTATGCGGGGCATAAAATCATTTGAGGAATTCAGGATTCTGCTGATGCCTGACCATCCTACGCCGGTAGAGTTGAGGACGCATACGGATGAACCGGTGCCGTTTGTTATCTATGACAATAAACAAAAGCAAAAGAATGAAGGCGCTGCTTTTGATGAATCAATCCTGAAAAGGAAAAATATAATGGTTTTTGAAGAGGGATATAAGCTGATGGATTATTTTATTAAAGGAGTTAAATAATGCTTATTGTCCAGAAGTACGGCGGGACATCTGTTGCTAATGTTGAGAGGATAAAAGCTGTTGCCAAGCGCGTTGTGAAGACTGCCAAAGAAGGGCATAAAGTTGCGGTTGTTGTCTCTGCGATGGCTGGAGAAACAGACAAGCTGATAAATCTCGCCCATCAGGTATCATCCGCTCCGAGTGAAAGAGAGATGGATCTTATGCTTTCATCAGGGGAACGAGTTACCTGCGCCCTTACAGCCATAGCAATAGAAGAGCTGGGCCATAAAGCAATGGCGTTTACCGGAAGGCAGATGGGGATAATAACGGATGATGTGCATACAAAGGCAAAGATAGAAAAAATAGCCGGAGAAAGGGCAAAGAAGGCATTAGATGAAGGATATATAATTGTTGTGGCCGGCTTTCAGGGTATAACAGAAAGCGGTTCTGATGTTACGACGCTTGGGCGGGGAGGATCCGACCTTTCCGCAGTTGCGATAGCTTCGGCGCTGAATGCGGACTTATGCGAGATATACACGGATGTGGACGGTGTTTATACGACAGACCCCAATATTGTTCCGGAGGCGAGAAAGTTAGACAAGATTTCCTATGAAGAGATGCTTGAGCTTGCAAGCCTCGGCGCAAAGGTGCTTCAGACGAGGTCTGTTGAATTTGCCATGAAATACGAAGTGCCTGTTGTTGTGAGGTCAAGTTTTAATGATAATCAGGGGACGCTTGTTACCAAGGAGGATGAGGATATGGAGAAAGTCGTTGTATCAGGAGTTGCTTATGACAAAAACCAGGCAAAGATTACTGTAATGGGAGTGCCTGATAAGCCGGGTATAGCCGCAAGACTTTTCAAGGGAATTGCGGACGCCGGCATAGTCGTTGATATAATTGTCCAGAATGTGAGCAGTGACGGAAAAGCGGCAGACATATCATTCACGGTTCCAAAGACAGACGCAAAAAAGGCATTGAAGCTGACGGAAGGAATAGCCAAAGAACTCAGCGCAAAGGGCGTTGACATGAAAGAGGATATTGCTAAGATATCCATTGTCGGCGTAGGCATGAGGACTCATTCCGGTGTTGCCTCGCAGATATTTGAAACGCTTGCAAAGCATAATGTGAATATAATGATGATAAGCACGTCGGAGATAAAGGTATCCTGCGTTATAGACGCCAAATATGCGGAACTTGCTGTCAGGGTTCTACACGATGCGTTTGGACTGGCAGAGAAAAAGGGTTAGATAGTTTAGAGTTAAGAAATAATTACGAAGCCTTGCTCTTCAAAATGAGGGTCAAAAGTAAAAACTTTCTTGATTCCCATATTACGCATAACCTCAAAACTAACGCAATCAACGAGACTTAGTTTTCGCCTTGATGCGGCAAGAAGTGCGCTAACTCCGGACTGATGAGTTGATTTATTGACCCATTCAATATTTATCAATGGCAGCATATCTTCGTGGAATTCTCTCACAGCCTGAAGCCCAAGGCGATGTTGTAAAAGTGAAAAGCTTTCAACTAAGACATAGTTGCTGGTAATGAGGGTGTTTTGGGGAATAAGAATTTTATCCAGTATGGTTTTTGCCTTTCTATTATTAGCATCTTCTCTGTCAAGCAGGGCGAAAAAGGCTGATGTGTCAATAAAAACTATCATTCGCTAAATGCTTCCGCAAGGTATTTGTCGTGTTCTCTGGAGATATCATGCTTGCCTGAATGGAACTTGCCTACTATATTGATGGCTCTCTTCCGCCTCTCATCTGCATCAACCATGACATTTGTTGTTATTATGTTATCAACTGCACGTCTGATAAGTTCTGCTACTGAAAGATGACGGGATGTGGCAATTTTCTTTAAGTTTTTTGCCTGTTCTTCCGTTAATTGTATCTGCGTTCTAATCATATCTGCCTCCTGTGATTACACTTGTGACTACATGATAACACGCGAAGTGTGGAGGCGTCAAACATTAAAATAATAAAGCATTTCTTGGGATATGTTGACCCGAAAGAACGAGATGGTTGGCGCTTTTCTTATCCGCATGCGCGAAGTGTCCGAGGTAGAAAACTGTAGTTTCTTAGCGTTTCCGAAAAATGTGGGTGTGTCCATGATATTCAATATTCTTAATATTTATTTCTTATTTTCATTAAGAAACAGAGTTGATTGTTCCTGTCGTATAAATGAAAAGTGTGTGTCCGCAACATAAAAAAGACCACTTAGAGCGTGAAAATCTCGCTTTAACTGGAGAGGAATAGCACCATCCTTTTTGTAATCCAGATAATGAGATATTGATGCCCATGCATCTTGTGCTATTGTCCTAACTTGTATTTCAAAGGGTATCTTTTTTATGTCTTCTCCGAATGGGGATTCAAACGAAGACTTCAATTTTGCTTTCAAATGCAATGACATGTAACCAAAAATATTTAACTCTGTTTCATTTACTTTGTCATCTTTTTCAAACACTTCGAATTCTTCTTCTATAACTTCCCGAATCGCTTCTAAGTCTATCAGAAATAAACAAACAACTCGAACCCCTACCAAATCATGGATTTGATTAAATGGGTTTTCGATGCGCTTTCTTCTAATTTTATCTAGAAGAGAACCGATTTCTTTTATCCTATAACTAATCGAATGGGTTTTTATTCCACGCGCAGTGATATGTTTAGATAATAAATAGTGAACTGAATCGGCCAAATTTTCATAAGTTTTACGATTTTCTTCGTACTGCTTTACGATTGAGGGCGTATCAATTTTCATGGTTATAAATCTTCTCTCTTGGTTCCAACGACTTTAATTTTTACTTGGGGATTATTGGCAATTGTTCCAACCGCAGAAAATTGATACTCATTTATTTCGCCATCTATCGTTAATTGAAAGTGGGTTATATTTCCAAAAACAGAGACGATATTTTCGTCATATTGTATGACACTTATTGTTGCTTGGATATTGTTGCCCTTAACAATATAAGTTCCAGAATAATAAAAACCATGATCACCACCAAGTAAGCGTCCGTCGCTTAGCACTAAAACACCTTTCCCATAGCGGTTAATTGTTGAGATAAAATCAACCGTCCATAAACCATTAAACATTTTTCTAACTCCCACCTGTCATTTTGTGATGCGCGCCATCATATCTTAAGCGTATTATATGATTTGTTGAATTATATTGGGTGGGATTACAAGCTGTCAAGATTTTTTATATGAAAATCAAAGAAAAATCGCCTGATAAGGCTGATGCTTTTAGCCGCAGAACTCAGAATGACAATCGAAATAAAGAAAATGTTACGATATTACTATGCAATTTGTTGATTATACGAAAATATATGTTAAGGCCGGAGACGGCGGAAGGGGATGCGTTGCATTCAGAAGGGAGAAGTATGTCCCGAAAGGAGGCCCGAGCGGCGGAGACGGCGGAAGGGGAGGGCATATCATCTTCAGAGCAAGTAGGGAACTGAATACTCTCCTTGACCTCAGATATCAGAGAGAATATAGAGCAAAAAGAGGCCAGCACGGCATGGGCAAAAAGATGCACGGCAAAGACGGCGAGGACAGGATTATTCCCGTGCCTGTCGGCACTGTTATAAAAGACGCGGATACAGAAGAAGTGCTCGCAGACCTTGACGGCGAAGGCGTAGAAATCGTAATAGCAAAAGCGGGCAGGGGCGGTCAGGGAAATGCTCACTTTGCAACTCCGACGAGGCAGGCGCCCAAATTCGCACAGCCCGGAGAAGAAGGCGAAGAAAAAAATCTTGTTATTGAGTTAAAACTCCTTGCTGATGTCGGCTTGATAGGGCTTCCCAACGCAGGCAAATCAACATTGATATCCGTTATATCATCCGCAAGGCCGAAGATTGCGGATTATCCGTTCACGACCCTTACGCCGAATCTCGGAGTTGTGAAACTCAAAGATTTCAGGAGTTTTGTTGTCGCAGACATTCCAGGACTTATAGAAGGAGCGCACAAGGGCGCAGGATTAGGGTTTCAGTTTTTAAGGCACGTAGAGCGCACCTCAATGCTGCTTCACCTTGTTGATGCCTCTGATATGCCTGAAACCGACCCTGTGGAAGACTTAAAAAAGATAAACAAAGAACTTGAGCTTTTCAGTGCAAAACTCTTAGAGAAGCCCCAGGCAGTTGTAGGAACAAAAACAGACATTGCCATAGAAAAGAAGAGGCTCAGAAAGCTCTCAAAATACTGTAAGTCAAAAAATATTGAGTTTTTCCCTGTGTCAGCGGCAACAGGCAAAGGGATAAAGGAACTACTGCTTTATCTGTCTGATGTTGTCGTAAAAGAAAAATAAACACCGCTTTACACGAGGCTGTGGCTGTCCTTCGGCAATATTAAACTACCTTTGTAAAAGTGCGGCGTTAGCACTACATATTAAGCTCTCACAAGTTCTTATGCGGGGCTATCCGCTCCATTTCATGAAGTCTTCAGCCCCTATTCTGACAGACCCGTGAATCTTGCCTTAATTCAGCCGTAGCCTCCTGCATATCAAAGCCTACAGTTGTATATATTCCTTCGCCAGTTTGGGATAGAGCCTTGGATTGAAAAGGATATTTGTCATGAAGTAGCATTCGTGCGTGCAGAAACATTTTTTGTCCTGAATTGCCGTGAGAACTTTCCTTGCTTTTTCTGAGCGCAGGATTTTTTTAATGTCATATCTGTAATCCCGCACATTCCCCAGATTCTCTGTAAGAATTTCGCATGGATACACATCTCCGCTTTCTGTAAGGACAAGGTTCAGCCTGCCTGCATAGCACTGGTTCAGTCTTTTTTGCTCAAGCAAAGTGCGGTGTATCAAGTTGCGCTGGAGAATATCCTGAGCGGCTTTTATGCGCGCGCCTCTGAAGCGGTATGTAGCTGAAGTTTTATTCTTAAGATTTTCCTCCAGCCTTTTTATTGCATGGAGATACTTTTTGTAATCTATTTTTTTGTAGCTTTCATCTTCAAGGCTGCCGCGTATAAGGGAAATGGTATGCGTTTTTATGTTTTTCAGCCCGCTCACGAAATCTATTATCCCGTCCATCGAATCCTGATTTTCAGAGCAGAAAACGGTATTAACGCCGAGTTCAAAGTTCGGATATTTCTCAAGGAGTTTTTCAAGCAGGGAGTAAGTTTCCATGGTTTTATCAAAGCTGTGAGGGGTATTGCGGAGTTTGTCATGAGCCTCATTCAAGCCGTCAATTGAAAGCTTTACAGCTATCACGCTCTTCTTGCAGTGCCTGAGTATTTCTTCTGTCCTGTCTCTGATTAATTCAGGAAGAAGTCCGTTTGTTGGGTAAAGCATTATTGCAGGCCTATTATTTTTGTAGAAAACTTTGCTTATCTCGGCAAGGTCGTCTCTAAGATATATCTCGCCCCCTGAAAATGCGAGCCAGAGCAGGCTGCCAAGAGATTTAGAAATCTTCTGAATTTCATCCAGAGACAATTCCTCTGCGGAAACTTTGCTTTCTGAGCTTTTAAGATAAAAACAGAACGGGCATCTTGAATTGCATTTTCTCGTGACAAAGAAGGTAAGATGGATGGGCCGTGTCTTTAAGAATATGGAATTAATATGCCTAAAAGATGTATACATTGTGCTTATCTCTTAGTGTTCAGGATATATTTCAGAATTCCTAAAAATGCTCCTGCGCCTAAGGGAAGAGGGTATATCAGCGTGTAATAAAGCGTTGCAGAAATGACAAATGACAAACCTTTCGCTTTGTAAAATGCCTTTATCAACCCTTTGCTTGCATTCAAGTTTACTGCACATATAAGAAGAATAGAGATAAGAAAGGCCGTATTCTTAAAATAAAAAAAAAGCATTGCCAGCAATGCGCTCAAAAAAAGAGTTGCAACATTAATCTTTAGCTCGTAAGATGCTGTGCCTGAATCTGCCAGTAAATCTTTATTTTTAAGCGAGTAGATAGTCCAGTATAGAGACTTTCTGAGCGCGTTTTTTAATGATTTTATCAGCGTAAAATTGAATATATGCCAGACAAGTATTTCAGAGTTCATTGTGAGTTTGTAGCCCATCTTCCTGAGCCTGTGGCTGAATTCAACATCTTCAAGTATGGGCAGGAAGTTTTCCTGAAATCCTCCGCTTTTCATAAAGATATCTCTGCTGATAACCATTGCATGTGTCGGTATATAATCAGGCGGCTCTCTTTTTGTTTCAGAGTGGTTTATGAATATGGACTGGAATGTGCTGAAGAAATCTTTGTCGTAAGGAATAACTGTATAGGTTCCGCCGATGATTGCATCTTCACTTGCAAGAAAGGCTTTATTGACCGAGGTAAGAGTATATTTCTGGAGAAGGCAGTCTGCATCAATAAAAAAGAGAATCTGGCCGCTGCTGTTCTTTGCGCCTATATTCCTTGCCTTTGATGCACCTGAGTGTTTATCCAAGGAAATAAGTTTGCACGAAAATTTTTTTATTATCTCTGCTGAATTATCTGTTGAGCAGTCATCCGCGACTATAACTTCAAAGTTGTCATATTCTGAAGAGAATGCAGCTTCAAGGCATCTGCCGATGGTAGAACTTCCATTATAGTTAGGGATAATAACAGAGACGCGCTTATTCATAAAATTCTTTTTTTCTGTCGCTAAACAGGTTGTTCATGGAATTAAGATTTTTGTCTCTTGCCTTCTCAACTGCTATCTCAATGACAGTAAGTTCTTCTCTGTCTCCCGACGCCCTGTAGAGTATTTCCCCCTTGGGTGAAGTAATCTGGCTCTTGCCTATAAACATGAGCTTTTCTTTGTCTCCTCTTTGTTCGCTGCCGGTTCTGTTTGCAGTCACGGTGAACACCTTGTTTTCAATGCATCTTGTCACCATGGCATCAGGGCAGTGCGGAAGGATGAGATTCGAAGGATGGGCGATGACATCAGCGCCTCTAAATGCAAGTGTCCGCGCGGATTCAGGGAAGAACCAGTCAAAGCATATCATTATCCCGATATTTCCGAGGGGTGTTTGCCATACTTTAAATCCGGTATCGCCCGGAGAAAACCAGAGTTTTTCTTCATAGAAAAGATGTATTTTTCTGTAAACGCCGATTAATCCGTCCGGACCCGTAAGCACGGCTGAATTATATATCTTTCCTTCGCTGTACTCAGCGATACCTGCCGCGATATAAACCTTTTTCTTTGCTGACAGTTTGATGAGTGTGTTTGCGGTGTCGCCCGACGGGATTTTTTCAGAAAGTGATTTTGCCTCTTCTTTTGAGGTGAACTGATAGCCTGTGTTAAATAGTTCAGGAAGAACCAACAGGTCTGTCTCTACGGGTGCGGCAGCATCAATAACCTTTTGGAGATTATATTTCATATCTCCAAATCTTGGAGCAAACTGATAAAAACCGGCTTTCATGTAATTATACCAAGGAGACAGGGTGTGGCATTATTTTAGTCCCAGCACATCCTGCATGTCGTAGAGCCCTGCCTGTTTTCCTGAGACCCAGCTTGCAGCCTTTAGTGCGCCCCGCGCAAATGTATCTCTGCTTGAGGCCTTGTGCGTTATCTCTATTCTCTCTCCGAGCCCTCCGAACATGACAGTGTGCTCTCCTACAATGTCGCCTGCGCGTATTGTCTGTATGCCAATCTCCTTCTTCGTTCTTTCGCCTATGATACCCTTCCGTGAGTAAACCGCCACTTCATCAAGGTTTCTGTTTACCGCATCAGCAATAACCTGCGCCATCTTTAAAGCGGTTCCGCTCGGAGCGTCTTTCTTTAACCTGTGATGCGACTCAACAATCTCTATGTCATATTCATCGCCCAAGACCCTTGCCACATCGTGCAATATTTTTAAAAGTAGATTAACGCCTGTGCTCATATTGGATGCCACTACGCACGGAATTTTTTTTGACAGGATTTTAATTTCCTTTATCTCATCTTTTGACAGTCCTGTTGTGCCTATGACCATTGCCTTTCCTTTTGTTGATGCAAGCCTGATATTCTCCATTGTAGAGGCAGGAGATGTAAAATCAATTATTACATCTGCATTGTCAATGATGCTTCCAAGGCTGTCTGAGAGCTTCACCCCTGTTTCACCTATGCCTGTTATTGTTCCTATATCCTTCCCTGTTTCAGAATGCCCCTTCTTTTCAAAGGCCCCTGCAAGTTTCAGTTCGGGATACTCTTTTGAAAGAACCGTAATCCTGCTTCCCATTCTTCCTGCCGCTCCGGCGACTGCTATCTTTATCATAAAAACCTCCTTAATTTTCAGGGATTGCCGAGAATCCATTTTACTGCTTCATTCAGGTCCTTTGCAACATAATCCGCATTGGCTGATTCAGCGCCCTGTCCCGTCAGGACAAGAATGCCTTTTGCGCCCGCTGATTTTGCAAGCAGCATATCAATCTCTTTATCACCGATTACGTAGGATTGTTTAAGGTCAATGCCATGCTTAGCCCTGGCCCTTAGAAGCATTTCAGGCTCTGGTTTTCTGCATGGGCAATGCTCATCAGGGTGGTGAGGACAGTAATAAAAATCATCAAAACCGTATTGCTCTATAAAAATTCTGTTTACCTCTCTTGTGAAGTTCTCGCTGACTATGCCCCGTGCAATACCGGATTGGTTGCTAATGCCGATTAGCTTATAGCCTTTGTCCTTGAGATGGATTAACGCTGAGACTTCTTTGAATATTTCCAGATTGTCAAAATTGTTCAGATATTCTGCATCTTTACACAGTGTGCCGTCCCGGTCAAAAAAAACTGCCTTGTTTTTTGGGATAGAACGCTCTATGGCGTCAAAAACCTCGTTAGTTGTTATAGCATCCATACAGTCCATCTTATTCCTGCCGCATGTTCTTTCAAAGCAGGGGCTGCAGTCCGTATTTTTTTTGATTACTGTGTTTCCGATACCCGCCGGGCCTGTTAATTCAGGGTCTGTTGAACCGAATATAGCTACCAAGGGAGTTCTGACAGCATAACCAATATGCATTGGCCCTGAGTCGTTTGTAAGAAGCGTGTCGCACTCGGATATAAGGGCTGACAGTTCTCTGAGGTCTGTTTTTCCTGTCATGGTTAGAATTTGAGATTTGACATTTGAGATTTGGGATTCATGAACGATTTCTTCTGCTATTTCAATTTCCGATTGTCCTCCAAATATAACGACACTTCCGCCGAGCTCCGAGATTATTTTTCTTGTCACCTCTGCAAACTTTTCAGGCTGCCATCTCTTTGTTGAGCCGTAGGAAGCTCCAGGGTTGACGCCGACAACAGGCCTTTTCAGTCCCTTAAGGGCATCTCTTGCTCTGAGTCTCTCGTTGAGAGATAAATAGATATAAGGCAAAGAAAATTCAGCGTTTATGCCTGCCTGCCGGAGAATGTTCAGGTAATATGCTATGTGATGCATCTTTCTGTCATCATTATTAAAAGGAATTGAATCCGTAAGAAGAAAGCCTCTCAAATCCCTGTTATAACCTATTCTCTGCGGTATGCCTGAAAGAAAAGCGATTAAAGCGGCATCAAACGCGTTCTGAAAAAGTATTGAACTGCAAAAGTTTTTTGTTCTAAGAACTGAAGACAGCCTGAATTTACCACTTATGCTGCTGTATTTATCTTCATAGTGAAGAATGTCGTCTATGAACGGGTTGTTTTCAAATAGTGGCGCAACCCATGGTTTAACGAGAAGGGATATCTTAGTATCCGGCAATTCCTTTCTCAGCGCCCTGAGCGCCGGCATTGTCATTACGGCGTCTCCGATCCAGTTGACGCCTCTTACCAGCAGGTTTTTGCAGTTTTTGTCAAACATGGTTTAGTTTAACATTTTAGTAATCCTGAAAAAAACTTAAGCAAGAAGAAGTGAGGAATTGAGTTTTGAGTGGTTTTTGTGAAATAATAAACAATATACAATGAAAATCTGCGAGATATTTACAAGCATACAGGGCGAATCATCATATGCAGGCATGCCGTGTACTTTCATAAGACTGACGGGATGCAATCTCAGGTGTTTGTATTGTGATACGGCATACGCATATGAGGAGGGGATGGAGCTTACCGAAGCTGAAATCATAAGCGAAGTTGAGCTGATAGGCGTCCACCTCGTTACAATCACCGGTGGAGAGCCTCTGCTTCAGGAAGAGACCTTTCGGCTGACAGAACGCCTCATAGGCGAAGGATATAAAGTCCTGATAGAGACAAACGGCACTATGAGCATAAAGGATATTGACAGCAGGGCGGTTATTGTTCTTGATATAAAAACGCCAGGCAGCGGCATGTGGGAGGAGATGGACCTCTCTAACCTTGATTACATAAAACCTACTGACGAGATAAAATTCGTGATCACCGACAGAGAGGACTATGAGTGGTCAAAAGATGTGATGCATAAATATAATCTGGGATCTAAATGTCAGGTGTTCTTTTCTCCGGCTTTTGGAATTCTTCTGCCTGAATCACTTGTTAAGTGGATACTTGAAGACAGGCTTGATGTAAGGCTGAATCTTCAGATGCACAAATATATCTACGGAAGCGACAGGCGAGGCATATAAGACTGTTACTATTATGGATGCTGCCCCGAGCATCCCGGGGAGAATTGCAGATAAGTAGAAATTTCATGTTCAAAATTGTCGCTGAATATATTCCTGCCGAGATGATTTTTTATCTCGTTGATTTTCCAAAGCCTAACCTCGTCAATCTCTTCTTTATTAAATGATATTTTGCCGTCATAGACACATGAATATGTATATGCAAGCTCTGTTTCATAAGGGTTTGTGTGAATGTACGAATAGAGGAACTCAGGGCTGCATTCTGATATGCCGAGTTCTTCTTCCATTTCCCTTTTTGCCGCCTCAAGCAGATTCTCTCCGGGATTGACATGGCCTCCAACTGACGTATCCCATTTGCCGGGCGCTACATCCTTGGTCTCTGAACGCTTTTGGAGGAAAAGGTCTCCTTTTTTGTTGAAGACAAGCACATGTACAACCCTATGGATTAGAGAGGGGTTCCCGTGCACCTCAGATCTCGGTGCAATTCTAATTGTTTTGCCGTGACTGTCAGTTATCTCCAAGAATTCTTCGGTGGTATCAGACAATATTCCCCTCCCGCTTTTTTTAGTTAAATAGTATAACTTTCATAAATAAGGGTGTAAAGCGCTGCCCCGAGCCGCTCGGGGGTATTGACATTAATATCGGATATGTTAAGCTTTTAATTAGCAGAGCGTATTTTTATTGGGACACGAGATTGCGGCTCTGCATTTTGCTAATCAGGAGGGCTGACATGGACCTAATTCAGGCAATTAAAGAAAGGCGTTCAATCAATTTCTTTGAACCCGGCAAGGAGCTTTCTGACGGCCAAATCAAAAAGTTGCTTGCGATAGCAAATCTGTCGCCTTCGTCTTTCAATCTTCAGCCATGGAGAGTTGTCGTTGTGAAAAATCCTGAAAGGAAAAAGGCATTAAGGCAATGCGCCTTTAACCAGCCCAAGGCTGAAGAGGCCTCTGCAGTGCTGATTATGATTGCCGATCCAAAAGGCGTGGAAGAAAATATAGACAGGATGCTCAATAGCTGGCAGGAATTGGGTTACATGAAGCCGGAAATGCGGGAGACTTATAAGGGCATGACGCAGAATCTCTACGGGACGGAAGACAGCCTTACGAGGAAAATATTTGCGGTGAAGAACACCTCACTTTTTGCAATGAACATAATGATCGCTGCAAAAGGGCTCGGCCTTGAAACGCATCCCATGGATGGTTTTGACGAGGGATGCATTAAAAAAGAATTCAATATTCCTGCAGACAAAATAATACCGATGCTGATAGCGGTCGGTTATCTAAAATCAGGGGTAACGCTTCTTCCGCGGGCCTTCAGAAGAGACCTTAGTGAATTTGTAAGATTTGAATAATACTTTGAAAGAGACCGATAATGTTAACAGGGGAAGAAGAAATGCTTGGAGAACCTTCTCAATGGGAGCACAAGCATATTGAATATCTGAAAAAGATAAGGCAAAAACTCACGGAATTATAACTTTGAGGAGGAGGCGATGACAAATGCAATTGAGGTTGCTATCAAGATGGAGACAGACGCAATAAAATTCTATAAGGCGGCGGCGGATAAGACAAAAAATTCTGTCGGCAAAAAAATGTTCCTGACCGTAAGGGAAGACGAAAAAAGGCATCTTAATATGCTTACTCAGATATTTAGGGGCATTGATATAACCGTTAAAGATGTCAGTCCGATGAAAAATATCAAGACGGTTTTTGAGACCCTGAAGGACGAGATGATGAAAAAAGTTGGGGCAACAGATGATGAGCTTGAGGCTTTCAGAATAGCGTCTCAGATGGAAAAGGAAGGGATTGAGTTTTATAAGAAAGCGCTGTCAGAGGCGAAGACTGAAAAAGAAAGGATTCTCTTTGAGAGGTTGATAAAAGAAGAGGAACAGCATTATAGTATTTTTTCAAATTCTTATTCGTTTCTTTCCGATACGGGGAACTGGTTTATGTGGGAAGAGCACAGCATTGTTGACGGAGGAACGCCGTGGGCGTGAATAATGACAAGTAATGAGGAGGAATAATGGGATATTCAAATGTTGCCTTGAAGGATAAGATAATGGAGATGTATCCCGAGATTGTAAATTACGATGTCTCGGTATCCATTGAATTTGACAGGGCAAAGAATGCTTTTCTTGTCAAATTCAAAAAAGACAGCCGCGAGCTTACGACTCATATTGAAAAGAAAGACGCTGATGAATGCATGGACGGCATAAAATGCGTTTATCTCGGAATTCAAATAGGACAGTTTATAAAGAATTTTGAGGAGAGGAAATAGAACCCAAAGTTCAGACTGAAAAATATTTCGAGCCTGATATTGTAAAATACAGTGCAATGTCAATGGATGTTTTGAAACTCAAGAAACCGCTCCGGAAAATCCTTGTCATAAAACCAAGCTCGCTTGGAGATATTGTGCACAGCCTTCCATTTCTAAATGTGCTCAGAGACAGCTTCCCCAAAGCAGAGATTCACTGGATTATCGCAAGGGGGCTTGAAGGGCTGCTTGAGGGGCATCCAATGATAAACAAGCTCTGGATTATTAATAAGGACGATTGGAAGAGGATTAAGGGCGCAGGGGCTACGATAAAAGAACTGAGGTCTTTGTTTAAATCTTTAAAGGCAGAGAGATATGATATTGTTATTGACCTGCAGGGCCTTCTCAGAAGCGGGATTCTTGCAAAGGCGACCGGCGCGCCTGTAAGAATAGGTTTTAAAGAGGCGAGGGAAGGCAGCAGGATATTTTATACACACACTGTTAAGGCAGGCAAGGATGTTCATGCAGTGGACAGGTATCTTGAGATGGCAAAATTTCTCGGATGCGACACTTCCGAGGTGAAGTTCCCATTCCCTCTCTCTTTCACCTCTCAGCTTTCACCTTTCAGCTTTCAGCTTCCTGATAAATACGCTGTAATTGTTCCCGGCGCGCGATGGGAGACAAAGAGATGGCATCCGGAAAGATTCGGAGAGCTTGCATCTATGTTATCCATAAGATCCGTTATTGTAGGCGGGGAATCGGATATTGACATAGCTGGCATTGTAGTAAAGAATTCCGGCAGCAATGCCGTATCAATTGTGGGAAAAACGAACCTGAAAGAGCTTATAGAGATAATGCGAAATGCAAGGTTTGTAGTCACAAATGACTCGGGGCCAATGCATATCGCTGCTGCGCTGAATGTGCCTGTATTTGCCATATTCGGGCCTACGAACCCGCTGAGGACAGGCCCTTACGGCAAGTCGCATGTCATAATCCGAAAGGGGCTTGAATGCTCTCCGTGCTACAGGAAAAAGTGCAAAGGCATTAAATGTATGGAGATGACAGGAGCCAAAGAAGTAGCAGATATTATCAGGCAAAATTGACTTTGTTTTATCCTGTAATTTATATTACAAAAAATCAGAGCTATAGACTGATAGCCAAAAAGGGAAAATGACGAAAAAAGTTGCGGTGCTGGTAAGAGACAGGCAGCATGAAGCCTTAAGGATGGCGCTGGGGCTTACACTTGCCGATAATTCGGTAAGCGTATTTATTATGGATACAAGGCTTGCATCTGACGAAAATATTGAGATGAGCGTAGAGACTCTCGGTGATATGAATGCAAAAATATATTCAAATAATCCGGAAAATAAGTTTACACAAATGGCCACCGAAGAAATTGCGCAAGCCCTGACCGAATACAATATTGTGATTCCGTATTAGGCTGTGCCATGTTTAATTTAAAGCATAAATATTTCAAAAAAGAATTCATGAGAAACGGATATGAAACTCGGCATCTTAATAAATACTGACAGGCACCTGTCGGATATAATCGGCATCACAAGGGCTGCGCTTTCAAAAGGGCATGAGGTCATAATCTTCAACATGGATGAAGGAACAAGGCTTCTTGAAAACTCTTCTTTCAGGGAATTGTGCGGAATGAATGGCGTCAAGATGAGTTTTTGTGATTACAATGCAAAGGGATTAGGAGTGTCAAGGGAAGGCATCACTGATGAGATTGTATGCGGAAGCCAGATGAACAATGCGGAAATGGTGCATGAGGCAGACAGGGTGATTGTTTTATGAAAGGGAAAGGCATGATGATACTTCACATACTTAACGACGGCCCTACAGCCTTATCGGACAGGATAATAGCAGCTCAGTCAGAAGATAATGTTGTAAAGGTGATTGATCTCACAAAAAAATCAGTATCATACGAAAATATAATAGACCGGATTTTCTCAAGTGAGAAGGTTATCTCGTGGTAGTGCTTATAATTAATGAATAGTGATTCGCAGTGGTTTAAGAGAAATAATTATATTCTTCTTATCTCTTTCCTGATACTTTATACTTTTGTAGTTCTTTTCCTGCTAAGAGGTTTAGACGACAACAGGCTTGCAAGCTGGGAACGGGCTTTTTTATATGCTGACCCTGCAAAAATCTTTCTTATTCTCATTTTTTCCATTTTGATCGCTTACTTGCTTTCGAGGCTCCCATTTGTCGATAAGCATCCTGAGCTCTTTCTTTTTACTTTTTCATTTGCAATATCATCTCTCTTCTGGAGAGAACCTGAGATTATTCTGGATGCATCAAGATACTTCACGCAGGCAAAACATCTTGAGGTTTACGGGGTGGGATATTTTCTCAGGGAATGGGGAAAGGCAATACCCGCGTGGACAGACATGCCGGTGATGCCCTTTCTTTACGGCTTGATATTTAATTTTTTCGGTGAGGCAAGAATCCACATCCAGATTTTTACGAGCATCCTTTTTTCGTTGACAGCGGCTCTTACATATCTCATCGGCAGCGCAATCTGGAACAGGGATACAGGTTTGATTGGCGGAATTCTTTTTCTGGGCATTCCTTGCATCCTTGTCAACGTTCCATTGATGATGGTTGATGTGCCGGTGATTTTTTTTGTTGCACTTTCAGTTTTCCTGTTCATTAAAGCGCTTGTGCATGGCAAATTATTTACCGCTGCCTCCGCATGTTCCATTGCATTTACCTTGCTTACGAAGTATTCAGCGTGGCTTATGCTTTCTGTTCTGGTTGTAATACTCGTAGTTTACATTATCAGGGAATCGGGCGAGAGGAAAAAAATCATAATCAGGGGAATGCTTGTTATGTCGGTTTCGGGATTGTTAGCAGGAGCAGTTATCCTTTACAAGCTTGATGTGTTTTCGGAGCAGATAAGATTTTTGCTCAACTTTCAGAAGCCAGGACTAAAGAGATGGGGCGAGAGTTTTTTATCAACCTTTTTCTTTCAAACACATCCCCTTATCACTATTGCAGCCGGATATTCTGTTTATTTGGCAATCAGAAAAAAGGATTTTAAGTATCTGATTATATTATGGATGGTTCTCCTCGTATTCCTGTTCCAGCTTAAGAGGTCGCGCTATATCATGATGATTTTTCCTATGTTAAGCCTCATGGCTTCCTATGGCCTGATGAATGTTAAAAACAGAGAGATGATTAAGTTTTTTGCATTCTGTATTGCATGCGTCTCTATTGTTGTGGCGGTTTTTGCCTATCTTCCGATGACAGAAAAGATAAGCCTTGTGAATCTCAGAGATGCAGGTGAATACATAGACTCACTGGATGGCGGTACACTGGAGGTGTTCGCTGTTCAAACAGGGGAACCTGACGCGAACATAGCGGTCTCTGTCCCCATTCTTGATATCTTCACATCAAAAAAAATCAGGTATCGGTATATGAGATCAATACCGCCAAGCCAACAGGAAGTAGAAATCTCACCGCTCAGGTTTACATGGGAATATAAAAATCCCGATTATTATTCGGAAATTAAAGGGAAAGAAGATTCGGCAGTGGTGGCGTTAATTCATGGAGATAAAACCCTGAAACTGCAGGCTTATATTGAAAGCAGGATAAAAGATTACCGCAGGGTCAAAAGATTTATGGTATCGGATGAGATGTTCAGATTTCAGGTTTTTGTTTCTGTGTACAGCAGGCAATAAACTAGCTGAAATCAGCGCCATGGATACAGGTAATTAATAAAATTAAACTTTATGCCCTTTTGCGTTTGTTGACAAAATGAAGGTGCTGTGATATTTTAAACAAAATTTTCTCAGGGGGGAAGGTATGGAAACAGCAGTGGAAACCCTGAGTTCGGTTACATTCGGGTTTATAATTTCCGGACTCTTGATTGGCGCTATATTCGGGTTCATCCTCCAACGAGGAAGGTTCTGTATGAACAGCGCTTTCCGTGACACGATTTTCATCAAGGAGTTCGCGTTATTTCATGCATATCTTCTTGCTCTGGTAGTAATGCTTATCGGTTCAAATGCGCTCAATGACATGGATATCATCCACCTGAAGGCACAGTCATTCTATCCTTTGGCTAATATCATCGGAGGATACGTTTTCGGGCTTGGCATTGTGCTTGCCGGAGGCTGCGGAAGCGGTATTATCTACCGCATGGGTGAGGGCCAGCTTGCCTCGTGGTTTGCGGTTTTCGGTTTTTTCCTTGGCATCGGCGCCACCACTAACGGAATTCTCAAGCCTCTCTATGATGCTTTAAGAGGCGTGCGTATAGGTGAGCCAGGGATAACGCTCCACGGTATCATCGGCGGAGAAGATATAACCATCAAGTGGGCTATAATTGCTGTTCTAAGCGTTGTTTTTTTTCTGTTTGCTCTGAAGAGCAAGCCTTTTGCTCTCAAAAAACAGAAAGGATTCTACTGGTCAGTGACAGCACTGCTTGTGGGGGGGGCAGGTGTGCTCACCTTTTGGGCATCAGAATATTTTGGTTCTCCCGGATTTGCGCGTGGACTTAACTTCACTACGCCAACAGCCGAGGTGTTTTTTATAATACTTACCGGCGATGCTCATTCTAAATTCTTTCCTATGTTTGATCTTTTTGGCTATAAGGTTACATGGGCGTCGTTTTATATTGTCGGAGTTCCCATCGGCGCTGCTATAAGCGCAAAGATACTTAAGGAGTTTGCATGGAAGACACCGCGTGATGCAAAAGAACTGCTCACGGTTCTTGGCGGCGGCATTATGATGGGCTTCGGCGCTGCTACAGCAGGTGGATGCAATATTGGGCAGGGGCTTACAGGCGCGGTTACTCTCTCCGTCGGCAGTATTGTGGCGGCCATAGCTATTATTCTTGGCAACTGGACAATGGTTTATTATAAGTTCATCAAGCCAATGAGCGATATAGAATAATAACCTGACTCTTTGATTGCTAAAGACCTGAGGGGATCAAATAGGACTCCTCAGGTCTTTTTTATGGAAAAATAACTTGTAGTATTTGTAAACTAAAACATGGTAATTGATGCAAGAGAAATAGGGCCACAGGAGATACTAACAAAGCTGAAGAAGATATTTGAAGAATATCGTGAGAAAGAAATTGACATAGAAATCCTAATCATGACGCAAAGCGATGCGAAGAGGATAAAGGCCTTTGCTGCTATGTCGGGTTATAATGCAAATGTAGAGGCGAAGAACGGATATTTTGCAACACATATAACTGGCATATCGTGCGGATGTGCATAAAAATCTTCAAGTTATAACTCTGGTCTTTCCATGCTTGATCAAATTCTGGGAAAAAATACAACAATAATACTTGGCGGCGGGCTCGCAGGGCTTTCTGCGGGATATGTCTTAACCAAGGCGGAACTTGGGGTTAAGGTGTTTGAAAGTGATTCTACTGTTGGCGGGCTTTCAAAGACAATAATTCACGACGGGTTCAGATTTGACCTCGGCGGACACAGGTTTTTCACAAAGGATAGAGAACTAAATAATTTTGTAAAAGAACTGATGAGGGAAGAGATAATCTCTGTCCAGCGCAAAAGCAAAATCTACATGCGGAATAAATACTTTGATTACCCGCTTAAACCTTTCAATGCAATATTAGGCCTTGGCGTATCCACGACAATGGAAATATTGGCTGACTATGCTGCGGAAAAAATAAAAAACCTGATAAGAAAACCTCAGAACATTTCCCTTGAGGATTGGGTGGTCAGCAACTTCGGCAGGAAGATGTTTAATATCTACTTCAGGGAGTACAGCGAAAAAGTATGGGGTATTGACTGCAGCAGGATAAGCGCAGAATGGGTTGCCCGGCGTATCAGGGGATTGTCGCTGGCAAGCGCAGTTAAAAACGCATTTTTCAAACTTAACGCTAAAGATGTGGCTTCCCATGTTGATGTTTTTCTGTACCCTCAACTGGGCATCGGCCGTATCTCTGACAGGCTCAAAGAGGACATAGAAGCAGGGAACAACAGTGTCCTTACGGATTCACGCATAGAGCGCATAAACCATTCAGATTTTAAAGTAGAGAGTGTTGTAATAAATAGCCGTGAGCGGTTTGTAACAGAAAATGGAATGGAATTTATATCAAGCATACCAATAACAAAACTGCTGAAGATGCTGCATCCTGCTCCTCCTGAAAATATATTGACCGCTGCCTCACAACTCAGATTCAGAGACCTTGTGATAGCTGCTGTGATGATAAATAGGAAGAGGGTTACAGATCAGACGTGGATATACATACCGGAACAGAAGGTACCTTTTGGCAGAATCCATGAGCCAGCGAACTGGAGCGGGAAAATGGCTCCGGAGGGCAAGTCTATTCTTGTGGCGGAGTTTTTCAGTTTTAAGGGTGACAGGATATGGAATAAGAGTGATGAAGAGCTTACCGCCGTTACTGTTGAAAATCTGGAGAACATGAAATTTATCAAAAAGCACGAAGTAATAGACAGCGCTGTGCTAAGAGTGCCGAATGCCTATCCGCTGTTTGAGATTGGATACAGGGAAAGATGTGATGAGATATATGAGTATCTTGGCGGATTCAAAAATCTCCATATCACAGGCCGGAGCGGAATGTTCAGGTATTACAACATGGATCATGCCATAGAATCAGGGATAAAAACAGCAAAAAAGATAATTAAAAAATGCAGGATACAGGATGAAGAAAAGAAGGCTGAAAATCATGTATCATGAGTCATGCATCGTGTATCGTAATTTGCTATGAGATGCTCATTAATCATTCCGGCATGGGTTCCTGGAGACATCTTCTCTTCAAAAACAGCAAGCTCTCAGATTAACTACTGGCAGCCGCTTGGAACGCTTTACGTTGCTGCCGTTCTTCAGAAAGAAGGCCATGAAGTAAAGTTTTTTAATGGCGCCTTCAGGACACATGAAGAAATACTTGCTGAGGCAAGGAAATTCAGTCCTGAGTTCATAGGAATTTATTCAACTACTTTTGGCTGGGGAAGGGCTAAAAAGACAGCAGGAGATATTAAAAAATTGCTTGGCAGAGAGGCCTTTATATCTGCCGGCGGACCGTATCCCATCGCCAGACAGGAGCGCTGCCTTGAGGATGCAGGAGAATCAGTTGATGCAATAGTCACAGGAGAGGGCGAGTTTACGAGTCTTGAAATAATTGAAAGGCTTCAGACAAAAAGAACCCTCGAAGGAGTTCTCGGAGTTGTTTACAGGGAAGGCGAAAGGATTATAAAAAACCCTCCCCGGCCATTAATTGAAGACCTTGATTCTCTTCCGTTTCCCGCAAGAGAACTCTTAGGCGATGTAAATAAGTATATTCCTCCGCCCGCAACATACAGAAGAAAACCTGTCGCTGTTCTTATAACCTCAAGAGGGTGCAACAGAAGGTGCATTTACTGTTTTCAGATGGACAAGGAGCGCAAGACAGGCATCAGATACAGAAGCGTTGAAAATGTCATTAGAGAAATTGAACACTGCATTAAGCAGGGATTCAGGGAAATAAAATTCATAGACGATACTCTGGCTGCTGACTACGAAAGGGCAATGAGGCTTGCTGAGGAGATAAAACGCAGCGGGCTTGATTTCACATGGTTTGCATCCGCATGTGTTAATCAGGTGGATAAGCCTTTGCTTAAGGCATTTAAGGAAGCAGGCTGCTGGGCGATACTCTTTGGCGCAGAAAGCGGCGTTCAAAAAAACCTTAATACAATCAGAAAAGGAATAACGCTTGAACAGACACGGAATGCCGTAAAATGGGCTAAAGAAGCAGGGATTAAGGTCAGCGCTCCTTTTATGTTTGGCATTCCCGGTGAGACCTTTGAGGAGGGTCTCCGGACAATTAAATTTGCAATAGAGCTTAATCCTGATATAGCCAACTTCCATGCGATAACCCCGTTTCCCGGAACACATCTCTATGATAACCTTGAAAAATACGGGACGATGTCTGATGAGCTTTCTGATTTCACTTATCAGGGAGCTGCATTTATTCCATATACAATGACAAGGGATGAGATTCTGGAACTCAGGCAGACGGCATTCAGGAGATTTTATTCCAGGCCTTCATTCATTCTTAAGAAACTTTTGGAACTAAGAAACCTGAACGATTTCCTGATTGCAATGAAAAGTATAAAGAGCCTTTTCTGGCTATGGAGAAAAAGCGCTTTATTCGGAAGGAGGAAAGATAATTCCGAGAAGTCATTGTCAGGCCGGAATTGATTAGCAACGAGTTGACAGGTACAAGGTGAAAGGGTTATATTTAGACAGAATGGCTATTCTAAGAATATTAGTGGTTTTGTTCTTGGCCTGCGGCATCGCAGAAGCGGGTATCTATAAGTATGTCGCGGAAGACGGCTCTGTTCTTTATACGGATGTACCGCAGGGTAAAAAGGCAGCTAAGATTATAAAGACAAAAAATAGCAAGCCTGTGAAAGTCGCATATAATGTTTCGACGGCACATAACGAAAGCCTTCACCCCATTATTAA
Source organism: Nitrospirae bacterium GWF2_44_13 (assembly GCA_001805105.1). GTDB lineage: Bacteria > Nitrospirota > Thermodesulfovibrionia > Thermodesulfovibrionales > UBA1546 > UBA1546. Next base: position 85,000 of record MHEE01000015.1, on the reverse strand, counting down.
TCAAAAAGCAAAAGAGCACGAATTGGATCCTTCTCTTGTCAGCGCTGTTATAAAGGCAGAATCGAACGGCAATCCTCACGCAGTTTCAAAAAAAGGCGCGATGGGGCTTATGCAGCTAATGCCGGGAACCGCAAATGACCTTCAGGTGAAAAATCCGTTTGACCCGGAAGAAAACATAGACGGAGGCGCAAGATACCTCAGATACCTCATTGAAAGATTTAACGGCAACTTAACACTTGCGCTTGCAGCGTATAATGCAGGGCCAAAGGCCGTTGAAAGGCACGGCTCTGTTCCTCCAATCACAGAGACAAAACAGTATGTAAGAAAAGTGCTTGCTCTGTATAAGGGAACAACTGGCATCTCTTTTTCGGGCTCGAATAGAATGAAAAAATCAGAGCCTATCTACAAGATAATAATGAACGACGGCACAGTCCTCTTCACAAATTTCCCTCTTTACAATAACAAAGCCAATTCAGTCAGGTTTTAGATGTTCGCAGAAAATATCTCCCTTCAAGAAGAAATTCTGAAGCTGAAAGAACAGAGGCGTGCAATAATCCTGTCCCACAACTATCAGAGGGGCGAAGTTCAGGACATAGCTGATCTTGTGGGCGACTCTCTTGAGCTTTCAAGGACAGCAGCCGCAATAGAAGGCGATGTGATAGTCTTTGCAGGAGTTCATTTTATGGCTGAAAGCGCCTCAATCCTCTCACCTGAGAAGACAGTACTCCTTACAGAAATCGGTGCAGGCTGTCCAATGGCAGACATGATAAGGGTTGATTCTCCAAGACCTGTAAGAAAAAGTTTTCCGGGGTTTGACAATCCGCCGCCCTACGTTTATCCTCCTGAATTCACCCTCCGCGACATAAAGGCACAGCATCCAGGAGTCCCTGTTGTTGCTTATGTGAATACGACCGCAGACATAAAGGCAGAAAGCGATATATGCTGCACATCTGCAAATGTCGTGAAGGTGATAGAATCCCTTCCATCGGATAAGGTGATATGCATCCCTGACAAAAATCTTTCCATGTGGGCAGCGAGGAATACTAAAAAGCAGGTGATTGCATGGGATGGTTTCTGTCATGTTCATGAGAGGGTAACGCCGGAAGATGTTAAGAAGGCGAGGGCAGAGCATCCCAATGCTGTTTTAATGGCGCATCCTGAATGCAGGATTGAGGTGCTTGATATGGCTGACCATGTTACAAGCACGTCAGGAATGCTCAGATTTGCAGCGTCATCTTCTGCAAAGGAGTTTATTGCAGGGACAGAGGTCGGCCTTCTGTATCGGCTGAGAAAGGAAAATCCCGATAAGGTGTTTTACCCCTTAAGAAAAGACATGATATGTCCGAACATGAAAAAGACAACGCTTAAGAGCGTTCTGAGGGCATTAAAAGAGAACAACTACATCATCAAAGTTCCGGACAATATCAGGATACCCGCAAAAATGGCGCTTGACAGGATGCTGGCAATCAAATAAGGTTATTTCTTTATCTGTATAACAAAAAGGGCATAGACTTTTTCGTCTATGCCCTTTTGAATTCATTTAATCCTAATAATCCTTTTTTAAGGACAGGAAATATTAATCATTATACTGTTGATTTGCTTAGGTCTTTGCCGCCCATTTTCTCCTTCAATGCTGCCTGTGCTCCTGCAAGTCTTGCAATCGGGACCCTGTATGGCGAGCAGCTTACGTAGTTTAAGCCGATCTTGTGGCAGAACTCAACAGACCTTGGGTCGCCGCCGTGCTCTCCGCAGATTCCCATCTTAAGGTCTTTCTTGACCTTCCGTCCCTTCTCAATCGCAATCTTCATCATCAAGCCTGTGCCGCCCTGATCAAGCGTGATAAACGGGTCATCCTCAAGTATTCCCTTTTCAACGTAAAAGGGCAGGAATCTTCCTGCGTCATCCCTTGAAAGGCCGAATGTCGTTTGCGTGAGGTCATTTGTGCCGAATGAGAAGAAGTCTGCCTGCGCTGCAATCTCATCCGCTGTTATTGCAGCCCTTGGAAGTTCTATCATTGTTCCTACAGTGTAATTTACTTTTATTTTATATTTCTTCTGGACGTCAGCTGCAACTTTAATGACGAGTTCTCTCATCATCTTAAGCTCATTCACATGTCCCACCAATGGTATCATTATCTCAGGAATTACCTTAATCTTCTGCTTTGCAAGCTCGCATGCTGCTTCCATAATTGCCTGCGCCTGCATTGCGTATATCTCAGGATAGGTTATGCCGAGCCTGCATCCTCTGTGCCCGAGCATCGGATTGAACTCATGCAATACCTTGTTTCTGGATTTAAGCTTGTCAACAGGGACTTCAATCTGATGCGCAAGCGCTTTAAGTTCTTCATCGGTATGCGGAAGGAATTCATGCAGAGGAGGGTCAAGAAGCCTGATTGTGACAGGAAGGCCTTTCATTGCCTTGAATATGCCTTTGAAGTCTCCTTTCTGCATCGGGAGGAGTTTGGCAAGCGCTGCCTGTCTTCCCTCTGTGTCATCCGCAAGTATCATCTCACGAACCGCGATTATCCTTTCAGGCTCAAAGAACATGTGCTCTGTTCTGCAAAGCCCGATTCCCTGCGCCCCGAAATCTCTTGCTACTGCTGCATCATGAGGAGTGTCTGCGTTTGTCCGGACCCCGATTTTTCTGAATCCATCAACCCATTTCATAAATATGCCGAAATCGCCTGTAAGTTCAGGCGTTATAAGCGGAGCCTCGCCGAGAATGACCTCTCCTGTTGTGCCGTTAAGCGTGAGATAGTCTCCTTCTTTGAGGTTGAATGTGTTAACTGTGAAATATCTCTGGCTCTCGTTTATATTTATCGCGCCGCAGCCTGCAATGCAGCATTTGCCCATTCCCCTTGCTACAACAGCGGCATGTGATGTCATTCCGCCCCTTGCCGTTAGAATGCCCTGCGCAGCATGCATTCCGCCGATATCCTCTGGTGATGTCTCTGTCCTTACAAGGATTACTTTTTCGCCTCTTTCCGCGGCTTTCTCTGCTTCGTCTGCTGTAAAGACTACCTTTCCAACTGCAGCGCCGGGCGAGGCGGGAAGCCCTTTTGCTATTACGCTGATTTTTGCTTTTGGATCTATCATCGGATGGAGAAGCTGGTCAATCTGCTGGGGGTCTATTCTTAATATGGCTGTCTTTTTGTCTATCAGCCCCTCTTTTACCATGTCAATGGCTATCCTTAAGGCTGATGCAGCTGTCCTTTTTCCGACCCTTGTCTGAAGCATATAGAGTTTCCCTTCCTGGACAGTAAACTCTATGTCGAGCATGTCTTTGTAATGCTTTTCGAGTTTCTTATATATCCTGTCAAGTTCATTGTATGCCTTTGGAAGCCTTTTCTTCAGCTCGTTGATGTGAAGCGGGGTTCTGATTCCTGCAACAACGTCTTCTCCCTGCGCATTGATAAGGCATTCAGCAAAGAACTTTCTTTGGCCTGTGGAGGGGTCTCTTGTAAAACCAACGCCTGTGCCGGAGTTTTCTCCCATGTTCCCGAAGACCATTGCCTGCACATTGCACGCAGTGCCGAGGTTTTCAGGTATGTTGTTAAGTTTTCTGTATTTTACAGCCCTATCTCCGAACCATGAGCTGAACACCGCATTTATAGCCTTTTTAAGCTGCTCATAGGGATCAGAAGGGAAGGTTTCTCCTGTGCTGCGTTTATAAATAACCTTAAATTCATCCACAACGCCTTTAAGGTCAGCTGCGGTAAGGTCCGTATCAAGATGTACGCCCCTTCTTTCTTTTATCTCTTCAAGGGCTCTTTCAAATTTCTGCCTGTCAACACCCATAACAATATTTCCGAACATTGTTATAAACCTTCTGTACGCATCATAGGCGAATCGGTCATTTTTGGTTTTTTTAATAAGCGACTTCATTGTTGTATCATTAAGCCCAAGGTTCAATACGGTGTCCATCATGCCGGGCATGGAGAATTTTGCTCCTGAACGAACTGAAACGAGCAGGGGATTGGCATGGTCACCAAATTTCATGCCCATTGCCTTTTCTGTTTTTTTCAGATTTGCAAGAACCTGCTCCCACATTCCCTGCGGATACTTCTTTTTGTTCTTAAAATATTCGTTGCATGCATCTGTGGTAATCGTAAACCCGGCAGGAACAGGCACTCTGAGGTTAGTCATCTCGGCAAGCCCTGCGCCTTTGCCTCCGAGAAGGTCCTTCATATCACCTTTTCCATCCGCTTTTCCATTGCCGAAAAAGTAAACGTATTTTTTAGCTGTCTTTGACATTCAAATATCCTCCAAGTATTAAGGATTTAGTTTTAGCCTAATAAAATACCTTACAAAGACATAAAATTTCAATAGATTTTTGAGTTTTTTGATAAAAAAGCAGTCAAAGCCGGTAAAGCCCTGTCGTTTTAACAAGCATAAACAAGAGGAAAAGCAAGGTAATTACATAAAGTAACACTTGATATTAATATCTTTAACTATTTGATTTAATGATACAATTTTAGATACATAACAATCGAGATTTTGATGTCATCGCGAGGAGTCCGTCCCGAAAGCATTCGGGATTGGGGCGACATGGCAATCTCAGTTGAGATTCCTCACTGAGACCATCATGATATGGTAAAGCGAGATTGCTTCACTCTGTTCGCAATGACAAATCTGGTTGACCTTAATAGCCGAATAAAACTATAATTGGAGGCTCAATTTGATGAGCAATCTTATTTTATGCGATTTTTAAAGAGATTATACGATTGGGTTTTACACTGGGCAAATACCCCTTATGGTATGCCTGCGTTGTTTCTGCTTGCATTTGCGGAATCATCGTTTTTTCCAATCCCTCCTGATGTGCTGTTGATAGCGTTAAGCCTGTCTATACCCAAAAAGGCATTTAAATATGCGGCAGTTTGTACCCTTGGGTCTGTTTTGGGCGGCGTTCTGGGATACTTTCTCGGATGGCAGTTCTGGGAGCTTGCAAAAGGCATATTATTTCAATACATAGACCCTGCGGGTTTTGAAGTCGTAAGGAATTATTTTATTAAATACGAGGCGTGGGCAGTGAGCATCGCCGGTTTTACGCCTATTCCATATAAGGTTTTTACGATATCAGCCGGATTTTTAAGAGCTGATTTCATGGTTTTCTTCATTGCCTCTGTACTTAGCAGGGGAGCAAGATTTTTCCTTGTCTCCCTGCTGATATTCCATTATGGCCCGTCTATACGTTCATTTATTGACAGGTATTTCAATATCCTGTCATACGCATTTATGACGCTGCTTATAGGCGGATTTTTTGCTATGAAATATGTCTTTTAGAATGGGCTTTTTCGGGTGATTGATTCGGAAAGAGCTTTCAGGTATTCATCCCACAACCGCTCTTTGGATATGCCTGAATCAATAAAATCCCACGGGAGATTTTCTGAAAAATCCTTATTCCTCATGACATAAAAATCAGGGCCTATGCCTGCCTCAATGCATGCTTTTTTCCAGTCATGTATTTTGAGCATAGTTTCAAGCACCCTTGAAACACGCCTGTCGCCCATTGAGAAAAAGCCCTGCATGTAAGCGTACTTCGGAACATCGTGGAATACCTTTATCCCCTTTATCGGCAGCAGAGAACTCTTTACAGCCTTAAGCCTCTTTTTTACAATCTCAATCTTTTCCATGCCGTGCCATTGGAACGGAGTGAATGGTTTTGGCACGAAGGGGCTTAAGGTCAGGGCTATAGTTCCTTTTTTTGATATGGCTCTTATCTTCTTTACGAGGCTTACAATGCCTTTAATATCATCGTCATTCTCTGTGGGAAGTCCGGCCATAAAATACAGCCTGAGCTTTTCCATGCCCTCAGAAAATATAAGCCTTGATGTCTCAATGATGTCATCCTCCGTTATCTTCTTGTTAATGACTCTTCTCAACCTCTCTGTCCCTGCCTCAGGCGCGATCGAGACACTTTTGCGCCCTTTTAACAACCCTGCAAGTTCAGCAGTCTTTCTGCTTGCCCTTAATGACGTGATGGAAAAATCCACACCTTCTGTTTTAAGAACCTCGCTGATATGGGGATAATCTGTGAGGGAAGGGCCTATAAGGCCGACCCTGCCGGTTATATTCATGGCATCGCTGATATCTTTTTTTATTTCAGGCAGTTCTTTTTTTCTTGCAGGGCTGTAAATATGTCCTGCAACACAGAACCTGCATTTCCACGGACACCCGCGCATCGCCTCAATGAGATACATGCCGGAAAACTCTGTTTCAGGGGTTACAATTGACTGCCTGAATCTGTGAGCAGAAATATCTTTGATGTACCGCCTCTTAATTGTTTCAGGGGCTCCATCCAATGCCTCCCTGCTGTGTATTCCGTTGTTAAATTTGATGTTATACAATCCGGGTACATAGACGCCTTCTATTGCGGCTGCTTGTCCGTAAAGCTCCGGCCTTGTCTCTGATTTTTTATATGTATCAATGAATTCATTAAGCATCTCTTCTGCTTCTCCGACAAAGCAGACGTCAAAGAAATCAGCCAATGGTTCAGGGTTAAAAAATGCACATACTCCTCCGATTATAAGAAGCGGATGTGTTTGATTCCTGTCAGATGCCCTGAGAGGTATATTGGCAAGCTTAAGTATTTTTAAGATATTCAGATAATCGTTTTCAAATGAAACCGAAAAAGCCAGAATATCAAAATTATTCAGAGGCCTTTTTGACTCAAGAGCAAAAGGCTTTGTATCGGTCCTGACATACTCATCAATATCATCCTCATCAGGCAGAAATGCCCTTTCGCATAATGTGTCGCTCCTGTCGTTAAGAAGCGTGTATATCCCCTGAAATCCGAGATTTGACATTCCGACATGATAAGTATTCGGATAAATAAGGCAGACATTAATCCTGCCGCCGGGGTCTTTTAATATTGTGCCTTTTTCTTTAGATAAAAGTTTATCTGCTTTTTCTATAAGTTTACGGTTCACAGCATCACCAGCACAGACATCATTGCGATTGACCATATAATATCAAGCGGCAGGTGCTGTTCGCAGGTTGAATCAAGGAGCACGTCTGCCCTTGAAGGGAACTCATCGTCAGAGAGCCAGAGGATTAATGTTACGGGTATGCGGGGCAGGGGCAAGAGTTCAACGGATGCATCGCCGTAATTCATGATATTACCATTGAGGTTTTTGCCTTTTTCAATAAAGCTTGCCTTGTCGTTGCCATACTTTTCAGCGATCCTCTCCAGTGGAAGCACATGGCTGCCCCTAAAAAAAATCTCTCCACCTTTAAGTCCCACAGGTTTGACAAGTTTTTCCGAGAGGGGAATGTCTCTTGAGTTGATGAGATAGCATAAAGCGGACAGGTTGAAAAAGTAACCGTATTTTTTGAGAATTATTTCTCCTTCAGGCTGAATATTTTTAATCTCTCTCTTGCCGGGATGAACCGAGAAATCCATTCCCAGCGACTTCAGTATGTAGCTGTTTTTTCCGTCGTAGAAAACCCGTGCCTTCCTGCATACATCAGAAGGATTGAGGTTGTTTAAGTCTTCCCATGCCTTTTCTTCGCCTGTGCTCATTCTTTATATTCTACTATAACAGCAACGTCACTTAATGTATTTGTATGGAACTTATACATTTTATTGTAAAGGTTTGCCGGACTTTGATACAATGAAACTGGAGGTTTGAAAAAATAGCCACTGTTTACGGACATATAGCGGGATTAAAAAAGAGTTCACTCTACTCCCTCGAAAAGATTTACCGCAGGAAGGTTCCTGCCGATAGGGTAATAACCCCTGAACTGGCAAGACATCTCACCGAGCTTTCATCGGAAATCGGAAAACAGATAGGGCTTCTTATAACCAGAGACGGAAGGATTAGCCATGTCATAGCCGGCGATGCAAAGAGCGTTTTTATTCCCGGGCTTGAAGATTTTCCGCTCGGCAGGCGCGCGCTGCGCGGCATGCGCCTTGTGCATACCCATCTGAAAAATGAGCCTCTCAGTCAGGATGACCTCACAGACCTTGCCCTTCTCAGGCTTGATATAGTTGCCGCAATCGGAGTGAAAGACTCTCTTCCTGACAATATTTATACTGCGCATCTTATGCCACAGGGCTCAGAAAAGCCCATTGAAATCTTGCCTCCCGTAAATTTTCACAGGTTTAACCTTGATTTCATCTCTTTCATAGAGTCGCTTGAAGAAGAAATGGACAGAAAAAGGCTGTTTGACCAGTCGGAGATCCCGACCCGGTCGGGAAAGGACTTGCGCGAAAGGGCAATTCTTGTAAGTGTATCCAAGAAGACGAAATATGAACAGGAAGATTCGCTTGAAGAGTTAAGAGAGCTGGCTTTTTCGAGTGATGTGCTTGTGCTTGATGCAGTAATCCAGCGACCCAAAGATATAAACCCTAAGTATCTTATGGGCGAGGGCAAACTTAAAGATGTGATAATCAATGCCCTGAACAAAGGCGCAACGCTTCTGATATTTGATCAGGACCTGAATCCGTCTCAGGTGAAGGAAATAGGAGCACTTACAGAACTCAAGGTTATTGACCGTTCCCAACTCATATTGGACATATTCGCAAGAAGGGCGCACAGCAGGGACGGAAAGGTTCAGGTAGAGCTTGCACAGCTTAAATACAGGCTGCCGAGACTGACAGGCAAGGGAACAGCAATGTCCCGCTTGATGGGAGGAATCGGAGGAAGAGGCCCCGGCGAGATGAAACTTGAGATAGACAGAAGGCGCGTAAGGGGCAGGATAACCCTCCTTGAGAAGGAACTTAAATCTCTGAGTGAGGCAAGGAAGCAGAGGAAACAGAGAAGGGTTGAAAAAATGATTCCGATTGTTTCAATCATAGGATATACAAATGCCGGCAAATCAACTCTTCTGAATTCCCTTACAAAAAGCGGAGTGTTTGTGGAGGAAAAGATGTTTGCAACGCTTGACACGGCAAGCAGGCGTCTCAGATTTCCAAAAGAAAGGGATGTTATTATCACCGACACAGTGGGTTTCATAAGAGACCTTCCGAAAGATTTAATGGCAGCCTTTAAATCAACGCTTGAAGAGCTTCAGGACGCAGACCTGCTTTTGCATCTTGTGGACATATCCAATCCGAGGTTTGAACAGCAGATGGAGTCCGTTGAAAACATACTCAGGGAGCTTAACCTGTCAGACAAAAAGAGAATAATCGTATTCAACAAGGCAGATAAGGCCGCGGAGGATGAGATTAAAAATATAGCGCTCCGCTACAATGCAATTTATATATCAGCTCTTAGACAGTCCACGTTTAACCCGCTGCTTGATGTAATAGAGAAAAACATCTGGAATGAAAAATTACAAGAGGTACAGCTATAATAATCATCTATGGAATTTGCGCCTAAGTGGATAGCATGGGAAATAACGCGGAGATGCAACCTGCGTTGCGTGCACTGCCGTTCATCGTCAGAGATGGAGATAAAAGGGCATTCTGACTTCCCGACATCAGAGGCTTTCAGGATAATTGATGACATTGTAAGCTATGCAAAGCCCGTTATTGTTCTTTCAGGAGGCGAACCGCTGGTAAGGGAAGATGTCTTTGAGATTGCTAAATACGGCACAGAAAAAGGGCTGAGGATGTGCCTTGCCACAAACGGCACGCTGGTTACAGATGAGTCCTGCGAAAAGATAAAGAGTTCAGGAATTAAAATAGTCTCTATAAGCATTGACGGCTCTGATGAAAAGGTTCATGATGACTTCAGAAACCAGAAGGGAGCATTTGCAGGGACGATAAATGCTGCAAGGCTTTTTAAGAAGCACGGGATAGAATTTATCGTCAATTCCTCTTTCTCAAAGAGAAATCAGGAAGAAATACCCAAGGTGTACAAACTTGCAAAAGAACTCGGCGCAACTGCATGGTATATGTTCATGATAGTGCCTACGGGAAGGGGCGAGGAGATAATGAATGAACTCATTTCCAAAGAGGCTTATGAAGAAATTCTTGAATGGCATTATGAGATGGAGAAGGATGAAAAAGATATGCTTGTAAGGCCGACATGCGCGCCCCACTATTACAGAGTGGTTCTGCAAAAATCTAAAGAAGAGGGCGCTAAGTTTGAAAAAAGGACTTTGAAGTTTTCCACAGGCGGCGCAAAAGGCTGCATTGCAGGACAGCTTATATGTTTGATTGATGTTGACGGCAACGTGCTTCCATGCAGTTATTTCCCGAAGCCTGCGGGGAATATAAGAGAAACATCATTTAAGGATATATGGGAAAATTCAGAACTCTTCAGAGAGCTTCGCGATTTCAAGAAATATAAAGGCAAGTGCGGTTCATGCGAATATATAAACGTCTGCGGAGGATGCAGGGCAAGGTCTTATTCAATACACGGCGATTATCTTGAAGAAGAGCCGTTCTGCGGCTATGTTCCAATAAAACTAAAAAAGAAGGTGGTAAAATGAACGATACATTTCTTAAAGCGTGCCGCGGTAAAGAAGTGGATTACACTCCTGTATGGTTTATGCGTCAGGCAGGCAGATACCTTCCTGAGTATCAGGCCATAAGGGAGCAGGTTGATTTTCTTACTCTCTGCAAAACCCCTGAACTTGCCGCAAAAGTAACTCTTCAGCCGGTTGACATATTAGGCGTTGATGCAGCAATACTTTTTTCGGATATCCTCATTCCTGTTGAGGCAATGGGGATGCACCTTGAATTCTCGGAAAAAAAAGGGCCTGTTTTAAGCGAACCGGTCAGGACAAAATCCGCTGTTGACAGGCTTGTAGTGCCGGACACTGAAGATTCAATGCCGTTTGTTCTGGATACGATAAAGATTCTGAGGAAAGAGCTTGAGAAAAAAGTTCCTCTCATCGGATTTTCCGGCGCTCCATTTACGCTTGCCACGTATATGATTGAAGGCGGAAGCTCAAAGAACTTTCTAAATACAAAAAAGATGCTGTTTCAGAACAGGGCAGTATTTGATTATCTGATGAAAAAACTGACTAAGACAGTTATCTCATACCTTTCAAGCCAGATAATTGCAGGCGCTCAGGCTGTCCAGATATTTGACTCATGGGCAGGCATACTTGCGCCTGATGACTATAAAGAATTTGAACTTCCATATGTGAAAAAGATTGTAACCAGCCTCAAGAAGCAGCATCCTGAAACGCCTGTAATCTATTTTGCGAATAACTGCGCCGGAATTATTAAAGAGGTGAAAAAGTCGGGAGCTGATGTTATAGGCATTGACTGGAGAATTGATATCGCTGATGCGATAAGGAGACTCGGCAAAAAAGTTGCTGTTCAGGGCAACATTGATCCTTGCGCACTTTTTTTGCCGGAAGAAGAGATTGAGAAGAAAGTTCGGGATATATTATTAAAAGGGAAAAGCGCAAAAGGGCATATATTCAATCTCGGGCATGGGATACTTCCGGAGACGCCTGTAAAAAGTGCAATTGCAATGGTTGAGGCCGTTCACAAATACAGCAGAAAATAGCCTATTTATCCAAAGACTTAGGACAAGCCTGAGCATATTAGCCGGTATTAATTTCTGGGGCCTTCAGAAACCTGCCTGCCATTCCAAAATAATTTCACAATTCCATGTTGCAACACCAATAAACCGGTGATATGATTTAAATCATGGGATCTCTTTTCATTCAGGAGTAGCATTAATCGAAAGGGGGAATATATTAGGTTATGTCTTTGGACTGGAGAGATTTTTTAAAAATCAAACTTATCGGCAGTGCGGCGATTCTGTCAGGAGTTGCTGAACCTGCAACTGCCGAAATTAAAAGGAGGTAAGGGTTATGCCATACGCAGCAAAGGACTATTCAAAACTCATAGGCATGGAGGGGTTCAGCGAGATATTGTTGAAGAACCATTTCACGCTCTATCAAGGGTATGTTGCCAACACGAACAAGGTTCTGGACGCCCTCGACCAGATGCTGAGAGACGGTAAAACTGCTACACCTGAATTTGCGGAACTCAAGAGGAGGCTTGGCTGGGAATTTAACGGAATGAGGCTTCATGAGTATTACTTTGAGAACCTCGGAGGGAAGGGCGGTCTTGACAAAAGCGGCAAGCTCGCCAAGAAACTTGCAGAGGGCCTCGGCAGTTATGAGGCGTGGGACAAGGATTTCAGGGGAACAGGAACCATGAGAGGCATCGGCTGGGTTGCTCTCTATCACGACAGCCAGAGCGGAAGGCTGATTAATTTCTGGATAAATGAGCACGACGTATCCCATCCCGCAGGATGCAGCCTGATTCTCATCATGGATGTTTTCGAACACGCCTTCATGCTTGATTACGGGCTTAAGAGGGCTGACTATATCGAGGCGTTCTTTAAGAATATTGACTGGAAGGCGGCTGAGGGAAGGCTTAAATAAAATCACAGTACAAGGAGGCACGTATGCCTGAGAGAGCGCCGTCAAAGAAAGAAAAAATAAAAAGGCCTGTGGAATTATCAGGAAAACTTCTGCATACCCTGAGGGAATGGCAGAAACTCGAAGATGCCACAATAAAATTTTCAGAAGAACTTATGGAAAAAACTGACAACAAACTAATAAGAATGACTATGGAGATGATAAAGCACGACTCTCAGAAGCACAAGGTTATGCAGCAGATGCTTATAGACAGTCTTACGAAAGAAGCTTTTATCCTGAGTCCTGATGACCTTGCCTTGCTTTCAAGCGGGCTCAACAAGCACCTTGCGGCAGAGGCAAAATCTCTGGAACTTGCTGATGAAGCGCTCAAGAACAGCGAACTGTTCGTAACGCGCTACATACTGTCATATCTCATAGCAGATGAACAAAAGCATCACAAGCTGCTCTCAAACCTTAACGAACTGAAAAGGGCAACTGTTTTTGTTACATAACAAATTAAACATCAAAAGGAGGTCAATATGTCTTGTATACGCGCAAAAGATATTATGCATCCAAGAGTAAGTCTGCCGGCGAAACTGAAGGGCCAGGAGCTTGTTGAAAAACTTATGTGCGGTTATCCGGCTCTGCCTGTTGTAGACGATAATCTGGTGGTGATGGGAATTGTCTCTGAATATGACGTATTGAGAGCCATAAAAGAGGGGAGAACTATTCATGAATTCAGCGCAGAGAGCCTTATGTCCTGCGGACATGCTGAGCACGAAGGTGTCTGCTCAAAACCTATTACAGTGGCGGCTGATACGCCTATAGAGGAAATAGTGGATCTCTTCTGCGGAAATTCTTCAAGTCTCTCTGTCCTGCCGGTTGTTGAGAATAAAAAGCTTGTGGGAATAATCGGCAGAAAGAATATCATCAATGCTCTGGCTGAAAAGGGTTTTTGGAAAGAGCATGAATTCAAAAAGAGGGTTTAATTGAATCAAAGAAAGGGAGAAACTAATGGAGAGAAGGGATGTTGTAAACGCTCACGGTAATCCTGTAACCCTGACAGGCGCACATCTGAGGGTTGGGGACAAGGCCCCTGATTTTACTGTGCTTGACGGGAATCTCAAAGAGATAAGGCTGAAGGACTTTGAAGGGAAGATTAAGGTTATAAGCGTTACCCCCTCTCTTGATACCCCTGTATGCGACATACAGGCAAGGAGGTTCAATCAGGAGGCTGCAAAATTTCCGGAGAGCGTGGTTGTCCTGAATATAAGCATGGATCTGCCTTTTGCCATATCGAGGTTCTGCACAACTGCCGCCATAGACAAGGTCAAAGCGTTTTCGGATCACAGGGATTCATCCTTCGGCACAGCCTACGGGGTTTTGATTAAGGAACTCAGGCTCCTTGCCCGCTCCATATTCATCATAGACAGGGATGACACAATAAGATACATCGAGATAGTCCCTGAACTTACAGAGCATCCTGATTATGACATGACGCTTAAAGAGATAAATAAACTGCTTTTGTGAGGTGGTGTTATGGCTACAGAAGTGAGAGAGATAAAGGAGCTTGCAAAGAAATTTACGCCTGAACAGATAGAAAGATGCATTATGCAGCAGATTGAGACAGGAGAAAACATTTGTCTGAGAAATGAATCTGCTGAAAAGATAATAAACGAACTGTCAAAGGCAGAATATGTAAAAAGACTGATGAGAAAGGGTATGACCATTGCAGATGCACTGAGAGAACTTGCAAGCCGTATGAGACAGATGCAGAAAGGATTCAGGTGAATACGAAAGATTATTTTGAGCTTTTCAGATATCTGATGGAGCAGTATTGCCTGTTTCAGGAGGATATAGTATTTGTGGATGATATCTCTGAATGGTGCAGGCAAAACAGTATCCCCGATGTAGACAGTAACAGGCCGATGAAGCTTGTCCTAAAGACGCCATCAGGCTGTAAAATGCTTATCAAGGAGACGATACCTGATGAGGTTATAGGTGAAAGGGTCAACGCCCTCAGGATCAGAGGCCAGATAAAAAGTGTAGCATTTGACAGGGCAGACATGCTCAATTCTGACCAGAAAAAACTCGCATATCTCTTTTTAAGCGAGTATGCAGCAAGCCTTATTGATGTTGGAGATGATGAGCTTCTGGCAGATGACTGGGCATTCACAGAGATGAAGAGGCTGGGGTATTTCAAAAAATAAATAGAGGAGGACATGTTACGAAAAAGACTTATCTTTTACTATCGCTGCCATTTGTTGTTTTTTCTTTTGCAGTTGCGGCAGGCAGGGTAAAGGGCTGCATTGACTGCCACAGCGCAAAGAAAGACAACGATTATATTTTCACCGGAGAAGTAAGGAAGTAGCCTAAGCATATATTTATAACGCTGTATTGCATGAATCCTACAGGGGAGGGTAACTATGAATGAGCATGAAAAATCAAGAAGAGATTTTTTAAAGCTCATGGGAGCTATAGCCGTTGCATCGCAATTTCAAGGCATACTGTCAGAGGCTGTAGCCGCTGACGTTGTTGACATAGATTCTACAGACAGGGTTTTTATCGCAAACGAAGATTCAAATACCATAAGCGTTATAGATCCGAATAGCAATACCGTAGAAACCACCATTAACCTTACGAGTTTTGATGAAGACCCTCGCCCGCCGTTCAGATTTGTTACCGGAGGCGTAATGCCTACTCATGCGGTGATGATACATAAGCCGCTGTATCATGGCTGCATTGACGCTCACGGTGTGGTGCCGTCTCCTGACGGCAGAATGCTTGCAACAAGCGGCAGAGGGTCAAGCAATATCTATTTGATTGACACTGTAAAAAAGAAAGTGATAGGCAATGTTCCGAATCCATTTGCATCACTTACAACAAATTCCGAAAGAATTTCCAGCGGAATACTTGTTGGCAGAGAGCCGCATGAACCGACATTCAGCAGAAACGGCAAGGAACTATGGGTTGCCCTTAGGGGCGAAGATAAAATAGCCATTCTTGATGTTGAACTGGCAATAAAACAGGCAGGCGGTGTTGAGACTAAGGCAATCCGGCGGTTCATAGATACGATTAACGGCCCTGCACAGGTATGGTTTAACGCAAAGGGCACTCTTGCCTTTGTGGCGAGCCAGAAAGTACCCAAGCTTGATGTCCTGAAGGTTAATCAGGGCAAGGGAGGGTATTCTAAACCACAGCGCCTTGTTACGATTGACATCAGCCAACAGGACAAGGCCGGCTTTACACCTTTCCTTAAGACCTCTCCTGACGGGAAAGAGGTATGGCTTTCGCACAAATTATCAGATGCTGTTTCCGCGCGCTCTGCAACGGAACACTTTAATCTGCTGGACAATGTTTCTTTGGGCAAGCTTGCAAGGCCGAATCACCTTGAGTTTGTGGAGAATGCAAATGGCAAGGTTATTTATGTAAGCCTTGCGCGTGTGGATGACGGAGGGCCTCGTGGCGCTGCATCAAGCCGTATATCCATAATAGACAGGAGTGTTTCTCAAGGACAGCGAAAAGTCGTTGGAAGTTTTTTTTCGCATGGCAGAGAGGCTCATGGCTTATGGACAAATCCTGCAAATAAACTGCTTTATGTCTCGCATGAGCAGGACGAGCTGCCCGGGACTTCAAATGAAGGACAGAATGTTGCAAGCGCCTTTGATGTTTCAGACCCATTCAATCCTAAATTCATTGCCGAGATTCCTTTGGGCAGCCTGAAGCTTCCTTCAGGTGAGTTGAGAAGCAAAAAAAGCATCAATCTTGTTTATGTGCGTCCGGGCCATAAAGGGCAGACGGCATAGAAAGGAGGACAAGCGCATTGGCTGATAACCATACACATGGCAAGACAGAGTTATCCGGTTTTTCGCCGGAGTATAAAAAATTTATGCAGGAGATGGGCGCCGGCATGGAAAAGATGATGACGGATATGCACGCTCCGGGATATACCGGCAATCCGGATGTGGACTTTCTGGCAATGATGATACCGCATCACGAAGGCGCAGTGGAAATGGCGCGCCTTGTGCTGATTCACGGGACTGACCCATTGATAAGAAAATTGGCGGAGGATATTATTGCGTCACAGACGTCGGAAATTCAGACAATGAAGCGCCGCCTGAAAATCCTGAGCAAGCAGAATGATGCTGATCCTGAAGGTTTTCCTGCGCTCGGAGGCACAAGAGGGGTTAAGGAATAGGGAGATTTTAAAGCATAATAAAAGGAGGTATGCATGCAGACAATGGCGTATAAGGGAATGACTATCAAACTTGATGCTGACGGTTTTCTGCTGAATTCTGAGGACTGGAACGAAGATGTCGCATGCGCGCTGGCTGAAAACGAGGGCGTGGAGGAACTTACAAAAGACAAGATGGACATAATAAAATTTCTGAGGGAATATTATAAAGAGCATAAATTTTTTCCGATCCTGCGGGCTGTTTGCAAGAATGTGCATCAGCCGAAAAACTGCATAACCGAAAACTTCATGAACCCTGTAAAGGCATGGAAGATTGCGGGGCTTCCTAATCCCGGGGATGAGGTTAATCTGTTTAAAACATGGGAACCGCTCGGATTTTAAAGAAAGGAAATGCGGAAGAGGGACATGTTATCATAATCAATGAACATAGTCTGCCAGAACAGGAAGGCATACCACGATTATCACATAGAGGAAAAAACAGAGGCCGGCATTGCCCTTTTGGGGACAGAGGTAAAATCCCTCAGAGAAGGGAAGGGGAACCTGAAAGACAGCTATGTTCTTGCAAAGGATAGCGAGTTTTTTCTTATTAATTGCCACATCAGCCCTTACAGCCACGGCAACATCACAAATCATGAACCGCTCAGGACAAGGAAACTGCTACTGCACAAAAAAGAGATAGAGAGATTAAGAGGGCAGGTGGCGCAAAAAAGTTACTCGCTTATCCCTTTAAAGATATATTTCAAAGGCTCTTTCGCAAAGGTTGAGATAGGGCTTGCAAAAGGCAAGAGGCAGTATGAAAAAAGGGATGCTATCAAGAAAAAAGAAGCTGACAGAGAAATAGAAAGGGCGATGAAGAGCAGGTAAATATGTTATTATATAAGTGTCCTCGGGGGCGAAAGGGCTCGACGGGGGTTACGAGGCTTAGGCGGCATGTCGTGGCTCCATCACCACGTTAAAAGATGGGAAAAAACACAAAAGCCAACAACGAACTGGCACTTGCTGCTTAATTAAAGCGGCACGCTGCACCGGGATTGCCTGTGTTTTGGATGCAGCGAAGGCAGCAGGCTGGTCTCAGGTCTTTCTCCTGAACCTGAGGCAAGATAAAGGGAGATGGGGTGATGAAACAGCCCGTTTGCCGGCGGTTCAGCATCCGAGATTAAGTAGGCAGAACAAACATGTAGAAACCTGAGAGTAGTGCTTTCGGACGCGGGTTCAATTCCCGCCGCCTCCACCAATCAATAAGCCAGTACTATATTTTTTGAAGCACTATTGACAAGAATTAATAGTATGTTATACTAACATCAGAATCACGATGAGAGGCTATCCAAAGGGTTTCGTCCCGCGGTAATGCCTCTCTTTTATTTTGGATCCTTTCTGTACTCTAACTTCTCCTTAAGATTGTTCATAAATACTACGTGCGACATAACTTTTCTAAACAATGAAGAAAACTTCTTTTCGTTAGGCACCATCAGCTTAAGCAGTTTCTCCTGCTTTATCAAATAATCCACCAGACAATAAAAATCTCCATCACCTGTAACAAGCAGTGCCTTGTCATATCTCTGATATTCAACCATTGTGTGCAATACCAGTTCGGCATCAACATTTCCCTTTACTTTTCCATTCGGCAAAGTGAGAGTAGGTTTAAAGATGACTATATAGCCTGATTCCTGCAAGGAAGTATAAAGGTCCTAATTTTAAGGAACATATCCAAGGAATAGAAAGGCTTTGGTTATGCTGTATTTATCTTCAAGGTATTTCCGAAATTTTTTATAATCCAGAAACCACCCTTGCGCACGTATTGAAAGATTCAGATTCTGGCTGTCTATGAAAGCAAAATTGCTCTCTTTTTTCTCCATGACATTCATTTTATCATGTATCGGAAAAGATTACTTTCATAATCTAAGCTTGAGCCGGTGCCTCAGATGAAATATTATATCAGAGAGAAAGATGTTGAAAATAATGGGAGGAAAGGATTAGTATTTAGGGGCGGTGAGGGGAAGAAGGAGAAGATGGGAAGTGTTCCCCAAGTAGTTGTTGGATGTTTCATATCTGCCTTGCCTTTTCATGAATAACCTGTCATAGTCCATACCTCAAAAAAAGACGCTACCTATCAGAGAGAAAAAATGTTGATAAGAAAATTAAAAAGGCGGTGAGTTTATCCATAGGCAAAGGGCGTGAGTGCATCAAGTGCGTATCATAATCGGAAAAGTAGCTCACCGCCTTTGGTTTGAAAATTGAGCTTGCCGACGATACGCTTCAAGATTTACTTTGGGAGTCATATATTTTACTTAACGGCTTTTTTAATGTTAGCCCGTTTGTGAAATTATACGAGAGCGCACATGGCGTATCGTGGGGCAAGCAATTTCAGCAGATTTTCATTGGGCCACAACCTCAACAGAAAATCAAACCGCAGTAATCATTCAGATTGGCCCGTCCATTTTTTTCCGAAAAACCCCAGTCCGAAAACCGCTCGCATTCCTCCCCAGACCCCTCCTGCGGGCGGGTCGCTCACGACTTAAATCCTGCCATTCCAAGAATCTGAAATTCCAGCCCACCTTTACCTTCTATTTTTTCAACTTCCTCCGTCTGTTATAATAGTTCCGCACTTTATGGAAGAAATTAAAATCAGCAGAATAATCCGCTCAAAAAGAAAAACGATTGCGCTTGTGCTGACGCACGATGCAACGCTTGTTATTCGAGCGCCGTTTAAAACCCCTGTTGATTACCTGGAAAATCTGGTTAATGAAAAACGAGGCTGGATTAGAGCAAAGTTGCAGGAGATACAGAGCAGGCCCAAGCCAAAAGCCAAGGAATTTGTAAATGGAGAGTCGTTCTTTTGTCTCGGAAAGAGCTATATGCTGAAAATTGTGGATAGTATTGGCGTTGATATTGAGCTTAAAGATAATCTGCTTTTATCTCTGGAAAAAGTGCCTTATGCAAGGGATGTTGTGATAAAGTGGTACAAATCGGTCGCGGAAAAGAAGATAAAAGAGCGCTGCGAGTGGTATTCAAGCCTTACCGGATATAAGCCGCTTTCAATCAAAATCACTGGCGCTCAAAAAAGATGGGGCTCAAGCGGATCAAGGGGAACGGTAAATTTCAGCTGGCGTTTGATAATGGTTCCGCTGGAAATAATTGACTATGTAATTGTGCATGAACTTGTGCATTTAGAACAAAGAGACCATTCAAGATTATTTTGGGATAAAGTAAAAAGCATCATGCCTGATTTTAAAAGAAGGCAAAAGTGGCTGAAGGATAACGAAAGGACTCTGAGTATTTAAAGGAATCCGAAGCGGAAAAATCAGCAAAAGTTCCGGAGAAGATCTGCTTATTTCCCCTCTCTTAATGTTAAATACCCTGAAAATATTATCAGCAGTCCTCCGATAATTGAGCCTTTTCCCGGCAATTCACTCAAAAATATTATGCCGAATATTATCGCGATAACAGGCTCAATATAACCAAACACAGCGGTTCTGCCGGCAGAGACGTAGCGAAGACCTTTAAAGTAGAGAATAGGGGCTATTGTAGAATGGACAATCCCCATTACCAGAAAACTCCAGAGCGCATTTACCGGAAACTCCCTGACAAAAGGCGCAAGAAGGATTGCGATGACTGCGTTTGAGAAAAAGGCAAGCACTACAGGATTAAAGCTCTGCGTGTAAATTCTGATGAGGATAACGACTACCGCATAAGCGAATCCCGATACCAGCCCCGCGGTTATTCCAAGGGCGTCGCCTTCGTTAAATGAAAATCCGTTGAGCATAATCCACAGGCCTGCTGAAGCTATGGCGATTGAAATAATAATCGGCCGTGTTACTCTCTCTTTCAGGAATAACGGAGCAAGAAAAGCGACAATGACAGGGGCGGTGTAATGAGTGAGCACTGCATTTGCTATCGTTGTATGTTTAAAGGCAAGGTAGTAAGTAAAGGTATTTATTAATGAAGCAGCACCAAGAATTAAAGGATATTGAAGCAGTTTTAGTCCTGGGAACTCTTTCCTGTAAGTTTTCCGGGACAGGATTATTCCCTGAACAATAAGAGAGACTATAACTGAATAAAAGATAAGCACATGAACCGCTACCCCTGACAGTTTTACGATTACGCCGAGACTGCTCCACAGGAATAGGGCAAGCAGAATATAAAGAGAAGGCAGCATCCTGTTCATTGGGAAACAATATCCTCCGTATAAAGCATAGTTAACATTTTAACATAAAGCCTGTCCGCGGCTTAATTCTTAAATGACGTTTTCCCTTTCCGTGATTGACAAACTTTTTCATTTCTTTTATGTTTAATAACCATGCGATTGCCGGAGTGGATAAAAGTGAAAAGCCCTATGGGGGGGCATGATACAAAACAGATTTTAAGGAATCACCGCCTTTCAACTGTCTGCGAAGAGGCGCGATGCCCGAACATTGGAGAATGCTTTTCAAAACCTACTGCTGCTTTCATGATTCTCGGCTCTGCATGCACAAGGAACTGCGGGTTCTGCTCTGTAGAGTCCTCCGCTCCCAAGCCTCTTGATGAAATGGAACCGGAAAGGGTTGCTCTGGCTGCAAGGGATATGGGCTTGAAGTACGTTGTTGTAACCTCTGTTACGAGGGATGATTTGCCTGACGGCGGCGCCGGGCATTTTGCTGAAACGGTAAAGGCAGTAAAAAAACATCTTCCGAAGACTACGGTGGAAGTTCTCACCCCTGACTTTAAGGGTGATTACGATGCACTGAAGACTGTCCTTGATTCTGCGCCGGACGTCTATAATCATAATGTAGAGACTGTGCCAAGGCTTTATCCGTATGCAAGGCCTCAGGCAAATTATGAAAGATCCTTAAATGTTTTACGAAATGCAAAAAAGATTGCGCTTGATGTTAACGTAAAATCAGGGCTGATAGTAGGCTTGGGCGAGACTTTCAATGAGGTTGTCAGCGTATTGAAAGACCTCAAAGATGCCGGCTGCGATACTGTGACAATAGGCCAATACCTCAGGCCGGGCAAACAGAATCTTCCTGTTAAAGAATATGTAAGGCCGGAGATTTTTAATGAATATAAAGAAACAGCTGTTAAAATAGGGTTTAGATATGCGGCGTCAGCTCCGCTTGTAAGGAGTTCAATGAATGCGGAGGAGATGTATAATAATAATCGGTAAATAGGTGAATGGGTTGATGGGTGAATAGATGAATGAATTATTGCGATTCACCGATTGACCGATTCACCAATTCACCAGAGGGAGTTTAAATGTTTGAGTTCAACAGGATAAAGAGGCTTCCGCCTTATGTGTTTGCCATAGTCAACGGCCTCAAGATGGAGGCGAGAAAACGCGGTGAGGATATAATTGACCTTGGCATGGGGAATCCTGACATGCCTGCTCCAAAGCATGTGATAGACAAGCTCTGCGAGGCGGCAAACAATCCCAAAAATCACAGGTATTCCGCGTCAAAGGGAATTACCCAGTTGAGGATGGCGGTATGCGAGTGGTACAAGAGGAGATTTGATGTTGATTTAGACCCTGAAAGCGAGACAGTCGTAACTATCGGTTCAAAGGAAGGGCTTTCGCACCTGGCCCTTGCAACTATACAGCCCGGAGATGTTGTCATGACGCCTGCGCCTGCATACCCGATACATCCTTACAGTGTGATTATCGCAGGCGGCGAGGTTATAAGCATTCCGATAGGGCCGGGGATTGATTTTTTTGCAGAAATGGAAAAGGCATTTAAAAAAACATGGCCAAGGCCTAAGATGCTTATAATGAACTTCCCTCACAATCCGACAACAATCGTTGTTGAAGGGTTGGAGTTCTTTAAGAAGGTTGTGGATTTTGCAAAAGAGAACAATCTAATAGTTATTCATGATTTTGCCTATGCAGACCTTGTTTTTGATAATTACAAGGCGCCGAGCTTTTTGCAGGTTCCGGGAGCAAAGGATGTGGGAGTGGAATTCTTCTCTCTTACAAAAAGCTATTCCATGGCCGGATGGAGAGTCGGTTTCTGCGTTGGGAATAAGGATGTTGTCGGAGCGCTGATAAAGATAAAGAGCTATCTTGACTACGGGATGTTTCAGCCCATACAGATTGCAAGCATTGTTGCCCTGAGAGGGCCTCAGGAGTGTGTTGAGGAATTCAGGAAAATATACGAGTCCAGGCGCAATGTGCTGATTAACGGGCTTCATAATGCAGGATGGAATGTGGAATCCCCAAAGGCTACAATGTTCGTATGGGCAAAAATTCCTGAGCAGTTCAGAAAAATGGGTTCCCTTGAATTTGCAAAACTTCTTATAAAGGAAGGCGGGGTCGCTGTGTCTCCGGGAATAGGTTTCGGAGAAGGAGGAGATGAATACGTGCGCTTCGCCCTTGTCGAAAACGAGCACAGGATAAAACAGGCTGCAAAGGGAATAAGGAAGGTGCTTGGCGGATGATTAATGTAGGCATTATAGGATTCGGGACGGTTGGCACAGGAACGGCTAAGATATTACTTGGGAATAAAGACGTTATTTCCCAGAGAACAGGTTTTGATATAAACCTGAAAAAGATTGCGGACCTTGACATAAAAAAGAGCAGGGGGCTTAAACTGCCGGAAGGGATTTTAACTACTAATGCTGACGACATACTTAATGACCCGGAGATTAATATAGTTATTGAACTTATCGGAGGCATACACCCTGCAAAAGATTTTATTCTCAAGGCGATAAGAAATAAGAAGCATGTGGTTACAGCAAATAAAGCGCTTATCGCCACAGAGGGAAATGAGATATTGGCTGAAGCGGAAAAGCATGGTGTTGAGATAGGCTTTGAGGCGTCTGTTGCCGGCGGCATTCCCATTATCAAGATTATAAAAGAGGGGCTCGTTGCTAACAGGATACTGGCAGTCTATGGGATAATAAACGGCACTTCAAATTATATTCTTACAAAGATGACGGACGAGGGTATTGAATTTTCTGATGCTCTGAAAGATGCGCAGAGGCTTGGCTATGCGGAAGCCGACCCTACTTATGATATTGAAGGAATTGACTCAGCCCATAAGCTGGCGATACTTGCATCGCTGGCGTATGACATACCGCTTTCGTTTAATGATGTTTATAAAGAGGGCATAACCAGAATAACCTCTCAGGACATCGGCTTTGCAGGAGAGCTTGGTTATAAGATAAAACTTCTTGCGATTGCAAAGGCTACTGACAACAAGGTGGAACTCAGGGTCCATCCCACAATGGTTCCAAAGGATTATCTTATATCAAAGGTTGATGGTGTTTTCAATGCAATTTATGTGCAGGGAGACGCTGTAGGCGACACCCTTTACTATGGAAGAGGCGCAGGCGATATGCCGACAGGAAGCGCGGTTGTAAGCGATGTCGTAGATATTGGGAAGAGAATCACGATGCAGGATTCACGATGCAGGATTCAGGACAAAAAATATCATGCATCTTCTATTAAAATCAAAAAAATGGAAGAGATAGAGGCAATGTATTATTTCAGGTTCACCGCATTTGACAAGCCTGGCGTTCTCTCAAACATCTCAGGGGTGCTCGGCAGTTACAACATAAGCATAACCTCCGTTATTCAGAAAGGAAGAAGACTTGGAGAGGCTGTTCCCCTCATTGTGTTGACACATACGGCAAAAGAAAAGGATGTTATAAAGGCAGTAGCGGAGATTGACAGGCTCTCAGTTGTTGCGGATAAAACGCTTTATATAAGAGTCGAGGGGAAAGAAGAATAACCCCGATAATATCGGGATTAATACCTGATAATTATGCCAAAAATTACAACAGAGCCTTAATTCGCGAGCCTGTTTACAGATTATGAGGTAATATATTAGACTTTTGCCCGGGGAAAAATGTGTATAGCTGTTCCATCTAAAATAATAAATATTCGGGATTTGAATGCCACTGTGGAGGTCTATGGCGCACAGCGCAACATAAGCCTTCTCCTGATGCCTGATGCTGCAAAGATTGGAGACTTTGTCCTGGTGCATGCAGGGTTCGCCATACAGAAAGTGGATAAAGATGCTGCCGAAGAGGCGCTGAAATATATAAAGCAAATGCTGGATGAAACAGGCGAACGCGAAGTTAGTCCCAGCAGGTTATCCTGATTTGGTTTCAAGACTTTAAAACAAGGAGGGGTTATGAGATTTTTAAAGTTATTCATGGTTTTACTTTTCATTGCACTGCCGTTGGCGGCATTTGCCGCAGAGAAAAAGGCTAATTCCATCGACGAACTTGCAAAGATGTATGATTCGTCAAGCTGCAAAAAATGTCATGCAGAGATTTATGCACAGTGGGAAAAGTCGCATCATGCCAGGTCGTTGATGGGCGTAAAGGGAGGATTAATGCTTACCCCGCTTGCGTTAAAAAAAGGAACGCCGGGCAGCACCGCCTTTTCGGAAGATGACCCTAAGAAAATGACGATCAAGAATTTTCCCTGTTTTAAGTGTCATCTTCCTCAGGCCGTTATATCTGCGGAAGACTCAGTCGCAGTCGAGTTGGCGGAGGCTCTTCTTGCCAAGGATTCCGCCAAGGTCGGAAAACTTCAAATCACATGTATTGTCTGTCACAATACAAAGGCAATTATTCACAAGAGAGAACTCGGAGAACCCCGAAAGAATGTTCTTTACAGCTCAAAGGCAGTGGCCCAGCATCCTGACGGGAAATATAAGGCTGTTGAAAAGAGCGCAATATTCAAAGATTCGGTATATTGCGGCCAGTGTCACGGCCTTGGCCCAAACTTAGAATTTGATCAGCCTTTTCAGTGCGCCAACCTTTACGGAAGCTATCTGCATTCGTATATTCCATCGGGCGGAGCGCAGACATGTCAGGACTGCCATATGCAGAAAGGCGATCACCTTATTGCTCCAAACTTTAATGACGATAAGGGAACCTCGGAGCTTCTTGCAAAGGCAATCAGCCTGGATGTTCAGACACTCGGGTATGAATGGCTACGGAAGGCAGGAACATATATTTCCAAGGTAGTGGTTAATACGAAGATTACGCAAACGGCAGGGCATAGGATTCCTGACGGCTGACCATCCCACAACAGAGTGGTCATGGTAGTGACCGCAAAAACAACTGACGGAAAAGAGATAGGAAAAGTTGAAAAACATTATCATCCTCAGGCAACGAACTGTCGCGATACGAAAATGAAATACGGCGCTCAGTGGAAGGTTGCAAACGTGCGCGATACGAGCCTGCAGCCTGCCCAAGCCAAGAAAGAGGCTATAGAATTTGATCTTCCCGCAGGAATAAGAGAAGCAATAGTAACTGTAGAGCTTTTCTATGAAGCAGCAAATCCTGCTAATAAGTATCAGATACATTCAATAACCAGGAAAGTGTCTCTAGACAGATAACGACAGCTTTGCTTTGCAGAGGGGGCGTGCCCGCGCATACAACAGGCACGCCCCCTCTGCCACATAAAGCGCTCTTAGTGTTTGTGCATCGGCATATATAGCAAGGTTAAACGTTCTCTACCATTTCCCATACGCCGCAGGGGCATATCCCCGCGCAGAAACCGCAACCTATGCAGATGTTATCATCAACAACATACTCGTATGAACCGTCTTTATGTTCAACTCTGCTTATTGCCTGCCAGTAGCATGTTGCTTCGCACATGCGGCAATCACGGCATGCAGCGCAGGACATGCACTTATCTGCTTCTTTTTCGATTGTGAAATCACCGCGGCAGGCATCGTAGTATTCAGTCTTAATTCTCTCGTATGCTATCGGCTGCTTTATTTCCGGCCATCTTGGGGCATGCATTATCTGATAGTTTATGTAGTCTGCCGCAAGCCTGCCCTGGCCAATGGCGTTTGTCACAAGGCCTAGGCCTGTCACATCGCCTATGGCAAAGACCTTTACATCCGACGTCTGGTAATTTTCAGTCACAGGAATCCATCCCTTTTCTGTATGCACAGAAGGCGGAAGGAAATCCAATTGCGGTATATCCCCAATTGCCATCACAACAAAGTCTGCATCAATTGATGAACCATCCTTAAAAAAAAGTTTCCTGTCTTTTTTATCATATCTGTCTGTCAACCTGGGCCAGAGCGCCTGAGTTCCTTTTGCCATTGCTATTTTCATCTCTTCGCCGAATGCGGATGGTTTCTGAATATCAACAGCAACTACTGATTCGGCTCCGCTGTTGTATGCCTCTGAAGCTGCATCCATTCCGACATTTCCAGCGCCTATAACAACGACCCTCCTGCCTTTAAGTTCAGGTTTTTTCCCAAGGTTTATGTCTTTGAGGAAATCATAGGCTGACACCGTATCCTCTGAGCCGGGGAATGAAATCTTTCTCGGCTGGTGCGCTCCGCAAGCCAGGGCAACAACATCATGCCCACTATAAATCTCTTTGAATTTATTCTTATCCACCTTCATATTCAGATGCAGATTCACTCCAAGTTCTTTGAACCTGGATATTTCTTTTTCAAGGATTTCGTGAGGCAGACGCTCCCTCGGAATGCAGAGTTCAATCTTACCCCCGAGTTTCCCTGATGACTCATAGAGGTCAACAGTATGTCCCTTTAATGCAAGCTGCCATGCAACGCTCATACCGGCAGGGCCGCCGCCTATAACAGCAATTTTATGCCCTGTAGGAGCTGCTTTTTCAGGCGCAGGCAGGTCCAGCGACAGTTCTCCAAGCTTGTCTATTGCCAGAGGCTTATCAAGCCTTGCACGTGTGCATGCCTGCATGCAGAGGTTAGGGCATATCTCGCCGCAGACAGTTGCCGGCAGGGGGCTGTATTGCAATACAAGCTCAAGCGCCTCATTCAGTTTGCCCTGCCTGATTAAGGAAGCCCTCTTGTGCGAGGGGATATGTGTCGGGCATGCATAAGCGCAAGGAGGCGCAAATTTTTCATTTGCCCATATCGGCCTGTTACGCCTGTCAGTTCCAGCAGTAATGTATGGCAGTAAAGAGAGTTCATGATTCAGGTATTCCGCAAATATGCCGCCGCTGCCGACTTCCTTATCCCACATGTTTTTTCTGAAATCAGGAAGGGATACTCCGAGCCATTTTCTTCCGCGTTTTTCCTGCGGAGTATATGCAATAATTTTTTTCCAGTCATCAGATGACTTTGTAAGTTCATTGTAGTGCGATTCCCTGTCAACTGCCTCAAGGAATGGCTTCATATTTGTTTTTAGCCATTCCCAGTCCTGAGGAGTCAGGCCAACAAGCTTTACGTCTTTTTCACTGTAGCCCTGAATAGGGCCCCTGAAATATATTGTTCCGCCAACCATTCCGACGCACGGGCGGTAGCCTATGATATTTTTTGGATTTCTCGGATTAACACCGCATATTACCGCAATGCCTCCGGCTTTAAATTCTGCAAATGAATCTCCGACATCTCTGAAATACCATGACTGGGGAGGGTCAAATCTCGGATTGTGCTTTGTCATGGTGTCGCATCTTGCGCCTCCGCTTCCCTGCACATACAGCGTTCCCTGCGCAGCGGCATTCCATGCGCCGTTAGTTGCATCACCAAGCACGGTTATCTTTGCGCCGCAGTTAAGCCATCCCACATCATCGGAGACGCTTCCCTTTACAATAATCTCGGTGCCCGGCATTCCCATGCTTCCAAGCCGCTGGCCTACAGGGCCTTCAACAGCTATCTTTACAGTTCCTTCCCTTGACCATATTCTGCCGCCGATGCCGTGCTGGCCGTCTGAGATTATATGCAGCTGCCTTGCGCCTTCCTGAACCGTATGCTGTATCTGCTCCTCAAGGATACGTGAAGGAACACGCTTGCCTTTGATAGTGCCGTGGACAATAATAGTATCAGAGCGTCCGAGTGTCAGAGTGTCAGTGTTTTTAAAGCCTTCACTCTTTGACCCTTTGACCCTTTGACCCTTTGACCCTGTCTTTTTAGCACGCATAGTTTATCCCCAGCCTTTTTGCCATTGCTTTATCATCAGTGCTCAGTCCGTCCGACATTCCAATAGGAAGCTCCGTACTTCTTCCCATGGGGGCAAATATCTTTCTTAGTTCAACGTCTGCCGCCTTGAAAGTCTCTACAACGCGCTCCGCAACTTTGTCGGAGTCAAGCCTCCTGTAAAGTTTCGGATCCTGAGTTGTGATTCCTCTCGGACATTTTCCTGTATTGCAGAGGTTGCATCTGTTATATTCATCTCCGAAACAATCTGCCGCAGCCTGCATTATGTATTTTCCGATAGAAACAGCAGATGCGCCGAGCATTATAAGGGCTGCCGCATTTGCCGCGAGATTGCCTTTTTTACCCACGCCTCCTGCTGCTATCAGAGGCAGCTCGTTCTGTTTTCCCTGTTTTACGAGGTCGAGGTAGCATTCCCTTAGATTTGAGGCAATAGGATGCCCCATCTTGTCCATAGACACATTGTAGGCTGCGCCTGTTCCTCCGTCTTCTCCGTCAATTGAAAGGGCTGCAGCATATGGGTTTCTTGCAAGGTTATTGAGAACTGCCCTTGCTGTCCTTGAGCCTGAGATCTTTGGATACACCGGCACTCTGAATCCCCATGCCATTGACATGGATTGAATCATCTTTGCGACTGCTTCCTCTATAGAGTACTTTGTCTGGTGTGTGGGAGGCGAAGCAAGATCAATAAACTGGGGAACGCCACGAATGCTTGCTATGAGATTCAATACCTTCTGTGCCATCAGAAGCCCGCCGTCGCCGGGTTTTGCGCCCTGTCCATATTTAATTTCTATAGCGGCAGGATCCTCAACCATGTGGGGAAGGGCGTGGATTATCTCATCCCATCCAAAATAACCTGATGCAATCTGAATGATAAAGTATTTAAGATATTTTGATTTCAGAAGCCTCGGCGGCATTCCGCCTTCACCGGAGCACATTACAACAGGCATTCCCTCAACTTCATTGAGGTATGAAACTCCCATTGCAAGGCCTTCCCACATAGGGGGAGAAAGAGCGCCGATTGACATGCTACCGATCATTATCGGATATATCTCACGGACAGGCGGAATAAATTTTGCGCTGTCTTTGTTTATGGAGAGTTTGTTGTTTTCAATCTTTAATGGAAGCTCTTCAGGAGGAAGTATCCTTCCCAAAAGAGTCCTTATGCGGAATTCATGCCTTCCCGCATCAAGCGCAGGGTCGGTAAGCATTGAGATTCTTGTGAACTTTAGCCTGTCCAGAGTTGAGATGGACGGGTCGTTTCTCCTTCCGCCTCTCTTATAACCCTCTCCGCCTTTATTTTTATAGTGGAGGAATTTATTCTGAGGGTTAAATTCAGGCTCTATTGCCTCATTGGGGCAAACAAGCGTACAGGCCCCGCAGCCTGTGCAATATCTTTCCATATCAGTTACCTGCTCAACAATCTGGATGACCTTTCTTTCCGCCTTTGGAGCAGGGGAAGCACCTTCGGAAGACACATATCTCTGAACTTTTACAGTTGCTTCTATTGCCTTTACAGGGCAGACCGCAGTGCACTGACCGCACCTTTTGCACCTGTCATCCCGCCACCGGACAATATACGGAAATTCTCTTAGAGAAAGTTTGTGATTGTGGTCAAGCCTTAACCCTGAAGCTGGTTCCATACCTTAACCTCCTCTGCTCCGGGTGAAATAATCACCATATCGTATTTCATAGGGAAGATATCCATGGATTTATCTCTCTTTGGAACAGCCCTGTCCACTCCGCATTCCTCTGACATGAGCGCATATTTCCCTTTAACGCCTGCGACTACACCGGGTCGGAGTTTCTTTGAATCCTGCACCATAAAGCATGTTCCGTCAGGGGTAAATCCTATAACCATATTGGGCCCGTCTATACAAAGAGGCCTTAGTGACTGTTTAATGAGCCTGAGCGCTCCGCTGTCTTTTCTGTTTTCCATCTCTGATATTTTAAGCGGTGTAATTACGTCTTTGTAGTAGATTAAGGGGAAATTCAACTGTCTTGATGCATAGTGAAGTATATGCGTGAAAACCTCGCTGTCGCTGTTATAACCCATGTAGCCAGTGAATCCCCTGCTCATCAGAAACTCTCTGATTGGAACAAATGCTGTATTTTCTCCGTTTGTCATAGAGCAATAACCCTGAATAAAAAATGGGTGGCATGCATAAAGGTATATCTGGTAGTTTGTGTTCTGCCTTCCCTGCGCAAATATAACTTTTGCCTTTAAACCGTCGCTGTCAAGCCCGAAGAACTCACCAAGCTCCAGAGGGTCGCCGACTTCTTTAATGGTGATAACATCAGGATAAAAAGAGAACACAAAGATTGATTCGTCAGACTCGCCGATATTTCTCAAAGCGATCCGTGTATTCATCAAAAGGCCTTCTTTTTCGGAAAAGGATTTATCCTTGCAGGAAGACGGATAGTCATAAACCCGCGCAAAGTAGTAATCCCGCGGGACAATGCCTTTTACCGGTTTTATTTTGGGAGTCCATATATGCTTGAGCCTGAACCCGTTTTTCTTCATGTAATCGTCAAGCGCCTTGATTCCTTTTTTAGAGCAGATGCCTGACATTATGGGATATTTCGTGAGGTCTTTGAATTCTCCGCCGAGGCCTTTAAGCGTGAGTCCTAATCCTGAACCGTCATGCCCTTCTTTCATTGTCTCAAGGGCAAGTATATTCTCCATTGGAGAAAAAAAATTGTTAGATGTTATCGCTGCAAGCCTGCACATTCCGCATTACCTCAATGTTTCGTTATTATCCGGCAAAAAAGCGTCTGTACCATCTCATATCTGTCATGGCATTAGACGCTTTTGATGGCATTAAACTACCGTGCATGTATAATAAAAACTAAAGGCATTCTTTGTCAAACGGTATGCAGTATAATAACTTGATAAAGGAAAATAAAAAGGATTTATCATAAGGCCCGAGAGGCAGAAACCGGAGGGGCAGCGTTGGTGAAGATATTAAAAGATTTCCTTATCTACCTTTCCGTGGAAAGAGGGCTGTCTCAAAACACAGTTGAGGCGTATTCAAGAGACATTGGGCTGTTTCAAAGGCTTCTGACTTCAAAAAACAAAGGACTTGACTCCTTCTCAAAAGTCGATATCTTAGATTTCCTGAGTGATGTGAAGGACAAGGGATATTCGACTACCAGTATTTGCAGATTTATATCCTCCCTGCGCGGCATTTGCAGATATATGATAATAGAAAAGATCATTAAGGAAGACCCCTCGGAAAATCTTCAGACGCCCAAAAAGTGGGAAAGGCTTCCAAAGGCTCTAAGCCTTGAAGATGTCATATCTCTCCTTGACAGCAGGACAGGCAGCGCTACATTTTTAAGGGACACGGCAATGCTGGAGATTCTTTATTCTTCGGGCCTCCGCGTCAGCGAACTTGTTTCTCTTAAGCATAATAATGTAAACCTTGAAGCCGGCTTCCTGAGAATTATGGGCAAGGGCTCAAAGGAAAGGCTTGTTCCGATAAACTCAAGGGCTTCGGATAAAATTAAAAAATATACAAAAGAACTCAGGCCTGCCATCTTAAAGAAAAAACAGTCTGACTATCTCTTTGTCACAAACAGGGGCAGCGCAATGACAAGGCAGCGTTTCTGGCAGACAATTAAGAAATACGGAAAACAGATCGGCATTAATCTCTCACCTCATACTTTGCGGCATTCATTTGCAACACACCTGCTTGAAGGTGGAGCAGATCTCCGCTCTGTTCAGAAGATGCTCGGCCATTCAGACATATCCACAACTCAGATATATACTAAAGTCTCAACCGACAGAATCAAGAAGGTATATACCGAACATCATCCCAGGGCGTAATCCCTTTATTAAATTCTTTTTTTGTGCTACATTGTTCTTAACAATAAATCACAGACTATAAACTGAAATAATTCGGAGGAAAAAATGCCTGAAAAGTTGAGTGTTGATGAACTTTACAAATGCTGCAATCAGGACCTATTCAAGTTCAAAACTACAGACGAGCTGCCGCTTTTTGAAGAGACAATAGGGCAGGAGAGGGCATTAAGGGCGCTTGATTTTGGAATAGGCTTTAACAATAGAGGGTTTAACATATTTATCCTTGGCGAAAGCGGAACAGGTAAGATGACCACAATCAGGTCTATACTGTCCAAACAGGCAATAAATGAGCCGGTTCCTTCTGACTGGTGTTATGTCTATAATTTCAAGGACGCCGATGCTCCGATAGCTGTGCCGCTTGAACCGGGCATGGCGGTAATTTTTCAGAAAGACATGGATGAGCTTATCAATGTGCTCAGGGTTGAAATACCGAAGGTCTTTGAGTCTAAGGAATATGAAAAGCAGAGAAATCTTATTCTTGAGGAATTTCAAAAAAAACAGAAAGACCTTTTCTCTCAGCTTGAAGATGAGGCGCAGGCAAAAGGATTTTCTATAAGAAAGACCGTCAGCGGCTTACTGATAGTTCCCGTCAAAAAAACAGGAGAGCCGCTAAAGGAAGATGAATTTGAAGCCCTGGATGAAAAAATCAGAAAAAAAGCAGAAGAGCTCGGCAAAATGCTTCAGGATAAGCTTGATGATGTTGTAAGGACCTTGAGGGACGGAGAGAAGCTCGTCAAAGACCTCCTTGCCATGCTTGAGAGAGAGGCTGCGCTTTCTGCTGTCGGACATCTGATAGACGAACTGAAGAACAAATACAGTAATCATGAAAGAATAACGGCGTATTTTGAAGGCGTTAAGGAAGACATACTTGCACACCTCGATGATTTTAAGACAGCAGAGGAGCAAACGCCGGCGCTGCCATTTATGAGGATGCCGAAAACCGAACCGACATTCACCAGGTACATAGTTAATGTCCTTGTGAACAATAAAGAGACGAAAGGCGCGCCGTGCGTATTCGAGAGCAACCCGACATACTTCGATCTCTTTGGAAGAATAGAACATAAGATACAGTACGGGATTGCATTAACTGATTTCTCAATGATAAAAGCCGGCTCGCTTCACAGGGCCAATGGCGGATATATAGTCATCAATGTCCTTGACCTTTTGAAAAACATATTCGCCTATGACGCGCTGAAACGCGCCTTAAGGAATAAGGAAGTAAAAATAGAAGACGTGTGGGAACAATACAGGCTGATATCCACAACAACTCTCAAGCCGGAGGCAATTCCGCTCAATGTAAAAATCATACTTGTCGGCAATCCCTATCTTTATTATCTGCTTTACAGCCTTGATGAAGAATACAGGGAACTTTTCAAGGTAAAGGCTGATTTTGACAGCAGGATGGACAGGACAGATGAAAACATACAAAAATACGCATCCTTTGTCGCGGCGAAATGCAAGGATGAAAATCTCATCCCGTTTGACAGGACAGGCATTGCGAAGGTTGTGGAATACGGCTCAAGGCTTGCGGAACATCAGGAAAAACTTTCGTCAAAGTTCAGCGAAATAAATGATGTTATCGTTGAGTCAAACTATTGGGCCTTGAAGGCAAAAAGCAAAACAGTTACGAACGAACATGTGGAGAAAGCCATAAACGAAAAAGTATACAGAAACAACAGAATAGAAGAGCGGATGCGTGAAATGATCGCGGAGGGGACTCTGATAGTTGACACTTCAGGAGAAAAAGCCGGACAGGTTAACGGCCTTGCCGTTCTTGACCTTGGAGATTACAGCTTCGGCAAACCGTCAAGGATAACTGCCGCAACATATACAGGAAAAGCAGGAGTTGTAAATATAGAAAGAGAAACCAAGATGAGCGGCAAGATACATGAAAAGGCAATACTCATAATAACGAACTACCTTGGCAGCAGATATGCCTCAAAAAAACCTATAAGCCTTTCAGCCTCCATAACATTTGAACAGCTTTATGATATGGTGGAGGGCGACAGCGCTTCATGCGCAGAACTGTATGCCCTCTTAAGCAGTATTGCGAACGTCCCGCTAAAACAAGGCATTGCTGTTACAGGTTCCATGGACCAGAACGGAGATGTCCAGCCCATTGGCGGTGTAAACGAAAAGATAGAGGGATTTTTTGAATTGTGCAGGTTAAGAGGGCTCGACGGGAGCCACGGCGTCATAATACCGAGACGAAATGTTAAACACTTGATGATAAAAAAGGATGTGGTTGATGCTGTTAAGGCAGGCAAATTCACAATATACCCGATAAACAGGGTTGAAGACGGTCTTGAAATACTCACGGGCCTGCCTGCAGGCGAGTTAAGGGAAGACGGAACATATCCGGAAGGCACAATCAATTACCTTGTTGCAAAACGCTTTGAAGAAATAAGAGAGGCCTTGAAGGGAAAGAAAGAGAAAGATGATGATGAAGAAAAAGAGAAAGGCAAAAAAGAAAATAACGCATGAATCGGACGGCGTGGTTTCTTGAGGCTTGTCTTTATGTTGCGCTGTCCGTGCCCTTGGCAGTATTCCCGCTTAAGTTCGGAGAATTTCTTGGTGTTCTGCTTTTCTATATCTGGAGGAGCAGAAGAAAGATAGCAATAGAAAATCTCCGGAAGTCAATATCATCTCACGCAATCAGCATTTCAGAAACGCCTGAAAAGATAATCAGAGATAATTTCAGGAATTTAGGAAGGTCTCTAAGCGAGATAATCAAAATATATTACGGCGCAGGCAGAAAGATAATAGAGTCTGTTGAGTTTGAGGGAGCGGAAAATGCCCATAAGGCCAAATCAAAGGGCAGGGGGATATTGGTTATAACAGCTCACTGCGGGAACTGGGAGGTTATGGCTACTACATCTGCAAAACTTCTGCCTTCTTATGGGATAGTAAGACAGATAAACAACCCCTATATAAATAAATTCATAGAGAGAGTCAGACAGAGATACGGCACCAGAGTTATTTACAAAAAAGGGGCGTTGAAGGCAGTGATGAAAGTATTAAAAAATAATGGTTGTGTTGCCATTCTTATGGATCAGGCCGTGCTTTCAGATGAGGGTTATGTCATAGATTTTCTGGGAAGGGGGGCATGGACAACAAAGATGCCGGCGCTTATAGCAAGAAAAACAGGGGCAGTGGTTCTGCCTGCATTTATTCACAGAACTGAAAAAGGACATAAGATAAAAATATATCCGGCAGTAGAATTATCAGATATTGCAGATAAAGAGAAAGCAATTATTGAAGATACCAAAAGATTTTCAAGTTTTATAGAAGAGTATATAAAAGAACATCCCTCAGAATGGCTGTGGATACACAGAAGATGGAAGAGGGTTTAAATCCTAACCAGTTCTTTCCCTGCCTCATACGCATCTTTAAGCGCAGTGGGATGTTTGAGTATTGAGCCTTTTACGTCAACGCCAAGAACACTCAATGCCTTATGTTCAGGCACGCTGATGGTCCTGAAAAAAGCCTTTGCAGTTGCCTCAGAACACTTAACCCCTGCCTCTTTTTCCATGCCCCCTACGAGCAATAAGAGCCCTTTCCTTCCGAATTTGCCTTCGGGAATAGGTTTTTTCAGCAGGTACTTTTCGCACCAGAATGCCTGGCACCTGTCAATCATTATCTTTGTCTGCGCGCTGAGCCCGAAGAAAAAGACCGGCGATGCGAGTATGATTCTGTCCGCAGTTCTTATTGCATTGTAAATCTGAGACATCTCGTCTTCGACAATGCATTTGCCTGTCTCGTCGCACCCCCCGCAATCTTGACACGGAGATATCTTCATAAGATTGAGGTTAAAGACCTCCGAGCCGCTCGGAGAGCCGGAAGCCTTGATTCCTTTTATTGCTTCTTTAAGGAGAAGCTCTGTATTGCCGTCCTTTCTCGGACTTCCTAAAAATGCAATAACCTTCATAGTTTTACCGGTTACTCCTCAGTAACGGTTATTGCCTGAACCGGACAGATGTCGGCAGCTTCCTGACAATTGCAGGTATTGCACTTGTCCAGTCCGACAACCCATGCCTTATCATCTCTAAGCTCAAAGACTTCCGGGCAGACCTCTGCACATGCGCCGCAGCCTACACATGTATCCCAGTCAATAACAGGTTTCAACATGAAAACACCTCCTTTATAGAAAAATGCTCTTGTGTAATATAGACAAGATTTGCCGGCAACTCAAACAGGGACAGAATCATCTGTTAAATCCATCCAACTCTGTCTCTTCCGCTGTTCTTCGCCTTATACAGTCCTTCGTCCGCTCTCTTTATGAAATCGTCTATAGAGCTATCCCCATCTGTCATGTGTGCAATGCCTGAACTGATCGTAATATGGATATGCAAAGGCATGTCTGCAGCTAAAAAAATATCTGCTTTTACATTTTCCCTTATCCTCTCAGCAAGACTCTTTGTATTATCAAAATCAGTGTCCGGCAATACAATCAAAAACTCCTCCCCGCCATAACGGCCTAAGACGTCATAAATTCGGATGGAATTCTTTATACGGGCTGAAACTTCTCTCAATACCTCATCTCCGACAAGATGCCCGAACTCATCATTTATGGATTTGAACCTGTCTATATCAATCATTATGCATCCCATATCTTTCTTAAGCCTTCTTGTTCTTTTGAATTCTTCATTAAACCTTGTCATTATGTGCCGTCTGTTAAATATTCCTGTCAGCCCGTCAGTGATAGCCAAGTGTTCGAAGCGTCGCTGAATTTCCGATGTTTTCTTTATTAACCGCACTGTAAAAAGAAAAATAAGCCCTAAGAGGAAAGATATGGACAGCAAACCGAAAATGATTGCATAGATAGTATTGGTTTTTAACTTACTGCGGATATTCTCAATATCAAAGGTTATACTGATGCCGCCTCTCACTTCGCCCGTCTTATAGCCCTGAGCTGAATGGCACTGAAGACATTCTTTGTCTATGTAAAGCGGCGCCATATATCTGAAATATGTTATGCCGTTTTTCTCTTCGGTACGGGAAGCCTCTTTTGTCCCCTTTTCAAATAATGACAAGGCCCTTGTCTCAAAATCGTCAGGCTTATTTGCAGGGTTAACGAGATTCAGGCTTGTCAAATGGAATTTGAACAGCCCTTCCTTCTCAGTATATTCGGAAATCTCACGTGTCATCTGAGCAGGGTTTTTTCTGATAAATACTTTGCCGTCAATAGTTTTGATTTCTGCCTTATCAAGATAGGGATTTGGCTTGTCTCCTTTTTTCTTTTCAACGTATACGCCGTCATAATTAGCATTCCATTTTCTTGCCAAAATTATACTGTTTAATAATGTCCTTGCTCTTAGTACATTTTCTTCATCTATTAATTGCCTGGTTCTTACGGTTGTAATAAAAAAAATCCCTGACAGGACTGCAATAATTGTCAGGCTTGTGGAGACCATAAATGTTTTATAGATTTTCGTTTCTCCGGCTAAAGGCATCTTACTAATATTTTACATGATATGCAGCCTGAGTTACACAAAAAACTGCAGAATATATCTGATTGACAGAAAAATAATTATCAGTCCTAATACTATCTTGATAAGCTGCTGCGGAACAAACTTCTGAAACCTTGCACCAAGATACATTCCTACAAAACCACCCGCACCCAAAAGGAGTCCCAGAAGCCAGTCAGGTGAAGTAGAAAGGCCTCCTCTTGCAGGCATAATGCTGTAAAACGTAACTCCTGCGATTGATGTTAAAAAGGTTCCCATAAGTGCAGCACCTGCAACAGTGTAAACAGGAAGATGAAAAACTGCAATACAGAATGGTGCGATGATTGCGCCGCCTCCGATTCCGTACGTCCCGCCTATAACACCGACAATAAATGCCAGCATAAACATACCGATGGTGCTGAAGGAAAATTTTTCCTCCCAGAATTCATATTCTACTTTTGAGAGAGTAAATGAGATAGTCTTAATAACTGCTTCTTTGGGAAGCCCTGATGCAAGCCGAGTATTCTGTTGTTTTTTAAGCTCTGCTGTCCTTTGTCTAAATTTTTCATCAAGAACTTTCATCTTATTTTTCCCTGTGGCAGCCTTGCCAGTCATCTCATACAAAAGACGGCTTCCAATATAAAGCAAAACACAGCCGACAAAGAGTTTAAATACTTTCGGGTCTGGCAGATAAATAACCCTGAGATAATATCCAATAAATACACCAGGAAGTGTTCCGACGATAACTATCCATGTTAAAGGCCATGCCATTCTTCCTTCTTTTATATAGCGATAAACACCGCTTGGGGTTGCAACTATGTTAAAGACAAAGTTAGTGGCACTTACTGAAGGACTTGTGTATTTAAGAACACTCATCTGGAAGGGAAGGAGAAGAAATGCGCCTGATATGCCTGCCATTGAGGTGAAGAATGAAATAAACATCGCAATAAGCGGCGGCAATAGAATGTTAGTCTTCACGCCGGAGACAGGAAACAGTATATTCAAAAAATCCATGGGGTATTATACAGAAACTGAACTTAAAAGTTGCTTTAAATTTTTATGCGGCTTAGAAA
Source organism: Nitrospirae bacterium GWF2_44_13 (assembly GCA_001805105.1). GTDB lineage: Bacteria > Nitrospirota > Thermodesulfovibrionia > Thermodesulfovibrionales > UBA1546 > UBA1546. Next base: position 46,281 of record MHEE01000015.1, on the reverse strand, counting down.
AGGAAGCCCTTCAAATTATCATTTGTCCCGTTAAAAAATTCTTACATTTGCGACTAAGATGCTATAATAAAGGCATTAACATTGTAAATATTATAATTTCTAACGGGATTTACTTATGAAGACAATCAAAATTGCCCTTGCCCAGATTAATCCTACTGTTGGCGGCATTGAAGGCAATGTCTTAAAGATTTACGATTATATCCAGAGGGCAAGGGAAAAGAAATCTTCTCTGGTTATATTCCCCGAACTATCAATTACTGGTTACCCCCCTGAAGACCTTCTCCTGAAGCGCCATTTCATAGACGATAACCTTGAGGCATTAAGCAGAGTTATTGAAAATACGAAAGATATAACGGCTGTTGTCGGCTTTGTTGACAGAAAAGACAGCATTCTTTACAACGCTGCAGCAATAATCCGGAACTGCAAGATGATTGGCGTGTACCACAAGGTGTTTCTTCCGAACTATGGAGTCTTTGACGAATACAGATACTTCAGGGCAGGAACCGAAACCCCTGTCTATAGAATTGAGGATATAAATATCGGAGTGAATATCTGTGAAGATATATGGTATCCCGAAGGCCCTGCAAAGTATCAGGCTCTTGCAGGCGCTGAGGTCATTTTGAATATAAATGCTTCCCCGTATCATATGGGCAAGGCGCATTTAAGGGAAAAGATGATTTCTGAAAGGGCCTCTGACAATAAAATAGCAATCGTATATCTAAATACAGTCGGAGGGCAGGATGAACTTGTTTTTGACGGAGGAAGCTTTGTAGTTGATGAAGCAGGTGAGATTATAGTCAGAGGAAGGCAGTTTGAAGAAGAGATGCTTATCTCAGAAATCGTTTTTGACGGCTCAGGCCAGGCAGACAAAAAACATATTTCACTCAGGATAAGTTCACTCGAAGAAGAGGTTTATAAAGCGCTTGTTTTAGGCACCAGAGATTATGTTATTAAGAATGATTTTAAGCAAGCTGTCATAGGTTTGAGCGGCGGACTTGACTCTTCGCTTGTAGCCGCAATCGCAGTTGATGCCATAGGCAAAGAAAATGTTTCAGGCATATTTATGCCGTCTCCATATACATCAAAAGAAAGCAGGGAAGACGCCTACGGACTCTCTAAAAACCTTGGCATTAAAATAATCGAGGTGCCTGTCAGCAAGATACTTGAAATTTACCGCGAAAGCCTTAAAATGGAATTCAAGGGGCTTTCCGAAGATAAAACAGAAGAAAACCTGCAGGCAAGAATAAGAGGGAATATACTTATGGCATTCTCCAATAAATTCGGATGGCTTGTCCTGACAACGGGGAATAAGTCTGAAATGAGCGTCGGATACGCTACGCTTTACGGAGATATGGCAGGTGGTTTTGCCGTTATAAAGGATGTGCCCAAGACCCTTGCCTATGAACTCTGTAAATGGAAAAACTCTGAAGAGGGCAGGGCAGTGATACCCGACAGGGTTCTCTGGAAAGAGCCTTCTGCGGAGTTGAAGCCTGATCAGAAGGACACGGACTCTCTGCCTCCGTATCCTGTGCTTGATCCCATACTCAAGGCGTACGTTGAAGACGACAAAAGTTTTGAGGACATATTGTCTTCAGGATGCAATATTGAGTGCACAAGGAAGGTCATAGAAATGATAGACAGAAGTGAATATAAAAGAAGGCAGTCTCCTCCCGGAATAAAAATAACGCCGCGGGCCTTCGGCAAAGACAGGCGGTTCCCGATAACAAATAAGTACCGGAGTTATTAAGCGAGAAGGGTAATAAGCCTGAAAAAGGGCTGATATATTGAGGGAGTTATGAAATTAAGACTTGTTGCACTCGGAGTTGCACTTGGATCAGTTTGGGGCATTTCGCTGTTTATAATAACATGGATTTCCTATTACACAGGCTATGGCAGGCTTTTTCTGGAAGTTCTTGCGCAATCCATATATCCGGGTTACGCCATAACTCCGCTTGGAAGTTTCCTGGGGCTGCTCTATGGTTTTGCTGATGGTTTTGTGAGCGCGGCGCTGATCGGCTACATCTATAATAAAGTTGTGAAATGAGGGGAAAATGTCAAAGGTCTATTTTGCATCAGCAAGAGTAAAAAAATGGACGTATGCTGACAGCATGCCCGGCAAACTCGAACGCGCGCTTAAGGAAGTTAATCTTTCGGCACATTTTGGTAAGGATGAATGGATAGCAGTGAAAACTCATTTCGGTTCAGAAGGCAGCCACAGGGTTGTAAGGCCTGTGTTTTTGAGGAAGGTTGTGGATGCTTTGAAAGGTATAGATGCCAAACCTTTTGTGACCGATACCGTACGTATAAAAGGACTGGATTACCTTGAAGTCGCAAACCAGAACGGAATAAATTCACTCTCAGTTGGAGCGCCTGTTGTGCTTGGTGACGGACTTTACGGCAATGACAACATAATGATAAAAGCAGGCGAGATTCTTGGTGAAATAGCAGTTGCAAGCCTTATCCATGATGTTCCTGCAATGGTCGTTTGTTCACATGTAAAGGGACATATTCAGGCGGGCTATGCCGGTGCTATTAAAAACGTTGCCATGGGAGGAATAAGTTCCAGCCATAGACACTGCGGATGGAAGTGCGGAAGAGGCGCAATGCATACAATAGGTGAGGGCAGGTTGCTGTGGGATGAAGAAAAATGTACTCTCTGCCTTCAATGCGAAGAAACCTGCCCCCTTGAAGGGATAAAATTCGATAACGAAATGTTTGGCTATAACGAAGATGACTGCTGGAGATGCGGCAGGTGCGCCAGGGTTTGTCCTGAAGGCGCTTTGACACTGCAGGGAGATGATGAAAGATTTATGAAAGCCCTTGCAGAAGCTGCCATGTCCGTTTTAAGTACATTCAAGGCCAATAAGGTGCTTTATATAAACTTCCTTACGGAAATACAGCCGGAATGTGATTGCATGCCTGCTGCTGATGTGCCGGTCATGCAGGATCAGGGAATCCTTATCTCCGATGACATTGTAGCAATAGAGCAGGCAACGATTGATTTGCTTTTAAATGCTAAGCCTTTGCCCCAATCAGCTGCAGACAAGCCTGAAAGGCAAAGTGGGGATATTCTTTTTGAACTTTCAAAGAAACCCTACCTGATACAGATAGAAGAGGCTGAAAGGCTCGGGCTTGGAAGCAAACACTATGAGCTTATTGAAATTTAAGGCAATTCCGGATACTTTCTTATAAGAACAGGGTAGCCTTCGCCTAACTCCTCAGGTCGTGTGCACAGCCTGCATTTGATATACCTTGGTTTTGTATATGTGTTAATTTTACATAATATATCTTATCGGACATACACTATAAACAAAGGTTGTTAGTAAGCTGTTATTAATGCAACATATAAGGCTGCTCAATCCAATGTCAGTATGGGTTTCTACGAATTTGAGTGAGTTTTAGGCAGGTTGAAATACATTTAAAATCAATCAGTTATGGCGAAAGATGGGGATACCGACGAGCTTGCCTTATTGAATGCCCTGAATCCTTACGGAAACAAGGGATCCGCGAGGTTTGTTATACTAATGGGACTATGACTTTGAGGTGCTTGCCAGTTGTCCTGGAGCACATACCAACCATATTGTCCCCTCAAGTAAGAACCGAAAGGGTTTTGCCTGCTTGCTCCTTGCTCATTGATATATAAGGCTTTTTCGCACTGTTAAGCACTGCCAACTGTTGTGAGCGCTCCTTTTTCCCTGACAGCTTAGGGAATACATGCATGTATCAAATTATATTATCGTTTGTTTTTAGATAGTTAAAAGATGTTATAAATGTTTTACTTTATGTTTTAAATCAAGACCATAGGCGTCCAGCGAGTGTTTACTAAAGAGTCTGCCTTCGAGAGAATGCCTCATCGCTGTTCTAATCTCAACATTGACTAACCAACCACTGAGCAACTCATCACCCACAAAATTGACTATCTTGTTTGTCCTTGTCCTGCCTGTCATCCTATCCTTGTCTGTTTTGCTTGCACCCTCAACAAGCACTTCCTGAAGTGTCCCCTTGAGGGACTCATTCTTCCTTAAAGTAATGTCGTCCTGAAGCCCGAGTATTTCATTGAGCCGCTGTGACATTATTTCCTCATTAATACTTTCTTCCATCTCTGCGGCTTTTGTCCCTTGTCGAGGAGAAAATTTAAAGGCAAAAATGCCGTCAAATTCAATGTTTCTTAAGGCTTTCATGGTCATGGAATGCTCATTGTCCGTTTCAGAGGGAAAACCTGCGATAAGGTCTGTTGTTATTGCAATGTTTGGGATACTTTCCTTGAGTTTTCTAATTTTTTCAATATAGTCCTCATAGGTATACCCCCTGTTCATAAGCTTGAGTATTCTGTCTGAACCTGACTGGAGCGGCAGGTGAATATGTTCACAGACCTTGGGCAGCTCTTTGATGCACGAAATGAGTTCATATGAGAGATCTCTCGGGTGCGATGTAACAAACCGTATTCTCTCAATGCCTTTTATGGTGTCTATTTTCCTCAGAAGTCCGGGGAAATTAGTATCGCTACTATAAGAGTTAACATTCTGCCCGAGAAGAGTTACTTCCTTAAATCCTTTTTCAGCCAACTCATGTATTTCTTCATATATATTTTGACCAGGCCTGCTCCTTTCTCTGCCCCGCGTATAAGGCACTATACAATAACTGCAAAAATTATCACACCCGTACATTATGGATACCCACGCCTTAACATTTTCCTTTCTCTCTGCAGGAAGGTTCGTATGTTGAATCTCTGGGTTATCCTCAATGCAAACCATAGCATTTGTTGTTAACATAGCGCTTAATTTATGGATATTCTGCGGGCCAAATACATAATCCACATGAGGGTTCCTTTTAAATATATCCCTACCCTTCTGCTGTGCAATACAGCCCGCAACAGCTATCTTAAGCAACGGGTTTTTACTTTTTAATACTTTTATCCTTCCGAGTTCGCTTCTGAATTTTTGTTCTGCCTTCTGCCTTATGCTGCAGGTATTAAAGATTATGAGGTCTGCATTTTCAGTATATGCAGTCTCGGCATAGCCTTCGGCCTTGAGAATGCCAGCCATTTTCTCAGAATCATGGACATTCATCTGGCATCCGAATGTATGAATATAGACTTTTCGCGGCATCTTAAAATTTAACATGCGGGATGTGCTTGTAGCAAGAGTATGACTAAACTGGAAAATGCAAAATTATCCGGCGGCTTTTTTAACGTATATCTCTTTTGCGATGTCAGGATCTATTGCGATTGCCGTCTCTTCAACCTGAATAACAAAAGAAGGTTTTTTCTGCAGCAGCTTTATTACGCTTCCGGCAGTTATGCCCATAGAGCTGAGCCTGTTCAGCCTTGATGTTTCGGCTGAGACTATAAAAACTATCCTTCCTTTCAGCCCAACTTCAAAGTCAGTCAGTCTGACAACCAGCGGGTCTATTTCTATTTTATATTTCTTGCAGCATTCACCCCTTGGTATCGGCTTTCCATGAGGGCATTTTGGAGGATGTCCAAGAAAAGTGCAGACGCTTTCTGTCAATTCTTCGTCAAGGATGTGTTCCATCTTGCATGCATCTGCATCAACAGCGTTTTCAGTAAGTTCAAAGACTTCCGTAAAGAGCTGTTCTGCAAGACGGTGCCTTCGTATGAGCCCCATTGCAAGCGTTCGCCCTTTTTCTGTAAGCTTGACCTTTTCATCTTTAAGAATGAGTAATCCCTGGTTTTTCATTTCATTTACCAGCTCATCAAAATTAACATCATCGGAGTTTAATTTAAACCTGTTGAACTCCGTGCGCCCCTCTTCTTCAAGCAGCCATATAAGTTCTAACGCTTCATCTATTCTTTCCTGTTCCATAAGATCCCTCTCTTACTACCAGTGTCAGTTTTTGGTGTCAGTGTAAGAAAATTACTGACACTGTTCACTGTCACTAAGCACACTTGTTACCTGAACGGTAACATCAGAGACATAACCTTCTCAAAGGTTTTCCTGTGAATAGGGCAAGGCCCGTAACTGAGTAATTTTCCCATGTGTTCTTTTGTGCCGTATCCCTTATGCTTCTTGAAGCCGTATTCAGGGTAGATTTCGTGATATTGCTGCATCAGCCTGTCTCTTGTGACCTTTGCGACTATTGATGCCGCTGCAATAGAGGCGCTGACAGATTCCCCCCTTATCGGACAAATTTGCTTAATATGCACCTGGGGCAGCTTCACGGCATCTATAAGTAAAAGGTCAGGTTCTGTTGAGAGGGCTCTTATTGCCTTTTCCATTGCATGCTTTGTCGCTCTGAGAATGTTAATCTTGTCTATCTCCACGGCATCTACTATTCCTACGCCGATGTCAAGGCAGCAACCCAATATATCGTCAAACAGGCTTTCTCTTTCGGCTTCAGGAACTTTCTTTGAATCCCGCAGTCCCTTTATTGTTTTACCAGCAGGCATGACCACGGCAGAAGCTACAACAGGACCTGCCAACGGCCCCCTTCCCGCCTCATCTATCCCGGCAATCCTGCAAAACCCCTTTTGCCTCAGGGATTCATCATACCGGAAGATATCCATTAAGCCTCTTGTTTTACAAATTCTCTTTCTTTCTCTTTTATCCGTGTGCCCTTGCCTTTTTTACCTCGCAGGTAGTAAAGCTTGGCCCTTCTTACCGAACCCTGTTTAATTACTTCAATCTTATCTATGTTTGGAGAATACAGCGGAAATATCCTTTCAACTCCGATGCCAAAAGATATCTTTCTGACCATAAAAGACTCTCTTGTTCCGCCACCGCGCCTTGCGATAACAACGCCCTCAAAAGGCTGGAGCCTTTCTTTGTCTCCTTCAACAACTTTTACGGATACCTTGACAGTGTCACCGACATTAAATGCGGGAACTTCTTTCATGTATCCTCTTTCAATTGATTCAATCATATTCATGTTTTTTCTCTTCCTCCTTTATTTCCGAAACCAATTTATAATCCTCATCTTTCAATCCCGATACACATCGGGACATAAGATCAGGCCTTCTGACAATGGTTAATCTTAAAGCCTCTCTTCTTCTCCACAGAGATATTGCCTTATGATTTCCTGACAACAACACCTCCGGCACCTTAAGCCCTCTGAAATCAGGAGGCCTCGTGTAATGCGGATATTCAAGTATCCCGCAGGCAAATGATTCTTCTTCAGCAGAGAGCTCATCTCCAAGCACACCGGGGATAAGCCTCACAATGCTGTCTATTATAACCAAAGCAGGCAGTTCTCCGCCAGTCAATACATAATCGCCTATAGAAATTTCCTCATCAACAAGGCTTTTTACCCTTTCATCTATAGCCTCATACCTGCCGCATATGAGAATCATATTTTGATTTTGTACGGACATAGAAAGTGCCATATCCTGACTAAATGTTTTCCCTTGCGGGGTCAGCATAACAATGCGCCTTGGAATGCCGTCGGATTTAATATGCTCCACCGCGCTGAAGAACGGCTCAGGCTTCATTACCATGCCCGGCCCGCCGCCATAAGGATAATCATCCACAGTTCTGTGCCTGTCAGTTGTGAAATCCCTCAGATTATGGACCTTTATTTCAATAATATTTCTTTCTGCCGCTCTCTTAAGGATGCTCTCATTGAGGTAGGCATTGAATATCTCAGGAAAGATTGTAATTACGTCAAATCTCATCTGGCATCTATTTCTTTTTCTCTTTTTCGAGGCCGACTTTCTTTTTCATCATTTCCTCTGCCTTTTTATCATCGCCAGATTTCTGGTATGCATCTGACAGGGAATCCAGTGCCTCTAAAGCCCCTTCCGTATCCCCTGCATTGCTGCTGACATCATAAGCCCTCAAATAAAAAATTGCGGCCTCCTGAAAATGCCCCTGTTTTAAAGAAAGCATTCCTATTCCCCTGAGAGTCATGGCAATTTTCTTGCTGTCTCCGAGTTCCTTGTCAATCTCAAGTGCTTTCTTGTATAACTCTCTTGATTCCGGATAAAGGCCCTTCTGAGCATTTATCTCAGCCATCAGCCTTAAAGAATTTGACTCCTCAGCCCTTTGCTTGTTTTCCCTGTTGAGGTTAAGCGCGGTATTTGCCATTGCAGCAGCTTCATCATATTTACCTTCTGCAAAGGAAATTCTTCCCATCAGATTCCATCTGCTTCCTGCGCGGAGACCTTTATCCACGGACAAAGACTTGTTAACCCACTCCTTTGCCTTAGCAGTATTTTTCTCCTTTAAATAAATTCTTGCCTTCTCATACGCCGCATCTGATTTAATTTCATTACTTATATCAGGCATGGAAAAGGCTATATCTACAAATTCATGTGCGTCTGAGGTCTTGCCTTTTTTCTGATACAGCACAGCTATATTTATAAGGTTAACTGCTATTCCCTCTGTATTTTCAATTGAACGGGTTACCCTCAGAGCTTCCATATAATAAGCCAAAGCCTTTTCATAATCGCCTTTTTCCATAGCCTTCGCTGCGTTTTGATTGTATTCAATTGCCCTCAGATTAACGGCAGAAAGTGTTTGGGTTTGAGTTCCGCCGCAGCCGATAAACACAAACAATAGCACAATAGCGCAGTAGCGCAGTCGCACAGCAGTGATTTTTGCTCTGCTGCTCTGTTGCTCTACTGCCCTATCTTTATTCATAGCTGTCTCCATGAATAAGGCTGTCCTTTGGCTTTTCAATAAAGAGGCGTATAGGCCATATCTGCTTTAAAGACCTCACAATTTCACCAGTGTCGCTCAGTGCGTCCTCGCCTTTATTTAAAAGTGGCGGCACTTTCGGAGCAGCTTTCTCTACCGCATCCTTAAGGTTTGCCGTTGTTTTCTCTGCATTGTCCATTGTTCTGTTAAGCTTATCAATTACAGGATTTATTTTGTCGTTTATAGACGAAACAGTCTTGTCAATATTTTTAAGGGCTTTTGAAGCATCGGACGAAACGCCTGAAATATTACTGTCAGCGTTCTTCAAGAGCTTATCAGCATTTTCCTTTGTTGCATTAAGGCCGGAAGACAATGTTTTAAGGCTTGCAAGAGCCTGCTTAATGTCGCCATTCGGATCATTTACATAACTTATAATATCCCTTATCTCATTCAGCACCGGTTTAACTTCTTCAGCAATATCTTCCAGCCCCCTTGCCTTCTCATTCTGGATAACGCCTCCGTCTCCGATAACAGGCTTATTCGCGCTGCCCACGCTAATGTCTATAACGCCCTCGCCTATGAAGCCTTCTTTCGTAAGTATTGCCATTGAATCCTGCCTTATCCATTTGTTGTATTTCTTGCTGATTAAAAGGGTTACTTTAACCTTTGCATTTTCATCAAGCGACATGGAATCTATTTTCCCGATCTTAAACCCTGAAAGTTTGACAGGCATACCCTCAAAAAATCCCGTGCCTTTATCAACCGTAAAATTAATCCTGTATTTTGCCGTAAAGACGCCGCGTTCAATTCCAATAGAAACCACGGTAGCAATTATGCCTGCGGCTGCAATAATAAAAAACAATCCTACCTTTCCTGTCAGCCTTGCGAATCTCGGGTCAGTTTCTTTCATAAAATTTTCCCTTCTTTAATATGTACGTGCTGTCCGCTCTAATATAATCCGGCAACCTTCCGTCCATGTCAAGAAACAGAGACGCCCTGCCCTCTTTTTGTCGCTGGAACGCAGTAATGGTTTCCAGCACTTTACTTCTGATATCAGGGCTTAAGCCTTCAAAAACTGAATCGTAAATAATCAAGTCAGGTTCCATGAGCATTGCCCTTGCAAATCCTGCAAGCCTCTTTTTGTAGGCTGGCAAAGGGCCGGGAAGCACAGCTATGTCATCATCATAGCCTATTTTACCCAAAATGCTTATCATTTTCTCATCCATGTCATGATGTGATGATGAATGATAAGACAAGGGCAGCATTATGTTTTCCCAGACCTTGAGGTTGCTTATAAGCCCCCCATTGTTCAAAACTATACCCATTCCTTTCCTTGCGGCATTGAGCTCGCTGTATGAAAAAGATGATATCTCTTTTCCAAAAATAAAAATCTTGCCTGAATCTAGCCTTGTCAGCCCTGTGAATATTCTCAGGATAAGGTTTTTCTCAAATTCGGTTTCTGTCAAAACAACACAGGCCCTTCCACCGGAGATAGCCAGTGAAGCGCAATCTAAAAATCCCTTAAGGCTTGCACATTCAAGTGTAATCATAGAAAAAATATAAAGGTTATTATACCATCAAAGATAAACACAAAAAACAGGCTCTGCATTGTCGCCTTTGTTGTTGCCTGCGGTATTTTGGTTATGCTTCCGCTGACCTTAAGCCCCTGAAAACAACTCACTGCTGAGATTACCAGCCCGAACAGAAGGCTTTTCACAAGAGATGCGGATAACTCAGGGATGGTCAGAGAAGTCAGTATCCCTTTCGTGTGCTGCTCGAATGGAATTCCCCAGAATAACGATGTGACAATTATGCCTCCGAGTATGGCTGCAAGTTCAAAATAAAAAGTCAGCATAACCGCTGACAATGTAAGCGCGGTAATTCTTGGCATTATCAGGTATCGTTCAGGGTCTATGCCCATCATCTCAATGCTCGCAATCTCGCCCTGCACATTCATGGAGCCAAGTTCTGCGGAGATTGCGGTAACGCTTCTTGCAATCACGACTATTGCTGCGAATAACGGGCCTAACTCTCTGATTACAACCCAAACAAGTATTTTCCCTATAAGCTCTCCCCTTCCAACGCCTACGAGGCTTGTAATCTGGCTTATTATGACAATTCCTATTAACAGCCCTATGATTACCATCTTTCCTAAAGTCTCAATTCCGGCAAAGTATATCTGCCTGAAAAAAACAGTGCGCACAGGGCGGATTCTAAGAGAAGGAAGATTTTTAAATGCATTAAGGATTAAATTGAAAAGTCCTGAAAGATAGAGTATTGTATCAAGAATGCTCTCGGTTATCCTTTTTGCTTTCATTCTTTACTTCCCTGTTTTTACCACAGCTTTGTCCTCAAAAAATTCCGATGCCTGCTGAGCCTTTCCTTCTGTGACTTCCTTTATCTTGACGCTTCTTGTCTTTATGCCTATATCTTTTGGCTTAGTTTTTACCTGATAAACACCGCCTTCTTCTTTCAAGTCTAAATCTCCAAGCTGGGAGGTGCTTGTATAGACAGCAATGCTTTCCTCTCCGAATGGCGGGTTTACCTCAAGTTCAAACCTGTCATTTCCTGATGGAACCTCATAAATAACACCGCCGTTAAAGTAGTTATCCTTCCTGTACGGGTTTGGTAAAATCTGAATCAGGCTTCCGGTTGTCTCCTTATAGATGACCTTTGCATAAAACGGCTTATTGCCTTTTATATAAATCTTAATTTTGTCGCCTTCCCTGTATTCTTTTTTATCGGTCCATACCTTGACGCTTAAAGGCACAGATGGGTCATCAAGAACCCCGGAAACCTTTTGCATCGCTTTTTCATCAGGTATGACATTTGCCTTTATCTTTACCTTATAGCACTTGCCCAATGACGGGTCTGTGTACCAGCCCTTTTTAATTACTTTATCAACCGCAACTGTAGCGTTGTTATAAGCCTCAATGATGTCTTTAACCAACTGCGAATCTTTTACCTTTGTCTCGCCCTTGATATAAGTGGCTGCATTCTTTGCCGCTTTATCCTTTGCATCTACCATGGCAGTACGCTCTGTCTCTTTCATTGATTTATCCTCGCCCATGCATGCATAGCCTTCTGATTCAATGATTGTTGATTGTGCAGCGTAAAGGTTAGAGAATAGAAATAAACTCAAAATCGCTGAGATAAATATTTTTAGCATAACGCAACCTCCTTCAGTTCTATTTTACTATTACCAACGGAAAATCCATTCCCTTTGAGTCAACTACTGGAAATTGCGCCTCCTGTTTATATTTCTTTGTTATGTCAGGCAGTTTTTCTTCTATATATCCCATCAGCTTTCGTACTGTAACAGTCTCTCCTTTGCCTGCTGCTTTGCCCTTTAATCCCTCAAGGAGGGTGTATGTGAATACCCCATGACCGAGTTCTTTTACCTCTGCCGCAAACTGGTCTTTGGATGATGCTGCTATTATATGCACACCTGTTGACCTTGACAACTGCGAGAGCGCCTTTCTATCCTCAAATCCCCTGAATGCCACAAGCACTGCTCCTGATTTGCACGCATCAATCAAGACAAGCATCTTCTGTGCAGTTATATTTCTTATATAGCCTGAAAATTCATCCGATGATATTCCCTTTGTCTTTACATCCTTCTCTCTTTCAGGATATGTGAGTTCATGGGGAATAAAATACCATTTGTCGCCAATGCTTTCGCCATGTCCTGCAAGGTATATTAATACAGCATCCTGCGGCTGGGTGTTTTGCAATTGCTTCAACTTTGAGATTATCGTCTCTCTGGTGGCTTTCTCATCATATATCTCAATGACAGTGACTTTTTTAAATAGCCCGCCCTTTTGTCTGAAGAAATTCACAATCCCCCGCGCATCCGGCTCTGCATAGTTCAAGTTCAACGCAGGGTTTTTATATTTGTTTATGCCAACTGCAAGGATATAAAGATTGACCTCTTTTGACGCCGCTGTGAGCTTTACCATGAGTTCATGCGGATTAGATTCTGTTCTGTCCTTGCTGAATGCGGTTGCCCTGAATGTGTTAAGTCCATCAACGAGGGCAACTGTGTATGTCTTTATTCTTTCACTGCCTCCCTGCTTACTACTTGCAGGGACAGGCTTTGGAACAATCTTTACGCCTCTTGTATCTTCACCTATTGCCTTGCCGTTGTGATAAAGCCTTATCTCATCAATGCCGCCGCCAGTATCTTTCGCAGAGACTGTTATTGTCACAGTGTCTGTGCTAAATGATGAATTCGGCTCAGGAGAGGTAATCTTGACATCAGGAGGGGTTAAGATTCCTTTCCTTATATCTGCAACAACCGCCTCAACCTTTTTGCCTTGCAATACAGAGGCTACATAAACAGGATTAAAGAACTTTTCATAGAAGTTGTCTACGGAATAGACATTGTTGCCAACACGAACATTGAGATGCTTCGCACCATTCGGTGAGGTATTGAAGTAGCCTTCCGGTGTCATGACAACCCATTCGCCATCAGTGAAACTGATGAACTGGGCGATTTCTTTGCCTGTAGAGATGTCCCAAAGTCTTGTTGTGCCGTCTGTGCTCGCAGAGAGGATATATTTTTCATCGGGTGAAAATGTCAGTCCTGTAATTTCTCCTAAATGCCCTGTAAATGTTCTAATATAACGACCGGAAGGAAATTCGAAGAGCTTTATTGTTTTATCTTTGCTCCCTGTTAATGCATATTTATCGCTTAAAGTATAAGCGGTTATTTCTGCTGTGTGTGCAGAAAGTTTATTTATCTCTCGCTTTTTGTCCCAAATCGTTATTCCAATTTTATCCATGGGAGCTTCATAGAAGATTATAGTATTAGTCCTGAAGGGAGAGTCCATCCTGTAACTTTTATTATTATTTTTGTCATGGAAAATTGTTCCAGATGCATAGTTATAATATTCACTCTCTTCGCGTAGTTTTTCAGCCTTCTTGTAAACTTCTTCATCCTTTGACTTTTCAACTTCCTTTAACATTCTCATAATTTGTTCGAGTTGTTTGGTTTCGTTGATAACTCCATCAAGGCTGGCTTTATGGAGATTCCAAAGGTTAATTACCGATTCTTTTGCCTCTACATCTATAAAACGAGAAACAGCATATTCCCCATCTTTGGAAAAAGCTACAGCACGGCTTGGTGATTTTACCTCAGATTTAAATGACCGAAGCTCATTTCCTGTAGTACGGTCATATAACTTAAGAATATTCTCAGAGCCATAAAGCAATACAAATTTGTTATCAGGTGAAAAAGACGCTCTGAACAATCCGGTTCCATCTTTGGAAGGTGGTCGTTGTAAATCCCAAACTTTCTTACCCGTGTTTAAATCAAAAAGCTCGAAATCCCCCATTCCACAAAGGACATATTTTTCATCTCGAGAAACATCGATTACAGAAGATTTTATAGGTATTATCTTTGCTTTTTTTGCGAACAAATCAACGAAAATAATTTCCATCATTCCTCTTATGATTACTTTCCCATCAGACGAAAACCCCAAGAAATCAGGACTAGTTGCATTAAACAATTCAAATCTGTCAATTTGGACTATCCTTGCGCCTGAACTAACTTCCCATGCGACAATTTTTCCCCCGCTGCTAATTGAAACAAGATATTTATTGTCAGGTGAAAAAATCATAGACGATATAGCAATAAAATCTTCTCCAAAATGTTTATTTCCTTGAAATGATTTAATCTCTCTGCCTGTTTTAATATCCCAGAGTTTTATCTCTTTACTGTCCAACGATGCAGCGGTTTTGCCGTCAGGGCTGAAGACTACAAATTTGACGAGATTCTTATGCCCTATGAATGTCCTTATCTCTTTGCCCGTAGATACATCCCAAAGTTTGATTGTTTTATCCAAGCTTACCGACAGCAAATACCTATCATCATGAGAAAAAGCCTGTGAAGTTAAGTTATCCGAATGCCCTAACAGCGTTTTTATCTCTCTTCCTGTTTCTACTTCCCATAGCTTTATTGCACCGCTGCTGCCGGCAGACGATAGATATTTGCCGGCATGCGAAAACACGACTGAAGATCCAAGACCTGAAAAATCAGTATGCCCCAACTGCACAAAAATCTCCGGCTTTTCAGCGGCAATTGCAGGGCTTAGACCTGATGTGATGACAGCAAAAGCGCACAATATCTGAAAAATGCGTTTCATTAGTAATACCTTTGCGATACCATTACTGTTTTTACTACAATCCATTTGCTCTCCTTTCTTTCAAGAAAGACAAAGTTGCCTTCCTCGTAAAATGCTTTTTGCGCTGCGATACTCTGATACCTTATAAAAATGACTGCCCTATTTTTTTCTTTATCGAAGCCCGCCCTCGATATTTTTACGCTTTCCTTGCCGTTACCCGGATGAACCGGATAAGATTCATCCATGAAATATCTCTTCTTAGAAAATCTTTTTTCAATCTTATATGATATGATGTTTTTCTTATTAAAGTCATCAGCCAGATAATCATCAACTTTCACGCCCGATTGAGTCAAGTGCTTAATAGACGCGCTATCCAATTTTCTTTCAGTCATTGTTGTTCTCCCAATGACGACAAAAGCGTCATATTTTTCAAGGACTGCATTGAAGACCTCATATTCATCAGGCCCAATCATATCTAGCCCTGAAGCGCTCAGCGGTTCGGCAGAAGCTATATTTAAACTTAGGGAAATAGAAGCAAAGATTAGAACGGCCAAGAAAGATCTGCATATCATTATTTTATATCTCCTGTCACCGCCTTAGATTTATACACATCAAAGTGTTGGCTGGCTCCGGGGAATCTCGAAACGGCAAGAGCGCTAACGATTATCAATAAGAAAAAGGCAAGGTAGCGCAGCCGTCTTGTTCCGCGCAAACCCGCTACTAACGCAAGAATTCCTGCCAGCGCAAAGCATGTAAGACCTGCCAAAGGGTCTATAACCATTCCCCCTATCAGCACAAAGAAGACTGATAGCCCGATGAGAACCTTTGGGTCTGAGATATTCAGTAACTTTAGCATTGATTTAACCCTTTATCCTCATAAGCTGCTGCATGACCGGCTCCCCTCCTTATGCCTGGTCATTGTTTTTTCTTTGTCGGCTTTCCGGCAGGTTTCTTTGTGTCTTTTTCTAAGTCTTTACAAATTTCTTCGAACCAATATTGCTCACAGGCAGTTTTAATGTCTCTGTCGGCTTTTTCCTTTAAACCCATATTAATATAAACATCAGAACGTGCTATGTATAAGCCAAATACATAAAGAAGATTGTCTGCCCTGAATCTTAATCTCTTCAATTCATTTTCGTTCTTGGGATCAATATTATATTCCTTTGCAATCACTGCTTCCATTTGTTTGTCCGTATATTTTTTACTCCGTGCTTCTCTTAAAATATTAGAGAGTTTCCTTAGCTTCTCATTATAGTATTTTGAATTCGTAATAACTGTTATTGCTGATGTTAAATCGGCAATAGCTGCATATTTATCGCCCTTCTTTTCTGCAAGCCCTGCCCTGGACACATACGCCATAACAAGAGAAAGTGGCCATTCTTCTGATAAGTTGGATGACATGGTTATAACTTTTGCAAACTCCTCTATGGCCCTGTCATCCATTTCAGCCTGAAGATATAAAACGGCTCTCATAAGATAATAGTAAGGATTTTTCGGTTTCAGTTGAATAGCCTTCCCGATATCATTCAAAGCTTTCTTGCAATCGTCAGGCTTGATTTCTCTGCATTTCAAATCTCCGACCATGTTCTCCTCAGCCCCTGCATCTGCCTTGCAAACTTTTCTATATGAGTCGGAACACCCTGGATAAGTCATTGCTCTGACAGCATAAAAATCGGGGGTTTTAGGATCAATTTCAATTGCCTTATTGATATCGTCAATGGCTTTTTTAGACTGGTAAATTTCACTGTATGCGTCACTTCTTGCAGCGTATGCATCTGCAAACATGGGATTTAACGCAATCGCGCCTGTAAATGCTTCCAGAGCATCTTCGGATTTAAAATATTCCTTAGCCTTCATTCCTTTCTCAAACAACAGGTTTGCTTTAAAGAGATTTTCTTCCGCGGCAATTTTCCCCAGTATTGTCTTTTTATCTTCTCCCTCCGCAACTGAGAGCTTTTTCTTCAGTTCTACCATCTCCTTTGTTTGCCTGCTGTATTCATCTATAAGTCTCTTGTACATATCTATGATATTACTTTCCTTCTGAACCCTCTCAAGATTTGCCTCTATTTCCTCTGTTGTAACGACTGCCTTTATCTTTGAGTAAAACTTAACTGCATCGCCCATCATTGTCCTTTTCTTCTCCAGCACGGTAATCTTCATTGAATGATTGGCTATAACCTCAATTACATCTTCCTGTAATGCCATATTTTTAACTTTAGTGTAGCTTTTTACAAAAGCCCCTGCCTTTTCAGATGCATGTCTGACTGCCTCTTTCTGCGCGCGCTCCTCGGCGACTGCAGGAGTCTCCCCGTCGCCCATTATGTATTCGCCTTCTGCAATTATCGCCCTTGTCTCTGCAAAGACAGAGGCAGGCAGAACTAAAAGTATAGTAGCAATAACTGAAAAGATGTGTTTCATAATAGTCTCCCTTTTGGTTTCATCATTCCCATGGCTAATCCCTTTTATGCACCCTACTCCAATCCAGTAATTCTCAAATTCTTCGGATGCTCGACCCTGAATTTTATTTTCAGATACCTCTTCTCATTAGGCTTAAGCCTTAAATCCCACGATATTATTCCATCGTCAGAAGTCTTTGCATCTTCTTTTTTGGGAGATTCAAGGACAACCTTTATCTGCTCATTCTTTGAAACAGGAAAATTGTCCCTGATATTAATTCCGATTTCTTTGTCTTTACTGCTGACAATGTCAATCGCATATTCGTAATTTATTTGAGTATCTTTTGAAAACACTCCGGAATATTCGGTAAATTTCTTCAGGAGCTTTTTCTCTATCTTAATACCTTCATCAATGCCGAGTGACAGGTTCATGTCCTCATCAGAAAGAATTTGCTTATCAACAGATGTTGTATTCACAAACCGCTCATCTAAAAATATACTCATCTGTCCTGAAAAGATTGGAAACGGAAGCGGATTTTTAAGGCCTGCCCTTAAATGCGCGTGTCTTGAGAGCTTCGGCGCTGCATAATAGTCAAGTTTAGCATCTTTGGACGAGGATGCGATTAATATCCTGTGCGGCTGGTTGTCTGACGGAATATTAACCTTGCCCGGGATTATAAAGCTGAAGGATGTCGCCTCTGCCTTTATCTTCGGCTCTTCGAATCGCTGCTCCAGAACCATCTCAGATGCCTTCTCTTTGCTCATAATGAAGTCTTCACCTTTAATAGCCTTTTTATATTTATAACTTGAAGGCATCGGCTTATAAATATCCACATACCATGCGGAAAGTTCCGGAGGAGGCCCGTAAGAAGGCCTTGCCGTTGATATCTCTATATTCGCATTCTTCCAGTCCTCTCCGGTAGACTGGGCTATGCTCGCAAAGCAAGCCATATCAATCTTTCCTGTGGCAGAGTCAGCCCTAACATCGTACTGCGGAGACCAGCCTGCATTTGTAACGATATAGGAGAGTCCAAGATTAATTTCCCTGTCTGCGTTCGAAAGCAGATTGATTACGATTGTTTTGCTTTCATCTCTTGATGAGCTTAGGTTTTTAAGCTCATTTTCCACTGCCCTCTTTTCTTCATTAAGTTTCTTTATTTTATTTTCAATCTTAGCAGTCCTGTCATAGCTTACCGACAAAGACTTTTCGATAAACTTAGCATGGCCTTCGACCTCGGATTGTGTAACCTTCTGGTTTTGCGGGAAGGGAACTGTCTTCTTTAAAAATTCGATAGAACTGTTTATTGCGGAGATTTCATTTGAGTGTTCCTTTATAAGCTCGTTAATGCTGTCAAGCCTCGGCTGGAGTTTCTGTATCTTATCCTGCATTGTCTTCTGGAGATAGGTCTTTTCAACCCTGACACCGGATATTCTGACAGCTGCTTTTTCCTTAATATTCACCTGAACAGATTCGTCCGTTAAATTTGCAGTCAATCCTGAGATCCTTATGATATTTTCGCCTTTCTTAACCGCAACCGCTGCTTCTTTCTTTATCATTGCGCTGTCCGGATAAAGGACAATGTTCTGGATTTTCGGGACACTCTCTATCTCTGCGGGAGACGCCCCTGCATTACTTAAAAACACAAGAGAAAAAATCAGAATAGCGGCTGAAAAAATAGTTCTGTTCATCGCAGCTTCCTCCTTTGATGTATCTTGCTTGCATTAAAAATTAAAACACAATAAATATAAGGTCAAGGTAAAATTCACATTTATGATGCAGTTTAACTCTCTCCGTACAATATAAACACTGCCCAGTAAAATGGATTAGGGTATTTCGCCTTTATTTCTTTTCGGGCAAGCTGCAATGCCTCTGCCTTGCTCTTGCCTGACTTTATGTGGCTATAAAACGACTTCATATATTCTACTGCTGCGTCTGAAGCCACCTCCCATAGGCTCACTACAACACTTCTCGTGCCTGCATGCTGAAACGCCCTTGCAAAGTTTGCGACCCCCTCTCCTTCCATCATCTTACCTTTCCCCGTTGAACATGCGGATAAAACCACCATGTCGGCATCAAGCTTTAATTCCAGCACCTCACTCAGAGTTAAGAACCCATCATCATTCCCTCTGTTCTCTACCTGCCCTAAAATGATAAACGGCTCCTTTATTCCCTGAACCTTTCCGGGCAGATCGGCATGTGTGGCAAAATGCAGATAGCGATAGTCCTTAAGTGCAACATTTCTTAGATTTGTTTCGGTGGCTAAAACACCAAGAAGAACATCAGGCAGCTCAGGCTTTACTCCAAAGAGTCTTGCAATCTCCCTTATCTCGTCCTCTGTTTCAGGAAGAGGTGGATACACGACATCTTCCCATGTAACTGTATCTCCTGCTGTGCCTTCTTTAGGGACAACGGTAACTCCACGATAAGCGTATTGCTTAAGATTTTGTCCGGCAATCGTCTGTGTTTTCCCCTGTTTATAGGCAGCATATCTTGGGTCTGATTTATCGTATACCGGATTACCAAGCGCAAAAAAAAGTTTCTTAGCCATTGAAGGTTTAAAAAGCCTTGTTAATGCAAGGGTTGTGGCAGACTGGCTGTACGACATTGTCCATTTATCAGTGACAAATAAGGTGTCTTTGTAATTCTTCCCTTCCTTCACAACAAGAGATTCAAACGGCAAAAGCCCAAGAATACCATCGGGAACGATTATTAACCTTTCTATATCCTTCACATTTTTTAGAGCCGCTGAGAGCAGAATATCATAAAGCTCTTTTGCTAACTTTGTTGAAAATTCAGAGTGCCTTCCAGAATTTAAAGGTTCTATAAATTTCTTTACCTTCCCGGTCAGTTCCTCTCCAGAGATGTTTATTTTATGGATTTTATTTACGCCGCTTTTTCTTACAACAAAAACAACAACTGCATCATTGCTTATCCCGAACTCTATCAAGACTTCATTATCCTTTAATGGCATGTCTTCAGCAGGCATGGGCCTTGGATAATTTATGGCAGCATATACAGGAAAATTTTTTCTTATAGAGGAAATCAGAGAATTTAGCTCTCTATTAAGCTCTTCTTTTCTCTGCGAAAGTCTTTTGAAAACAGCCTCGCCTTTTGAATAGGCCGCCTCCCATCCATCTTCTATGGATGAAAGCTCCTTTAGAATATCTGCCTCTCTATTTTTTATTTCAGAAAGAATTTCAGGCTCGTCATATTTTCTTGCAGAGCCTGCCATTGTCTCAAGAAGCGCCCTTGCCTTTATAAACTCCGAAAAATAAAATGCGCTGGATGCTAAATCCCTGCCGTAAGGCTTGAAACTGTCATCCGACATTTCTCCTCTTAGAGCCATTTCTGAGAGAACTGCCATAAGCTCTCTGTGAGGTGTTAACCTGCTGATAAAACCGCCACCGGCAAAAAACTCACTCTTCTCACCCACTGAACGCCTTATCTCTTCAACTATTGAAACCGCCTTTAACAATTCCTGCGCAGACTCCCTGAATAGTCCCTTGCCTTTCAATGCCAGACCATACTGTGTATGATATTCCATGCGGCGATTCCTGTTATCCCTCCAGCTTGGAGGCAGTTCTTTCAGCAAGGCCAATGCCTCATCATATCTTTTAGTTGCAATATAAACTTCTATTAATCCGGCATGTATTAATCTGGTCTTTGTGATTCTCTTTTCAATATCCCTTCTTTCAAGAAATACTTCTTCGGCTTCTCTGTATTTTTTCTGCCGGAGATAAACAGCTCCGATATTATTAAGCCTGGCAGCGATATTATGTGGATTATTCAATTTCTTCTCTATCTTGAGCGCCTCTCTGAGATAATTAAGCGCTTTTTCATACTGACCGAGTCGGAATTGCTCCATGCCCATGTTGTTGAGAACGATGGCCATCTTCACCGGCCTGTTAACCTGTTTTTCCAAGCTGAGCGATTCCTGGTAGGCAGAAAGCGCCTTATCGGATTTGCCCAATGACGCGTAGGCATCTCCCATGTTGTTCAAGTTCGTCGCTATGTCGGGTGAACGGTCGAGTTCTCTGTTCGCCTTTAAAGACGCCTCATAGTACGAAAGGGCCTTGTCGTATTGATTCAGGCCCTTGTATAATGTCCCGATGTTGTTCAGGGTTGCGGCCATTTCATTCTTAAGATCGTTCTTCTTTTGGATATCCAGCGCCTCTTCATAGTAGGAAAAGGCCTTGTCATGTTGAACAAGGTCGCAGTACAAATTCCCGATGTTCATTAGGGTGATTGCTATCTCTTTCGGAACAGCAAGCTGACGATTTATCCTGAGCGCTTCCTCATAGTAGGCCAGCGGTTTGTCCAATTGTCCGAGGTCCGCATAGGCACTGGCAATGAGGTTCAGATTCCCCGCAACACCGCCCAGGTTGTTGATCTCCCTGTTCATCTTCAGGGATTGATCGAAATAGGACAATGCCTTTTCGTATCTTCCGAGCACCTGCGCGGCCTTGCCGGCGTTGAACAGGACAACGGCGAGGCTCTCCTTGCTTTTCAGTTCCCTGAATATCGTCAAGGATTCCTCAAAGAGGACCAATGCCTTCTCGTATTGATGAAACGTTCGGCTGTAGACCGCTCCCACATTAAAAAGGTTCGTTGCGATCAGATCCCTGTTGTTTATTTTCCTTGCTGCAGCAAGGGCCTCTTCATAATACTTAAGCGCCTTTTTGTCGTTGTCCAATGCCTCATAAACTGCGCCGATGCCGTTAAGGTTGGATGCAGCGCACTCAATATCCCCTGCGCACTTAGAGAGTGATTTTTCATAATAAGAAAGGGCTTCTTTATATCTGCCTGCATCATAAGCCTTTTCACCGAGCTCCCATAAGCTTTCCGCTTCATTCTTCCCACCATGTGCCAAGCCTACACTGGCAATAAGTGCGAGAAATAAAATCAGCATGGAAATTATTTTTTTTCTTCCGGACATGTTGAACCATTTGTGAACAACGTTAAACAACGTTGAACCATTTCTTTATTTACTTTCCAATTCTCTCCAGCAGAAATTTTACCTGTCTGTCTTCCGGGCTCAGCCGCAGGACTTCTTCAAACACTTTCTTTGCTTCGGCATCTCTGCCCTTCTGGTAATACATAAGACCGAGGGATTTTTGAAGTGTGGAATCTTTCGGGAATTTCTCAACGCCTTCTTTCAGATATCTCAGCGCCTTTTCGTCTTCCTTCATCTCCTGATAACAAAGCGCAATGTAATAATACGTATCAGCGGTCGGCAGCGCTTTCAGGGCCTCTTCAAAAAGAGTAACTGCCTTGCCGTAATTCCTCTGCCTGAAATAAGTCCCTGCCTCTAATAAGATTTCTGCTGCTTTTTTCTGGCGCTCTTCATGGTTTAGATTTGCATAAGGGTTTGAAATGGCATCCACAATCTTGCCATCAGGAACTTTATTATCATAGGTCTTTGTTAAACTAATCCCTTTGATTCTCATCTCATCTACGTTTATGGAGCCGAGATAGTTTGCGCCAATTTTTATGTTTGATTCGGATGAGATGTTCTTCTCATTGTCAACGATGTTGTTGTCTTTTATCTCGCCTGAAAAGCTTTTGATAACAAGCCCGTCTGTATTCTGAAAAATGCTATTCTGAATAATTTTTGCATTTGTTTTTTGTAATTCCATTCCAGTCTTATTGCCTGAGATAGTTAAATTCTTTGCCGTGACAGAAGGAGCGCCCGAGATCGAAATCCCCGTATCGCTGTCTGTTATTACGCCATTTTCCACGGAGCCGTCGGTATTTTTAAGAAATGCCGCCATTGCAGCGCCCTTTATACGAAACCCGTTCATCTCAACGCTTGCATCGTCAGCTGTTATACCCTTCCATTTTTTGTTTCCCGAGGGGATGAATTCCACAGGCGAATCCTTTGCGTTCGCAATCAGCTTTCCATAAACAACAAGCGAGGCATCCTCGTCGAACATCATTCTCGTCTCAGGCTCCAGAGCGAGTGACAATCCTTTTGGCACAACCAGATTCCCCTTCACAATAAATATTCCTGAAAGGGCAGTATCTTTCTTAATCTCGCCTGAAATCATGACCGGCTCTTTCGATATCAGCGATACCCTTATCGGGTCATGGATCTCTGACTCGTTGCCTGTCTGGTCAAAGGCTGAAACCCTGTAATAGTAGGTTATATTTGGTTTTACTGTCCTGTCTTCAAATACGTTCAGTTCGACCTTTGCAATTTCAGAATATCCGCTTAACGGCTGCACGCTCCTTAAAACTTTATATCCCTTTAAATCAGGTATGTTTTTCAGCGCCTCCCATGAAATCTCTATCCTGTCCTGAAATCCCCGCGCCCGAATACCCTTTATCTGAGACGGAGGAGTGGTATCAATAGTCACAAAACCGCTTACATCAATCCACTGGCTCTCAAGTCCTCCGGGTCTTTTCAAATATGCAATAACAGGCATATCTGCTGAGTTGTCCCCTGGCATCACAAGATATTCGCCGAGATAAATACCGGGTTTTGTCTCTTTCATCAATACAGCCTTCCTGAAATTTCCTATATCAAACATTGCAACCGCGCCTTTTTCGCCTTCAAGCCCTACCCTTATTATCTTGCCTTTGCCGAATGGGCCTTCTTTCACATTGGTTAAAACTTCCTTTATCAGTGGCCTGTCTTCTGTTGCCATTCCTGCCGGCGTTGGGATTTTCTCGTTAAATTTATGCGCAAGCTCATTCACCAGCCTTACCTGCTGGATCTCCCGAAGATTCATTGCCGTTGATACAACAGTCATTATTAGCCCGAGAGGAGACATGGGAATACCGCCCTCATGGTATCTCACAGCATCCTTCATCCTAAAAACCTCTTTGCCTGTCTTTGTATTTATCATCCATACCTCAGCCTCTACGCCCAATTGCGAATACGCCACTGCATAAGTTTTGGTATAATCAGTTACCTTGCCGTAGATTAAACCGTCGCATCCGATTGACTGGCATATCTCCTGGGGTTTTAGATCAAGGATGCTCTTTCCCGATGATTTTTCGAGATGGACAATTTTTTCATCAACCACGCCGAGTTCAACATCTCTGTACGGTTTCGAGCTGAAATGATTGTAGAAGGCCCTTCTTGTCTGATTTGCAATGCCGATCTCCTTTGTCTCATTCTGAAAAGGCAGGACAGCAACGATCTTCGGCATATCTTCCTCAGAGACCACCTGTGCTTCAGGCGTGTCTTTTTTTATCTTTTCTGTCGGTGTGCATGAGGAAAGGAATATTAAAACAAATAGAATTGATGAGACTGACAATATATTTTTCATTTCTTCACCCCTTTTGTTTTTCTGAAAAAACCGCTGTAGGATGTAATAAGCCTGTTGTCAGGCAAAAAAACCTTTATGTCCAGCCTCCACTTATCGCCGCCCTTAAATGGAAGAAACATTCCCGTAACAAAAGCGCCTCCTCCGCTGTCCACAACAGTAAAATTCGTCTTGTCTAAAGCTTCCATCTGCCTTCTGAATTCAGCGGCAACTGTTTTCCCCATCTTTGAAGGTTTGCCGCCAATATCCTTAAAATCCATTACTGTGACAGACTTTATGCTTCCTCTTATTATTTCTCCTGAGATAATCATTGCTATGTCTCTTAACTTTTGAATTTCTTGTTTAGACAGAGGAGGATTTTGTTTCTGTGCCTTCTCAGCTCGGGGAGCCGTGTCTGCACCCGGCAAAACGTCTGAGACGCATATAAATAAAAAAATAAATGCCGAGCACAATCCAAGTATTTTCACTACACTCTTCCTTTTACTTTAAACACAAAATCATAATTCAGCAGGTCTTCCCATTTATAGCCCTTCACTGTTGAGCGTGTATCATCTCCGTCTCCATAAGCATTGCCGGGAATAAAGAACCAGTTTACTATTGCCTCGCCCGAATGCCTGAGAATTATCCAGTACTTGCCGGGCTTAAGAACAGGCGACGGCTCATTGCCTTTTGCAAACACAAAGTTAACCCAATAATAGCCGGGGCGAAACCTTATGTTCCCGAGGTAAACAGGCAGCGATCTTTCTCCCGTGAAACCTGGTTTTCCGTTTTCATCTTTAACAACATCAATATATAGAGTGCCATCGCCTCCAAATTTTCTAAGCGCAAGCGATATATCATACATGGTCATTGCATCAGTCACAGTAAATGCCTGAGCATAGACATATCTGGACGTTACGTACTCGGCAGTCTCCTTATCAAGAATCCTCGTAGCAACATTTCCAACAGTCTGATAGGCATCAACAAGTGTTGGAAATTCCATATTGCCGAATTCAACAATGCCTTTCTTTTTAGGAGGAGGCCTAACAGGAGGTTCGGGTTTTGCTATTGGCGGAAGCGGCTTAACAACAGGAGGCAATGGTTTTTCATACACCGCCTTTGCCATCAGATTATTGCTCATAATGTAAGATGCCGGCGCGCTCTTTGACGCCCTTAGTTTTATATTGATGTTGTCATTATTAAATACCGCTTCTATGTCCTCGCTGTATTTCGGCAGATAAGGCGATGCAGACCATGAATCATTAATGTCTTTTGAATCAAGTCCGTGGGTCTGCTTGATATGTCTTGTTGAAGTAAACTGCCTTGACTGCTGGGGATCATAGGAAAGCCATCCTAAATCAGGAAAAAATATCTCCATCCATGCATGGCCTCCCTGCCCCATGTCCTGCACAAGATAGCCATTTTCAACAGGGACTTTCCACTGGCGCTTAAGGCTGATGCCGCCGACAATTCTTGAAGGAATGCCTGCTGCTCTTAGTAATGCCATTGAAAGATGGGCGAAATTCTGGCAGTTGCCTCTGCCGGTTTTCATTGTGTGTATCGCATCGTATTGAGGGGGGTTGTAAGTATACTTCACATTGTCAGCGACCCAGTTAAGAATTGCGTTCACGGCATCGTGAGTTGTCCTTGCATTCGCTGTAAGCCTCCTTGAGAGAGCTATTATTTCTTCATTTTCGCTCTGCACCATCTGCGTGGGCTTGAGAAATACCGCATCGTCACCTGAAATACCGTTTAGAGGAAACGCCGCAGTGCTCTCCATTGAACGAAGTTCCGCTTTTATGCCGGCATTGAATGATATTGTGACATTAACACTCTGCTTTAGATTTTCCCACCTTGCCTTTTTAAACCTGTTGCCGAATTTATCTATATCGTCAACAACTGACACCGGTTCAGGCGTGAATTTTATATTCAGGCCGTCAATGCTCTGCGACGTTGCCTTATTGGAAAATTCGGTCGGAAGAGCGAATTTAAAGGTTAGTGTCTTTACCCCCTGCTGGACGTCAAAGCTGACCTGCTGGGACATCTTTATCCTGCTTTCCAGATCTCCGTCAAGAATAAGGGTCTTAGCTGAACACGGCAGGGGAGAAAAAACTGCAACCATGCATAGGAATATTATTAAGATAGCCATCAGCCTTTTACCTCCTAAAGAATCCCCCATAACGTCATGAGTGACAGACGCTCTAATCGTCTGTCACTCATGCTTAAAACCATGCCCCGAGCAGCTCGGGGTTGACTCTTTAACGTTATTTATTTCAATACAAATGCTACTTTTGCGCTTGCAAAAAAACCTTTCTTCTGGTTTGCCGAAAAGATACTCACTGCGTCATCATCGGATACCTGAAGGTCAGATACACTAACCGTGCCTACTGCTTTGATAATAAGAGGATTTCTTACTCCTCTCGTGCCAAGGGCAGCCTTTGCCTTGTCTACGCTGTTTGTATATTCGCCGCATCCCTGCTCAACCAGCACCTTCTGGCTTATCTTTGACGGGTCGTAAAGCAGTTCTCCCTTTGGAGTGAACACCCTGTTTATCAGGGCAGGCCTGAAGTTCTGCTCAGTAGCGTCAATTATAAGCCCATCGTAACTTTCAGTAGGCACTACCACTGCCTTAAAGTTAGGAACAGGTTTGCCATCTACTTCATGAATAGCCTTTACAAATTGCGGATCCATCTTTTTTTCTGTCTTAAACATCTTTTTATATACGCTGGTTGCAAAGCCGTCCGGCCCGTGCATTCCTACCTTGATTATGGCAATGGCAGTATCCTTCTCAGGGCTGTAATCCTGAAATACTACCTGCATGCCTTTTATGAACCCCGCAACAGCAGACCTGATTACATCATACTGTGCTACGCCGTCTTTAACCAGCGTATCGCCGACAATCGCAAAGCCGTTCATATATTCTGCAAGTGACCTTTGGGCTACAACCACTGCTGCCCTTTTAGCCATGCCTCCCCTTTGCGCGATATTGGTATGCGCAGGATTGCCGTAAGCCTCGCCGTAAAACAAAATCATTTCCTGACCGAAAGCAGCACCATCATCCCTGCCCCCGGCGCTGCCGGTTAAAGAAAGGTTATTCTTGCTCAGCCACTCATTTGCAGCGGTAAAGCTCGAATCGAGCTGAACAGTGCTATCCGGCTGCGCAGGCTGCTGCTGTCCGCCCATAGGGTCACCCATCGGGTATTGCTGGGCAACAGCAATACCTGCCATTCCCAAGATTAGAATCAAAGCTCCTATAATCCATTTCCTACGTCTCATATCGTCCTCCCTTTTCCACCTTTTAGCTTATTGCTAATAAATGTTCATTTTCTGTTTCAGCACTCTCATTGCAAGCAATGCCTCTGCGCCATCAACGGGAGCGCCAACCCTGAATTCACCGGAAAGCTCGCCTTCCATAATTCCGCGGGTTGTCATATTCATAACCGCATTGTAAAAATGTGATGTTGCTTTAACATCAGGGAATGGTGATTTATCCTGTCCAAAATATGCAGTAGCAACCTTCTCATCTCCCGTGAGTTTTATCAGCACATCCTCAAGGATTAATGCCATCTCACCGCGTTTTACCACATCTGTTGGTTTGAAAAGATATGCCTTTGTGTTCTCGTCAAACTTAGGCTCAAGCCCTCTCACCTTCCACTTCATTATTGTAAGAACCTCTTCTTTAAAGGGATGGTTAAGCATATCAGCAGGCGTGAACTCCGCCTTCATCTTGTCAACCTTTGATTTAACAGGAATGCGCCCGGCGAAGAGCTTGTCAAGTTTCATCTCGACAATAAGAAGCGCCGCAAGGTCTGCCCTTGTGACTGAATCTTTAACAGCTATCTGCTTGCCGACATCTCCTACTGTAATGCCTGCCATAGCGCGGACTATCTTGTCTACGCGCTTATGCGCTTTGTCAGCTTTCTCATTCCATTTGCCCTCTCTCTTTGCATTCAGGACATCGGCAAACTTATCCCTTGCCTGCCTGAACTCCAATGCATTGAGATATGCCTTGCCCATAAAATAATCCGCAGCCTCTTTGCCCTGATAGTAAGTCAGTTTCTTTTCTTCAACCTTCAGATTGCGGATATCGCTGAAAGCGTCTTCTGCTGTCTTCAGCCAGTCTTTTGTTGGTTTAATAGCGCTATACACCCTCATCGTTGCCACAAGATGGTCAAATTTATCCTCAGCGCTTTCCGCAAGTTTGCCTGCCTTCTTAAGATGCTGCATTGCTCTTTCTGTTTCCACCTTCTTGAATCCGGCATCTGCCTGTTTCTTTATCTTATAAGCTGAAACAATGGCAAGGCCGTCATGGGCAGGAGAGAACTTTTCATCGCAAAAATTAGCCCTTTCAAACTTACTCTGCGCAACATCAATTTTTTTCTCCTCCAGTGCCTGCATCCCCATCAGATAATGATGAGACGGATTGTCGGTCGGGTCAGTGCATTTGGCAACCTGCTTCCCGCATGAAGAAACAAACGCAAGAATAAAAACCATAAACAGAACTCTCATACAGCCCTTCATACCTACCTCCTTCGTTTTGTCGTTAAAGTTATTAATAGCATTAGCATTGTCTCTTCTTACTATTTACCACTAACGGCGATATATGTAAAGGTAAAATTCACCTCCGCCTTAAAAGTTTCTATAAAGCGACGAAAACACCGCCTTTCAGGTCAATTAAACTGGCGATTTTTCCTGTTTTTTTATTCACATAGACGAGCGCTTCGCCGTTTCCAACCTTTGAAAGCAGTTCCGCCGCTTCCGGACGGATATTTTTGTCCTTAAGCTCAATGTGATAACCTGCCCTGTATATCCGTGCTTCTTTCTCCTTGGATGTCAACAATTCATCTTTAGAAACCTTATCCAGAACCAGATTTTTAAAAACAATGCCGGCAATCTCCCCTGACTGCTCTTTAGTTAATTTCCTCATAAGAGTTTCGGCATTGCCTTCCATAAGCTTCAATGCCTCGTCATATCCTGTTTCATTGAGCAGGGAAAAAACCTGCCTTATGGTGTTTTCATCCTTTACAGGCTTACATGCGGCTATGAAGAGCAAAATAAGGAAAACAGCCATAGCCGCAAAAACTTTCTGTATCATTGCCTTATCTCGCATTAACCCCTACATGACCTTTCTGTATATCTTCTGTAGGCCCCTGAAAACGCCGGTTTTAGATTTTGTCCTGACAGCATGCTTTACAAAGACATAATCAGCGCTTTCTTCAGGGATGACACAGATGCTTCTGTCCGGGAAAAACTCTGTCTCGGTCACTGTGCACTCCGCAATAACGCGGGGGACAAGTGATGTAGTGCCTTTTACAGGGTCTTTTTCAGGAACAAATTCTATTATGTCAACTGTGCTGCCTGCCTCAACGCCGTCTGCCTTGCCAAGGCTCAGAAACGCTATCCTGCTTTTCTTGTTTGAATTGTGAGTCATGGTCTTGGAAATATAACCGTAAACGGGGAAGGCTTCGGCAAGAGACTCTTTAACATCGTCAATAGCGCGGTATACAGCCTCTTGAAGCAAGCCGCACGGATTCTGAACCCTGCAGTCATATGAGCTGCTTACATTTCTGGGTAAATTAGTTTTCTGGCCGTCAAGCTGGAATACCTGCTGGACACTGCCTGAAGGAAAAGTAATAAGCCTGTAATTAACCAGCACCTTTCCTGACTCGGTGCATGCGGGATTTGCATAGTACATCTGTCCCGTAAAAATATTCTTTCTCTGTCCTCCTGGTATAAATGATGCGTTGACGCCTGCAGATGAAACAGCTCCCACAAATACAAAATCCACACCCTTTGCAATCTGCATGAACTTATTAGCGTCTACTTCGCTCGTGATTCCCGCCTGAAACTTCATTTCCTGCATAAAGGCATCGAGCTGGCTCCTCTCAACAACCTCCACAGTGCCTATCTTTGCGAGTGTCTGCGTGAAATTTTCATGCGCTGACTGTCCCAGCCCGCAAGCAGTTCTGAACTGGGTGGAATCGCCAGGCGGCAGAACTGCCAGTTTAGCCTTTTTCTTATCTATAACATACTGAGGCAATTGGTGAGACGCTGTCTTGGAGTCAATTGCCGTCTGCCTGAACTCTGAGATGCTCAGTTTCGGAGCGCAGGAAGATGCGGCAAAAGCCGCTGTTGTAATAGTTACTGCAGAGATTATTAACTGCCTGATTTTCATTGCAACCCCCTTTATTTCTGGTATCTTATAGTTATTGAATACGGTGAAAAGTTCACTATCTGGAAATTGCCCTTCTGGCTTATGCTGTTTGCAAGATAAATAGGATTTTCAGGGTAGCTCAATGTAAATTCTCCAAGCCCCTTCTCTTCCACATTTGTTACCCATGCAATGTTTTGAAGAATATCCTTAACCTCAAAGTTTGTATTTATATCATTGACGCCGCCGACCTTAACCTGAACCTTCTTTGCAATGCCCTTAATATACTGGCCGACTTTATCCATTACAACCGGAATAAGTTTTGTTGACAAATCTTTCAATCCGCTTGCGGCGGCATCCTCCACATTCATTGCCATGCCCTTGCCTTCTTCTGTGCCGGCAGTAAGTATAATTGTCTTTCCTGAGCTATCCCTTGTTACAATGCGGTAAGTCAGTCTTACTGTCACATTATTAAAAGGCATGGATATGCCGTATCCTATGTCCTGACCCTTCCTCGTGGAAATAGTGTAATCAATCTTCCCTATAAGGAGGATGTTTGAGAGGAATTTATACATCAAACTCCTTACAGTCATGGAATTGCCGCCTTTAGCTGCTTTCTCTATTTCCTGTGCATCTGCTGCATGGGTCGGCGCAACGTCAATAACAGTATAGCCCTGCTCTGTAAGCCTGCCTATAAGATTCTCTGACAGTATGTTGGTTTCATCATATTCATCTTTGGTTGCAAGCCCGCTCCTTTCGGTTTTGCCGTAAGGTGTTTTGTGAATCTCCTCCATTTCCTTGACAACCTTTGGCTTTTTTGCAGGTATAAACACAGCTATAGAATTATTAAGCGCAAGGGACGATACAGCATCTCTTGCCTTTAAGGGTTCTACACAAGCGTTTATCCTGACCCAGAACGTCTCCTTCCGTGTTTCTTTGGCAAGCTCCTTAAAATTAGAAATAACGCCTCTTATCTGTTTGCTTATAGCATCGTCAACAAGTGTCATATTCTGGACCACGCTCTGAGCCTTGACCTCAACGCCCACCGCCTGCTCTATCGCGCTCCATTTTGCCCTTGCTATTGCCTCTGCCTTTGCAGACGGCACATCGTTGTTCACGATGACAGCCTCGCCCTCCGTATTAACGCATTTTAATTCGGCAAAACACTCAAAAACATTAACAGAGGAATAAAAAATAAATACGAAAAGGAAAAAGAATACAGCTATCATTTTTTTGCCCACTCGACTATACCTCCCTATTTTTACTATATTTATCTTCGCAAGAATTTAGAACTCAACCTATTAAAATGAGACCGGAAGACATCTATACACTTTATATATCAAAGTGTAAGGGTATAAGATGGCACTGTCAAGTGAAAATTCACCTTGCGTCAAGCCAAATGCCTATATGCCGGTTTCAGCTTCAGGAGAGATAAGGAAATAATCTCCATCCTCCCTGACAACACCCCTGAAAGCAAGCGCCTTTATCACTTTGGATATGGCTTCCCTTGATGCGCCTATGCGGGCCGCCAGTTCCTTGTGGGTAAGCTTTTTTATCCTGAAAAATCCGCTCTTGTCTTTTTCGCCTTCTGCCTTTGCTGTCTGCAAAAGCAGCTCCATCAGTCTCTGGCTGACATCCAGAAACGCCAAGGATTCTATCATGCCGTCTGCCATTCTCAGCCTCTGCACTACAGCAGAGAGAAGGTCAATGGCAATCATGGGGTCGTTTTTAACTGCGGAAAGAAACTTTTCCCTCTTCAGCATTCCAAGAATAGAATCTTCTGCCGCTATCATTGTGGCAGACCTCGGCTTGCCGTCAAGAAGGCTCATCTCGCCGAAAAAATCCCCCTTGTCAAAGGTTGCAAGAACCAGTTCCTGACCCTCTTGATTTAACAGAGATGCCCTTACTGCGCCTTCAAGAACTATGTAAAGGTCCGTGCTGCTGTCAGACTGATAAAATACCGTTTCACCCTTTTTGACCTGAAAGACAATGAAATCCCCTGCAAACTGACTCAAATAATTATCAGAAAGATTTTTAAAGACAGGAAGTTCTTTGAGAAGCCTTTCTATTAGTGCGCTTTTGTCTTTTCCTGCAGAAGAGTTTAATTCCATCTACGCCCCTTTTCCTCCATCCCGCTGTCTAATGGCAAGCCTTATGATACAGAAAATCAAATATAATTTCACCAAGGTTTCACTGCAGAATTTCATTGGTCTTTTTCAGCCTGCTGGCCATTTCCTTCAAAAATGAAATCGCTATCTTCGGCTCTTCCCTTAGAAGCGTTTCAAAATTCTCTGGAGTTATAACGGCGAGAGATGTGTTGTCCTCCTCTGCCTGTGCGCCCGTTGTTCTCGGAGTCCCGATTAACAGAGCCATATCTCCGAAGTATTCGCCCTTCTGCATAACCCTCAGCGTCTGCCCTTTTTTAATCAGCCTCACACTGCCGGATAGGACATAAAACATCTCGCTGCCTTTTTCTCCTTCATCAAATATAATCTCTCCTGCCTTATAATCCCGCCCGAACTTTCTTTTAAGCTTTTGTGTCCTCCTGTCAGTATGAGTTTCATAAAACAGCCCGCGCAGCATCAGAATGTCTTTTCTCCTCAAGTTGGCTATTAACTCAGTTCCGAAGAGAAGCACGCTGAACGAGTAATATATCCATATAATAACGATAAACAATGCCTTCAATGAGCCAAAGGTAATACCATACTGAGGATTGTATGAAAGGAAAAGGCCGAATACAGGCCTGATTATCCCCCACAATAATGTGGTAAGCACAGAGCCTGCCAATATATAACTGAACCGAACCTTCGCAGGCACAAAAACAAGATAGAATACCGATATTACGACAGCAGTAAGACAATATGACGCGATATCATAAAGAACCGTGCTGCCGCCAAGGACAAGAAACTTTTTGAATGCCACGCTCGAAAAACTAACGGCCACAAGAAGAGATAAAGTAAGGAGTATTACACCGAGATCCAGAACATTGGCCCTCAGGAAAGAGCGCTTTTTCTCCACCTTAAAAATATTATAAAACGCGGTTCTCAGCGTGCTCATCAGTGGCATTGAAGTCCACAAAAGCGCAACTATGCTTATTATTTTCCACATGCCCTTATGCCTCGCCAGAGCGTAAACCTCGTTAAGTATAGTGTCGCCGTAATAAGGGATAAACTGGCTTATAAGCATGGTAATCCTCTGCATAACAGACCTGGAAGACGTTATAAAAAAACTGAGAGCAAAAAACAGCAAGAGCAGCAGCGGAATCAAAGCAAAAAGCGAGTAATATGCAAGCGAGGCAGCCGCAGAAGAATTATCATTTTTAATAAAAGATTTAACTGACTGCCACAAAACAGTAAAAGCCGTGCCGGTTCTATCCTTAATTACGGAAAACATTTTTATCCATCGCGAATTTTCTCTCATCAGATATTATTTTACACAATCATGATTACAAAAAACATGCTTTGGAAATGAAATATCTTTAATGTATTATAAATATGATAAAATAGGTGCAATGCTGAAGAATAAAGACAAAACATACATCCCCGAAGGTTTCCTGTTCTCTGCCGGAGAAGCCGCAATCAAAAAGCCGGGAAGAAAAGACATCGCACTAATTTATTCTAAGACAGAGGCAAACATCGCAGGCGCCTTTACAACAAACAAGGTAAAAGCTGCGCCGGTAAGGCTTGATATGGAAAAAATCAAAGCCGGCAGGGGACAGGCGATAACCGTAAACAGCGGAAATGCAAATGCGTGCACAGGCAGGAAAGGGATGCAGGATGCCGCTGAGACAGCGTTGCTCACGGCAAAAAATCTTAAAATTAAACCTTCCCTGGTCTATGTCTGCTCAACAGGAGTCATCGGAACGCCGATGCCTATGGAAAAGATAAGGGCTGCAATTCCCGTTCTCACAGCTAATCTTGGCAGGGCAAGCCTGCGTCATATTGTATCTGCAATAATGACAACAGACACATTTCCTAAGGCCATCGCAAAAAAAATAAAAATCAAAAACAGGACCGGAACCATGACAGGCATCTGCAAGGGCGCCGGCATGATAGCTCCGAATATGGCAACAATGCTGTGTTTTATCATGACTGATATCGCAATAGAAAAAAGAGCGCTAAGCAAGGCTTTAAAGGATTCCGTGAGAAAATCATTTAACAGGATAACAATAGACGGCGATATGTCCACAAATGACACGGCGCTGATAATGGCCAATGGAATGCTGGGCAATTCTGAAATCAAAGAGAACTCTGCATCGTATAAAATTTTTAAAAATGCCCTTGATGAGGTTACGTGCGAACTTTCAAGGCTTATCGTTAAAGACGGAGAAGGAGCCACAAAATTAATCGTAATAGAGGTTGAAGGCGCGGCTGATGAGAAAGAAGCGGAAAAGGCCGCATTCGCTGTCGCAAATTCCAATCTCGTAAAGACAGCAGTTTACGGAAATGATGCAAACTGGGGCCGTATTATGGCTGCGCTCGGATATTCAGGGATAAAATTTATTGAAGAAAAGGTATCCATTCATTTAGGAAATATCAAAGTCGTAAATAAAGGCACAGGCACGGGAAAAGACGCAGAGGCGAATAATTATCTGAAAAACAACAGCGAGGCAAGCATACTGATAAATCTGAACAAAGGCTCTGCATCAGCAAAAGTTTTAACCTGCGACCTTACGGAAGAATATATAAGGGTCAACGCGGACTACAGGACGTAATATATTTGGCAGGTATGTGTGGATAAAATATGTGAGGAGGCCGTGTCTGGATTGAGGCAAAATTCACGGGTCTGTCAGAATAGAGGCTGAAGTCTCTCGGAGCGGATAGCCTCGCACAACATCTTGGGATAACCCGATATATTGTATTACCACCTGCAATCTGCAAAGGTAGTTTAATATTGCCGAAAGACAGGCACAGCCTCCTTGAAAGGCATTCTAAAATATTATGCAATTTCAGGGTAAAATTATGCAAAAACAGATAAAGGTCTTTCATGTCCCGTTCAGCAGAAGAGGTTCTACAGAAGAGCTCCTGAAAGAAGCAGCCTCAAGAATAAAAGGCAGCGATTATTCCAAAATCCTCTGCCTCTCCCCTACCCCGTGGAAAATAAGAGAAAGCCAGAAAATTTTCCATAAACTGACAGAAAACACCTATATCCCGCCGGGGATGATGACAATAAAACAGCTTTCAAAGAAACTCTACTCCCTTCATGGAAATAAAACCCCGATATCCGGATCAGTTATACCCATCATAATCTCACAGCTGTCAGGCAAAGGCATCGGCTTCTCTTCGGTCATAAGCAGCTTTATTGATGAGATTAAGCAATACCGCCCAGGCAAAGACATTGAGTCCATCCACAAAGAACTCAAAAGCGTGTTTGAAGAACTCAACGTCCCAGAAGAAGGCTCGAAAAGGGCCATGGATGCAACTGAAATCTTCAGGAAATATCAGGAAGCGCTGGCTGCGCAAAATCTCATTGATGAAAACGATGTTATGGCAGAGTGCCCTGCGATTATAAGGGAGCATAATTACAGCCCTGCCATCCTAATTCTTGACGGATTTTACGAGGTAACCCCCTCAGAAGAACGTATCCTCAAGAGCATGGTTGAGCAGACGGAGACAACCCTTATCTCAATGCCATATGATAATAATTTTACTTTAATAACAAATAGTTTTGATGATTTTATAAAGAATAACTTTAATATTGAAACGACCACTTCCGGCTCTGAGACAGCCCTTCCCCTGCCGTCATCAGAAAAAAGGCTGTCCTATGTCTCATATCCGGGAATAGACGAAGAGGTTGAGGGCATTGCCCGGCATATCAAAAACCTGTTTATATCAGGCAGGTGCAGGTCTTTAGGCAAGATAATAGTCGCTTTCCCAAAACTGCACACTTACCATGACATTGTACAGAGGGTGTTCAAAAGATACGGCATACCATGCACATTCTCCGCCTCAAAACCATTGGGAAAGACAGAGCCTTACCTTGCCCTCACTGCCTTGCTTGAATCAATTGCTGACGACTATCCGAGGCTTCCATTTTCACGGTTCCTTACATCCCCGCATTTCGAAAAAATGCCTGCTTTATTCAGAGAGTGGATTCCTCAGATATCGCTTTACTCAGGGATAATCAAAGGCAAAAACTCATGGCTGGGCTTATCAAAAACATTGTCGAATGTTAAGAGCCTTGCACTAAGAGACATTCTCCCTGAGACTGAAAAAGAGTTCAAATGGATATTTAAAAAGCTCAAACCGCTTGAATCCCTGAAAGACAGAGGGACCTTCAAGCAGATATCAGAAGCCCTCCACAAACTTCTTTCAGATCTTGATTTCTCTCGTCCTGAAGATGCAGACGCCAAAGAACAGGTCTCAGGGTTTCTGAAAGAGCTGGCCCTCATTGACAATCTGCTACAAATCCCCCCTCGCCCCCCTTTACTAAAGGGGGGATGGGGGGATTTGTCGTATAGTTTACGGGAATTCATTGACAGCCTCAGATACATCCTGAACACTTCAGAGAAAGAGGCAGAGGGAGAAGGTGTGCAGGTCTCAGGGTTCTTTGAGCTGCGCTGTACAGAGCCTGAATATCTATACCTCGGAGGCCTGAAAGACGGCGATTTGCCTTCAATGCCTGAGATAGACCTTCTTTTGCCGGACAATGTTAAGACAAAATTAGGCCTTGTTAATATGAAGAGATACCTGCACCTTCAGCAGTTTATATTCCGGCGGTTGACAGCAGCACTACCATCAAAAAACCTCCACCTCTCCTATGCTGCAATGGAGGCAGACAGGCTTTTCCTGCCCTCGCCTTTCCTGCCATGGAAGGCTGAGGCTACAGAGAAAACACCCGGAATCCTGTGCAGGGAAGAAGAGATGTTGAGGCATCCGGAAATTCCCCTCGCATCGCATATAAAAGAAATAGGCATCAAAAGCAGGCTGATAAAAAAACAGTTCGGCGAAAACTCAAAGATAAGAGTTACGGACATAGACGCATACAGGACCTGCCACAGGAAATTCTTCATAGAAAAGATTCTCAGGCTTGAGCCTTCAGAGACAAAAGAATATGAGATTGAGGCAATGCTTCTCGGCACAATAATCCATGAAATCATGGCGGAGTTAATGGCAAAATCCCGATCTTATCGGGACTTTAATGAGATGAAGGCAGCGGCAGAAAAACTCCTTGGAAAACTGCTTGATGAAAAACCTCTGGAAAACTACTGGAAAAATTTCATAAGAGATTCGTTCCTTTCCATCCTTCCTGAAATCTATGAGATTGAAAGCGAGCTCAGAGACGAAGGATATTCCTTTATAAAGGCTGAAGCGCCTGTTGAAGGAGAGGTCATAAAAAATATAAAGCTCAAAGGGAAGATAGACAGAATAGATAAAAAAACTGACAGCGAAGTTGAGCTTATTGACTATAAGACAGGTACAGCGCAGCTCAGCAGGACAGAGATTGTGAATAAAGGCGCAAGCCTTCAGTTGTTCCTTTATGCGGCTTTGATGAAATCCCTCGGATTTAAAGTAAACCGCGCAGGCATATACTCTGTCAAAGACACCAAAATCACATGGGTGCCCGGGAAAAAAGACAGCAACACAATGGATGATTACATAGAGTCATGCCTCAAGTATCTTGAAAAAACAGTTTCGGATTTAAGAAAAGGAGATTTCACTGCATTCCCGTTGAATGAACAGACATGCAGAAACTGCCACGAACGCGCCTACTGCCCGTATATGCAAACCACATCAAATGCTATTAAATAGAAGCACGGAACAGAAATATTTTTTGCTTTACTACTGAGGAGGAGGCGTAAGCGTCCGTATGAAACTGTCAGGCCCCGGCTCCTGCTCACAACCGCTTCCTACGACGCGGTAGCGAATAATTGTGCCTCTCGGACTTGTTTCCCAGTGTATAGAACAATCCTCGCTAAGAGGTTCTATATACACAGAATTCCCATTGGCAAGCTGGTAAGTAGTTTCCTTCCATCCGATCTTTGAAGCATACGAATCAGGACTCTTCATTGCCTGTTTAAGTTCCGATAACGGCCTTGCTATCCAGTTCTTGGCATGATCTTTAATATATATTGGAGATGCGCAGCCGTACAAGAAAACTATAAACAGCAGGAAACACCATTTCCTGTATAACATAATAGATTGATATTTCATAATTCGATGCTCATCGCTTTCCGACTGACATTTTACTATTATAACAGATAGTGCACTCGCATTTTCGTTTCCTTATTATCAATTGCCCTGACAAAAGCCTGACGCAGAGATAGAACATACCGCTTCTTCTGCAATCTGCCCGATGGTTTTTTCTTTCAGCTCTCCATCTTCATAAATTGCTTGAATGAGGCTGTCATCGTTTTTAAGTTTTTCCAGTTCCGGTTCAGCCTGAGAAGCCCTCATCCTGCCAAGCGCCCATGCGGCAAGACCTCTGAGCAGCGGTTCGGGATTGTGAATATACGTGATAATAAGCGGAATTGCGTGAGCAATAAGTTCAGGATTGACCTCCCCTATTCTTCCGGCTGCAAGCAGCACTCCTGGTGCCAGCATCTCTTCATCAAGAAAAGACATTATCACCGGCGCAACATCTGAAAACAATTCAGGGTTGTTCCTTACAATCTCACCGAGCAGCTCAGGAGAACCCCAGCCGATTCCGCCTGACTCGTCCCGTATCATCCAGAGCAGGCGTCCGACAGCATTCCTAACAATTTCAGGTTTTGTCTTTGCTATCTCTTTGGAGACTATGCCGAAAGCCTCTATCGCGCGATAGCTGATAATGCTTTTTCTGTCATAGGTGAGCGAGATGAGCGTGCTCAGAAGCCTGCCATTGCTAACCGGCAGTTTCATAAGAGCATCGTATTTCTTATCAGATAAAAGTTTTATTATTTCACTTTTCAAAAATTGCCTGCACATACTCCTTATTTACTTTATTTTTTCAAAAGCTTCCTTGGGCGCATTGCACACAGGACATTTCCAGTCATCAGGGAGCTGTTCAAAAGGAGTCCCCTCTACCGCCTCATCGTATTCGTAACCGCATACCGTGCATTTCCAGACAGACATATCTCCTCCTCACTCAAATTTCTTATGGAATTCTTTTACCTTCCTCGCAAAATCTCTTCCGAATTCATAACACAGCTTCCCATCTTCACTTGAGGGTTTATAAACAACCTGCAGGCCCGGTTCAACTGCCTCCAGCCCCATTTTTTTGAATTCCTCATAACACTCTTTTACTGCGCCTCCGCCCCAGCCGTAGCTTCCGAATGCCCCCATAATGCGGTTCTTAGGCCTCAGCCCCCTGAGATATGTTAAAAACCCTGCAAGCGAAGGGAATATCGTGTTGTTTAATGTCGGCGTTCCGATAAGACATCCCCTTGATTTCCATAATTCCTTCACTGCAACGCTGCCGGGAGTGGCCCTTAATTTTATCACTGTGCAGTCAACGCCTTCATCTTTAATTCCCTGCATTACCGGCACTGTCATGCGCTCTGTGCTGTGCCACATTGTATCATATATTATTGCAACCCTGAGAGACGCCTTGCCGTCCACCATATCCTGATACATCTGGATAACTCTCTCGGGCTGTTTACGCCAGATAATGCCGTGGTCAGGGGCAATCATGTCAATCTCAAGCCCGAGTTTCAGTAGCTCGGCAATCTTTGCCTTGATGAGTTGTCCGAAAGGCATAAGGATATTTGCGTAGTAGTCAACAACAGAGTCCTCAAGTGCTGCATGGGATGCGCATTCTATAAATTCATCGTCAAAGCGGGCTGCTGTGGCAAGGTGCTGTCCGAATGCGTCCTGTGAGATGAGAAGCTTTGCCTCCTTCACATAAGTCATCATTGAGTCAGGCCAGTGAAGCATCGGGGTCTCAATGAATAAAAGATTATATCTGCCGATATTCAGTGTATCCCCTGTTTTTACAATCCTGAATTTCCATCGCGATGTGTCAGCGTGCCTGTCAAGCCCTTTTTTGCCTCTTTCCGTTATATAAATAGTTGCATTTGGCGCAAGCTCCATTATCTTGTCGATGCTGCTTGCATGGTCGGTTTCTATGTGGTTTATTATTACGTTAACAATCTTTGAGGGGTCTGTAACGCTTTTTATATTTCCGATGGTTATATCGGAAAAATCATACTTAACAGTGTCAAGCAGGGTAATCTGTTCGTCCATAATAAGGTAATTGTTGTATGTCGTTCCATTGGGAGTGACATATCCGTGAAAATCCCTTGCTCCCCAGTCTATCACTCCAACCCAGTATATATCCGGCTTTATCTCTACAGCCTTCATCTGTTCTCCTCCTCCTTTTGTAATACCTATGTTTCTTCTGTTTTCTCTTTATCTTTCTTCATTTGCGAAAATTCCGCCATTGCCTTTTCTGTGCATTCGGGGCATATGCCGTGGGTGAACTCCGCTTCCGAACGTTCTGTTACGTATACCTCAAGATATTCCCAGTAGTTTTTATCATTCCTTATCTTCTTGCAATAAGAACAAATCGGGATAAAGCCCCTTAATGTCTTTATTTTGGCAAGGGCGTCCTGAAGTTCAGAAATGAGTTTATCACGCTCGGTCATGGATTCTTTTAAAGCTATAGCATATCTTTCCGTAGTGAACAGATATGATGTCAGTAACGCCGTAAACAGCAAACCTGCAGATAAAATAAGCAGAGCACCTTCAAATGATCTATTTTTGTGAGCAATGCCATACATGGTAATGGATATCAAAACCCCTATTATGCCCACAACTGCTGCCGGAATATAACGGCCATGGAATATTGGCATGGTGCGAATCAAGACGTCTGCCCCAGAAACGGACAAAGACAGATACGGCATTACAGCGGCAACCAGTCCTGAGCCCAACAGCACAAATGCAATAGCCGTCGGAAGGGCTACCGGTATTACGGCTCCCCTATAAAGCAAAGGCGCTTCAAACAAATAACTCGTCAGGACTGCAAGCCCTATTATCAAAACCCCGGCTGCCATTACAACGGCAAGATACCGTCCGGATTTCGGCGCTTGAGGAACACAAAGCAGGGACAACTGGGCTAATCCCGATAAAAGAAAGGCCGAAGCTGTGACAGGAGACATGCGGCCAATAGGGAAATCGCGCAAGGTCCCTGGTTCACCGGCAAGCATCTTCTCAATTCCGAAATCTGTGCCGAGGAAAAACTGGATGAGCATAAGCAGGGCAAAAACAGCGACAAGAACAGCGGATACTTTTGAGAACAGGATTGAAAAATGATGCGAGGCCCAGCGTGTGGATACGAATAATGAACTGCCCATGATGATAAACACTAATGCAGTGCTGGGCGCCATGGGGATGTAATCAGCCCTGATGCTGTGCAATATCCGGATATCCAGCAGCCAGCCGATTATCGCAATAAATCCTATAGCGGCGATAAAGAAACCGCATACCAGCACCGCAACCTTATAACGGTCATTACCGCTCATTTATTTTGCCTCCTTGTATAAGTATATTCCAAAAAGCAATAAAACTCTATCCTAATCATTGCTCTTAAAAATAGCGCTGTGTTATTCTGAGAAAACATGGATAACTATCTTGACACAGGAAAGAGCGTGATTATTTCTTCGCCTGCAGGCTCCGGAAAAACAGAAAAGCTGGCAAGGCGGTATATAAGCCTTCTTCTTGACGGCTCTGAGATAGAAAAAATCCTCTGCATCACATTCACGGAAAAGGCAGCCGCTGAGATGAAGGAAAGAATCTTCAACATCCTTGAAAGGGAAAATCCCGAACTGTTCTCCAAGATTAAAGAAAAGATACCGCTGATGAGAATATCAACAATCCACGCATTCTGCCTTAAACTGCTGAAGCGTTTCTCAATAGAACTTGGAGTAGACCCTTCGCTTGACGTCATGGATGAGTTTGAGGCGTCTCTCCTCTGGTCAGAGGCTGTCTATGAATGCGTGATGGAAGAAAAAGACAAGCCCGCGCTGTTCTTTGACATGATGAAGGACAGGGGTATTAAAGGATGGGATAAGGTTTTCTCAATCCTTAATACGCTGTACGGCAAAAGGCCTGTATCAGAATTGCTGTTAAAGAGAGAATACTCTGTTGAAAACTGGGAAGAAAAAAGAATCCTTGAACTCTACTCAAAATGCCTTGAGCAATATAAAAACAAAAAACTTGAACGCCATCTCCTTGATTTTGACGACCTTGAGATCATGGCATACGAAGCGCTTGCCAGCCACCCTGAATGGCAGAACATCCTCTATTCGTTTGACGAGCATACAGACCATATACTCGTTGATGAGTTTCAGGATACAAATTCAATCCAGTGGCAGATTATAGACAAGCTCACGGAAGAATGGCGCTCGGGCCTTGGCTCAAAAAGGAGCAAAGGGAAAACTCCCACCATATTCCTTGTCGGAGACGATAAGCAGTCAATCTATCTCTTCAGGGGAGCAAATGCAGGCGTGTTTGAAGAAGCAAAGAACAGGCTTTCCGAATGGCTCGGAAATGAATATCATTTTGAAGAGGCAAAAGAGAATTTCAGAAGCCTGCCTGCAATCATAAACTTTGCAAACGCCCTCTTTGAGAAACTCATGCCCCCACTATTGCCTTACACACAGCATAATCCCCCCTCACCCCCCTTTAGCAAAGGGGGGATGGGGGGATTTTCAGGTGAGACATGGCGGACCAGATACGCTCATTTTGAGGCAACAAGGAAAGGAGAAGGAAGGGTTGAACTTGCGCTTGCAGAAGCAGGTGACAACACAAAGAAAAGCCGCATAAAAGAAGCGTCTGTCTTGGCAAAAAGAATCAAATCCCTTGCAGGCATATATGAAATATTCGACGGAGACAAGAAAAGGCCCTGCGCCTTCGGAGACATGGCAGTGCTTTTAAGAAAGAGGACTCACCTCACATTATTTGAGAGCGCACTGAGAAAAGAGCATATACCTTTTATTGTAGTGAAAGGCATCGGGTTCTATGATGAACCTGAGGTTGCTTTGCTGCGGGAACTCCTTTCTTTTATTATTGACCCTCATGATGACTACAGCCTTTTCTGCGTGCTGAGAAGCCCGCTGTTCGGAATTGATTATGAAACTCTCTTAAATCTGATTACGGAAAACAACCGGCCTCTCATAAATAAACTTCAGGCTGAACCGGAATTCTCCGGAATATT
This sequence comes from Nitrospirae bacterium GWF2_44_13, assembly GCA_001805105.1. Lineage (GTDB taxonomy): Bacteria > Nitrospirota > Thermodesulfovibrionia > Thermodesulfovibrionales > UBA1546 > UBA1546. Next base: position 2,630 of record MHEE01000015.1, on the reverse strand, counting down.
CAGGATGCTTCATAGCTGGATAGAGAAAGCAAAGAACACGCCGCTTGCAATAATACTTGAAGAGGCGCTCACAGAGACAGAAGGCTGGAAACACTACAGGGAAAAACAGAGGCAGGCTAACATAAAGAAATTCATAAAACTCATTGAGTCCTATGAATCAGCAGGATTTTCAGGGCTTGAGATACGGGAGAAACTCATCAAGGCAAGAGATGGGGATGAGCCAAAGGCAAATATAAACACCGAGGGGATGAATGCGGTGAAGATAATGACAATACATGCCGCGAAAGGGCTTCAGTTCCCGATGGTATTCCTGCCGTCTCTTGACGAGGCAGACACTCCGAGAAGCAGCTCAATTGTTATAGATGAAGAAGGCAGCAGGATTTCAATCGCATACGAAGAAGATTCTGCAAAAAGGAAAAAAATCGCAGGGTTCGCACGAAGGAAGGAAAAAGAACTTGAGGAAGGGAAACGCCTTTTTTACGTGGCTGTTACAAGGGCCAGGGATTTTCTGTGCATGCTTGGCGCTCTGAATAAAGAGAAATCTCCGGCAGGAAGGCTTGCGTATCTCACAGAAAATTTTGACGTAATAAAGAATGGAAAAATCAACAGCAGAACTGATTTCTTTGAAATACTTACTGAGGCGGAGATAGAGAAACTTTATTCTACAGTTCAGCCTTCAGCTGTCGGCCGTCAGCCTTCAGCAAAGCATTCTGCATCAGAATTCATATATACAGAACCTCTGCCTTTCACAGCAGATGTAAAATGGAGAGACGTTACAGAGGACCTGGACATAAGAATAACTCACGGCGAAGAATGGGTTATTCTCGGCAGGATTTTTCACAGGCTGTTTGAAGAACTCTCAAAGGGAATTCTGACGCCGGAAGGCGTAAATGAAAGAACCCTCTCACTGCTGAAAAATGAATTCCTTTCTGATGAAGATATTCAAAAACTCAGCAGTATTGTACTCAGCGATTTTCAGTCGCTGAAAGTAAACGGGCATCTAAATAATATAATTCTGCCCCGTGATAATTCATTTACGGAACTGCCGTTTATCCTTCAGAAAGGCAATACAGTTTTCAGAGGAAGAATTGACAGAATAATCATTGAAAACAATATTGCCGTGATTTATGACTACAAGACATTTCCCGTAAAAGATGAAGATATGCCATTACTCTCGGAAAAATACAGGTTTCAGATGGATATCTACAAGGAAGCGGCAGGCAAAATCCTTTCCATGAAAACAAAAGCCTATCTTCTTTTCACGCACAGGGGGCTGCTGGCAGAGGTGTAGGAAAAATCTTACATTTTATGAAACGCCGATGATTTCAGCGGCTTTGAGAGCGTGTATCTTATGTGGTCGTTTATCATGCCGGAAAGCTCTGCAAAGAGATTCCCTGACGGTTTTATCCTTCCTGCCAGTGAATTGTCCCACTTTCTCAGGCTTTCATAAAGCTTAATAGACCCCTGTGAGAGAACCATGCCTGCATGCGAATCCGCTCCTGTGGCGCAATTCTCACAGAGAATGGCTCCATGCGAAACATAAAAACTGAAGCCCGATTTCCCGCACCTTGCGCAGCCGTCAAGCCTTGGGGCATAACCCGCAAGGTCAAGGAACTTTACCTTATACATGATTACAGTGTGCAGCGCAGCGCAGTCCTTTTCCATTGTCTTCAGTATATCCAGAAGAAGCGTGAATATTTTTTTATTTGCTTCATGCTCCGGAAGCATATTGACGGTAAGCTCGATTATCTCTGAAGCTTTTAAAAAACAATCCAGCCTCTCTCTTAAGGATTTAAACGGCAGGATTATATCTGACTGCGTGAGGCGGGGGAGATTTGCGTCTTCCTTTCCCCAGAATGCTATCTTCAAGTATGTGAGCGGCTCAAGGCTGCTTCCGAACCTGCTCTTTATCTTTCGCGGGCTTTTGGCAAATGCCTTTATAAGGCCGAAATCATAACTTAGAAATGTTACTATGAGGTCTGCTTCTCCAAATGGGATGGTTTTTAGGACAATGCCTTCAGTCCGTTTCAGCATCACTCATTTGTCATTCCGAGTGCAACGAGGAATCCCGAAAGCCTTCGGGATTGCTTCGGCTTTGCCTCGCAATGACATCACCGTTCCTCACATCACGTTCCCAAAATCCTCGGGCTTAAGATTTTTAAGCCATTCATCCAGCTCATCCTTGGTTCTCTTTTCAATGATGCTTTCTTCAACAAAGATAGGCGCGTTAACTCTCAGGGCAACTGCGATTGCATCGCTGGGCCTTGAATCTATTGATATCTCGTCCTTGCCGTCATTGAGATAGATGAGGGCGTAAAATGTATTGTCAAGAATCTCGGTAACTGCAACCCTTGTTATTTTCATCTTAAGATTATGCGCCATATTCTTAATCAGGTCGTGGGTCAAAGGCCTTGGCGTTACAATCTTTCCGAGCGCAAGCGCAATGGAATCTGCTTCCGGTTTTCCGATCCAGATAGGCAAGGTGGCTGTACCTTCTGCATCCTTCAGAAGCAGGATATACATACTGCTGCGCGGGTCAAACAACAAACCTTCAACTGTCATACGGACAAGCATAATTATTAAACCTTAACCTTCAACTGTCATACGGACAAGCATAATTATTAAACCTT
>MHEE01000014.1:89432-107794 GCA_001805105.1 Nitrospirae bacterium GWF2_44_13 | reverse complement strand
TCCGGGTTCGGCAAGCCGCGCCCCGTTTTTAACTGCAAGCTCAAGCACATCTTTCAGAGGCGACATCCCGCCGTGGCAGTTTATCTCAACAACATCTTCTCTCGTGTAGGTATTTGGCGAGCGCATTATTGAGACAAGCGCCTCATCCACGGTCTCATTTGTTGAAGTGTCTTTTATAAAGCCGTAGATTATTCTGTGCGAGGCTGAATCAGAGAGGGCTTTGCCTTTCGGGGAATGAAACAGCCTGTCTGCAATTTTTATTGCGTCTTTTCCGCTTAGCCTGACAATGCCTATTCCGCCTTCTCCGGCAGGGGTAGAAATGGCGGCTATTGTGTCATCAGGAATCATAATTAATAGTATAACTTAGAAAAATACAACATAGTGGAAATACCATGCAATTGATTTTACGTGATTTTTCATTTGAAAAATCTTTTAGGTATGTTATAGTTTAGACATTATTTAGGGAAAAACACGACAGTTCGCATAGTAATTGTTCGACAACAATAACAAAAATACACCAATATTAAAGGAGGTAAAGATGAAAAGAAACAAAATGATTTTCGCATATATCTCTATAATATTTATAATGCTTATTGCACAAGGATGTGCTACTGTTGGGAATGATAGTCTCAGAGAAGAATCTGAGTCGTCAGTTAATGCTAAATTAACAGTAGGTAAAACGACAAAAGCAGAGGTGAAAGATATGTTTGGTTCCCCGATCCAAACCTCTTACACCGATGGTGGTCTGGAAATATGGAAATATGTGCTTTCAAAAATGAGTGCAGATGCCACAAATTTCATTCCTATTGTTAACATATTTGCAGCTGGTTCAAGTGGGACAAAAAAAGAACTTACAATCCTTTTTGATGGAAATGGCGTGGTTAAAAAATATAACATGAGCGAGTCTCCAATTAAAGTTAGGGGAGGTATTTTAAACCAATAATGGAGACATCCCTTGCCATTATATCGAACCATTGTGTGCACATGAACGAGTGCCACAGACGTTAAAAAAATTAATTGGCAAGACTCCTGCTGTGCTCCCCATGAGCTTAGGCACTACGCTTTTTCTTTTGCAAGTTTCCTGTTCACATAAAACTGCTGGGCAATTGAAAGCAGGTTGTTCACCAGCCAGTAAAGCACAAGCCCTGATGCAAAGTTAAGAAACATGAATGTAAATATAATCGGCATGAGCATCATCATCTTCTGCTGGGCAGGGTCGGCTGACGACGGCGTCATCTTCTGCTGGATGACCATTGTAATCCCCATGGCAATCGGCAGTGGACCGACAGCGAAACCTCCAATCAAAGGGAACCACGAAGGAATGTGCCCGAAAAGCGTGTCCGGGCCTGCAAGGTCTGTTATCCAGAGAATAAACGGTGCGCCTCTTAATTCAATGGCAACCGAAAGTATCTTATAAAGCGCAAAGAACACCGGAATCTGGAGGAGCATCGGCAGACACCCCCCGAGCGGATTTACCTTATGCTTTTTGTAAAGCTCCATTGTTTCCTTCTGTATCCTCTGCGGGTCTTTCTTGTATTTCTCTTTTATCTCAGCCATTTTGGGCTGTATATCCTGCATCTTTCTCATTGATGCCTGGCTTTTATTTAGAAGCGGAATGAATGGAATTCTGGTGACTATTGTCAAAAGCACTATGGCCCATCCGTAATTCCCCATGAAGTTATGAAAGAATTTCATAAGCCAGAACAGCGGCCTTGATATGATGGAGAAGAAGCCGAAATCAATGATGTGCTCAAGCCCGACATCTAATTTTTTGAGGTTGTCGTGTTCTTTGGGCCCGGCATAAACAATAAAATTATTAATGCCGGATTTTCCCTTGAATGCGATAACAGACGCATCCTGAACATTCCAAGCCTTTGCCTCATCCATCTGTGTTACGGGCACAATAGCTGAAAAGAAATATTTATCTTCCTGCGCAATCCATTTCAGCCTGCCCTGATGGCTTTTAGGCTCGCTTAGTTTTTTTGCGTCAAATTCTATTTTATCAGCATCTTTTAGGAGAACAGGCCCGAGATGCACTGACGCGTCCTTTTTGTCATAGATGCCGAAGTCGGTGCCCGTGGTTATCCAGTATTCAGGCAATCCCACAACTTCGTCTTTAAGGTCAACCTTGTAGCTGTCGTTATAAAAAGTTAAGGTTCTTCTTATTGAATATTCGGAGGTCGCATATTCGAAAACAATCGCGCCTGTATTTGTGCTTTCATCAAGTTTCAGGTCTCTGCCTGAGGTTCTAAAATTCACCTTTGCAAGATTAAAATTATTCTGGGACCCTATGCTGAGAGGCTGATAAATGCTTTGTCCCTGCTGAAGGACCACAGACAGCCCTTCTTTATCTCTATACTTTTTTAATTCCCATTTTTTTACTGTTCCGCCTATTGAAGAGAGCGTTGCGGAATAAAGACTCGTTTCAATCTTGATTTCTTTTTCGTCTGCGGGCGCTGCAGCCGGTTTTGAAACAGGAACTGGAACAGGCTTGGCAGTCTCCTGAGGTTTACCTTCTTTCTTTTCCTCTTTTGGCTGGCTGGTTACCGGCTGTTCTTGTTGAGGCGCAGGAAATAAAAACTGATACCCCAAAAGGATGATTATTGAAAGGATTATAGCTATCAGTGTTCTTTTATCTGTTCCCATTATTCTATTTACCTTACAGGGTCATAGCCGCCGCTGTGAAACGGATGACACCTGAGTATCCTCCTAATTGAGAGATAGCTGCCTCTTAACGCGCCGTATTTTTCTATCGCCTCTGCGGAATACTCAGAGCACGTAGGCACGAATCTACAGCTTGCCGGCAGTAACGGTGATAAAGCATACTTATAGAGTCTTATCAACCCTAATAAGATATTTCTAATTGTGTCTCCCATCATGCACTTTTCGATTGCAAGAATCAGAGCCTACTCACATTATTAATTAGGTTCATCGGTGTAAAGCCCTGTCTGCGATAAGGAATCAAAGATTAAACGGCCAGTTTCTTCCGGCCCTTGGCCCTTCTTCTTTGAATGACCTTGCGTCCTCCCTTTGAACTCATGCGCTCAAGGAAGCCGTGTGTTCGTTTCCTTTTAATCTTGTGAGGATGGTATGTAGTATATGTGCCCATTGTTTTTCTCCAGACGAAAAGTATATCTTTTTAGCAGGAATAAAGTCAAGGATACGAATTGACTACTGCCGCCTTAAGGGGTTATCATAATTCCTATGATTACGCCTAAGAAACAGCTTGAGGTAATCAAAAGAGGGGCTGTTGAGGTTATCAGCGAAAAAGAGCTTCTTGCCAAATTAGAGAAGTCTGCTAAAGATAATACGCCTTTAAAGATAAAGGCAGGATTTGACCCAACTGCGCCTGACATTCATCTTGGACACACAGTCCTTCTTGAAAAGATGCGGCAGTTTCAGGAACTGGGGCATGAGATATTGTTCCTGATTGGTGATTTCACGGGAATGATTGGCGACCCGACAGGAAGGTCAGAGTTGCGGAAGCCGCTGACAAAGGAAGAAGTCTTAACAAATGCCGGGACTTACAAAGAGCAGATATTCAAGATACTGGATTCTAAGAAGACAAAGGTAATGTTCAACAGCGAATGGCTCTCAAAGATGGATGCTATGGAAATTGTGAGGCTTGGCTCCATGCAGACAGTTGCAAGGATGCTTGAAAGAGAAGACTTCAAAAAGCGCTTTGAAAACCAGCAGGACATATCAATACTTGAATTTTACTATCCATTATTTCAGGCGTATGATTCTGTACATCTTAAGGCAGATGTTGAGCTTGGAGGCACTGACCAGAAATTTAATATTCTGATGGGAAGAACTTTGCAGAGGAAAATGGGGGTTGAAGAGCAGGCTGTTGTCCTTATGCCATTGCTTGAAGGACTTGATGGCGTCAACAAGATGTCAAAGAGCCTCGGGAATTACATTGGCATTACTGAGCCTCCGAAAGATATATTCGGAAAGGTGATGTCAATAAACGATACTCTTATGCTCAGGTACTATGAACTTCTGAGCCATATATCAATTGATGAATTCAGCGCACTTAAAAAAGGAATCGAAAAAGGAGCAGTCCATCCAAAGACAGCAAAGGAAAATCTTGCACTGGAAATTGTTGAAAGATACTGGGGCAAGGATGCCGCCTTGAAGGCCAAAGAAGAATTCGGGCATATTTTCAAGGACAAAGGCCTGCCTGATGAGGTTCCTGTTTTTGAGCTAAAGTGGGAAGAGGATGAGATGTGGGTGCCGAAGATTATGAAACTCTCCGGCATTGTCTCAAGCACAGGCGAGGCAATGAGGCTTATAAAGCAGGGCGGAGTTACAATCGACGACAAGAAGTGCGATAACCCTGATGCAAAACTCAAAAAAGGTGATTATCTTTTCAAGGCAGGGAAAAGGAAGTTTTTGAGGATTGTTGCAAAATAGGTTAATGTCATTGCGAGGAATGAAATGACGAAGCAATCTAAAAATAAGAGATTGCCACGCTCTGCTCGCAATGACAAAAAAGCAATAAAACAACTAGTTGATATGGACGAAGTTCACAATAAATCAGATAAGCCTCTTCTATATTATAGAACCATGGAAGAAATCAGGGCTTACAGGAAAAAGCCGGTAAAGTTCAAAATGCAGTGGCTTGAAGCGCAAATGGAATTCTTCCACAAAGCAATGCCTCAAAGGGCTAAGAGGATAAGGAAGAAGATAGAAAAAGGACAGTTATTTTAGTTTATGAGTATTGCTGAGAAGTAATTTAACTTGCTATCTCGCCGTTAACAGGCCTGATGTCTTTGCCGTAGACCTCGTCAAGAATCTCTTTTGCTCCTTTTGAAAGTAAATCTTCCGCGAGTTTAAGACCGAGGGATTCGGCATCTTGGGGAGTTCCTTCTACATGGCTTTTGATAATCCTGTCTCCGGAAACACTTCCAACAAGGCCATCAATGACTATGCTTTCGGCGTTCAGCTTTCGGCGTTCAGCTTTTTTTTCTGATGGCTGAGAGCTGAGAGCTGAGAGCTGATTGCTGATTAATCTTGCATGTGCTGCAATCGGCACCTGACAGCCGCCTTCAAGTTTCTTTAGGCATGCACGCTCCGCTCTAACACAAACAGATGTCTCAGGATGATTCAACGGGAAAATAAGCTTATTTATAAATTCATCGTCAGTCCTGCATTCAATTCCGATTGCGCCCTGTCCTATTGCAGGGAGGCTAATCTCAGGTTCGATTATCTCGGTAATCCTGTTAGCCCATCCAAGCCTTTTTACTCCTGCTGCTGCAAGGATGATTGCATCAAACTGCCCTTCATCAAGTTTTCTGAGCCTTGTATCAAGATTCCCCCTAAGTTGTTCTATCTTTAAATCAGGCCTTATGCTCAATAGCTGACAAGAACGCCTTAAACTGCTCGTTCCAACAGTCGCGCCTTTTGGAAGGCTTTTGAAATTTTGAATTTTAAACTTTGAATTTTGAATTGGCGCTATGAAAGCATCGCGGGGGTCTTCCCTCTTACATATAACAGCGAGATGAAGTCCATTCGGAAAATCAGTAGGCACATCCTTCATACTGTGGACAGCAAGGTCTGCCTCGCCGCGCAGAAGCGCCTCCTCAATCTCTTTAACAAAAAGCCCTTTTCCGCCGACCTTTGCCAATGGCACATCAAGAATCTTATCTCCTGTTGTCTTTATCTTGTTAAGCTCAACAGTCAGATTGGGATTTAATTTTAAAAGTTCGGATTTCACCCACTCAGCCTGCCATATAGCAAGCTTACTTCCGCGTGTGCCGATTATAACCTTCTTCACAGCCAATTTCGTCTCCTGAATGGACTTAAGAGTTTATAGTATAATATCTTATCAGCTAAAGCTTCAAGGAAGACGAAAAAGCTGATAGCTGTCAGCTGACAGCCAAAGGATAAGATTTCACACTGCGACTGCAATGGATGCCAATAACTTACTTGATTAACCGAAATGCTCTCTAAAATCAAAGATAAGATTCTGTCCGGGCAAAGACTGACAAAAGAAGACGCCCTAAGATTATTTGAGACTGACGATATATTCACTCTTGGAAAGCTTGCATCCCATGCCGCAAAAAAGAAGAACGGGAATAAGGCATACTTCATAAGAAACATCCATATCAATCCCACAAATATCTGCGTGAACCGCTGCAAATTCTGCGCATTCAGCCGTTCAAAAGGAGAGGAGGGTTCCTACGAACTCTCCATTAATGAGATTCTTCAGAAACTTTCAACTTTTAACTCTTCCGCCTCAGGTCGCCTCGGGCGACTCTCAACTCCTTTTTCCGAAGTCCATATCACCGGCGGGCTTCATCCTGACTGGACTTTTGAATATTATCTTGAGATGATTTCGAAAATAAAAAAAACATTCCCGAAAATATGCATAAAGGCATTCACCGCAACGGAGATAGAGTATTTTTCAAAAATAAGCGGTCTTAGCATTACAGACACACTCCTTGAACTAAAAAAACACGGCCTTGATACTATGCCCGGCGGAGGCGCAGAGATTTTTGATATTGCGGTGAGAAATCAATTATGCCCTGAAAAACTTTCAGGCGAAGGATGGCTTACTGTTATGGAGGCTACACATGAAGCAGGCATAAAGACGAATGCAACTATGCTTTACGGGCATGTGGAAAATTACGGACAGAGGGTTGACCATCTGTTGAGATTAAGAGAGCTTCAGGATAAGACAAATGGCTTTCAGGCATTCATACCCCTTGCATATCATCCAAAGAACACGGAGATCGGAGGCGCATATTCATCAGGAATAGACGACCTTAAGACAATCGCTATAAGCAGGCTTGTGCTTGATAATTTCCCGCATATCAAGGCTTACTGGATTATGCTTGGAGAGAAACTCTCTCAGCTTGCGCTTTTATTCGGAGCCGATGATATTGACGGGACGATTATAGAGGAAAAGATTACACATTCGGCAGGGGCATTGAGCGGAAATGCTATGACAGCAGAGCAGTTAAAAAATCTGATTAAAAAAGCGGGAAAGATTCCTGTTGAAAGGGATAGTTTTTATAGAGAGTTAAAAGTTAATGAATAAGCATAAACGCATAACAAAAAGTGAAGGGCTTGAATTACTAAAAAACTCTGATCTGCTTGACCTCGGCCAGCAGGCAGACGGGATAAGGGAAAAACTTCATCCTGAAAAGACCGGCACATTCATTGTTGACAGGAATATAAACTACACGAACATCTGCATAAATAAATGCACGTTCTGCGCTTTCTGGAGGGATAAAGAAAACAGGGATGCTTATGTTCTGAGCGAAGATGAGCTTTTCAGAAAGATTGAAGAGACAATAAGGCTCGGCGGCACGCAAATATTGATTCAGGGAGGATTGCATCCTGATTTCAATATTGAGTATTACATCAATCTGCTCAAATCAATAAAATCACGCTTTGACATTAATGTCCATGGATTTTCACCTCCTGAAATATGCTACATCGCCGATAAATCAGACCTTACGATAAGAGAAGCGTTAAGGGTTTTAAAATCCTCAGGGCTTGATTCCATTCCCGGCGGAGGCGCAGAGATACTCTCTGACAGGGTGAGGGAGATACTGAGCCCAAGAAAAATAAAATCATCATCATGGCTTAAGGTAATGGAAGAGGCTCACAGGCTCGGCATGAGGACAACTGCGACAATGATGTTCGGGAGCGTTGAAAAGCCCGAAGACATTATTGAACATCTTGATGCAATAAGAAATCTTCAGGACAGGACAAAAGGTTTCACCGCATTCATCCCGTGGACCTTCCAGCCGGGAAATACTGAGTTAGCTCAGAAGTCGAAGGGGACTGTCCCAGATTTACGGACTGAGCAAAGCGAAGTTGTAGAATCGGGACTGTCCCCGTGTGGGGCTACTGCTGTGGAATATCTCAGGGTGCTTGCGCTCTCAAGGATATATCTTGACAACATTAAAAACATCCAGGCATCGTGGGTAACGCAGGGGTTGAAAATCGCCGAGGTTGCATTGAGATTCGGCGCAAATGATTTTGGCTCTACAATGATAGAGGAAAACGTAGTTGCATCAGCAGGCGTAAGCTACAGGGTTTCAAAAGAGGACATCATCAGGGCAATAAAAAATGCCGGATTCACACCTGCGCAGAGAGATACTTACTACAATATCATAAAAAGATTTTAAACGTAAAAATAAGCAGGCGAGCCCTTAATACTTCATCACTTCTTCAATTGCCTTCTTTATCCTTGCAGCTGTCGGTATGTAAAAGTCTTCAAGTTTTGGAAGAGGAAGGACAACGTCGTAGCCGGTTACCCTCATTATCGGCGCCTTAAGATGAAGCATGGCGTCCTCTGCTATTGTTGCTGAAAGTTCTGCTCCAAACCCACATGTTTTTACAGCCTCATGCGCGATTATGATCCTTCCGGTTTTTTTTACCGATTTAAGTATTGTCTCCTCGTCAAAGGGACTTAATGTCATAAGATCAATAACCTCGGCATTAACGCCTTCAACTGCCTTCAATGCCCTCTGGAGCATGCTTCCCCATGCAATAACAGTAACGTCCGTGCCTTCCTGAACAACCCGCGCCTTTCCGAGAGGAATTGTATATTCTCCTTCCGGCACATCTTCTTTTATTGAGCGGTACAGCCTTGATGATTCAAGAAATATCACAGGGTCAGGGTCTCTTATTGAAGAAATCAAGAGCCCTTTTGCACTGTATGGAGACGACGGCACAACAACTTTTATTCCGGGCATATGGCAGAAGAGAGCCTCGGTGCTTTCCGAATGAAGTTCAGGCGCCTTTATTCCTGCTCCATATGGCGCCCTAACAACTAAAGGGCACGTGAATCTTCCTCTTGAGCGCGAGCGTATTCTTGATGCATGAGAGAATATCTGGTCTATTGCCGGATATATAAATCCCATGAACTGAATCTCGGCAACCGGCTTTAAACCATAAAGTGCCATGCCTATCGCAGCTCCGGCAATTACCGATTCAGCCAATGGCGTGTCCATCACCCTCTCAGAACCGAACTGTTCTAAAAGCCCTTCGGTAACACGAAACACGCCTCCGTCTTTTCCAACGTCCTCGCCGAGAAGGACAACATTTTTATCCCTCTGCATCTCTTCTTTGAGCGCAAGGTTTATAGCCTGAACCATATTTAGTGTCGGCATATCAAAAATCCTTCATTTGCCTTATCTGCCTTGATGTCATTTTTTCGTAAGTGAACTTGAACAGATCCTTTGGTTCAGGATGCTCTATCGCCTCTTCGTTCCTTACTGCCTCATCAACCGCTGCCTTTGCCTTATCCTCAATATCTTTCTGATAATTTGCGTTCCAGAGGCCCTTTTTCTCCATAAACAGTTTCAGTCTCTGAATCGGGTCTTTTGCTTTCCATGCCTCAACCTCTTCCTTGGAGCGATACCTTATCGCATCGTCAGCTGTTGTGTGGTCCGACATCCTGTATGTGAAACATTCTATAAAAGTCGGGCCGTTGTCTTTTTTTGCCTTTTCCAGAGCTTCTTTTACCGTCTTATAAACAGCGAAAACATCATTGCCGTCAATCTGAATTCCTTCAAAGCCATAAGCAAAAGCCTTTTGAGCAAGTGTTTTTGATGCTGTCTGTTTTTTTAATGGGACCGATATTGCCCAATGGTTATTCTGGCAGATAAAAACAACGGGGAGTTTAAACACTCCCGCAAAGTTCATTCCTTCATGGAAATCGCCCTCTGATGTGCCGCCGTCTCCAAAATAACAGACAACGGCTTTTTTGTCTTTTTTGTATTTCACTCCCATCGCGGCGCCGATTGCATGAGGGATCTGTGTCCCGACAGGAACGCATACAGGAAAAATATTCAGGTCGTCAGGGCATTTCACTCCTCTTTCATCGCCGGACCAGTACTGAAACAGCATATACAATGGATACCCCATTGTTATATAAACGCCCATTTCCCTGAACGACGGGAATATCCAGTCTGATTTCTCAAGCGCAAATGCGCTTCCGATCTGCGATGCCTCCTGGCCGAGGATTGATGCGTAGGTGCCGAGCCTGCCTTCCCTCTGAAGGTTTAGGGCGCGCTGGTCGAAGGTCCGCGAATGGACGAGGAGCTCATACATTTTTTTTATCTGCTCGTTGGAAAGGGAGGGCATAAGGGATTCATCAGCATTGCCCTTTTCATCAAGGATTTCAATACGTTTTACATTGTATGATTCTATGATTTTTTCAGGCATTTTATATTCCCTGTATCAATTATAAAAAGTTTAACAAAGAAGGACTAAAAAGTCATGCTTTAACCCGTCACTATATATTTTTAGTCCCGCGGTTTTTCAGGAAAATCTTTAATCCTTCAGCGCTGTAAACAGGCTCCATACATTCGGACTTAAGACATGGAAGCACATATCCTCTGTCCTCGCTATGTGCTATGCTCGTATAGGGGCTGTGGACGGAGAGCGCTGTAAGAGCCAGATCGCTTTCATGGGGTGTATATAATGTGAGCCGCAGCATATTGAAATAAGCATCAAGAGCGGCATAATAATATCCTGCATGAATCCCCAATCCCGTTGCCTTTATAGAAAATGACCTCAGGGCTTTTTCCGCATATTGCAGGTATGAGTTTTTGTCTGTCAGGTGATAAAGTTTCAGCAAAAGCATTATGCCTCCGGCATTGGCAGAAGGATGCGGTATGTCCTCAATGCCTTTTAATCTTAAGCCTATTACCTCGGTCTCAGTGTCAAAAAAGCCGTTTCCCTCAGCATCCCAGAATTTTTTTATGCATGAGTCTATAAGAAGGTCGGCTTTTTCAAGGTATGGTGAATTTCCCGTAATCTCGTATGCGGCAGTCAGCGCGTCTGAAAGATATATGTAATCATCAAGCAAGGCCGTTACTCCTTCGCTGTGAAAAAGTTTGTTGTTTATAAAATACATTTCAAGAATTCTGTTAAGGCTCTTAAGCGCGAATTCTTTCAAGCTGTTATCTCCCAAAGCCTTTGCCGCCTTTATGTGCGATGTAATCATTATCCCGTTTAACGATGTGTACAGGGTAGTGTCAATGAAAGGAGCCTGTCTTTTGTATCTTTGATTGAGAAGTTTTCCCTTCGCAGTTTTTATTATTTCATCGATCCTTTCATCAGGCATTCCCGTCTCAGCGGCAATGTCCTTTATATCTTTTGCTACAAACAATACCTTTTTTAACGCATCATGGTGCATTGAGCCTTTTTCATGGAAAAAGTGAAGTGAGAATAGCCTAAACTCTTCTTCATTAAGCGCATTTCTTATATCATTTTCCGTCCATGTAAAATACCCACCTTCATCATCAGGCGTGACATCAGCGTCTTGCGATGCATAAAATCCGCCTTCCGCATCAGAAAGCACATCCCTTGTAAAATTTATTATGCCCTCCGCTGTCTCTCTGAAATATTCGTCTCCGAACACAGAGTATGCGTCAGCATAGTTTCTCAAAAGCCACGCATTATCATCCGCCATTTTTTCAAAGTGAGGTATTATCCATGCCTCATCAGTGGAATACCTGTGAAAGCCCCCTCCTATCTGGTCATGGAATCCGCCTTTTGCCATTGCGTAAAGGGACTTTTTGGCGGCAAGGCCTATGGATTCCTGCCCTGCGAAAAAGAACCTGTTTATCAGGAATTCCATTGCTCCGGGCATCGGAAACTTAGGCGCTGTGCCGAACCCGCCGTTCTGAGGGTCAAACTCAGAGATAATGGTCTTTACCGCTTCATCAAGCAGGCCAATTTCTATCCCTCCTTCTTGCAGAGCGCCGGGTTTCAGCGAGTTGATGATTTTTTCAGAATATTCGCTAACCGTATCCTTGTTTTCCCTATAATGTTCCGAGACTGTTTTCAGTATCTTCCTGAAGCCCGGCCTGCCGAATCTGTCATCAGGCGGAAAATATGTGCCTCCGAAAAAGGGCTTCCTTTCATGAGTGAGAAAAACGCTTAGCGGCCAGCCTCCTCCCGCGGTCATCAGCGCGACTGCCTGCTGGTATCTTCTGTCTATGTCCGGCCTTTCGTCCCGGTCGAGCTTTATATTGATGAAATCCTTATTTAGAAGTTTTATGATTTCTTCATCCTCAAAACATTCCTTTGCCATTACATGGCACCAGTGGCACCATATTGCGCCTGAACTGAGGAATACGGGTTTGCTTTCAAGTCTTGCCTTTTCAAATGCTTCATCAGACCACGGATACCAGTCAATCTTTTGATTGGCAGAATGCTTTAGATACGCTGATTTTTCCTGCGCAAGTTTATTCATAATGGATATAATCAAATTCTATCATTGCATAATCTAAAGTCAATTGCTTTCCGTAAAAGAAGAATTGAGTCAAAATGTGGAAGGGTCCTCAGTCGGAAGTTTATTCTCGTCAAAGGGCATTATGCCAAGCTGCGTCATAAAATCCTCGATGCTTTTTAATACCGATGTAAAATCATAACAGGGCATCTCTTCATGTAACGCCCTCTCAACGACTCTGTCGAAAGCGTTATAGTCAAAGGAGCCGTCAACAATCTTTGAGCGGACTAATATTTCATATAACGTCCTGTCATTGTTTAAATCCTCGCCGTCTCTTATCTTCAGGCGTTTCTTCCTCTCGGGGGATATGATGTACCACTCAAGCGCAGCGGTCATCGCATCATAAATGGTTACAATGCCGGCAGCTATCTTGCCCTGACGCAGCCTTCTCCTGCCGCCGCGGATATGAAGCTTGCAGCGCAGTAACAGGCCTTCCTCAGGCTCCATGCTCCTTTCATCCATTAATCCTGCGTGCGGCATATTTTTTTGAAAGTCCTTCAAGAAAGAGATAAAATAAGGTTAGCATATGCGCACACAATGTCAAGGCGTGCATAATATTCAAAATGCGGGAGCGGATTGCTTATGATTAAGGCTGTAATTTTTGATTTCGGCGGAGTGCTGGCAGAGGAGGGATTCAGGGAAGGGCTTAAGGTCATTGCTATAAAAAACGGGCTTGGCCCTGAGGAATTCTTTAAGACAGCGGAAGAGATGATATACGAAACCGGTTATTTAACGGGCATGACGGATGAAAAAAAGTATTGGAAGGCACTCAGGGAAAAGACAGGCATTAAGGGCAGCGATAAAGAATTGAGGGAAGAAATTCTAAAAAGATTTGTATTGAGGACTGAAATGCTGGAATATATAAAGAAGATAAAAGCCGATGGTTTTATCACTGCCATACTGAGCGACCAGACTGACTGGCTTGATGAGATTAACGGAAAGACGCCCTTTTATCACTCTTTTGACTATGTCTTCAACTCCTTCAAGATCAAAAAGGGCAAGAGAGACCCCTCGGTATTCAGGGACGTCTGTTCATCAATGGAGTTAAAACCCGAAGAAGTCGTCTTTGTGGATGACAATGTGGGTCATATCAGAAGGGCATCCGGAGAAGGCTTGAATACGATACTCTTTACAAATGCGGATGATTTCGCAAAGGAAATGAACAAATGTTCCATTCTATTGATATGAAAAAAACAATAGCCTTGTTAATTTTAATCCTGTTTTATGTCATCCCTGCGTATTCTTTACCGATAACAGGAAAAGAACCGCAAGGCGTAAAAGATAAGTTTTTTCCTGACGGCAGGGGCAATCCGTCAAAGGGAGATGACAAGATATACAGGATAGTGCCGGAGGAATAACAGTGACGTCAGAAGAAAAAATATATGACTGCATAATCATAGGCGCAGGCCCCGGCGGTCTTCAGGCTGCCATATATCTCGGGAGATATAACAGGGATATTCTGCTCATTGACAGAGGGGGCGGAAGGACGCAGCATGCAAGGCACATCGAAAACTTTCTAACGCAAAAGGAGATTTCAGGCAGGGAGATTATTGAAATCGGCCTTGAGCAGGCAAGAAACTTCAATGTCAAAGTTGAAAAAGGAACGGTTACAAAGGTAATTAAAAAAAATCAATTTGAGATTTATGCCGGAGAAAAAAGGTATCTTGCAAGATTTGTAATAGTCTCATCAGGTGTTTATGACCATCTGCCGCAGATAGAAAACCTGTATAAATTTCTCGGCACAAGTTTCTTCACCTGCATAGACTGCGACGGTTACAGGACAACAAACAAGAAACTGGTGATTATAGGCAATTCATTAAAGAGCGTGCACCTTGCAATTGCAATGAAAGAGATGTTTACCAAGGACATCACCCTTATACTCTACACAGACAGAGTGCCGGATGAATACAGGGAAGAGCTGGTGGAGGAAAATATACGATTAATAATAGGCAGGCCGGTAAAAATCCTCGGTGCTGAGGTGATTGAAGGGCTGGAACTTGAAGACGGGCAGAAGGTTGAGTGCGCGGTGATAATGTCTCATTTCGGCTATAAACTGAACGATGGATTTCTTTCAGGGCTTAACCTGAAAAGGGACAGGAAGGGCTTTAAGTTCATAGTGAATAATAACTATGAATCATCCCTGAACGGGCTTTATATTGTCGGGCCGCTCAATCAGGGGAATGATCAGGTTATTATCGCAGCAGGCGAAGGTGCAGTCGCGGCCATTGATATAAAGAAAAGGCTGCTTGAGTTGTAATCTTCAATAAGCCTGCCCATTTATTCTGCCTGTCCCTTAATGCAGTAGTAAAAATCCGTCAGGTCATATTTATTCCAGATGTCGCATAAGCCGCAGTTGCAGCCTGATTTCTGTTTCGGCGCGCTGCTCTTGCCCCTCGCGCAGAACAGCAGTTCCCCTTTCACTCCTGGATATGTAGGACATACCCCGCAGAACTTAATACATATTGTTTCATTTTCATAATTGTCTTCTACCTTCGGCATTTTTCGCTCCTTTCAGTGTGTTATCTTCTCAGCCTCTCATGACTGAATACCGGCATACCGCATGCGGGACAGGTTTCTATTCCTTCAAGCTTATTTACATACTCAAGCACTGTTGTCACGAATGCGGCATGGCTCCATGTAAGCGGTGATACGGACAGGGGCTGGTTTGTGTGTGGATGAACCTGCTCCGCGAGGACGCCGGAAGGCAAGGCCCTTGAAGCAACCCATTCAAGTATCGGCAATGCCTCTTTAAGTTCGTCAATATTTTTTGCCTTTGCTATATACCACTGGGCAAGCCATAGGGTGCATATGAACCATGGGTTGCCGGGCACGTTATGAATATCCTCTGTTGCCCTGTGGTATTTGTCTCCTTCATATCGCGCGATGCCGCCTACGTCTGTTTTTATCCAGAGGCGCTTCTTAATTGAGTTCATGGTATTTACCGTCTTTTCATCATTAGGCTCAAAGACGCCGAAATAAAAAGGCGCATAGATACTCGCGTCAATGGTAAGGTCTGTCTCAAAAGAACCGTTTCTACTCGGGATTATTGTCTTTAAAAACCGGTTATGTTCTTTGCTGTAAAGATATGTATCCATTGCCGCCTTTACTTCTTCCGCGGCCCTTTTGTACATAGCGCTTCTTTTTGTATTGCCGAAAAATCCGGTAAAATTCTCAGCGGCCTTAAGGCCAGCGTATACCGCTGATACCGTGAATGTATGTATCCCCCATTTTTCCTCCCAGAGGTCATAGGATGGAAGCGGAAGCCCCGTCTTGCCGTCCCTGTATGACGCAAGAAAGTCGCCGCACCTTATAACAAGATTTTCATACTGTTTGGAAATAAATTCAATATCCCTGAATTTGTCGAAGTGAAACCAAAGCGCCCATAGAATAAGGCCCGTTCCGTCCTCCTGTATCGGCAGGTTCTTTTCACCATTATTTACCCAAGGGTGCCAGGAGCTGCCAAGCGAGCCATTTGGATTATATTTGTGAAGAAAATAACCCACAGACTCTTTGCCCTTGCTTATAATGTCGAGGCAGAAATCAAAAAACTTCCTTGTTATCCCGTGATAGCCGGCCATATCAAGGGCATAGGCAACAAGGGCGCCGTCCCTCGGCCACATATAGCTGTATGTATCCCTTGCAAAATGCTGCACATCCGAATCATTCCCGGCAATTATGGCTCCGTTAGAATCAATGTTGGTTTTTAATATCAGGAGGCTTTTTTTATAGAGGGTTACGATGTTTTCAGGCAACTGCGAGAGGTTAAACCCCTCTTTGTTAAGCCATGCCCTCCAGTAATTTTCTGTGCGCTTGATGAAATATTCTATTCCGTGGCCGGATATCATTTTATTAAGGCGGCTCACTTCGGCATAATTCTCCCCTGCGCATATCCAGTAATAGACTGTTTTTTCGCCATCCGGCGGAACCTCTACTGAAAAAGACAGGGTGGAATCCACTGATCCCTGCGATATGGGCGCGCCTTCAAGCCTTCCGTCTTCAGCATCCTTCCATGTGCCTTCAAGCCCATGAAATTCTTTTATCCCTGTTGCATATTGGTCAAGGCCCTGCCTGTTTTCACGCATTCCGCTCATTAGAAAATAACGGTCGCCTTTATAGTGAATCATCGCCCTTTCATCAGGGTCGTAATAAGCCGTATCCCCTGTTTCGGATTCAAGAATGTGATAGTCATGGTGGAAGAAAATGCGGATTTCCCGTTTCCTTTTATGATTATTTTTCAGGATTATCTTCTTGATGTAGATGTTTTCCCCGTAATCTATAAGGTCGTTGCAATGAAGGCCTACGCCGAGGGAATTATGCGAGGCGGTTACATCGGTGAGAAGTGTTTCCGAAACATAATCCAGCTTAAGATTCCAATCCATGTTTATCCACGCAAACTTATTGTCCGTCCATATGCCGAACCTGAATTTGTGGCCGTCGGTATGATTTTCCTTGCCGATACATGGATAATAAATATCCCTTATGCAGTAATCGCCATCAAATGTAACAAGAAAACTTCCGTTTCCTATGGGTATATCGCGCGGCATAAAGCCCTTTATTAAATATCTTCCTTATAATGATTTTCAGCCATTTGTTGCCTCCTCAATCCCCAGTTAAATCCTTTTTCTTTTCCTCAAACTCCTCTTTGCTTATCTCTCCCTTTGCGTATCTTTTTTTGAGAATGTCGAGGGCTGTCTCTCCGGTTGTCCGCTTCTCCCTTCCGACAATCAGCTTAACGAGATATACAATCCCTAAAATAATCAGAATCAAGAATATGATCATAAACAGCCAGCCGAATCCTATTCCCCATCCGTAATTACTCCATTGCATCATAGTTCCACCCCCTTTTAATAAAACCGTATCACAGAATCAAGTGACTGTAAATGGAATATCAGGTATGAGCTGCGCGAGCGGGGGACGTTTGATGCATCAGGATTATTGCCATTCCCTTCAAAGTTAGGTTAATATAAACAATCAATTCTTTGGGAGCGTCATTTTTTTGAGTATTAGGAAGCGAAGAGTTATCATCTATGACGACGATGTAAATGTCCTTAACCTGCTGAAAGATTTTTTCTCCGACAGGGATTACGAGGTGCTTGCATTTGACAGCCCTACCGTTTGCGCGATCTATGATAAGAATTTAGACAGTTGCGTCAATTCAAAGCCATGCGCTGATATTATAATAACCGATTACCAAATGCCCAAGATGACAGGATTGGAATTACTGCGCAAACAGGCGCAGAGGGGATGTAAGGTTGATATAAAAAACAAGGCTCTTATGTCAGGGAATCTTGATGAAGAAAACCAGAACAAGATCAGAGAATTGGGACATGCATTCTTCAGCAAGCCTTTTAAATTCCCCGAATTCACAGCATGGGTAGAGGACTGTGAAACACGCATTGACCTGTCAAAACAGATCGGAATTGTAAGGAAAGAAGATCGTCATCCTGCCAACATTGATATAGTTTATTCCTATGATGCCTCTGAAAAAATTTATAAAAGCACCGTCGTAAACTTCAGTAGCAGCGGGCTCTGTCTGAAAATGCACACCCCTCCTTCAGAAGGGCAAGCTATTGTATTTAAGACTGAACTCCCCAATAATTGCATGAATGCATCCGTACGCTGGGTAAAGCAGATGGAAAACAATCTATATCTGGCAGGACTTTCCTGCTGTTAGTTTCCTGCGATTCCTTCCTGATTGATAATAGAGTCTTTCGGAATGCGACTTTCCCTGAGTACTCCTCGTACGGATTTTTCGGTTTATGCTAACATGACATAAGCATGATTCCTTATCCAAATATAGATCCTGAGATTGTAAGAATAGGGCCGTTTGCTTTCAGGTGGTATGGCGTTATGTACCTCATAGGATTTGCGGCATCCTATCTCCTTGTCAAATATCAGGTAGAGAAAAAGAATATAGCCGTTGGAATGAAAGAAATGGACTCCCTCTATTCCTTTCTAATACTCGGCCTGATCATAGGGGCAAGGCTTGGCTATATCTTGTTTTACAATCTCGCTGACTACATTAAAAACCCGCTTGAAATATTTGCTGTATGGCGCGGAGGAATGTCCTTTCACGGAGGGTTGATCGGATGTATTGCGG
>MHEE01000014.1:0-89421 GCA_001805105.1 Nitrospirae bacterium GWF2_44_13 | reverse complement strand
AGGTTCCGCTTGAATTACTGGCAAGTTTCAGACCTTGTTGTTGTCACTGCTCCTATCGGGCTTGGCCTCGGAAGGCTCGGCAATTTCATAAACGGAGAGCTTTACGGCAGGGTTACAAATGTTCCGTGGGCTATGGTTTTTCCTTCAGGAGGGCCTCTTCCCAGGCATCCGTCACAGCTTTATGAATTTCTGCTTGAAGGAGTTACCCTCTTTACTATCCTCTGGTTTATCAAAGATAGAAAATTAAAGCCTGGAATGCTTTCGTCGATGTTTCTTATTTTATACGGCATGTTCAGGTTTTTAGCGGAGTTCTTCAGAGAGCCGGATCCCCAGCTTGGGTTTATTTTTGTTTCCTTCACAATGGGACAGATATTGAGCGCTGTTATGATATCGGTTGGAATGGGAATTATATTTTATAGACGCAATACGGGCTCACTCTGAACTTATAAAACACTGCGGGTCTTCCGCAAGGAAGTTGTTTTCGCCCTTTGCCTGGGAATAGGCATAGGCTATGGCCCTGCATCCCCTGCACATAGACCACCTGCCGCATTTGGCGCACTTGCCGTCATATTTGGATTTGTCCCTAAGGAGATTTAAGACGTCCGATGTCGCCCATATTTCCCTCAATGAATCTCTTCTTACGTTTCCTATGGAAATAGGAAGCCTTCTGCACGGCGTGACTGTGCCGTCCGGAAGTATGGTTAATCCCGATACCCCTGCGGCGCAGCCGCCGGAAGGGGTCGCATCAGATGAGATGTTATCAGCTGGAGCTTTCATCTGCGATGCCACGGGATCACCCGTAACAATCGTAAAGCCGATTGTGTTTAAAGAAAAGATTTCTTCGTATAATTCCTTTACTTTTTCTGTTTTGAGCATTCTGTTAAGCATTATCGCCCCTCTCCCCGAAGGCACAAGCCTCGAAAAACCGAGTTTCTGAACTCCGAGGTAATAAGCGAGTTTAACAATATCCATGAAATAAGGCGCATTCATATCTGATAAGGTAACATTCATAGTCACTGCCATGCCTGCATTAAGAAGGTGCTTGATTCCGTTGAGCGACGAAGCAAAACTGCCTTTGCCGCGTATTCCTTCGTGAATTTCTTCAGGCCCTTCAATGCTTACCTGCACACCCTTAACTCCAAGCCCTGCGAGGGCTTTTGCCTTATCAGAAGTGATAAGGGTTCCGTTTGATAAAAGATAGGCCTCAAATCCCGCCTCCACAAATTCATTCAGAATCTCAAAGATATCCTGCCTTAAAAACGGTTCTCCGCCTGTGGCATTAACGCTTGGAGAAAATTCGATGCCGTAGGCTGCTGTCCAGTCTTTGAGCATAGCTGAGGCCTCGCTTATCAGCGCCTTTATCTCGGCAAGGGACATCTCATGCTGCCTGCCGCCTCTCTGATAACAGTGCTTGCACTTCAGATTGCATCTCTCGGTGAGGTGTAGCTGGATAAAAAAGTCAAAGCCATTTGCTATAGGCATAGAATCCTTTTTATGATTATTTTGATATAGTGCCGGAAAATATAGCTTAAAAGCGGCAGATATGGCAGAATCTCAAACCGTCAATGCCATATCTGCCCATGAAAGTCTTGTCGCCGGACCGGCGAGTTTAGCTCTTTCAGCTCTTTCACTTGCGGCATACCTTGCCCGGATGTTCTTTCGCCGCTTTCTTCAGGCTATTCCATAGAGCAGCCTCTTTAGCAAGCGCCTTTTTTGACATTGCCGTTTTCATCCTCTTTTCACCTCCTTCCCATAATGTTTAAACATTTTTATGGTCTCCCTGATGTTAATAAAAGTGTATCACCAAAATTAATTGTGTCAAGTCATGTATGGGTTGGGGGTAAGTTGCGATATAATATTTAAAACAGCCTAATATTCAGAGAGGAGCTTGTAATGATAATAGGCGTGCCGGGAGAGATAAAAAAAGAAGAATACAGGGTTGCAATGACACCTGAAGGAGTTTCGGAGCTTAAGAAAGACAGGCATACGATACTTGTTGAAGCTGGCGCAGGCGAGGGAAGCGGATTTTCTGATGAGGAATATCTTCAGGCTGATGCTGATATTGTTGACAGGACAACTGTTTTCAGAAAGTCCGGCCTTATTGTTAAAGTCAAAGAACCTCTGCCGCAGGAATATGATTTATTAAGAGAAGGGCAGTCGGTGTTCACTTATCTTCACCTTGCTCCGAACCGTGAACTTACAGAACTGCTTCTTAAGAAGAAGATAACAGGCATTGCGTATGAGACGTTGCAGAAAGACGGCGCATTGCCTCTGCTTGCTCCGATGAGTGAGATTGCAGGCAGAATGGCTCCTCTGATGGGAGCGTATTATCTCCAGAAGATTCATCACGGCGAAGGCGTTCTTGTAACAGGCACGGTAGGCGTGAAGCCTGCAAAAGCAGTGATACTCGGTGCAGGGGTTGTCGGCACAAACTCAGCTCATGTATGCATCGGCCTCGGAATGGATACGGTTGTAATAAACAAAGGCGTTGAGAAACTTCAGAGACTTGACGAGATGTTCATGGGTAGGATAAAGACACTGCCATTGACTTCACATAATATTGCTGAAGAGATAAAGGATGCTGATATTTTAGTCGGGGCCATACTTGTGCCCGGAGGAAGAACGCCGATACTCATTACCAGAGATATGCTTAAGACAATGAAAAAGGGCGCTGTAATAGTTGACGTGTCAGTTGATCAGGGAGGGTGCATTGAGACATCTATGCCGACAACACATGACAACCCTATATATGAAGTGGATGGAGTTATACATTACTGCGTTGCAAACATGCCCGGCGCATATCCGAGGACCTCAACACTTGCGCTCACAAATGCAACGCTTCCCTATGTCAAACTTCTTGCCAATAAAGGGATTGAAAAGGCAATAAGAGAAAATTCCGAAATAGAGACAGCGCTTAATATCTATAAGGGCGAAATCACAAACAAGGCGCTTGCAGAGTCGATAGGGATGCTTTACGCATCAAAAATTTAGACTATTAGACTAAAAGGAGGACACAATGCCACCCACCGATGTACATATTAAGACAAGTATTGAGAGGACAGGCAAGGAGTACAAAGAGGTTCACGAGTGGATAGACAAGGACGAAGCGAAAAAAGTTGAGCGGCATGATATAACAAAAATGCCCCAGCATATAAAAGAGATAGAACTTAAATGGGGCGAGGAAGGCGTGCGTGAATATGTTCAGCATATCCACGATGATGTTAAAAAAAGGATTGCGGACACGCTTGCATACTTCGGCATAAAATAACAGTGGATAAGATATTTTCTCCGTTCGCAGCCCTTTGCACTGTGGGCTTCTTCGCAAGGCTTTCATACGCGCTTGCGAGAAGCCCGGTGCTTCCTCTTTTTGCGCTTTATCTCGGCGCAGGGCCTGAGGCAATAGGCTTTGCAGTCGGCATATCAACTGTCACAGGCATATTCTTCAAGCTCCCTGCCGGAGCCTTATCTGATGTGATAGGCAGAAAGAAGACTATGCTTATCGGGCTTGTTGTATTTGCGGTTGTGCCTTTTGCTTATCTATTTATCAGGGACTACAACCTGCTCATACTCATCAGGTTTATTCACGGTTTTGCAACAGCAGTGTACGGACCTGTTTCAATGGCTGTTGTGATAGATGTTGCGGGAGGGAAAAAGGGAGAAATGCTTTCGTGGTTCTCGTCCGTGACCATAATCGGCAATCTCGTAGGCGCGCCCGTAGGCGGCTTTATTCTGTATAGCATGTCGGCAGGAAGCCCGTCCCTTGCTGAATTTCAGACAGTCTATATTGTGAGCGGCATTGCGGGCATGTTGTCACTTCTCATTGCTCTGAAACTCCTGGCTCATAGTGAAAAATTCGAAAAAGTGAAAAGCCTTAAGGGGTCATATGGAAGATTTCTTGCAGGGATAAAAGAAGTTGGCAGCGATAAACGCGTATTGATAACTTCCAATATGGAAGGGCTTCAGAACATGACAGTCGGAGCATTGGAGGCGTTTCTTCCTATTTACGCAGTGAAAGTTGCGGGGCTAAATGAGTTTCAGGCAGGTTTACTCTGGGGAATTCAGGTGCTGGCAACCATTCTGTCAAAACCCATTATGGGCAAGGCATCGGACAGATACGGAAGGAAGCCTCTCATCACAATCGGGATGCTGCTCTGCGCCGTATCATTCGGCTCTGTGCCGCTGCTCAGAGATTTTTATCTCCTCATGCTTGCTGCCATTGTCTTTGGCTTTGGAGAGGCGTTTGTAACCTCATCATCTGCAGCTTTGGTTGCTGATATCTGCAAGGAAAAACATTTCGGGACTGCCATGGGAACTTTCGGAACCATCTTTGACATCGGCCATGCATCAGGGCCGATAGTTGCAGGCATTCTTATAGCAAGATTCGATTATCTCTATTCCTTCTGGATAATGTCTGCAATCCTTGTCTTGGCTGTGCCTGTATTCGTGATGAATGTTAAATTAACGGCAAATGGTTAACGCTTATCTGTTTTTAATGTCCTCAACTGCTTCTTTTGCAATGAGCCTTACTTCTTTGTTTGTGTCATTGTTTGCTGTTTTTTCAAGCAAAGGGATAGACTCTTCGTGCCCAATGATGCCGAGAAGATACGCTGCGTCTCCTCTTATGACAGGCTCGTTATGTTTCAAGAGCGGAAGGATATTCGGCAGGGCAGAATAGATATTTTCAGGGTCTTCTTCCTTAAGTGTTTCCATAAGCGCAGACATGCCGAGTCTTACCCTCACCCTTTCATCTGTCATGAGTTCGCCTATCAATGGATAGAGAGTCCTGTCATGTTTGAACATATCAATGATATTTTCAAGAAACCCGTTTTCCATATAATCGGCAATCATCGTCTTAAGTTCGGGTAGTGTCATATTGATTCCGCTCATAAGAAATATAATACCAGAATTATTCTCCCATATGCCCTGCCACGGTATCCGTGCAGATTTTTTTGCAGATATTCCGACAGAATTGTATAATACCCCCATGAGCTTTTGGGAAAATATAAAGCTGGATTTCAGGGCTGTTTTTGAGAAAGACCCCGCTGCAAAAAACGGGCTTGAGGTGATCTTTGCCTATCCGGGATTCCATGCAATTTTTCTCCATCGGATTAACCACCTGCTCTGGAATTTGGGCTTTCCCGTCATCCCGCGTTTACTCTCTCACATTGGAAGATTTTTAACAGGCATTGAGATACATCCTGCCGCAAAGATAGGCTCCGGACTTTTCATTGACCACGGCATGGGTGTTGTGATAGGAGAGACAACAGAAATCGGGAAAAACGTTCTGCTGTATCAGGGTGTGACATTGGGCGGCACAGGAAAAGAAAAAGGCAAAAGGCATCCCACGCTCGGCAATAACGTTACCGTCGGCGCAGGCGCAAAAATACTCGGCGCGATAAAGATAGGGGACAACTCTGTCATAGGGGCAAACGCCGTGATACTTAAAAATGTCCCTGATAATTCCATCTCTGTCGGAGTGCCCGGAAGGGTGACAAGAAAAAAGGTTATAAGAATGACTACAGAAGAAGGGCTTGTTGAGTTTTATGACTATTTCCCGGACCCTATTTCAGAAAAGCTGAAAGAACTGGAGTCACACGTTGATGCCCTTACAAAGAAGATAGATGCAACAGAGAAGGCTCAGAAGACGGGAGGAAAGATGAAGGTCTATAACACCCTCACAGCGGAAAAAGAGGACTTTATCCCTCTGAATAAAGACAGGGTGAACATGTACGTATGCGGCGTTACTGTGTATGACAGCTGCCATATCGGGCACGCAAGAAGCGCGATAGTGTTTGACGTGATTCAGAGATACCTCAGGTACAGAGGCTTTAATGTGACGTTCGTAAGGAATTTCACTGATATTGACGACAAGATAATCAACAGGGCAAAAAAAGAGGGCATTCCGTGGAATGAGGTTGCAAGGAAATACACTGAAGAATTCTACAGCGACATGGACAGCCTCGGAGTTGCGCGCGCTGACATAGAGCCCAAGGCTACAGAGCATATAAAAGAGATGATAGAGATTGTAAAGGGGCTGATAGACAAAGGATACGCCTACGAGAGGGACGGAAGCGTTTATTTTGAGGTTAATAAATTCTCTGAATACGGGAAGCTGTCAAAGAGAGACAAGGAAGATATGATGGCTGGCGCAAGGGTTGAGGTGAATGAAAGAAAGAAAGACCCGATGGACTTTGCGCTCTGGAAGGCGTCAAAAGAAGGCGAGCCTTTCTGGGAAAGCCCGTGGGGGAAGGGAAGGCCCGGATGGCACATAGAGTGCACTGCAATGTCGCTGAAACATCTTGCTGAAAGCTTTGATATTCACGGCGGAGGCGCGGATCTGATATTCCCGCATCATGAAAATGAGATGGCGCAGTCAGAGGCTTATACGGGAAAGCCCTTTGTCAGATACTGGATGCATAACGGTTTTATCACAATTGATAAAGAAAAGATGTCAAAGTCGCTTGGAAACTTTTTCACCATCAAAGAGGTCCTTGAGCGATATGACCCTGAGGTTGTGCGATTCTTTATCCTTTCAACTCATTACAGAAGCCCGATAGAATTCTCTGACGAACAGCTCAAGGAAGCGGAGGTTTCAATTGACAGATATTATACGACACTGACAAGGATTTCTGATTTTCTAAACAGCGTCGGCGCAGGAGAGAAAACATCGGCAGTTGAGAAGACATTTGAAGAAATGGTGAGAGCATTCAGAGAAAAATTCCTGACAGCAATGGATGATGACTTCAACACCGCCCTTGCAGTGGGGCATATCTTTGAACTCATAAGGGAAGTAAACAAATATCTTGACGGCAAACCATCAGGCCAAAAGGCAAAAGAGCTTGTCTTAAAGACAATGGAACTTTTAAAAGAGGCAGGCAGTGTGCTGAACACCTTCAGGAAAACACCTGATGAATGGCAGACGGCATTGATGAAAACCAAGAAGATTCCTCTGACAGAAAAAGATATTCTGAACAGGATAACATCAAGGGAAGAGGCAAGGCAGAAAAAAGACTGGGCAGCGGCAGATGCGATACGAAAAGAGCTTGATGAAAAAGGGATAATACTTGAAGATAAGAAAGAGGGAACAGGCTGGAAGATAAAGGCCGGATGACTTTAGAGACAAACCTTAAATCCCACGTAGTATTTCTTTCAGAAAAAATAGGCGAAAGAAATTATCTGGACACGGAAAAACTCAACAAGGCTGCTGATTACATAGAAGAAAAATTCCGCTCTTACAAATGCAATGTAAAGAGGCAGTCATTCAAGGCTGAAAACAAGGTCTACTACAACATAGAAGCAGAGGTAAAAGGAGCGTCCGATAAAGATAAAATCATTGTTATCGGAGCGCATTACGACACCATAGCCGGCACGCCCGGAGCTGATGACAATGCAAGCGGAGTTGCCGGGATTCTTGAGCTTGCGCGTCTCGCCTCTGAAAAACCTTTGCCGTACACAATCCGCCTTGTCGCGTTCGCTTTGGAAGAGCCTCCTTTTTTCAGGACCAGGAATATGGGAAGTTATGTCTATGCTGAAAGCCTTAAGAAAGAAGGCACAAAAATTGAGGGCATGATATCCCTTGAGATGATAGGGTATTTTTGCGATAAAGACGGATGCCAGTATTATCCTCTTCCATTTTTTAGATGGTTCTATCCCAAGAAAGGAAACTTTCTTTCATTTGTCGGAGACATCGGCTCAAGGAAGTTCACACAGAAAATAAAAAAGGCATTCATGAAATCATCCTCTTTGCCTGTTGAATCACTGAACACAATCCCGCTGGTGCCGGGGGTTGATCTTTCCGACCATCTCTCTTTCTGGAGATTCGGCTATAATGCGTTTATGATTACAGATACGGCATTCTACAGAAATCCTCACTATCACGCCCGCAGCGATACGGTAGAGAAACTTGATTATAGGAAAATGGCAGAGTTTATAAAAGGGCTATATAACGCACTGGAAACGGCTATGGGATTGCACTAATTTTGCGGGATTGAATAAAATAGGCGGGAAGGTGAGGGAAGGAAAATAGGGACAGCGCGGTTTTGTAGTTTTAAGAAAAAACATCCCCATCCTCCCCCGCGCAGATAGCAGAAAAGAAAAAGTGCAAAAGCGCCCACAGTCCCATAGTTTAAAGGAGCAGGAGATTTGCGACTTTTGAATTGCCCATAGGCGATTGCAATTGTGGGCGAAAAAGAGCAAGAATAAGTGGTAAAATATGAAAAAGGAGGGACATTATGGGAACGATTAGCAAAGAGCTTTCAGCGAAGATTAAAACTTTACCGGACAAAGAAAAGATTGAACTTGTGGATTCTATCCTGATGCAGCTCGACAAGCCCGACCCTGAAATTGACCGCATCTGGGCTGAAGAAGCAAGAAAAAGATGGAAGGCATATAAGGCAGGCAAAGTAGAAACTGTTTCTTACGAACAGGTAATGGCTAAACATCACGCCAGATGAAAGTCCGCTTTCTAAAGCCCGCCCAACATGAGGTTGACGATGCTGTTGCATGGTATGATTCCCAATCACGGGACTTAGGAACACGATTTCTTGATGACCTTGACCGCACCATCAGACGAATTATAACATTCCCCCTTTCTTGCGCTGAAATAGAACCTGACATCAGGCGTTGTCTGCTTACTCGATTCCCTTACGGAGTTATTTACGGTATTGATTCAGATGCAATTGTTGTCATAGCGGTTGCTCATCTGCATAGGGAGCCGCAATATTGGATTGACAGGCTGCTTAATCAAGGAACGAAATAATAATTTAAGATAAATGAAGGTATCACGTCTTTTTTCAATAATCGCAGTTTTGATGATTGCGCTGTTTGTCTTCAGCTGTGCCCATGCTTTTGAACCCAAAAAGAAACCCCGTCCTGAGATAAGCATCCCGTGGCTCGAGAAACAGATCCACGACCTTGTCAATTTAGAACGCAAAAAGAAAGGGCTTTCAGCTCTCGCATGGAACCAGAAACTTTCTGCCATTGCGAGGAAACACAGCGCGGATATGGCAGAGAAAAATTACTTCAGCCATTACAGCCCGGAGGGAAAAGATTTTCTCTACAGATATGAGCAGGCGGGATTTCAATGCAATATCAGGATTGGAAATGGAATTTATCTCGGGGGTGAAAATATCTTTCAGGCAAATCTCTATGATACCGTTACTTATGTAAATGGTGCTGCCTATTATGACTGGAATACAGAGGCAGATATCGCAAATCAGGTGGTCAGGGGATGGATGAACAGCGCTCTGCACAGAAAGAACATACTGACCCCGCATTGGAATACCGAGGGAATAGGCATTTCCATATCAGCGGATGGAATGGTTTTCGTGACCCAGAATTTCTGTTAGGTTAAAATAAGATATGCCTAAGGTAATTGTCGGAATGAGCGGAGGCGTGGATTCCTCTATAACTGCGCATTTTCTTAAAGAGCAGGGCTATGATGTCGAAGGCCTGAGTTTTATCCTGTGGGAAACAAGGCAAAGCAAAAACTTCACTGCGTGCTGTTCTCTTCAGGCAATAGAAGAGGCCGCAAAGACAGCAGCGCACCTCGGAATCCCTCACAGCGCGGTTGATGTCAGGGATGATTTTCTTGAAAAAGTAATAGAGCCCTTTATTGACTCATACACAAAGGGCATGACCCCGAATCCGTGCATACTCTGTAATAAATACATTAAATTCCCCTATCTCATCAAAGAGGCGGATAAGAGAGGCGCAGAATTCATTGCAACCGGGCATTATGCGAAAGTTGTTAGTGCCGATTCATCCCTTCACCGATTCACCGATTCACCGATTCACCAATTCACTCTTAAAAAAGGCATTGACACTAAGAAAGACCAGTCTTATTTCCTCTATGTTTTGAGGCAGGAGGAGCTTAAGAGGATTTTGTTTCCTCTCGGAGATTATAAAAAAGAAGACGTGAGAAAGCTCGCAAATGAACTTAAACTGCCTGCCGCGCAAAGGCCTGAGAGCCAGGAGATATGTTTTATAGAAGGCAGAAATTACTTCAATCTGATAGATAACCTTCATCTTGCTGCCGACGTATCAGGGCCTGTTATGGACATGAGCGGAAAGATACTTGGAGAGCATAAAGGGATATATCATTACACAATCGGCCAGAGAAAAGGTCTTGGAATTTCTTCTCCGCATCCTTTGTATATTGTTAAGATTGATGCTGCCAGGAACATAGTCTATGCCGGCACTCAGGAACAGGCAAAGATAAAGGAGCTTAAAGTCGGCGGTCTTAATTGGCTCACCCCCCCAACTCTCCCCCTTAGTAAGGAGGGGCAAGGGGTGGTGTTCCGTGCCACCGTCAAGATTCGTTCTACGATGAAACCTGAACCCGCGGTAATACACCTAAGTGAAAATTCAGATACAGTTAAGGTTATCCTTGATGAACCGCAATGGGCTACAGCGCCGGGGCAGAGCGCGGTCTTTTATGACGGGGATGCTGTTATCGGCGGGGGAGTGATAACACAAGTAGAACTGAACGAATCGCTTAGTTGATAGTTTGGTGATATAATTAATACAAAGATGAAGAACTAGTCTGTTTTATGAGCAAGGAGGCTTTGTCATGAAGAAAAAAAGGAAGATGCTGATGAAAATTTTTTCTGTGCTTCTCTCGTCTGTTTTTTTGATTTCCTGTGTTACAAGCTACAAGGCGCAGCCGCTGCCGTTCAAGGCTCCAAGCGCATATCCTAATGCTCAGACTGTATCCGGCGCAACGGTAGGAGCAAAGGCATACGTTGATGCTGACGAGGCCAAGGAAACATTCGGTTTTGATATCCGCGGCGCCGGCATGCTGCCTGTTCAGGTTGTATTTGACAATCAGGGAAAACATTTCCTTGAGGTAAATTCTTCGCAGACTTTTCTTGAGGACAATGAAGGCAATCTCTGGCCGGTGCTTGCCAGTAATATAGCGTACGAACGCGCTACGAAATACGCCCAGACAAAAGAGATCTTCAAAGAAGGGGCTTACCACGGCTTCCTTGGCGCTATTGCCGGAGCAACAATCGGCGCAGCCATAGGCATTGTGTCAGGACAGGATGTAGGTAAGTTGGCAGGGAAGGGCGCGGTTATAGGCGGAGCAGGCGGCGCGGTTATAGGTGGAGCAGGAGGATATGACGCGGAGGAAGCGCGCAGCAAAATAATTGATGATTTAAAGCAGAAGACGCTTCAATCCAAGCCTATACAGCCGAACACTTTAGCATACGGCATTATTTTTTTCCCGGGTGAGGCAAAGTCAGTTAAGCAACTGAGGATGCAGGTTTTTGAAAAGGACACGGGTGCTGCTTATGTTTTGATAATGAAATTTTAGATATGAAGCGTAGCTTTTAGCCTGAAATATTTTTTATCAAAAGCTTCCTCCATGCCCTGCCCATACGCCCACGCCTATCGCCAAAAGGCTTATGCCGAGGATTATCCAATGAAAAACTGAAAGCCTGTAAAAGACCTTTGCGGTATCCTGCTGCGCTTCGCCTTTGAATATCGCCTTGAATAATCTGCCCTCAAACATCAGCACAAGGACATAGAATACCCAGACAACAGTCATCAGGGTTGGTCCGATGCCCGATGCTTTAAACATAATATTCCATTCGCCTGTAATATGCAGGAGCAAGACGCCTGTTAGTCCTACGATTACCACCGAGGTCTTTGCTATCTTTGCAAACCTGTGTTCAACACCCTGAAAGAAAAGCACCTTCTCAAGGGAATTTTCCATCCTCATTATCATAGGGAATACCACCATCGTCACAAAGGCAACGCCGCCTATCCAGAGAACGACTCCGATGACGTGAACTGCAATCAATAATGGCAGAAGCATGACGCCTCCTGTTGCATACTTTCATGAGATTTTTTATATTATATTTGGTTTTGGCATTTCTTACAATTATATGATTTATATCATTACTTCCAGATGTGAGAATGGTTTAAAATTAAAGATGAGGCAATAAATATACAGAGGAGGTTTTAAATGCTTGACAAGACAAAGATACAGGAAGTGATTGACAGGGTGAGGCCTTTCCTTCAGCGTGACGGCGGAGATGTGCAACTCGTGGACGTAACAGAGGACAATATTGTAAAGGTCAAGCTCACAGGCGCATGCGGCAGCTGCCCTATGTCAACAATGACACTTAAGGGTGGAATTGAAGCAGAATTGAAAAAGAGCATCCCTGAAGTAAAAGCTGTAGAGGCAGTTTAATCAGGCTGAGCGCTGTCCCGAGCAGCTCGGGATGGTTTCGGAGATGTCTTATTTTTTCTCCAGAACTATTCTGTGCTTTAAGAGTGCAATCTCTTTTATATTTCCTTCAAGCACCTTTTGCTCGCCGAACAGGTTTTTAAGGTAAATCTTTCCCTGTTCGGGTTTTATTGTGTCAACATTCTCAAAGTAGAGTTCTTCAGCGCCGTCTTTCAGTATATATACGTTTACATCACACATAGTTTATCTCCATTCTATTAGTGTCTTTTATAAAGTATAAATCATAACCACTGAAGAAAGCGAAGACTAATCCTGTGTGTCGCGCCATCCATGCTAACCGGACACTCCCTCTTGTTGAAACCTTCTGTTTCGTGCAACAATTACCTATGGAAAAGATGCTCAGAGACGCGGCAGGCTCAACGCCTGATCCCGAAAGGGCATTTAAAAGCCTTACTACATTCTCCGATAACAATCCTGATTATACTGATAAGCTGAAGGCTGACATCACACCTGTATCTCTTCTTTTCAGCTACAGCCAGTTCCTCGCGAATTTCTGCATCTCAAACCCTGAGATATTGTTTGATACGCTTGCTGAAATAGACAAGGCCGCAGGCATGGAATATCTTTCAGCCTCTTTAAGGGAAAAATTAATGGGCAGTGATGAAGATGCAAAGGTTGTATGCAGGTTCAAGAAAAAAGAGCTTCTCAGGATAACACTCAGAGATATTCTCAAAAAGGCTGACCTTACAGAGACAATGCTTGAGCTGGGCATGCTTGCGGATGTAATCGTGGATGAATCGCTAAAGCTCATTAAAAAATCGCTGAGCGCGACATACGGCGAACCTGAAAAGGATGCATTTACCGTCATTTCCATCGGGAAGCTCGGAAGCGAGGAACTTAATTTCAGTTCAGACATAGACATAATGTTTGTATATGGGACAGCAGAAGGGGAAACTTCAGGCACAACAACACCGCAGGGTATCACAGCGAACAAGATAACCAACCACGAATACTACTGCAAACTGGGCGAAAACCTTAACAGATTTTTATCAGCAAATACAGAAGACGGTTTTATATACAGGGTGGATTTAAGATTAAGGCCTGAGGGACAGAGAGGAAGCATCGCATTGCCGCTGTCAGGTTATGAGACATATTATGAATCATGGGGCAGGGCCTGGGAGAGGGCAATGCTCCTGAGGGCCAGGCCGATTGCAGGCGATTCAAAACTCGGCAATGAGTTTATGGAAATGATTAAGCCGTTTGTTTACAGGAAATACCTTGATTTCACCGCAATTGACGAGATACGGCAGATAAAGACGCGCATAGATTCAGCATTCAAAAAAAATGATATTAAGAGAGGATACGGCGGCATAAGGGAGATAGAGTTTTTTGCCCAGGCCCTTCAGCTTATCTATGCAGGCAAGGAGCCCGTATTAAGGGAAAGGGTTACTCAAAAGGCTCTGCATATGCTTCTGCAGAAAAATCTTATCGGACAGACTGACTATTCCGTGCTTCTGGATAACTACAGATTTCTCAGGACGCTTGAGCACAGGCTGCAGCAGATGAATGACCTCCAGACTCACAGCCTGCCGACCGGTGAAAATGGTGAAAATGAACTGAATGCGCTCGGCAAAAAAATGGGATTTTCAGGCAGGGAATCTTTTTTAAAGGAACTGGAGGCCAGAAGGAAAAGCGTAAGAACTATATACAACTCGCTGTTCAGAGAGGAAGAGAAAGCGCAGTCAGACGGAGCGGCTCTTTTTGATGAGGAACTTTCAGACCCGGAGGTTAAAGAGTATCTTGGCAAAATAGGGATTAAAGATGTTGAGCGAGGGGTGCGCAATATCCAGCTTATAAAAAATTCAACCTACAATTACCAGACGCTGAGGGGCAGAAGGCTTCTTGGTGAGATACTGCCGTCATTTGTTGATGCGGCTGTCAAAAGCAGCAATCCTGACATGGCGCTGAACCATCTTCAGTCTTTTGCCTCATTTTTGAGCGCCAGAGAATCCTATCTCGATACATTTAAGGAAAATAAAGAGCTTATTCCTGTGCTTACAAATCTTTTTTCACAAAGCGAGTATATATCAAAGGCTGTGATAAGAAGGCCTGACTATCTTGAGATGATAGGGCATGAAATGCTTCTCAAGAAAAGCCTAAAGGCATTGCAAATAGAATTAAGAGAAAGCATAGAAAGCGGGACAGTGATAAGCGATGCGATCCGCCTTATGCGTCAGGTTGAAGAGATAAGGCTCAGCCTTCTGTTTCTCCGGAAAAAGATAAATGTGATAGGCCTTACAAAAGGATTAAGCAGGACCGCTGAGGCAATTCTTTCTGTGAGCCTTGAAAATAATCCCCCCTTACCCCCCTTTAGCAAAGGGGGGATGGGGGGATTATCAGATGGAAGACTTGCGATGATAGGCTTTGGCAAACTCGGGGGCAGAGAGATTACATTCAACTCTGACCTTGACATCATCTTTGCTTCCACAGATGATGTGACAGAAGAGGATATAAAGGTTGCTGAACAACTCATTAGGCTTCTTATTTCATATACGCGCGAAGGCGCTGCATACAGAGTTGACATGAGGCTCAGGCCTGACGGCACAAAGGGGACTCTTGTTTCACCAATGGAATCATTCAGGGATTATTATTCAAAGAATGCCGCATTCTGGGAATTTCAGGCATTGCTTAGGGCAAGGCCTATTGCCGGAAACAAAAAAACGGGACAGTGTTTTATGGATATGGCAAAAGATATTTTGATTGCGCATGGAAGCAGTGTGTCCGCCTCTGACATGCGCGGCATGAGAGAAAGGATACAGAGAGAGCTTTCAAAGGAGACAGCAGGTCGGGATCGACTCGCAACGAGCTATGACATAAAACTTGGATACGGCGGGCTTGAAGAGCTTGAATTCACGGTTCAGTATTTGCAGCTGAAGAATTGCGCTGAACACAACTCCCTTCTTGTCCAGAACACGCTTGATGCCGTAAAGAGGCTGTGTCTTGCGGGGATAATCAATAAACAACATGAAAAAGCCATGAATGAAGCGTACATCTTTTACAGAACGCTTGAGAGTTATCTCAGGCTCAGGGAACGTGATATTCTGAAAAAAGGTGATGAGGATATCTTGAGCGCAGCATCGGAATTTCTCGGATTCAAAGGCAAAGACGAATTTATGCAGTGTCTTGAAGGGACAAGAAAAGGCGTGAGAGATGTCTATGATATTTATGTCTGACGGTAAAGAGCCATTACATTATCCCTTAAGATAAGAGCGTCTACTTTATAGCCTGATGCCTCAATATTTTCCCTGCCGCCTTCCTGCCTGTCAATGAGGCAGATTACCTTTACTATTTCAAGCCCTGCCTCTTTTGCCCTTGTAATGGCCTCTATGGTTGATTTGCCTGTTGTAATAACATCATCAACAATCACAACCCTGTCGCCTTCTTTGACATTGCCTTCTATACACAACATTGTGCCGTGCGATTTTGCCGATTTCCTTACCACAAATGTCTCAACAGGTTTTCCTTTTAAATGAGATGTATATGAGACAGCGTATGCAACAGGATCTGCGCCGAGCGTAAGCCCTCCGATGGCTTTAGCGCCTGAATCCTTTATCATGTCATAGATGAGATTGCCGATTAGATACATACCTTCTGGATGCAAAGTCACTGCCTTGCAGTTGAAATAGTAGTTGGACATTCTGCCTGATACAAGCTTGAATACCGGCTCTTCGCTGTATTTAAATGCCTTTTCAAAAATTAGCTCTGTGAGGCGTTTTTTCATCGTGATTGAAAATACAACAAATGCAAAAGGTTGTCAATGTCCGAGCTGATTTTTATTTAAACTATCGGTAAAATAGTGTAATTATGAAATTTGAATTATTGAGCAAAGATGGAAATGCGCGCTTGGGAATCATAAGCACAAGGCGCGGCAATATCAACACTCCCGCATTTATGCCTGTTGGAACACAGGCAACAGTGAAGGCTATGTCTCCTGAAGAACTCAAGGAAATAGGCGCAGAGATTATTCTCAGTAATACGTATCATCTTTATCTCAGGCCCGGGCATGAAACAATAGCATCTCTCGGGGGGCTGCATAAATTCATGAACTGGGATAAGCCGATATTAACCGACAGCGGCGGTTTTCAGGTCTTCAGCCTCTCGGCATTGAGGAGCATAAGTGAAAAAGGCGTTCACTTCAGGTCTCACCTTGACGGCTCAATGCACTTTATCGGGCCCGATGAGGCAATGGAGATTCAGTCTGACCTTGGAGCTGATATATGCATGGCATTTGATGAATGCACGCCGTATCCGGCTTCTTATGAATATGCAGTTAAATCACTTGAACTGACAACAAAATGGGCAAAAAGGTGTAAAGAATGGATACAGGATGCAAGATACAGGATACAGGATAAAAAATCAGGTATCGTGCATCATGAATCGTGCATCATGAATCAGTCTCTCTTCGGAATAATCCAGGGTGGAATATATAAAGACCTGCGCAAGAGAAGCCTTGAAGAACTTGTGGAGATAGATTTTGACGGATATGCATCCGGCGGATTAAGTGTTGGAGAGCCGAAAGAAGAGATGCATGAAATAATAAATTTTATTGCTCCGCTTATGCCTGAAGATAAACCCCGCTATTTAATGGGGATTGGTGATCTGAATGACATGCTCGCCGCAGTTGAGGCAGGCTTTGATATGTTTGACTGCGTAATGCCTACAAGGAATGCAAGGAACGGCACGCTTTTTACAAGCACGGGAAGAATCAGCATCAAGCGGACTGAATACAAGGCTGACAGTGAACCATTGGACAAGGAATGCGGCTGTTACACATGCAGAAATTTCTCTAAGGCATATCTGAGGCATCTATTCCTTGCGAAAGAAATACTTTCCATGAGGCTGAACACAATACACAATCTTTATTTTTACGTAGACTTTTTCAGAAAAATGCGTGAAGCTATTAATAAAGGACAGTTCAAGGAGTTCAAGGACAGATGGAAAATGTTGCTCCGGTAAATAATGCGCCTGCGATAAGAAAAGTCCTTATCGCAACTCTTGCTTTAAACGTGGCTGTTTCTCTTGCAAAGGTTATCTACGGCTATATGACCAATTCAATAGCCATGACATCTGACGGGTTTCATTCATTCTTTGACGGAGTATCAAATATTGTCGGATTAATCGGTATCTGGATAGCATATCATCCGCCTGACGAAAACCATCCCTACGGCCATAAAAAGTATGAAACCCTGTTCACTGTTATCATCAGCGCGATGATATTTGTTACCTGTTTTCAGATACTCAAACAGGTTTATCACTCAATTGTTGAATATCATGATACTCAAGTTACCTCAATAAGCTTTGCCGTAATGTTGATAACAATGGCTGTAAATATATCTGTTACTATCTATGAAAGAAAAAAAGGGATAGAGCTTAAAAGCGAATTTCTTGTTGCTGATGCTATGCACACAAAGAGCGACATATTGGCCTCTATCGGTGTAATTGTAAGCCTTATAATCACAAAGTCAGGGTATCGTATCGCAGATACAATTGCAGGCCTTGTTATAGCATTTCTTATAGCAAGAATCGGGTATGAAATCCTTAAAAAAGCATCTGATGTCCTCGTCGACACAATCTGCATTGATACAACGGCTCTTGAGGGTGTGATAAAAAGTGTTGAGGGTGTAAAAGGATGCCATGACATAAGGACCAGGGGCACTGAGCACTCAATAAATCTTGACGTGCATATCCTTGTTGACCCGAGAATGTCTATTGAGAAAGCTCATAAAGTTGCCGACGCTCTCGAAGAAAAAATTAAGGGCAGTTTTCCTGCGGCTACCGACATTGTCGTTCACATAGAACCTGAAGGAAATGACTGCAAATGAATTTTTCAGTCACAGGCGCAGGAGAAGAGCTAATTGTCACAAAAATATTCTAAAATATCTGTTATGAAAGCCAAAAAGAATCTTATAGTTGTAGGCGACAGGGTTCTGATAGAGCCTGATGAGAAAGGAGACAGAACCAGCACAGGGCTTTATCTTCCGCCTACGGTGAAAGAAAAAGACAAAGTTCAGGGAGGGTATGTTATAAAAACTGGCCCGGGCTATCCTGTCCATGACCCGAATGTAATTCTTGAAGAGCCGTGGTCTGCAAAAAAGAAACAGGAATTAAAATACATGCCTTTGCAGGCGGCAGAAGGCGATTATGCAATCTTTCTTAAAGATGCCGCAGTGGAGATAGAGTTTGAAGACAAAAAATACCTTATCGTTCCTCATTCTGCCATACTCACGCTGGTCAGAACGGATATAGTGGAGGAGCAGGAGTAATGACAGAGATATTATTTATTATTTTGGGTGCGGTGGTAGTTGGAATCATTGCATGGCTTTTTGCGTCTTCCCGCCTTCAAGGAAGGGCAAAAAGCGCAGAGGCGATTGTTGAGGAAAGAGGCAGGCAGATTCAGCAAAGAGAAACCGAGATAAGTTTGCTCAGGAAAGAACTCGATGATGAGAAGAAGTCAAGAGTAGAAGCGCTTACAAGATTAGAAGAATCACAGAAAAATCTTGAGGAACAGAAGCTCCTGCTTGAGACAATGAAAAAAGAAATGTCAGACACATTCAATGCCCTTTCTAAGGCAGCGTTGGAAAGCAGCAACGAGAGTTTTCTTACGCTTGCATCAGAACGCCTCGGTAAAATTGTTGAAGAGACAAAAGGCAAACTCGGAGAACACCAGACTGCAATGGACGGGATGATTAAACCGTTATCAGACACGCTTAAGAGATATGAAGAACAGATAAAGGTAATGGAAGACGGCAGGCATAAAGCATACGGCAGCCTTGAAGAGCAATTGAGGACTCTGGCGTCAACTCACGAAACACTTCAGAAAGAAACGAGCAATCTTGTATCTGCCTTAAGAAAACCGCAAGTCCGCGGCAGGTGGGGCGAGATGCAGTTGAGAAGGGTTGCGGAACTTTCGGGGATGTCCGTGCACTGTGATTTTACTGAACAGCAGTCAGTAGATACAGAAAAAGGGAAAATAAGGCCTGACATGATCGTGCATCTGCCTATGGACAGGGAAATAGTCGTTGATTCAAAAGTGTCATTAGAGGCATGTCTTGACGCTGCCTCCGCACAGACAGAAGAGGAAAGAAAAACAAAGATGGAAAAACATGCACAGCAGGTAAGGGCTCATATGAATAAACTTGCCTCAAAAGAATACTGGAGCCAGTTTAATAAGTCTCCCGAGTTTGTAGTTCTCTTTATTCCCGGAGAATCATTCTTAAGCTCAGCGATTGAGATGGACAACACCATTATTGAGGACGGCATTGAGAAGCGTGTAATCATTGCCACCCCAACGACATTTATCGCATTGCTGAGGGCCATTGCCTATGGATGGCGTCAGGAGCAGGTCACAAAAAATGCCCAGGCAATAAGCGAACTTGGCCGCCAGCTATATGAGAGAATGAATACTCTGGTACAACACTTAGAAAATGTCGGCTCCGGCCTTGATAAGGCTATCGGAGCATACAACAAGGCTGTGGGCTCCATGGAATCGCGGGTGCTTCCTTCTGTCAGAAAATTCAAAGAATTGGGCGTGACAGGCGCAGAGGAAATTCCAATAATTGAACAGATAGACCATACGCCAAGGAATTTAAATTTACTTGAACCAGTCAATGATGATACAGATAAATAACCAACGGGGGGAATAATGTCTGTACTTGAAGAGGCAGGAGAATTAAGAAGACTCTGGGGAGGGTTCTGGGCTTCAAGGGTGCTGCTGACTGCAAACAACTACAGGATTTTTGATTATCTTATTAAACCTCAATCGGCAAATACAATTGCAAAAAAACTAAAGACAAATTTAAGGGCTACAGAGATACTGCTTGACGCCCTGACAGGAATAGGGCTTTTGAAAAAGAACAAAGGCAGATATGCAAACGCTCCGATTGCGGCGAAGTTTCTTGTCAGGGGCAGCGCTTATTATCATGGTGATATTTTGAGACATGCTGATTCGCTCTGGCAGAACTGGTCAGAACTGGACAAGGCTATAAAAACAGGGAAACCAATCAGAAAGGCTCACGACCATGAGGCGTTTATTATGGGCATGCATAATATCGCATCGTTGAAAGTTAAATCCGTTATTAAGGCGCTTGGATTAAGAGGAGCTAAGACTGCGCTTGACCTCGGAGGAGGTCCCGGCACATATTCCATTGAGATGGCTAAGAAAGGAATTGACGTCACGCTCTTTGACAGGCCTGAGACCGTAAAGATTGCAAGGCGCGTCGTGAAAAAAGAGGGGATTAAAAATATAAACTTCATAGAGGGCGACTTTCTTCATGACAACATCGGCAAAGGCTATGACCTCATCTTTGCAAGCCAGATACTGCATTCACTTTCAGAAAAAGATAATCTCTACTTGCTTAAGAAATGCAAAAGGGCATTGAACAAACGCGGAAGGATGGTCATTCAGGAATTCCATCTGCTGAAAGACAGGGCGCATCCTCCGCAGGGAGCGCTCTTCTCCGTTAACATGCTCATCAATACAGATGGGGGAAGAAGCTATTCGACGGACGAGATGAAAAACTGGCTTTCGAAAACAGGATTCAAAAAAATAGAAGAAAAACTCATAGCCGAGGCGGTTATTATTCAGGCTTTAAATCCGTGACAGGAATTCAGTGCATGGGACCCGAGGACAGCACTTTCTCAATCTCTGTCTTTATAACAGCATAAGGAATGCCGCCGTGAATCTTAGGCACGCCGTTTATGAGCACAACGGGGGTGTTTATGGCTCCGTGCCTTAGGAGTTCTCTTATCTCTGGAAAATCGCTTTCATCATCCATAAACAGGTCTACATATTCCACAGATACCACATAAGGATACGAAAAGCTCATCTCCTTCTGCAACTCTTCTGCAAGGACTTTATTGGTTGAATAGTTATCAAATCTCTCATTGGAGGCGATAATGTCTTCCATCGGGTTGTCAAGTATCTGTATGTGCACTCTCTGCAGCATATAATTTACCTCCAGCATTTTATTTATGCCTTAACCAGCATGTTGTCTATCAACCTTGTACCGCCAACCTTAACCGAGACTGCCAGCAAAGCCTCCTCCCCTGCATTTTCAACTTCATCCAGCGTTTCAGGGTCATACATTGATGCATACTGAATCTCTCTCACCAGAGGCTCTGCTGAAAGCTTTTCTTTCATGAACCCCTTTATCTGCTCTTTGTTAATTATACCAGATTTTATCATTTCACTGGTCTGGATGAGGCATCCGTATATAACACCGGCAGCTTTGCGTTCTTCTTCACTCATATAAACGTTTCTTGAACTCATCGCAAGGCCGTCGTGCTCTCTGATTGTCGGAGAGACAATGATGTCTACAGGCATATCAAGGTCTTTAGCCATCTTTTTAATGATAACAGTCTGCTGAAAATCCTTCTGTCCGAAATAGGCCCTTGCCGGTTTTACAATATTGAATAGCTTTGCGACTATTGTAGCCACGCCTCTGAAATGACCGGGCCTGAATGCACCGCAGAGTTTCTCGGAGATTTTGTCCACAGTGATATAAGTTGCAAATCCTTCATGGTAAATTGAGGATGCATCAGGCATAAAAAGGACGTCTGCCTCTGCCTTGCGGAGCTTTGCGATATCTCCATCTGTATCACGGGGATATTGATGAAAGTCCTCCGAGAAACCGAACTGGAGAGGATTAATAAAGATGCTTACGACAGCGATGTCGTTTTCGGCTTTTGACCTTTTTATAAGGCTGAGATGTCCCTCGTGCAGCGCTCCCATCGTAGGCACAAAGCCTATGCTTCTGCCGTGAAGAAGATGCCCCTTTGACGTATCATGCATTATGCGGGGAATTCGTATTATTTCCATGCTTCTATCTCATCAAGCAGAGCATCAAGAAGTTCTTCTTCCTTCACCTGTTTTATTATTTTCCCCTTTTTAAATAGTATGCCCCTCTTTTTCCCGCCTGCTATTCCGAAATCAGCCTCTCTTGCCTCTCCGGGGCCATTGACAACACAGCCCATAACAGCGACGGTAACAGGAGTTTCAACATTCCTGAGCTTTGCCTCAACCTTTTTGGCAAGCCCTCTGAGGTCAATGTTACACCTGCCGCATGTCGGACATGAGATTATCTCAGTGCCTTTCTCCCTTATTCCGAGAGTTCTAAGTATGCCGTATGCTACCCTGACCTCTTCAGCGGGGTCTTCCGTTAGAGAAACCCTGACAGTGTCCCCTATCCCCTCTGAAAGCAATATGCCGATGCCCACAGAACTTTTTATTATTCCCGTAGCAGGCGGCCCTGCCTCTGATATCCCGACATGAAGCGGGTAATTATATTTTTTTGAGAACAGCCTGTATGCCGCTATTGTCATTGGAACATTTGACGCCTTAAGAGAGACTTTAATATCTTTAAAGTTCATATCTTCAAGAATTCTTATATGCCCCTCTGCGCTCTCAACCAATGCCTCTGGTTTCGGATGGCCGTATTTCTGAAGCAATTCTTTTTCGAGCGAGCCTGCATTAACCCCAATCCTGATGGGTATTTTGTTGTCTTTGGCAGATGCAATCACTTCTTTAACTTTCCACTTTGCGCCTATATTGCCCGGGTTAATCCTCAAACCGTCAATCCCCTGTTTTATTGCCTCAAGCGCAAGCCTCCAGTCAAAATGGATGTCTGCTATCATCGGGATGTTTGCAGATTTTTTTATCCTGCCGAGCGCCTTTGCCGCATCCATGTCAGGCACTGCAAGCCTTATGATTTCGCATCCTGCCTTTTCAAGCGCCTTAATCTGTTTTACCGTTGCCTTTACATCCCTCGTGTCTGTCTTTGTCATGGACTGGACACTGACAGGGTTGCCTCCGCCGACAGGCACCTTGCCTACATAGATTGTCCTTGTTTTTTTACGAGCGGCCATTGTTTTTTGCTCCGTTTTTCTTATTATTATTCTCTGTCTCTTTCTGTTTCCCTATCTCTTGTTCCATCTGTTTATCTTTCTGC
Organism: Nitrospirae bacterium GWF2_44_13; assembly: GCA_001805105.1. Lineage (GTDB taxonomy): Bacteria > Nitrospirota > Thermodesulfovibrionia > Thermodesulfovibrionales > UBA1546 > UBA1546. The sequence continues at coordinate 66,222 of MHEE01000014.1, read as the reverse complement.
CTTTTCTCCCTGTATGCTGCCACTGCCTTGAAATGCTCTTCTTCCGTTACGGAAAACTGATGAGTCCCGTCATTGTTTGATACAAAATAAATATAAGGCACATCAGCGGGATAAAGCGCTGCCGTAATTGATTTAATGCCCGGAGATGCGATAGGCCCCGGAGGAAGCCCTTTAATGACATATGTGTTATAAGGTGTTTTTCTCTTCAGGTCTTTTATGGTTATTCTTTTGCCTGACCTCTTTATGCCATAAACAGCAGTAGGATCTGCCTGAAGCAGCATCCGCTTTTTGAGCCTGTTGTGATAAACAGCAGAGATTAACGGCCGCTCGCTGTTTATTATAGCTTCCTTTTCTATTATGGATGCAAGCGTAAGAACCTCCCTTTCAGAGAACCCAAGTTGTGCCGCTCTCTCCTTCAGCTTGTCAGAATACTTTTCCCTCAGGCTGTTTATCATCATGCCGAGAGCGTTTTCAGGCTCTATGCCCTTGGGCAGTTTATACGTGTCAGGAAAGATATAGCCTTCAATAGAAGGCGCATCAATATTGTATGCCCTTAAAAAACTTTTGTCTTTTGAGAGATCTTCAAAACCTTCCCTGTCAACAATATTTGTCTCGGCGAGTTTTTCGCCTATCTCCAGAAGCGAATCGCCTTCAACTATCGTTATATCGTACTCTACAATCTGTCCGTTCTTTAAAAGCATCAAGACAGACAGCGGATTCATCGCGCCTGTGATTGAGTAGTAGCCTGCTCTTATCTTTCTGTGCAGGCCTGTAAGCCGTCCAGCGAAGATAAAGAGATTCTGGTCCCTTATTAAATTTTCTTTTGCAAGGATATCAACTGCCTGCCTGAAGGTAGCGCCCTTAGGTATCAGCACTTCTTTTGTTTTTGTGCCCTCAGGAAGCGGCACCAAAAATTCCACTGCCGCGTATATGATATAGAGCAATACAAAGCAAAAAATCGTAATTATAATATTTTTCTTCATTTTTTTAGCATGCCAGAACCAGTATCAAGAGTCAATGCAGAGAAAACATGAGGGGCGTGCTGTGCACGCCCCTCATGTTTTTGTCATTTACTAAACGCTGTTAGCTGATAGCCGACAGCAGTCTTTCTTAATACATTCCGCCCATTCCACCCATCCCGCCGCCCGGAGGCATTGCAGGCATCTCGGATTTTTCTTCAGGAACATCTGTAATCATTACAGCAGTTGTAAGCATCAAAGCTGCAACCGATGCTGCATTCTGAAGCGCAGTTCTCGTCACCTTTGTAGGGTCAATGATTCCTGCCTTTATCATATCAACATATTCTTCCTTGTCAGCGTCAAATCCGTAATTTGCTTCTTTTGAGTTCTTAACCTTCTCAACAACCACGGAGCCTTCAATGCCTGCATTGTTGACTATCTGCCTTATCGGCTCTTCAAGCGCCCTTCTGACTATATCAACGCCTATCTGCTGGTCCACGTCAAGCTTTAGATTCTTTAGCGCGTGAAGTGTCCTGAGAAGCGCGACGCCTCCTCCCGGGACAATTCCCTCTTCAACAGCCGCCCTTGTTGCGTGGAGCGCATCTTCAACCCTGGCCTTCTTCTCTTTCATCTCTGTCTCTGTTGCTGCTCCGACATTAATGACTGCCACTCCGCCGACGATCTTTGCAAGACGCTCCTGAAGTTTTTCCTTGTCGTAGTCAGATGTCGTCTCCTCTATCTGCGCCTTAATCTGCTTTATTCTGCCTTCAATTTTTTTGTGGTCTCCGGCGCCTTCAACTATTGTTGTGTTTTCTTTGTCAACTGTTACCTTCTTGGCCCTTCCGAGGTCTGAGATTTTTATGCTTTCAAGCTTTATCCCGAGATCTTCGGATATCATTGTTCCGCCTGTGAGGGTTGCAATGTCTTCAAGCATTGCCTTTCTTCTGTCGCCGAACCCAGGAGCCTTTACAGCGCAAACCTGAATTGTTCCGCGGAGCTTATTGACAACAAGTGTTGCGAGCGCTTCACCCTCAACCTCTTCTGATAAAATTAACAGAGGCTTGCCCATCTTTGCGGTCTGTTCAAGTATAGGAAGAAGGTCCTTCATGCTTGAAATTTTCTTCTCATTGATGAGGATGAATACGTCTTCAAGGTTGCATTCCATCCTCTCGGGGTCTGTTATGAAGTAGGGCGAAATGTACCCTCTGTCAAACTGCATGCCCTCAACAACCTCAAGTGTCGTTTCCATGCTTTTTGCTTCTTCAACTGTGATTACGCCGTCCTTGCCGACCTTATCCATTGCCTCTGCAATCAGCTCTCCGATTGAAGGGTCATTGTTTGCAGAGATGGTGCCTACCTGTGCTATCTCTTTTTTGTCCTGAACAGGCTTGCTGAGTTTTTTCAGTTCGCTTATGACGACCTCTACTGATTTTTCAATCCCCCTTTTTATGTCCATGGGGTTAGCGCCTGCAACTACATGCTTCATGCCCTCCCTGTAAATAGCATGGGCCAGAACAGTTGCTGTTGTTGTGCCGTCGCCCGCAACGTCAGACGTCTTTGATGCGACCTCTCTGACAAGCTGGGCTCCCATGTTCTGCCACGGGTCTTTCAACTCTATCTCTTTTGCAACTGTAACGCCGTCTTTTGTTATTGTCGGCGCACCGTATTTTTTATCAAGTATTGCGTTCCGTCCTTTAGGCCCCAGCGTTGCTTTTACCGCATCTGTAAGCTGGCTTATGCCTTTCAGTATTGAACTCCTTGCTGCTTCGTCAAAAAGAAGCTGTTTAGCCATTTTGTTGCTCCTCCTTCTATTTTTAAAAAGTTTTTTAGCCTTCTACGATTCCCAGAATATCTTCTTCTTTTATGATGAGATATTCTTCGTTTTCCATCTTAATCTTTGAGCCTGAATACTTATCAAAAAGTATTGTGTCTCCTACCTTAACCTCCATAGGCTGGCGTTTGCCGTCTTCGGTTATCCTGCCTGTGCCTACTGCCATTACTGAGCCTTTCTGTGGTTTTTCCTTGGCTGCATCCGGAATGTAAAGGCCGCCTGCTGTCTTTTCCTCTTCCGAGGAATACTTAACAAATACTCTGTCTCTAAGTGGTTTGAACTTCATAAAACATATCTCCTTTCTTAAGGTTTAACTGATAGCTATCCCGATAATATCGGGATTGGACTTGTTAGCACTCACTAACAGAGAGTGCTAATATAATAGCTAACCGGCATTTAAGGCAAGGGCTTTTAAATGGGATTTAAGGCTTGAAATCTCGTTTAATCGGATTTTCTCTTGTATTTTCTGACTTTTTCAGATTTTTATGGTTTTTTTCTTATTTTCTATGAAATTTTCTATTGCCTCACGGAAAAAATCTCCTTTATTTTTAACTTCCTGAGACACGCGGCCATTGTAGAGTTTGGTCCCTTCTTTTATATCAGAGGCGAATTCCGTGTAGAAGGTGTTTTTCTTTATTGCTTCTTCCATCTTTGTTGAACTGTAAAGGTAAATATCCGCAATGATTGTTCTTGCCAGCCGTTTTGCCTTTTCCGCTGCGTCATCCGCTTCTGTTTTTATCTCTTTTTTTATTTCCGGTTTTACTGCCGGCTTTATTTCCGGCCTTGAAGGTATTGCCGCATGAAGCTCCGCCAGAGGCGGATGCGCCTCTATTTTGGGAGGCATCTCTGCAAAGGGCTGTGGTTTTGGTTGTGGTTTTTCCGGAACAGGCTCTTTGGGCCTTTCTATAACTTCTTCTCTTTTTTCTTTTATCCCCTGCAGCGCTTCAATCTTTTCCATAAGGAGATCTTCTATATGATGCTCTTCTATGTAATCATCAGCTCCATGCAGGGAATTGGGCTCTCTCCTGTATCGGGTCTTGTCGTAGATTGAACAAATCAGAATGACTTTTATATCTTTTGTCTCAGGCCTTTCCTTAAGCCTTTTGCACAGCTCAAAGCCGTATATCTTGGGAAGCGCAACATCCAGAAGAGCAAGAAACGGGAGTTCCTTAATAGCTTTTTTCATCGTGTCTATCCCGTCGCTTGATGTAATAACCGTATATCCCTTCTTTGTAAGGAAACCGCTCATCTTCCCAACAATTGCAGGGTCTTCGTGCGCAACAATTACCTTTCCTTCAAGAGGTTTTATCAGGACAGCAGGTTTTTTTACGAGAAGAACCGCACTGCATTTCGGACATTTAAACCTCACGCCTTCAGGTGTTAGTTTTTCGTCCGCGATTTTAAGCTTTATCTTGCACTTGGGACAACTTACGACCACTCTCTGAACCTCCTTTTAGGCAGCCATAGCTTAATCGTCAAAAGGCCCGTAAGGAATCCGCCGATATGTGCAAACCATGCGACTCCGCCCTGAGGTAAAAGCCCCTGGCTGAGGATTCCGTTAACAAGCTGTATAATAGCCCAAAATCCAATAACTATCAAGGCAGGAATTTTTACAACCTGAATAAAAAATCCAAAAAATAACAGGGTATGCACCCGCGCATGAGGAAATAAAAGCATGTAAGCGCCGAGGACGCCTGAGACGGCGCCGCTTGCGCCTATCATTGGCATAGTTGAGGAAGGCGATGATATCGCATGCGCATATGAGGCTATAATTCCGCTTACAAGATAAAAGAGAAGAAACCTGAAGTGGCCCAGCCTGTCTTCAATATTATCGCCGAATATCCAGAGGTAAAGCATGTTGCCGCCAACGTGCAGCAGGCCTCCGTGAAGAAACATGGATGAAAAAACAGTGGCTATCGGATGCAGCGCCTGTGTCTTTTCAAAAGACAGCAGTCCTGAAGGAATCGCGCCGTAGTTATCAATGATATACCTTTCGCCGACAGGTGAGAGGATTTCCCATAAATAGGCAAGAACGTTAATTGCGATTATCCCTATTGTAACGAACGGAAATGTTTGTGTTGGAGTATCATCTTTATATGGAAACATTTTTTCTTCTCATTCTGCGTGATATTAATATTACCCCAAGTGATTATTTAGGGTCAAATAGCCTTAACTTATAATTCAAATATAAATTATGCCATTGGACTGCTATAATAATAGCAGATATTTTGGCTAATATTTCCTGTCCTTAAAAGGAGGCTCAGGATTAAATGAATTCAAAAGGGCATAGACGAAAAAGTTTATGTCCTTTTTTGTTGTTTAGATAGCGCTGGCATATACGAAATAAAAAAATTAAATGAAGATTCGTGATATTATAAAATTAATCGAGACGGATGGCTGGTATCAGGTTGATACAAGAGGAAGCCATCGCCAATATAAACACCCTACAAAGCCGGGCAGGGTAACAATTGCTGGTCATCCCAGCGATGATTTGGCGCCGGGGACTTTAAATAGCATCCTGAAGCAGGCCAAATTGAAGGAGGGAAAATAATATGTATCGTTTCCTTATTGTACTTGAAAAGGCAAATGGCAACTATTCTGCATATTCACCTGATTTGGCAGGTTGTATTGCCACTGGCGCTACACGTGAAGAGGCAGAAAAAAATATGCATGAAGCTATTGAAATGCATATTCGTGGATTATTGGAGGACAAATTGCCAATCCCTGAATCTCATTCTTTTGCAGAATATGTTGCTGTTCAGTAAAGGAATTTTAGGTCACTTTCACTGACAGGGAACGGAATCAATAAGGGAGGATTAGGATTAAAATGAATTCAAAAGGGCATAGACAAAAAAGTCTGTGCCATTTTTTTTGTTTTGCAGTCGGCTAAAATTGGGATATCCGCATTGCGTTTACAATTTTTCTGCCTAATTTTGCCTTGATTCTATTTTTCCTCCCCCTGTCCTTTTCTTCCTTCAGGTAATCGACATGCCTTAAATATATTTTAAAATCAATAGCTTTATTCATAAAGATGATTATATTGAATAAGAAGATAATTTATCATCAAGTTATAAATATTACTTGACATACTATTAATTATATGGTATTATAAAGTCATTAAAGCTTGGAGGTCATATGAAAACGAAAGAAGCATTAATCAAAGAAGCAGTTGAAGGGTTTAAGTTTCCGGAAAAACAACAATTATTGCGTACGACCCTTAGGTTCACCAGAAAAGGACATGAGGCAATTAAAAAACTATCAAAATTGCAAGGCGAGAAAATAGCTGACATTTTTGATATGGCGTTTAACGCTTATGAATTTATAGAAGAAAAAATAGAAAGCTTTCCAGAGGTCACTAATAAGGAAGGCGAGACAATACGCAAAACATATATTATTAGAAAAAACACGCTTTCAAAGATAACAGACCATGCAAATAAGAATAGAATCCCACGAGACCAATTCATAGACGCAATTGTCAAAATTCTTTTGCTTATTGTGGATAAGGAGACTACAAGTAAAAAAGAGAAGTATCTTGAAGCTCTGGATGAACTTATCAATCCATTCGCTGAGCATGCAGACGAAGTAGAAAAAAAGCTTATAGAGAAATTAGGGCGTAATGATCCAATAGTATCAAGATACTATTGGATCACACATCATCTCATGGAGATTTCAGAGGCAATAAATGAATTTTTATCTGAAGGAACACCAATCGAACCATAGAAAAGGAGGGGCAAGTGAATCTAACTCAGCATTGTTTAGTACGCTGTAAACAGAGAGGAGTAAAAGAAACGAGTATTGAGATAATAAAGTCTTTAGGTACTAAAGTCACGAAGCCAGGAGGTGTTTGCGAATATTTCATATCGAGAAAGGATAAGCAAGAAGCAATTGAAGTTTTGAAAAAATGCATTCAAAGTCTTGATAGGCTTGAGGGGAAAGCAATAATTATAGACGAAGACGATAACGAAGTAATAACAACTTATCATAAAATACGGTAGGAGAATGAAATGCCAACCGAGATAGATCGGATACACTATTTGTTAGATAAATTTGAAGATCATAGTAATACTCTAAAAGGGCTAAGCTACCTTGCTGATTTTCTTTCGTATATAGATGATATTAAAAATGGTAATTATGATGAACAAAATAAGAGAATAGCAACGAACTTATTTTTGACTTTAAAGAAACGTATCGCTTTAGAAATAAATAAAATAATGGCCAGTCCAATTGATTGCCCATATGAAATTATCGATTATTGGAGCAATGTTCTAAATGAGTATGTAGATTCCGGCTTGGATGATAATATCGAAATGAAGTCTTGGCAGGAGACTGTTTTAAAGCTTAAGGAAAATGCAAGATGGGAATCGCTGTCTGAGAAACAACAAGAAGAGGGAATTCTGCTACTGCTAAAGGGAAAAACAAAAGAGGAAATTAAAGAATTAATCAAAAAACTAGAAAAGTTTCCAGAATCAGGCTCAGATTCAGACAATGAAAGGGAGAATTTAAAATGAATATGCACATATACTTATGGAACTAGTGAAATGAAATTAGGGCACATATTCCGCTTTTGCGGATTGATTAAAAAAGCATGGAGGGTATGAAAGTGTCTAAGAATTACATCGGAGTTGTCGGCGAGGCGTATTATTTTGAGTACCCGGAAACATGGTTTATTGACATTATACTCAATATTCAGGCTGCCAAGAAGGGCGATCCTATATTAGCCAAGGCCGGTGAATACAAGAACAAGTTAATTAAATTCCTTATTGACGAAGGCATACCGAAGAAACAACTGTTTTATGCCGGCACAGACGCTTATACTCCATGGTGGAAACTGGAGAAAAAGGATAAAAAGGGGATTATTGTTTCTCATAAGGTTACCATCAGGACAGGTGACAGGTATAAAGCTTATAAGGCTTTAGAAAAAGCAGAGTGGTTAAACAAGAAGGACAAAAGAATATCAATAAGAATTGACGAGAGAACCCCGATTTTTAAATCAAAGGCTAAGGATATTTTAAAAGCAAGGGAGTTAGCTTGCAAGAATGCTCTTGAAAAAGCAGAGAGTTTGGCCGCCAGTCTGGGGATGAAAGTCGGGAAACCATTGGAAATTCAGGAATTTGCGAAAGAATCCATGGGCGCTGGTAACTATGGAGATAACGATTGGAGCACTATTAGATGTTATGCTCCTTCGAGAGGTGGCTCAGATGATGACATTAATATAGAATTGAAAGGTAATGAAAGGATTGTTTATCTGAAATATAGCGTAAATTTTGAGTTAATACCCAGTTAAAACGGAATTCGCAACGGCAGGTGACAAGTTCAGAGGGGCAAGGCTCTTGAGAGCCTTGCCCCTCTGTTTTTCTGTGAGGCTGGATTGCGGCAAATTGTGTATAATTGAATTAAGTAAAATCATACGGAGGCAAGTTATGAAAACTATTTTAGGTTTTGTGTCTTTTTTGATTTTTATTTTGACTTCATCTGCGGTTAAGGCAGAGTGTATAAGGTGCCTCAATGATGGCGGCTCTGATTTAGTATGCGAGAATGATGCAGTATTTGACCTTATAAAGAAATGTGGCGAGCCAGATTATACGGCAAAAGCATACGATAAAACAGGAGGAGTCTTTCAAAGCAAAACCCAAAAAAAGAGTCCAAATTTAATAACAACGGGCTCTTTTGCTGCCGTTACTGAATCAGTTGATAAATGGTTTTATAACTGTGGGCAAGGGAGTTTTAATAAAATCATTGAAGTATCAGGTGGAAAAGTAATTTCTATTAAAAACAGCACCAGTCATGGAGCAGGAAAGCAAAAATGCTTCTAATTACCTTTAGTCTCGCTGTAGATGAAACTAAATAGAAAATTAGAAATTAGAAACAACAACCGCTTAAAAAAGAAACTATTCGCAGGGCCAGAGAACAGAGGGCGTAAACCATATATTTCTCATATAGCAGTAAGCCGCAATGTGCTATAATATTTCTCTGAAATGGGAAAAAATCCTGAAAAAACATCTGTTACGATGGACGATATAAAACCTCTCTGCCCTGTTTGCGGTAGAGAGCTTGATAAAGCTAAGGCTGCGGATGGAGGCGGATGGAATTGCAAATGCGGCGAGTTTATTCCTGAAGGGACCCAGGTGAGTCCCTTTTCAGGCTCCAGCGACAGACTCACAGGCAAGTATCATAAGAGGATAAATAGATGAAGAAAGGTTATTTCGGACAGTATGGCGGAAGATTTGTTCCCGAGACATTGATGCCTGCGCTCATTGAACTTGAAGAAGCATATAGTAGATACAGGAAAGATAAAGATTTTCAGAAAGAGCTTGCAGACCTCCAGAAAACATATATAGGAAGACCAACTGCGCTGTACCTTGCAAAGAGATTTACGGAACATCTCGGAGGAGCAAAGATATATCTTAAAAGGGAAGACTTGGCTCACACAGGCGCTCACAAGATAAACAATGCGCTGGGGCAGGCGCTTCTTGCAAAACGAATCGGCAAAAAAAGAGTCATCGCTGAAACGGGCGCCGGACAGCATGGAGTTGCAACTGCCACGGGCGCTGCGCTTATCGGCCTTGAATGTGATGTTTACATGGGCACTCAGGACATGAAAAGACAGGCATTGAATGTTTTCAGAATGAGGCTTTTGGGCGCGCGGGTTATAGAAGTAGCTATTGGTTCGCAGACATTGAAAGATGCAATAAATGAATCTCTGAGAGACTGGACAACAAATGTAAGGACTACGCATTACATATTAGGCACGGTATTCGGCCCCCATCCGTTTCCGTCAATGGTGAGGGATTTTCAATCAATTATAGGCAAGGAAGCTAAGAGGCAAATACTTCAGGCAGCAGGAAGACTGCCTGATTACCTGATTGCCTGTGTCGGGGGCGGAAGCAATGCAATGGGGTTGTTCCATGAATTCCTTGGCGATGACATAAAAATGATTGGCGTAGAAGCCGGAGGCAAGGGCATAGATACAGGCGAGCATGCGGCGAGATTTGCAGGCGGTTCTGTAGGCGTATTTCAAGGATGCAAGACCTATCTCCTTCAGGATGATGACGGCAATGTGCTTGGAACCCATTCTGTTTCAGCGGGGCTTGACTATGCATCCATAGGGCCTGAGCATCCTTATCTGAGAGATAACGGAAGAGTTCAGTATACATATGCAACAGACGATGAGGCATTGGCTGCATTTGAACTTCTTTCAAAAAAAGAAGGTATAATTCCAGCTCTTGAATCTGCGCATGCGCTTGCAGAAGCAGTTAAGCTCGCGCCTAAACTCTCAAAGGATAAGATCATCATTATAAATCTTTCGGGAAGAGGGGACAAAGACGTTCAGCACGTAGCAAATATCAAAGGGATAGAACTGTGAATAGGATAGAAAAGCTATTCAAAGGGTTAAAGGCCCGGAATAAAAAAGCATTCATCCCTTATATAATGGCAGGGGATCCTTCTCTTGAGAAGACAAAAGAGATTGTCCTCATGTTTGAGGAGTGCGGCGCAGATATTGTTGAACTCGGCGTTCCTTTCACAGACCCTCTCGCGGACGGTCCGACAATCCAGAGGGCGGCGGAGAGGGCATTGAAAAATGGGGTTACTTTAAAAAAGGCAATTGCTTTTGTTAAAGATTTAAGACAAAAAACAAAAATTCCTCTTGTATTAATGACATATTACAATCCGATTTTTAAATACGGTGAAGGGAGATTTCTCGCGGATGCAAAAGATGCGGGTGTTGACGGCGTCATAATACCTGACCTTCCGCCTGATGAAGCGGGAGAGTTTACAAAACTTGCTAAAAATACTGCAATGGCTGCAATCTTTCTTCTTGCGCCGACATCAACAGCAGACAGAATAAAAAAGGTTGCAGGCGCATCAAGGGGTTTTATATATTATGTTTCAATAACCGGCATTACCGGCGCTCAACTTTTACTTGACGGCTCTATTGAGACATCAATAAATGACATCCGCAGGATTACGGATAAACCTGTTGCCGTAGGATTCGGCGTTTCTACGCCTGATGAAGCTAAGGCAGTGGCAGGCATCTCTGACGGCGTGATTATCGGAAGCGCGATAGTTAAAAAAGCTCAAGAAGGTTTGAACGGAGAATTCAGAAATTTTCTTCTTAAATTAAGAGAGGCAATCAAATGAACGGGGTCTCCGACAGAAAACCGGCACAGCTTAATACGCTTATGGAGCTTACATCTCTGGTAATTTCCACGCTTGATACGCGTGAAGTTAGAATCCGGGCGATTGAGGCGGCAACGCGGCTTGTGAATGCTGAAGCGGGCAGCCTCATTCTCAAGGACAAGGAAAACAGCGAGCTTTTTTTTGAAGTTGCTCTTGGAGACAAGGGAGAGAAGGTCAAAGAGATACGGCTTAAAAAAGGCGAGGGCATAGCCGGCTGGGTTGTTGAAAAGGGGAAGCCTGTCATAGTGCATGATGTTCAGTCAGACCCGAGGTTTTTCAGGGGCGCAGATGACAGAAGCGAATTCTTTACAAGAAACATGATATGTGTGCCCGTAAAAACAAAAGAGGAGATTCTCGGAGCGCTCCAGACAATAAACAAAAAGGCAGGGAGTTTTGATAATGAGGACCTGGAGATACTGTGCGCGCTTGCAAATCAGGTGGCTGTTGCGATAGAAAATGCAAACCTTTATCAGGAACTTAAAGATACATTTTACGGGACAGCCCAGGCGCTTGCAGAGACCATTGAAAAAAGAGACCCTTACACAGGAGGCCACACAAAAAGGGTTATGAACTACAGTCTTGCTATAGGACGCATGCTCGGGCTTAGCAGGGCAGAGCTTGAAAATTTAAAACTTTCTGCTATACTCCATGACATCGGGAAGATAGGGGTAAGAGACAACGTTCTTCTAAAAGACGGCAAGCTTGAAGGTGGAGAAATTGAGGCAATGAATCTGCATCCCAAATACGGCTCAGAGATACTCAGTCATGTTAAGCAACTGAAGGATGTTATTCCGGGTATGAGGGGACACCACGAGAAATATGACGGGACAGGATATCCTGACGGTCTAAAAGATAACGATATACCCTTAGCAGCGCGGATTATTGCGGTTGCCGACACATTTGACGCCATGACAACTGACAGGCCGTACAGAAAAGCGCGCACTGCAGATGATGCATTTGCTGAATTAAAAAAACATGCGGGCAGGCAGTTTGACCCTTCGGTTGTAAATGCATTTTTAAAAGCGTGGAGAGAAATGGAGATTGTGCTATGAAAATAGAAGTTCTCGGATGTTCAGGAGCAGAATTTCCGGGGTTTAACCCTCCGGGTTTCTTGATTGACGGAAAAATATTGCTTGATGCCGGGACCATCGGAGCTTCCCTCTCTGAGAATGCCCAGTGGAAGATACGGCATATTGTTGTTTCCCATGCTCATCTTGACCATATAAGAGGAATACCTTTCCTTGCGGATAACATAATTATAAAAAACAAGAGGCACAATGTCACGGTGATAGGGATTGCGCCGGTTTTGAAGTCGCTGAAAAACAATCTCTTAAATAATAAGATATGGCCTGATTTCACAATGATACCGAATGTTGAAAAGGCTGTAATAAAATTTTTAGAGGTGAAGCCCGGCAAGCAGATAGAAATTAACGGCTATAAAATTACCGCATACAGAGTCAACCATTCGGTTCCTGCAACAGGTTATATAATTCAGGACAGAAGAGGCAAGAGACTCCTTTATACAGGCGATACAGGGCCGACACATGCTATATGGAAGGAAGCAGGCAGAGCAAAGATAGACCGTGCCATAATAGAAGTCTCTTTTCCAAACAAAATGGAGGCTCTGGCTCTTGAGACAGGGCATTTAACTCCAAAGCTTCTCAGGAAAGAGCTGGATAAGATAAAGATGCCTCCTGACAAAATACTGATAACGCATCCTAAGCCGCAGCATCTCAAAACCATAAGGTCCGAGATTAAGAAGCTCGGAATTCCCAATATCAGGCTGCTTAAAGACGGCGAGGTTATAAATATCTAATGTGGTTTAAAAAATTAAAAGAACCAAAACTGCAGAAAAAGGTAAAGATACCTGAAGGCCTCTGGGTAAAGTGCGATAACTGCAAAGAGATTGTTTACAAAAAAGAGATAGACAAGAATCTTAAAGTCTGTCCGAAGTGTGATTACCATTTCAGAATAAGCGCTAAAGAAAGAATTGGGCTTCTTGCGGACACAGGAAGTTTTGCGGAGTTTGACGCAGATATGTGTTCAGGAGATCCGCTGAACTTTAAAGATTCTCTTACGTATCCTGAAAGGCTGCAGGCAAACCGGAACAAGAGCAGTCTTTCTGAAGCTGTTGTCTCAGGCGAGGCAGCGGTAAACGGTTTTCCTGTTATCCTTACCGTGATGGATTTCTCGTTCATGGGCGGAAGCATGGGTTCTGTTGTCGGAGAAAAAATTACAAGGGCTGCAGAAACAGCGCTTGAAAAAAGGATACCATTAATAAGCATTGCATCGTCAGGCGGCGCAAGGATGCAGGAAGGGATATTCTCTCTTATGCAGATGGCAAAGGTTTCTGCGGCGATAGGAAGGCTCAAGGATAACGGCATTCCATATATCTCTGTTCTTGCCGACCCGACATTCGGCGGCGTTGCCGCGAGTTTTGCCACAATCGGAGACGTAATAATTGCTGAGCCGAGAAGCCTGATAGGGTTCGCAGGCCCGCGTGTCATAGAGCAGACAATGAAACAGCAGCTCCCTGATAATTTTCAGAGGGCGGAGTTCCTTTTTGAGCACGGGTTGATAGATATGGTTGTCAGCAGAGAAGACATGAAAAAGACTCTCGCAAAACTCATAGAATTCCTTTCGTAAGAAATTCGCTTCGCAACAGTTTATAGCCTGTGAAGTTTTTTTATTTCCCTCTTCTTACTTTTATCTCATTTAATGTAAAATATTGCACTTATGGGTTACGCCGGTGCAATAGATTATCTCTACGGGCTTCAGAAACACGGTATCAAGCTGGGGCTTGATAACACCGTGAAACTGCTTTCTCTACTTGGCAATCCGCAGGAAAAATTTCACTCTATCCATGTTGCAGGGACAAACGGGAAAGGCTCTACATCAGCAATGATAGCTTCAATATTGCAGGCTGCGGGGTTCAGGACGGGATTGTTTACATCTCCGCATCTTGTAAGTTTCACAGAGAGGATCAGGGTCAATAATGAAGAGATAACAGAGTGGGAGGTAGTTGAACTCACAGAAGAGATAAGAAGCAAAATAGAAGGCTCTGAGCTGAATCCTACTTTCTTTGAGTTTGTAACTGCGATGGGGCTGCTGTATTTTAAGAGGAAAAACATTGACTGGGCAGTAGTCGAGACAGGGATGGGCGGACGGCTTGATGCAACAAATGTTCTGTTGCCTGAGGCAGCTGTTATAACAAGTATCAATTATGACCACAGCGAATTTCTCGGCAATACCATCTCAGCGATTGCAGAAGAAAAGGCAGGGATAATAAAGGATGGTGTCCCTGTTATTACGTCAGCGCAGGAGCTGTCTGTAATGAATGTAATTGAAAGGAGAGCCGGAGAAAAGAATGCCGACCTTTTTATTTATGGAAGGGATTTTTCAGTGGCAATAAAGTCAGAGGATACGAGTGGAAGTGTTTTTAATTATAACGGCGATAGTTGTTTCGAGGATTTGGTTATAGCACTTCCCGGCAGGCATCAGGTGTTGAATGCGTCTCTTGCGCTAAAAACGATTGAAATTGTTTCTAAGAAATCTTCGCATCACGCATCATGCATCACGCATCACGCTATCAGAAATGGGCTTGGAAATATAAAATGGCAGGGCAGGCTCGAATTCATCTCAAAGGAACCGCTGATTTTGATTGACGGGGCGCATAACCCTTCGGCTGCGAAAATTCTTGCCGATGCGCTTAGGGAAATTTTTTTCAAGAAATACAGGAGAATAATATTGATTGCAGGCATCATGTCTGATAAAAACGTAAGAGGGATAATGGCGCCGCTTCTGCCCCTTGCCGCTGAAATTATATTGACAGCGCCCGCTTATGAGAGGGCAGCATCACCGCAGAAACTTGCAGAGTGTGCAGCAGGGATGGGATTTACGAATATCCATCTGGCGCCGACTGTGAAAGAGGCAATTGATATGGCAATTAACCTTTCAGCGTTCAGCCCTCAGCCTTCAGCAAAAAACTCCGAACTCCTCCTGATTACAGGCTCGTTTTACACTATAGGCGAAGCAAAGGAAATACTTTGTGGAAGAGGGATTTTTTCGAGTTTGAGGGAAACACTATGAAACACACGATGCAAGATGCAGGATTCTCGCCTCAGGCGAGTCGCCGAGGAGACAGAATGCAGGATACGGCATATAAAAAGAAAAGTATCATGTATCATGTATCATGTATCATGTATCATTCTTTCCTGTTTTTTTTATTACTCTTTAGTGTCTGCTGCCTGCAGTCTGCTGTTTACTGTTTTGCTGAAGAGCCTCCGACATTCATAACATCAGATTCTTTAAAGTATGAAAAAAGCACATCAATGTATACGGCAAAAGGCTCTGTGCTTGTTGAACAAGGCGAGACAATAATGATTGCAAATGAGATGCAGTATGATGAGAAGACATCAAATGTCTTTCCTGAAGGCAATGTGATATTCGACACCCCTGATATAATCCTTAAAGCAGAAAAGGCAGAGTTTAATCTCAATACAAAAAAAGGCACTTTTTATAATGCGGAGATTTTCTCAAAAAAAGAAAAGTTCCGTGTCTCAGGTGAAGAGATAGAAAAGAAAGGAGAAAAGGAATATTTCATTAAAAAGGCATCAATAACAACATGCGAAAATCCCTCTCCTGAGTGGTGTATCAAAGGCAGGACTGCTGACATAATTATCGGAGACCGCTTCAAGGTGCGTGATGCCACTTTCCATGTCAAAGACTTCCCTTTTTTATATACGCCTTATCTCTTGGGGCCTGCACTTACCGAAAGAAAAACAGGGCTTCTGACACCTGTATTTGGTCATACACAGTCAAAAGGATTCTATTACAGGCAGCCGTTTTTCTGGGCGATAGATGAAGACAAGGACGCGACATTTATTGTTGACTGGTATACAAAAGCAGGCTTGGGAGAAGGGGCTGAATATAGATATGTAGCGCCCGGAAATGTGGAGGGCAAACACTGGCTCTATCACTTCCGAGACAAAAAGGCAGAACTGGATTTTTATGAACTTAAGTCTACCCATTCGAAAAGGAGCAAGGATGGTCTTTCCGGATACTGGAATATTAATCTGTTAAGTGAAGAAAATTTTTACAGGGAATTCAGCATGCACCGCGATGAAAGGGTAAACAGATTTCTTGAATCAACCGGCGAACTGACGCTTCCTTCGGACAATTCACGCCTTTACCTCATGTCGCAGTATATTATTGACCTTAAAGACGGGAGTCATAATTCAGCGGTAGCTCAGAGACTGCCTGAATTAGGGTATGTTGTTAATCCATCCAGCGCAGGCCCTTTGGTTTTCTCAATGACATCATCTGCCTCAAACTTCGCAAGGGACAAAGGCGTATCAGGACAGCGTCTTGATATTTATCCCAAACTTTCTCATTCCTTCGGCGACAGAGTTATTATATTCCAGAATCTCGGGCTGAGAGAAACAGTATATTCCTTACAGGACAATGCTGACGAGGGCTTTAAGAGTTCAGTGCACAGAGATATGTTTGACTACAATATCACAGCGTCCAGCCGGTTCATAAAAAAATATAGCGAGAATTTTACCCACGGCATTGAACCTTCTTTGGGATATACTTTTGTGCCATGGATTAAAAATGTTCCGCTGTTTGATTCCACGGAACTTTCTACAAAGCAGTCAACAATAGGAATGTCTCTTACAAACCGCCTCCTTGATAAAAAGGGAGAGTTCCTTACCGTAAGCGTGTCGGAGTCATATAATACATATGAACGGGACGTTCCGCTTTCTCCGTTAAGTGTGTCAGCATATATTCCAAGGCCTTTCCCTGTAACTGCTGATGCCTCTTATAATCACTATACAGACCGTATGGAGACTATAAACTCAAGCGTCTCAATCCCTTTTAAAAAATTTGCATTTTCCTTTGGGGAGAGGTACAACCAGCCTAACAATACTATGTTCTACGATATAGGGGTCGGGTATACTCATTCTAAAAACTTGTCCGCTGAGGTTAAACTTTGGTATGATTCTAAAGGAGGAGGAATGAGGGATTCTTCGTTTATCATGAAGTATCTTCAACAGTGTTGGGGAATGACAATAATGGTTAACAGAAAGCCTCCTGATGAGGTAAACAACAAGCCAAGCGAGATTAGTGTCTTTGTTACGTTTGATTTGCTCGGACTCGGCTCTTATTCTGCGAGGAAATAAATATGGTGATGAGAAAAAAATATTTAGGAGAACTCCTGATAGAAGCAGGGGTAATAACCGTTGAACAGCGTGATAAGGCCATGCAGGAACAGAAGAGGCTTGGCAAAAGGCTTGGAGAAACACTTGTCAGCCTCGGGGTTATTACAGAAGAAGTCATGGCAAGGGCGCTCAGCGCGCAGATGGGGCTGCCGTTTAAAGAACTGCGGTCTATGTCTGTAGCTCCGGGAGTCTTAGATTTGGTGCCGGAGTCTCTTGCGCGTAAACACAGGGCGCTGCCTCTTGAGATTAATAACGGAAGGCTTACTATTGCAATGTCTGACCCGCTCAATGTCTTTGCGGCAGATGAGATAAAACGGGCCACAAGGATGCCTGTGGATACAGTAGTTATAACAGAATCTGATCTTCTCCGGGCGCTTGACCAATATTATACCAGAGGAGAGATGGATGAGGTTGTTAAGGCTGCAGATGTTTACTATCCTGAAAAGGAAAAGATTGTTGCTGCAGCAGAGGCGATGGTTGAAGACACCCCAATTGTTAAGCTCGTCAATACAGTGGTTACACAGGCTGTAAAGGACAGGGCCAGCGACATACACGTAGAACCCTATGAGGATTCCATCCGTGTAAGGTTCAGGATTGACGGGAAGCTGCATGATATTATGAAACCTCCCAAGCACCTTCATTCGGGCATTGTCTCAAGGATAAAGATACTTTCAGGAATGGATATAGCTGAAAAGAGAGTGCCACAGGATGGAAGATTTCCTATAAATGTTGAGGGCAGACAATTTGATGTAAGGGCATCGACTCTGCCGACGCATCACGGCGAAAAAATGGTGCTGAGGCTGCTTGAGAAAACATCAGGTCTTCCTCAACTCACGCTCAGCCAGCTTGGGTTCACGAAAAGTGTGCTTGAGGCATATGAAAAGCTGATCAGCATGCCTTACGGGTTTGTACTCTCAACCGGGCCCACGGGCTGCGGCAAGACAACAACGATGTATTCGTCTCTGCGTAAGATAAGCGCAGCAGAGAAAAACATAGTGACAATAGAGGATCCCATAGAATATAACCTGCCTAATATAAATCAGGTGCAGGTTAATCCAAAGGCAGGGCTGACATTCTCATCAGGGTTGAGGTCCATTCTCAGGCAGGACCCTGATGTAATAATGGTCGGTGAGATAAGGGATACTGAAACAGCGTCAATAGCAACACATGCAGCGCTTACAGGGCATCTTGTTCTCAGTACCCTTCATACAAATGAAGCGGTCGGGGCCATAGCCCGTCTGATAGATATGGGAATAGAACCATTCCTTATAACATCTTCTCTTATCGGCGTTTTAGGCCAAAGGCTTATTGTAAAGATATGCCCTTACTGCAAAGAAAGCTATACTGCTGACGAAGATATGTTAAGGCGTGTGGGAATTAAAGGGAAGGTTCTCCTCCACGGCAAGGGCTGCAGCGAGTGCCGCTTCACGGGATACCTCGGAAGAGAAGGATTATTTGAACTCCTTCTGGTTACAGAGGGAATAAAAAAACTGATAATTGAGAAAGCTCCTGCAAGCGAGATAAAGGCACAGGCGGTAAAGGAAGGCTTTAGAACTATGAGGCAGGAAGGCCTCTTGAAAGCAGTGGATGGGATTACGACGATTGAAGAAGTAATGAGAGTGACGCAGGAGACAGAATAGGAAGTTAAAAGTGAGAAGTGAGAACTAAAAAATAAGTGATATGCCAACGTATAGCTATAAAGTAAGGAATCAAATAGGAGAGATTATAAGTGGTGTTATTGATGCTCCCAACGCCGACTCAGTTGCAGAGCAGCTTTTTTCCAAAGGGTATACCCCTATAAAAATAGAAGCGGAAGAAGAGACTAAATCTTCAGGTGAGAGCGGATGGCAGATTTTTGACAAGATAAAGGATGAAGATCTCATTGTGTTCAGCCGACAGCTTGCAACGCTTGTTACATCAGGCATATCCTTTATCAGAAGCCTGGACACACTCGCGGAACAGACTAAAAGCAGAAAGCTCCGCAAGATAATAGAAGAAATAAGAAGAGAGGTGGAGAGGGGAAGTTCTTTTTCCGATGCTCTGGCAAAATTCCCGAAGGTATTCTCTACGCTTTATATCAGCATGGTAAAAGTAGGCGAAGAGGCAGGAGTGCTTGACGACATCCTTAATAGGCTGTCATCTTTGCTGGAACATGATGCGACAACAAGGGCGCGGGTAAAGGCGGCAACAAGATACCCCGTTATAGTTATAATAAGCATGATAATCGCTTTCCTTGTGCTCACGACATTTGTTGTTCCGAAATTTGCTTCGTTATATCAATCTGCAAAAGTAGAGCTTCCATTCCCGACGCGTGTGCTTATATTCCTGAATAAAGCAATAAGGGTATACTGGCCGCTTCTATTAGCCGCTGTGGCAGGCGTTATTTTTGCATTCAGGGGATATATAAAGACTCCGTCCGGTAGATGGAATCTGGACAAGTTTAAACTCAAGGTTCCGATAATCGGATCTGTTGTTGAGAAAACTGTTATGTCAAGGTTTGCAAGGATATTTTCTACGCTTTACAGCAGCGGCATCCCAATGCTCCATGCGCTTGACATAGTTGCAGGCACACTCGGGAATATCATCATTGCAAGGGCGGTTGAGGTGATAAAAGAGAGCGTGCGTGAAGGAAAAGGGCTGGCTGTGCCGATGGCAAGCACAATGGTCTTTCCGCCTATGGTTACGCAGATGGTTGCTGTTGGCGAGGAAACAGGAGCGCTTGATGATATGCTTACAAAGGTAGCCGACTATTACGACCTTGAGGTCGAATATGCAATTAAAAACCTTGCAACAACACTTGAACCGGTTCTGCTGGTCTTTCTTGCCGGCGGGATACTCTTTCTTGCACTAGGGATATTTCTTCCAATATGGGACATGATGAAAGTTATGAGAAGATAATAGCAGCCTTTTTAAAAAGGCGGTTCTATCTTGGGCTCTTTGTGTTCCTGCCCCTGTTTTTTTCTGTTTTTGCAGTCGCTGTGCCGCTAATTTTATTGGCAAGGTTCAGGGCTGTCTTTAAGCGCAGTGTTCTTGACTCGGCAGAGCTTATCTCCCTTTATAATTTTACGGAACAATGGACTTACATCCTTGCTGTAGTGGCATTTGCGACGGGCCTGATTGTTGCGTACGCTCTTGTAAGGCCTGCAAGGAAATTATTAAGCGAAGGTTGGGAAGGCAAGAATATAGAGGAATTCAGTTCGCTTGGCAAGGAGTTTACAAAAATAGCTGCATCCCTCAGCAAGTACACCGCATTACTTGAAAGTACAACAGGAGGGGTAATGACAGCCGACAAGAGCGGAACAATAACAATGGTGAACCCGTATGTCTGCCATATACTCGGCAGTAAGGAAACCGGCCTGCTTGGCAAAAATATAGGAACCGTATTGAATATAACAAGGGACTTGCAAACAGTTCTGAAGGGAAAGACCGCTGCCTCTGAGTTGAATATAACAATGAACGGTGAAAGCAGGACCATTGGTTATACGCTTTCACCAATAAAAGGCAGATATGGCATAGACGGAGCAGTACTCAATTTCATGGATACCACAAAGATAAAAGAGATGCACCGCGAGATGCAAAAAACTGAAAAACTGGCGAATATAGGAATGCTGGCAATGGAGGTAGCGCATGAGATTAGAAATCCCCTTGCATCCATAAAGGGGCTGGTACAGCTTATCGGAGAGGATATAAATGACAACGAACAGAAGAAACTTTATATCAATACAATACTCAAAGAAACTGACCGGTTGAACAGGGTTGTGGACACTCTCTTTGAAAAAAAGACATCTGCTGCTGAAGATGATACTCTCAGGGATATAATCCACAGGGTTGTGCTTTTATGCAGTCAGGTTGCAAGGGATAAGGCTGTAAGTATAAGGGAGGACTATGATGAGACTGCAGATAAGATGCAGGTTGGAGATGAGAGATTTTTTCATGCATTTTATAATATAGTCCTGAATGCCTATGAAGCAGTTGTAAAAAATGGAGAGATAACCATAAGGACAAAGACAACAAATGACGGCACTACGGTTGAGGTAAGAAGCGATTCAGAACTTAGCCCCGGGATGGATGTAGATGCAATATTTGAGGCGGATGTTACAACCAAGGGTAGAGGACGCGGAATGGGATTGAAAATTGCGAGGGATGCAATAAAGAGCATTGGAGGCGACATAACCGCAGAGGCATCGGAAGGCAAAACAAAGTTTGTTATAAGTCTGCCGCCAACCGCATACAATAATAACGCTTAAGGATGAAACGCAAATAGCATTGCAGGTTTCAGAGCTTGAATTTATAACCGTCTTCTGAAGAGGACAAAAAATCTTTCTTTGATTTTTTCGCAGAAATTCCGTTTTGCCCACTCATCCGGTTCTATTTTTGCAGAGTCTTTAATATCTGCCTCAAATACGTCCATCATCTTTTGCCCGAATTTTTTGTCAAGTATTCCGACATTCCCCTCATCATTCCTCCTCAGTGACTGAAAATCAAGATTTGCAGAACCTATAATGCTCCAGCAGCCGTCAAACACGGCAGTCTTGGCATGAAGTATCCTGCCTTTATAGGTGTAAATCTGCACGCTGGCTTGCAGCAGTTCTGTGAATGACGCCCTTCCTGCATAATCCGCAACCAGCACATCGCTTTTTAGCGGCAAGAGCAGCCTGACTATGGCGCCCCTTTTAACAGCTTCCGACAGCATGTCAATCATCCTTCTGCTTGGAGTGAAATAGGCTGTAGTGAGAAATATGCTCTTTCTTGCATGATTGATGCTGTAGTATAAAAGCTTTCTCAGCCTTCTCCTCCCTCGTGATGAACTTGCAAATATAGGCAGCACAGGCAGAGCACCAGAGTTGAGAGTTGAGAGTTGAGAGTCCTCCGATGCATGATTATCCTGAATCTTGTATCCTGAATCCTGAATCTTGGTTTTTTGCCTTCTGGCTTCTGTTTCGATAGGCTTTCCGCCCCATAGCAGCCAGCTTTTCTCAAACTCGCTTAGCAGCGTCCCGGCTATCGGGCCTTCAAGCAGTATGCCTGTATCCCGCCAGGCCTCTTTATGCCTTTTGAAATAATATCCCCTGTATTCATTTGCGATATTCAACCCTCCTGTGAATGCCCTTTCCCCGTCTATCAGGATGAGTTTTTTATGGTCGCGCCGGGCATAATGCAATGGAGCGGTCCACTTGAAAGGGTAAGATGCCCTGACATTTATCCCTGCTTGTTTTAATTCTGCCCAGAATTTCCGCGGTGTTCCAAAAGAGCCGAAGTGGTCATAAAGAATGAATACTCGGACTCCTTCTGCGGCTTTTTTTTTCAGCAGCTCTGCCAATTCAATGCCTGTTTCATCATTGCGGAATATGTAGAATTCAAGACAGACGAATCTTTCTGCACCCGCAATGGAATCAAATATCGCCTTGAAAAGTTCGCCGTTCTTCCACAGAAGGCGGACGCTGTAGCCGTCCGTAAAACTGCCGCCGTATAATTTTTCTATCTCGGGTATTTCAAAGGCTGTTCTTATATCTCCGCTGTCATGCATAATGAAATCATTGCCTAAACAATATTTTATGTCAACTGTTTGTATGTGCTAAACTATTAAACATGCAACATAATAACCAAGAGTTTTAAGATGCCATTCAGCGCTAAGGAACATAGGATATTAATCGCAGATGACGATGCCAGCATTCGTTTTTTCCTCGGTGAACTCCTCGGGAAAGAAGGTTTTGAGTTTGATTTTGCCGGGACAGGCGCCGATGCGCTTGAGCGCCTGAAAAAAAATACTTACAGCCTTGTGATTCTTGATGAAAAGATGCCTAACATGAGCGGCATCGAAGTCCTCCGTCACATAAAATCCGAAGGTTATCCTATGCCGGTGATAATGATAACTGCCTACGGTTCAAAAGAGCTTGCGATGAGGGCAATAAGAGATGGGGCTTATGATTTTTTCACCAAGCCCGTTGACATAGGGATAGTCAGAACAGTCATAAGCAGGGCTATAGAAAAATATGAGCTGCAGAAAGAGCTTGAGGCGCTGAAGACTCAAAATATTGAAAATATACTCAAAGATGAAATCATAGCCGAGAGCGGGGAGATGAGGCAGGCAGTTGAACTTGCAATAAAAGTTGCGGCAACAGACGTCACAGCGCTGATAACAGGCGAAAGCGGCTCAGGCAAGGAACTTATCGCCCAGGCCATACATAAGCTGAGCGACAGGAAGGATAATCCTTTTGTAAGCGTAAATTGTGCGGCAATCCCTGAAACACTGCTTGAATCAGAACTGTTCGGCTATGAAAAAGGCGCTTTTACTGGCGCATCAAAGCAGCATGCCGGCAAATTCGAAAGAGCGTCTAAAGGCAGTATCTTTCTTGATGAGATTGGCGACCTTTCACCGGGGCTTCAGGCAAAGCTTCTGAGGGTTCTGCAGAATAAAGAGATAGAGAGGCTTGGCGGCACAAGAACCATAAAAGTGGATATGAGATTGATATCAGCAACGAATAAAAACCTTGACAGCGCTATCAGAGAAGGCAGTTTTCGCGAAGACCTTCTTTACAGAGTGAAGGTTTTTGAGATTAAGGTTCCGCCGCTCAGAGAAAGGATAAAGGATATTCCTCTTCTGGCGGATTACTTTGTAAGGAAATATAACAGGACCATGGGCAGGAATGTCAAAGGCATTGCTGCATCTGCCATAAAGTTTTTTATAAGCTATAGCTGGCCCGGAAATGTCAGGGAGATGGAAAATCTCATCCAGCGCGCGATAATCCTTGAAGATACTGATACGGTCAGGGAAGAAACAGTAAAAGGGCTTATATCCAATAATACAACCCGGGCAGGAAATGGAAGTGCAGGGGTGAAAGAAAGGGTGGAGGCAATTAAATCAGAAGAGGAAAAGAAACTTATAATTGAGGCGCTCGCGGAGGCGAGGTGGAAAAGGATGGAGGCGGCAGCCCGGCTCGGCATAAGCAGAAAAAGTCTTTTTAATAAAATGAAGAAATACGGTTTGATGAAATGAAAGCACTAAAAAGTTTTCAGTATTAAGTCTCAAATAATCCGCTCAGGACTTTTGTCCTTTCTTCAATATGCCTTGTAATGCTATCCTGCTCTGCCTTCAGCCTGTGCAGTTCATCGGCGATGTTAAGGGCCGCAAGAATAGAAGCCTTAAGCGGAGCAACGTTCGGCGCAGTATTGTAAACCTCTTTTATCTTTGCATCTACAAAGGCTGCGATTTTTTGTATATGTTCCTCAGGGGCGTCGCCCTTTACAGTATATTTCTGGCCGAGGATATAAACATCTATGCTGCTCACGCTACGCTACCTCTAAGGTGTCGAGTTCGTTCAGCAGGCCTTCAACCTGACTCTTTATAGCGTTCTTTTCAGCCTGCAGTTTTTCTATATCATGGTCTTTATCGGAGAGCCTTGCCTCAAGCTCTTTTATCCTGAGTTCAAGAGCCGTTTTTTCTTCCTTCAGTGTTTTCACTTTCTCTATCGCACCTGTTATCTTATCTTCAAGATTTTTCAGCCTGTCCAATGGCGTAACCTCCTTTTTATTGCTGATTCCCTTTCCGCCCCGAGCTGCTCGGGGCGGAGCATCATCAAACAGAGTCCTGTTTTGTTTCATGATGTTTAAGATACCAAGACGCTGTGGTGTATTGCAAGTGTCATCAAAGATTTTCAGGGCTGCCTTTTTCGCCGGAATATTTATGATACTCAAAATAAGTTGTAATAACGCGCTTGGTATAGTTTTTAGTCTCTTCGTAAGGAATATCCTCTATGAATTCATCAAATGATTGATAGTTGCCTGCCTTCTGCCATTTTCTCACAACGTCCTCCCCTGCGTTATAAGCTGCGACAGCCGCAGGAAGAGAGCCGAACTCTTTTAAGAGAGATGCCATGTAGTATGAGCCGAGATTTATGTTTGCCTTTGCATCAAGGATATGCTCATGCGATTTTATGTTCAGATTTATTTTTTTGTCTATGGCATAGGCTGTCTGCGGCATAAGCTGCATGAGACCGAGAGCGCCTGCCTGTGAGCGCGCCTGCGTGTCAAAACGGCTCTCCTCTCTCATGATAGAAAGAATGATAAATGGGTCAATGTTATATTTGTCAGATACATCCCTTACAATATGCCAGTGGGCAAGAGGGTACAAAATATTGTGCGCAACCTCTCTGGACGGCAGCCGTGAGAGCAGGGTTAAGGCCTCCCTGTATTCCCCGCATTCCTGCAATTTAAGGGAAACAGATATGAGCTTGTCAGGATTCGTAGTTTTTCCGGCTATAGCGGACAGTTCTGCCGCAGCCTCTTTTGTCATGCCGGCTTCAAGAAGTATTTCAATCCTCTCAGATTTGAAAGGCTTATATTCAGAGTGTTCTCTCCCCGGCGAGTCGCCGGAGGCGACGAGGGATGGAGGGTTCTCAGTCCCATGACTTTTCTTTATCTGCGGAAGGATGCTGTAAAAATCCTGTGTTTTAACCGCGAGCTGTTTGTAAATATGGCCTGCATTCCCGCCTGTCCTTTCAAGAGACTGAGCCTTCCAGTAGAGGTATTTTGAGCTGCCATAGCTATCGTAAAGAGATGTAAGGGCATCAAGGGCTTTCTGATAGCTGCCAGTGCGGTAGTATGTCCACGCGATGCCCCATTGAGCGTTTTCAGCTTCGGCCGGATACTTCTCCTTTATTGTTTGATATAAATTCAGCGCTTCACCAATCTCGCCGTTCCTCCTTTTATCCAATGCCGCCAATATCAGAAGCGAGCCGGTCCTTTTGTCATCCATTAAAGACAGTTTCTTCAGAACTCTGTCAAATCCGGTTTTGTCTCCTGCCCTGTAAAGCGCCTTTGCCTTCAGATAATGATCTCCTGCTTTTCCATACGCATCTGCCGATTCTTTATAGCGCTTTTGCTTGAATAACACATAGCCGAGTTTTTTAATGATTTCAATCCTTCGCTGCCCGTCGTCTTTTGCCAGCGCCTCTCTCAATGCGGATTCTGCTTTTTTAAACTCCGTCACATTTGTCAGGTTAGCCGCCTTTTCAATAATATCCTGCGGGGTAATATCAGAAGCTGCCAGTTCATTGTATGATATTTTCGAGAACAGCCCCTCGCTGCTGAGATAGATGGTTTTGAAAATTGCCCTTGCCCTTTCTGTTTCCCCTTTATCCCTGAGATGCTTTGCAAACAGGAATTTCATCTCATTGTCTTCAGAATAATCCCTGACATAAGACTCAAGAATCTCAGGATTATGCGGCATCTCGCCTGAAGCAATAAGATTTTTGATTTCCAGCCTCCGCACCTTTTTACGCAATGGGGATGACGGATAATCTTTCAAGAGTTCTTTTATTCTTAAATCAGATTCGCTGATATTGCCTGATTCGCTGTACGCCCTTGACAGATAAAAAAGTATGTAATCCCTGACAACAGGAAGCCTTTTGTAGGCCTCGGACAGGTTCTCGATTGCCCCGGCATATCTGCCGGCATCAAACTCGCTTTTGCCCTTTATAAAAAAAGGCTTTCCGTTTATGTCTTCGCCTGAAGCAGCGCTGAAAATAACAAGGAATACAGCTAAAAACAGAAAGCTTTTCTTCACAAAACTATCATAACCAAATGCGGCCCTTTTCAGCAATAAAGGAAGTCCGCAGCAATAGAATATTTCAAGGGGCCTGTGGTATATTTTAGTATGATTAAAGACCTCAGGCTTCATGGAACTCTCGGACCTGTCGAATTTTTCGCATTTGTAGGCGGAGCGAGCGTTGAAAGCACTTACTTCTACGAAGAAACAGCTTCAAATATAAGATTCTTCTCAAGGGGCAACGAATTCACCGTCTCGGGCGAAGGCGTGCATTATAAAGGCACAGGCGGCAGTTTCTGCGAATATATGTTCGGAGTTGAAAAAGCGCTCAAGGACATGATAAAAGGAGAGGTTTCAAACAGGCTGATTATGTTCGGAGCATTTCTTGATGAAGGCGAAAAGATTGTATTCACGAGCAATACTGAGGGGAGTGAATTTTTTTACAGGCTTTTTCTGCAGGGCAATGCAGTGAAGAACTATTATTTTTTCGTATCTTCAGACCACAGGACAGAACGCAAAAAGAGGCAGGAGCATATATTGAGGTCTGCGGGCAAGTTTTTAAAAAGAACTGAATTTGTTGGCAGCGATAAGGATGCCGAGTTGATGAATGCTTTTATTAATGAACTCGGGGAACAGAAATCAACTTTATTCATATTTAAGATAATCCACAAGGAAAATGAGGAATTCTACAAGGCATTTGAAAATTTCTACTCCAGTGAAAGAGCACTGACTCCGCAGGAAGAACTTTATCTTGAAGACATAGTTGCAAGATACGGGATAGACAGCTATCAGCAGGAGAGGATGAAGATTGACATAATGTACAAGCATTCTGAAAACAGGTGCGTTGTTGACGAATACAGGGACATTCTCCTGGGCAGCATCTCCAAAGAAAGTCTCGAGCAGGCGGAGATTGCGAGGCTGGGAAGGCTGAGGACGCTCAGTATCAGGAATAATATACCGAGCGTGCTTTTTGATACGCTCGACGAACTTCTGCTCGGAGGCAAAAAGCTGCAGGACATGAAAGAGTCTGATTATCTGAAGGAAGCAAGGTCTATACTTGAAACTCTGTTCTTTAAGGACCCCTCGCTCAAAAAACACATAATAAATGAAGATATTGTGAGGCTGATAAAGGCAAAACATAAGGCATATTCCCAGAGCGACATGGGCTTTGAACAGGTGCTTCTTGATGTAGGCAGGGCCTGCGATGAGATTGCTCGCGAGACAAATGATTTCAGCATCTTTGAAGAGTTCAGCGCTATACTTACATACTTTGACAGGTACGATAATGTCCATGCATTGCTCAGCCAGATAGCCTTTATGGAAAATATGGATTTTGCGGAAGATTCTCTCAGGAGCCTCATCGGCAATAAGAATGAATTTGATAAGATTGACAGGGCGCTCTTTGATGAAGTGGTCATAAAAGGACTGCTTCAAAACAAATACATAACATCCTACGGCAGGCGTAAGATTAATGCGATACTGAAAGGAATAACAAAAATTCAAGGCGGAGATGCATCCCTCAGGGACGTGGTTGCCGAACTCAGGATGATCAGGGACGAAGAGAGGCTTTATCATCAGGTACATGCCGCGCTCAAAGAAAGGATGCGGAGCTTCTATCCCAGACTCAATACAAAAGAGGGCAGGGCTGAGATACGAGAGGACATAGAAAGGGAACTTGCTGAAGAAGGTTTCGCAAGAAAGGTGCCGCATAAATTATTTGAAAAGACGCTTCTGGATCTCAGAAAAGAATCATTCTATCTGAATCATCTCCTGCCTATAATCATAGAGAAGAAGGACATAAACCTGAGAGAAGACTTTCTCAAAAACAGCGGCCTTGACAGGTTTTATATCGAAACCATAGAAAAGGAATACTTTGATGATAAGGGGCTTGATGAATCTGTGCTGGAACAGCTAAGGGAAGGGAAAGAACTCTTGGGAGTTGAAAACTGAGGAATAAAGGAATGGAGCGCCAATGATTAAACTGAATAAGAATATTCTGACTTTGATCGGCAATACGCCTCTGGTGAAGATTAACCGCTTATGTCAGGCGGATGACGCTGAGGTCTGGGCAAAACTTGAGGGCTGCAACATAGGCGGCTCTGTGAAGGACAGGATTGCCCTTTCAATGATAGAAACAGCTGAGAAAAGCGGGGCGCTTAAACCCGGAGGCACAATAATAGAGCCTACAAGCGGCAATACAGGAATAGGGCTTGCAATGATAGCGGCAGTAAAGGGATACAAATTAATCCTTACAATGCCCGAGACAATGTCAATGGAAAGAAGGCATCTGCTTCAGGCTTATGGAGCAGAGCTTGTTCTGACTGAGGGCAAGAGGGGAATGATGGGAGCTGTTGAAAAGGCAGAAGAGATTTACAGGGCAAGTACAGGTTATTTTATGCCGCAGCAGTTTGAAAACCCTGCTAACCCTGAGATACATAAAAAGACAACTGCAGTTGAGATAATGGATGCGCTCGGCACTGTGCCTGACGGTTTTGTGGCAGGCGTCGGCACAGGCGGCACGATAACAGGAGTTGGCGAGATGTTGAGGAGTAAAAACCCCGACCTATGGATAGCTGCGGTAGAGCCTGCGGCTTCACCTGTTCTTTCAGGCGGAAATCCCGGGCCGCATAAGATTGCTGGAATCGGGGCAGGCTTTTCCCCCGGAGTGCTGAACACAAAGATATATAACGAAGTTATTCCTGTAACAGATTCCGATGCCGCAGCGACAGCAAAACAATTATCCCTAAAGGAAGGGCTTCTTTGCGGGATATCATCCGGGGCAGCGATGTGGGCTGCGTTAAGGGTCGCCAATAAATTAGGAAAAGGGAAAAAGGTTGTTGTGATATTGCCTGACAGGGGGGAGCGTTATCTGAGCACAGGCCTTTTTGCATCAGAGACGCCGTAAGGCAAAGGTATATTTATGGCTGAAACAAACAGAGCGCTAAATGAAGAGCTTCTTGAGGTATTTTACCTTGTTGTGACTGATTTCAGGCTCGGGCTTATTGATGAGATGGCATTTACGGAAAAACTATTCGGGATTGCGGAGAGATACGAAAGAAATACAATCAAAGCCTCCAGCGAAAAACAGAAGGATTTGTTCTGATTACTCCCCGTAATTTATCGTGCATTTAATTGAATCAAATGCAAGGAGTATCCTTTTCTCTTTCTCTGCCCGTTCAGGAGAAAGTGTTTTTAATTCAATCGTGCTGATGAGTTCAGTCAGTTCATTTCTTGAAGGAATGGATTCCATCCCCTCGCTCATAACCTTGCCTGTTAATGTATCAAGCACTATCGCATCCACCGCGTCCGTTACAACAGCAAATGGTATCTGATAAGAATCAAGCACGCGCGCGCATGCAACAGACTGCCTTTCCCTTGAGACCAGCGCGCCTACAGAACATTTAATTAAGATAAGCCTCTTGCCGTCAATGCTTATGATAATGTCTGTTCCTGATTTACACCTTTCATTCCCAATCAAAACTTCAAATTCCCTGTCTTTTTCTATCTCGGTTGCGGCGTAGCCTTTTTTCTCAAGAAGGAATTTTTCTATATCCCGCCTCACTGCGGACAGTTCTGATTCAGCGGCATCAATCTCTTTTTTAATCAATGCCTCCATCGCCTCTTCTTTGTTTTCAAACCCATCAGGAAGTTTATATTTCATTTCCTAACAGCCTTCTTTGCCTTTTCAAACAACCCATCCATCTTTTTTGTATTTTCAGCAATCTCTTTAAGTACAGCGGATAACTCCTTATCCCCTGAGGCAGCCGCCTTTTCCGCCCACTCAAGATACGTCTTTGCATGTTCTTCATTATGCTCTGACCAGTATTCAAGAAGTTTTTTCAATTTATCCAGTTCTGTCATAGCGATGATTGCCTCCTTAATAGCCTGACTTTCAACTTGCGGCTGTTTATTTTCCACTTGTATATGTTCGTGTCCATGCGTCCCGAAATGGCTGTGCTCATGGGCATACCAGCAGTGTCTGTGGACATGCCTGTGAATAAGGTTTGCCCTGAGAAGCATATCCGTATCCTCCATAACATCCCATGGGTTCCCCTCCGTCAGCAGCCTGTGGTCTTCTCCAATGACCATAGTCCTGTCGGATATGTCTTCAATTATACCAAGGTCATGCGTTGCCGTGACTATTGTTTTCCCTGCGCGCCGCAATTCATTTATCAAGTCCACGAATTCAACCTGACTTCTTGGGTCAAGCCCTGTTGTGGGCTCATCAAGAAGAAGAACATCAGGATTAACGCTGAGACATGTGCCGAATGCCACCTTCCTCATCTCGCCGCCGCTCAAATCCCACGGCCCCCTGTCTCTCAAGTGTTTGATATTTAGAAGGCCAAGCAACTCCTCTGTCCGTTTTTGTATCTCGTTTTTTTCAAGCCCGAGCTGCAGAGGGCCCAAGCAGAGTTCATCCCATACACTCAGCAGAAAAAGCTGGGCATGCGGGTTTTGAAACAGGAGAGATATCCGCTGTCTGAGTTCAGGCGGAAAATTGCCAGTTATATTTCTGCCGAATATTTCAATATCACCTGACTCAGGCGTTAGAAGGCCGTTGAGGAGATAAAGCAGTGTTGACTTGCCGGAGCCGTTAGTGCCTATTATTGTAAGGCTCTCGCCTTTTTTAACACTGAATGAAACCTCGTCAGCAGCTTTTTTGCCATTTTTATAAGCGTATGATATTTTTTTTACATTAAAGGCGTCCAAAGCATTACCCCTATGATTGTTATTGAAAAAATAATCAATAAGATATCAGGCCCCGAAATATCCGAAACTTTTAACCTTTCACTTTGAACTTCAAAATTATAATCATATCCCCTCGCCTCCATTGCCCGTTCAAGCTCGGCGCTCAACCTTATGCTCATTGAAAATAAAAGTCCCATTCTTGATGCAGTCCACCGCTGCCCAATCAGTGACGAGTGGCGGGTGGCGGGCAACGAGATATTTCTTGCCCTGAAACCCATAATGAACTCTTCAACTTTTCTTGTCAGAAAGAATATATATCTGTAGCTTATTGAAACGATTGACTTGAATGCTCCTGGTACAAAGGATGAGACAGCCTTGATAAATCTATTCGGCGGCGTAGTGAGCGTAAGCAGAAAAACCAGGGAAGCAGACGCCATCACCCGTAGGAAAAGAGCCAGAGCGCTTAAAGCCCCCTGCTTTGTGACAGAGATGTGAGCGGGGATTGTTATCTGATAAAATGTGTGCGGTTTTTCAAATTCATGAAGCATCACCATCGGTTCTCCGTCAACTATCAGATTCAGCGCAGCAGGCAGGGCAATCAGCATTGTAAAAACCATTGCCGGCATCAGCCTCTTCAGAAGAGTAATAAGCACGCCTGACAGAAGCGCCAACAGCAGAGCAAGAGACAGAAAGACAACGATGCCTGAAACAGTTTTCTGAAAACTTAAAACTATAATGAACAGGAAGATGATGACAATCTTTATTCTCGGTTCAGTCCCCTGCAGAAACCCCTTTATTGAAGAGGTTCTTTCATTGAACATCGTATCTTCAACAAAAGAGACAACATGCCGCAGAGTCTTATCAAGAAACCTCTCTCTTGGTTTTTTTATGTTCACAACTTGCAACTCGTCTCTCGTTACTGTTTTAAGCCAGTCAGGAATTCCCATTTTTCCCCGCAAAAATTTTTCCTATGAGCATTGATACTCCTATAACCAGAGCAGCGCCTATTATCCCTGAAAATATATAGCCTATATATGACTTAACCCCTTTGTCCCAGCCTGAAAACGCATAATCAGGAATCGGAGCTTTCCAGAGTTCCGACAGTTTTTTAAGTCCGTGCGGAATATATCCCGCAATCTTTTCAATCTCATCCGCGCCCCATTCTCCCCATGCGCCGCCCGCCTTTAAAAGTTCAGGGAGAATTAATCCCACAGGTGACAGTATTATCAATATAGCGATTCCTATCCAGAGCTTCCCGAATTTTGAATTCGCCATGACTACCCTCTTATCAACTCAGGATGTGATTTTTTGATGTAAAGAAGCACAGTCACGGTAACCACTGCCTCAACAATTCCAAAAATAAATATATGCTCTAACATTATTGCAGGAATGGTTATGCTCAAAGGGAACGGGCTGTATAGAGGCCTTCCGTCTGCGCCTGTATGGAGAAGCGGCTGAATCCCGAGTTCTACGGCTGTGAGAAATGCTGCAAGGTTTATCCCTGCGTATGCGCCTATCCCGGCCCCTATTAAGTGACAGGTGGAGAGTGGCGAATTACGAGTTCCTGCATTTGAAATTTGTCCCGATGAATATCGGGAGAAATTTGAAATTAATTTATATATCCCATAGCCCACAAGCACGCCTGCAAAACCCATATTAAAACAGTTTGCTCCTATGGCAGTAATCCCGCCGTCTCCGAAGATAAGAGCCTGAACAATAAGCGCAATTGATAAAGCAATCACTGCGGGCCACGGCCCGATTAAGATTGCAATCAGTGTTGCGCCTGTTGCATGGCCTGTTGTCCCGCCCGGCAGCGGTACATTAAACATCATTATCACAAAGCTGAATGCGGCGCTCAGGGCAAGAAGAGGAACCTGAGATGCCTTTAATATCTCCTTGACCTTTTTTGAGGCGTAAATCCAGATTGGAATAACGGCTGCCCAGAGGCTTCCGTATGTTATCGGCCCTAAATATCCGTCAGGTATGTGCATTTAACCCCTTTGCTGTTTGCCTGTGTTCAGGTAAAAGCCTGAAAGTTTCAGGCCTGCTCATTTCAGATATTGGCGGTTTAAAAACAGTAACACAAAAACACCGCTCTTTCAATAATAATGTATTCTATCCCTTTCTTTCCTATATTTTGTGATAAAATAAACAATTCCAGATTAATCCCCGGAAGGACTATGCCAAAGGATATACGTAATTTTTCCATCATAGCTCATATAGATCACGGGAAGTCTACTCTTGCAGACAGGCTTCTTGAATTTACAGGCGCGCTCAGCGCAAGGGAGATGCAGGCGCAGGTTCTTGATTCCATGGACCTTGAGCGCGAACGGGGCATTACGATAAAAGCGCATTCAGTGCGTCTTCTGTATAAGGCTGATGACGGAAAGGAATACATCCTCAATCTCATAGACACACCGGGGCATGTTGATTTTTCATACGAGGTGTCAAGAAGCCTTGCCTCGTGCGAAGGCGCGCTTCTTATTGTTGACGCATCGCAGGGAGTTGAGGCGCAGACCCTTGCCAACGCATACCTTGCAGTGGAACATAACCTTGAGATGATTCCTGTCATAAATAAAATAGACCTGCCGGCGGCAGAGCCTGAAAAAACAAAGGAGCAGATAGAAGATGCAATCGGGCTTGACTGTTCCGAAGCAATACTCGCAAGCGCGAAGGAAGGCATAGGCACAAAAGAGATTCTTGAAGCTATAGTGAAGAAAATTCCGCCGCCAACAGGAGAAGACGATAAGCCTCTCAAGGCGTTAATATTTGATTCATGGTTTGACAATTATCAGGGAGTAATCGTGCTCGTAAGAGTTTTTGACGGGATGGTGAGGGCAGGCAAGAAAATAAAACTTATGGCGACAGGGAATGAATTTGAGGTGGCGCAGGTGGGGATTTTCAGTCCAAAGATGCAGCCCTCAGAAGAACTTTCCTCCGGCGAGGTCGGCTATGTAATTGCAGGGATAAAGAACGTAACAGACTCAAGGATCGGAGACACGATGACTGATGTGGATACTCCGGCACAGGAGCCGTGTCCCGGATATAAGGACATAAAGCCGATGGTATTTTGCGGGCTTTATCCGACAATACCCCATGAATACGACAACCTGAGGGATGCGCTTAATAAACTGAGATTAAATGATTCGTCTTTTAATTACGAGCCTGAGACTTCGCTTGCGCTCGGGTTCGGGTTCAGGTGCGGTTTTCTCGGGCTTCTTCACATGGAAATAATAAAAGAAAGGCTTGAGCGTGAGTTTGACCTTTCACTTTTAAGCACGGCTCCGACTGTTGTTTACAAGGTGACAAAGACCGGAGGAGAGGTCATTCATATTGAAAACCCAGCTCTGCTGCCTGACAAGTACGAGAGAATAGAGGAGCCTTTTGTTCTTGTGACCATATTCGTGCCGAAGGATTACATAGGCCCTATCTTTGACCTTTGTCAGGAAAAAAGGGGGACACAGAAGAATTTCACATTTATAGGGAAAGACAAGATTAAGGTTGAGTATGAACTGCCTCTGAATGAGATTTTATGGGATTTTTACGACAGGTTAAAATCCATATCAAAAGGCTATGCGTCAATGGATTATGAGTTCATCGGCTTCAGGGAATCAGACCTTGTTAAGCTTAACATCCTCATTAACGGCGAGATTATTGACGCCCTCTCCCTGATAGTGCATGAGGAAAAGTCATATTACAAAGGCAGGGAGCTGAGTGAAAAGCTGAGGGGGATTATACCGAGGCAGATGTATGAGGTCGTGATTCAGGCAGCAATAGGAAGCAAGATTATAGCGCGTGAGAGCGTAAGGGCGCTGAGGAAAGATGTTCTTGCAAAGTGCTACGGCGGTGATATAAGCCGTAAGAGAAAGCTCCTTGAGAAGCAGAAAGAGGGGAAAAAGAGGATGAAGCAGATTGGGAAAATAGAACTTCCGCAGGAGGCGTTTCTTGCGGTGTTAAAGGTGAAGTGAGAGATTGAACTTGCGGCAGCATTTTACGCCGTCCACTTCAATTTTTTATTAGGCGCCTACTTTTCCCATCTGCAAATACGATACCTCTGAGATGCCTGCCTTTTCTTTTGCGTGCTCAATGGTCATGCTGACAAGATTACCTTTTCCGTCCAAATCAATATAAAGGTTCTCTGAGATTTCCTTTGTTTCCACAACAGATTCATTTGAAAACTCAATGAGTGCAGTATCGGTATCAGCAAAATACCTGATTTTCATAGCTGTTCCTCCTTAAAGCCTCTATCAAAAAAGGCATTATGAACTGTTTCTCCATCTTCCAAGAGTATTACTCTCAGATATTTCCCCACTTCCTCTATATACTTCCACTTCCTTATTCTTCCATCAGTTTGAATCTCTGTTTTCAGAGGATCACTGATAGTCTCCAGTATCCATTCATCTTTGATAATTGCCCTATCGGGCCGTTGTTTAATAAAGGAAAAATATTGCGTATGTTTCATATATGTATTTTAGCATTTTTTAAAAGCTAACGCTCTAAATCAGCAGCGCGGGTTTGTTGTATCAAGAAATAGGGGTGTGGAGCTAATATTCTCATAATTGTCTGCCACCACGCTGGATTATTTGCCTTGGCGTGCCCCAATTTGAGGTCCCAAATATTTCATAACTTCACGGGCATCATACGCGTTGACTTGGTCATTTGGTTTTGTACCCTTAAATGACCTAATAACTATGACCTGATTAGGAAATACTATTGGGACCACTATAATTGGCGAGTAGTTGCTCCCCTGCATTGCTGTGGCCATGGAGGTCGGATTATTCGCACCGCTTACAATTACGAAATAATCAAAGCCATTTTCGACCGTTAATTCAGCCGCCCGATAGAAAGCGTGCATTGAAGTTGTTTGCTACGTTGTGAAGGCGTTATTGTTGACACTTATAGAAAAGGTATTTGCGTCGATTCGGTTGTCAATGTAACCTCCAAGATGACCATACTTACCATACGGGGTCGGGGTTGCGCAAGCAGCCAAAGTGAATACAAGAGCTATAATAGTTTTTTTCATTCTTTTCTCCTCCTGTGTTTGAATTTAAGGCATAAACAATTAATATCTGAATATTCCCTTTTGCGATAATTTGATACAATATAGCATAAAGAGAGGAGGTAAGAAAGAAGAATTTTTAATCTGGAGAAAAAGCCTCTAAAAAATATCCCTTTATTTTTGTGTTACTCTAAATTATGCCCGAATCCCTCTACATCCACATCCCTTTCTGCATAAAAAAATGCCTTTACTGTGATTTTCTTTCCGTGACTTACAATGAAGCGCTTGCAAGGGCATACACAGACGCTCTATGCAAAGAGCTGGTTCTTAAAAAAGATGTTGCAGGAGAATTAAAGACAATATACATCGGCGGGGGGACGCCGACGATTCTTCCCGATGAATGCTTCAGACAGCTTTTTACATGCCTGCAAAATAATTATTCCTTGTCGCCTTCTCCTAAAATAACTGTTGAGGCAAATCCGGGTACTGTTGATGAATCTAAGATAAAAATGCTCCTCTCCCTTGGAGTGAATAGAATAAGCATTGGAGTCCAGTCATTCAATGATGATGAATTAAAGACCCTTGGAAGAATCCACACATCTAACGAGGCATTGAAGGCGATAGAGGCAATCAAAAACTCAGGCATTAATAATTTTTCAATAGACCTCATATACGGAATTCCGGGTCAGACGATGAAGACATGGGAAGAGACCTTATCAAAGACAGCAGCTTTTACCATTTCTCCGGCGCATATATCTTCTTATGAGCTTACTCCTGAAAAAGATACGCCGTTATACGGATTAATTGAGAGCGGTAAGATTAAAATACCTGATGAGGAGTTGGTTCTTGAGATGTACGGCTCTGCGATTGATTATCTTAGAAACAAAGGCTACGAGCATTATGAAATATCAAATTTTGCCCTGCCACGATTCAGATGTCTCCACAATTTGAATTATTGGGACAGGGGAGAATATATAGGAGCCGGAGCCGGAGCGCACTCTTTTATCAGAAGCTTCCGCTCAAAAAACACAGATGATATCAGGAGATACATTAAAGACCTGAATAAAGGAATAATCCCTGAGGCTGAGTCAACGGAGATTAAGCGCGATGACGCAATTAAGGAGTTTATATTCCTTGGCTTAAGAAAGACCGAAGGGATAAGTCTTGCAAAGGCAAAAGAGCTTGGACTGGACATGCCGGCTGTTTGCAGAGAATTAATTGAAGACGGGCATCTTGAGGTGGAAGGCGATTATTTGCGGCTTACGAGAAAGGGTTTGGTGGTGTCAAATTCAGTTATAGTAATGCTGTTTGAAGGATTTGGGCTTGACTGAGAATTTTTAACCGCTTTTGCGCTGGATTTATAATTATGTTTGTTATAAAATAATCCCTATGGTAAAGAAGACGGAAAAGATATGGATGGATGGCAGGTTTGTGGATTGGGATGACGCCAATGTGCATGTAATGACCCATACCCTTCACTACGGGCTTGGAGTTTTTGAAGGCATAAGGTGTTATGAGACAAAAAGCGGGCCCGCAATCTTCAGGCTCAAGGAGCATGTTCAGAGGCTCTTTAAGTCAGCCCATATTTTTCTGCTTGCTATTCCTTATTCAGAGAAAGAGATTGAAGAGGCGATAATAAAGACAGTTAAGATAAATAAGATTAAGGAATGCTACATAAGGCCCTTGGTGTATATAGGATACGGAGCCATGGGCTTATATCCCAAGGATAATCCCGTGAAGGTTGCCGTCAGTGTATGGCCGTGGGGCGCATACCTCGGTGACGATGGGCTGAAGAACGGCATAAGGGTTAAAGTGTCATCCTTCATAAGGAACCACGTTAACTCACAGATGAGCAGGGCTAAGGCATGCGGTTATTACATCAGTTCGCAGCTTGCAAAGAAAGAGGCAATCTCGTTGGGTTATGACGAAGCGCTTCTGCTTGACACAGACGGATATGTGGCTGAAGGGAGCGGCGAGAATATATTTATCGTAAGAGACGGCAGGCTTAAGACCACGCCTCTGACTTCGGTGCTTGAGGGCATCACAAGAGACAGCATAATGAAGATTGCGCGTGATTTAAAGATTGAAGTCACGGCAGAGCGGTTCACAAGGGACGAACTCTACATAGCGGATGAGGCTTTTTTCACAGGCACGGCAGCAGAGATTACTCCGATAAGAGAGGTTGACGGCAGGGTGATCGGAGAAGGAAGGGCAGGAAGGATTACAAAGAAACTTCAGTCTGTATTTTTTGACAGCGTGAAAGGTAAGAATAAAAAGTACGGATCATGGATTACGAAAATCTGAAACATATCCGCATTCAAAAATAAAAAGCCCCGAGATGCTCGGGGCTTTTTATTTTCACCGATTTTTTTGTTTAATAACCCGCTGCTGCTTTCTTGTGGCATTTTGCACAATTTTCTTTAGATGTAAAAGCTTTTTTGCCGTCATGGCATGAGAAACAGAGCTTGCCTGCATTATGGTCAGCCATCTTTATCTTTGCCGTTCCATGTTTCATCTGGAATATATTCGTATGACAGTCGTTACATTTAAGCCCCTTGTCAGCATGTATCTTGCCGTCAAAAGTGACTTTGCCCATGGCGCCGCCTTTAAACTCTGCTTTTTGACCCGAAGAAACTGCCATTGCGCTGCCCACAAATGCTACTGCTATTATCAGAGCTATGATTATCGTGAATTTCTTCATTTCTTAACCTCCTCTCTCAAAAGATTCTCTACTAAAATAACTTAGGAATCAAATTGCATGTCACTTAACCGGTTTGATTTTAAACCTTAATCAAAATAGATACGCTTCCCTTTTGAAGAATATATCCCCAATTCGGAAATTATAGAATAAGCTCAATATAATAAATATGTCACTTTACTGTCAAGTGGAAAACGAGCTTTTGGGGTTTCAACATTGCCCTTAAATAACGGGATTGCTTTTTAAGTCCCGATATTTTATTCTTAGAAACATGGATTATTCCAAGGTATTCAATAATTTCAGCAGAAAAAAGATACTCGTAATCGGAGACCTTGTCTTGGACCGCTATATCTGGGGCAAGGTCAGCAGAATATCTCCTGAGGCGCCTGTGCCTGTTGTGGAAGTTACCAGCGAAAACTTTTTCTTGGGCGGAGCGGCCAACGTGGCGCATAATATCGTCAGCCTTGAAGGGCAGGTTACTGTTGTCGGAATAGTCGGCAAAGACAGGACAGGCGATGTCTTAAGAAGCATTCTTGATGAAAAGGGCATCGGTTCATGCATCTTTGACGACCAGAGGCCCACAATAGTCAAGACAAGAGTAATAGCCCATAACCAGCAGGTTGTGAGGTTTGACAGAGAGGATAAGAGGAAGGTTGCAGGCAAAACATATGAGGCGATTATTGATTGCATAAAGAGCGCGGTCAGAGACCACGATGCGGTGATAATATCCGACTATAAAAAAGGTATCGTCTCGTCAGAGCTTGTGGCAGAGGTGGTGAAGGCTTCAAGAGCAAAAAATAAATTTATTGCTGTTGACCCCAAGACAGGGCATTTTCACTGTTATAAGAATGTCTCGCTGATAACGCCGAATATCATGGAGGCGTCGCACGGAGCAGGCATTGAGATAAAAGACGAAAAATCGCTGATTAAGGCAGGCAGGATACTTCTCAAAAAACTTCCATGCAAATCAGCGCTGATAACAAGGGGAGAGGAAGGAATGAGCCTTTTTGAGAAAGGCAGGGTCACGCATATCCCTACAGTTGCAAGGCATGTTTATGATGTTACAGGAGCAGGCGATACGGTTATCGCAGCCTTTGCCCTTGCCCATGCATCAGGCGCAACCATGCATCAGGCAGCGGTTATTGCGAATCATGCGGCAGGCATTGTTGTGGGAGAAGTCGGGACAGCAGTGACAACACCGGCAAAAATTATGGAATCAATAAGGAATTTTTCTAAGTAAGACAGATTTTTTCAATTATATTTTTTAGCGCATAAGGGCTGAAAGGCTTGGCTATAAAAAGATTTGCTCCGGCAGCTATGAATCCCCTCTCTTCCTCCGAGGCGCTCATACCCATTATTGCCAATGATTTTTTAATATTGCGCGCTTTTTTTATAAGTTCTATGCCGTTCATCTCAGGCATCAGATAGTCAGTTATAAGGACGTCATAGCTGTCTGTCTCTATCAGGGCTATCGCCTCTTTTCCATTGCTGACACAGTCTACATCGTAGCCGCACAGAGTTAAAAATTCATTTAACAATTTTCTTACAAGGGGATCATCATCAGCAACTAAGATTTTTTTATTATTAGTCTTCACGCACAAATAATACTACTTAAGGTTGTGTTTGTCAATTCTTATTGCAACTGCAGGTTTATAGACATTTTACATCGCAACAAGCAAAATTATGCATTGTATTATGAAAAGAGAGACAGATAAAAGACATATTGGAGATCTGATAAGAATTGTGAGAAAGACAGCAGGGCTATCTCAGATGGAGTTAGCGGAAAGGGTGGGTATTTCCTATCAACAGATTCAGAAATACGAAAAAGGAGTGAGCGAGATCAGCGTATCGCGTCTTTCCCAGATTGCACATGCCTTGAATATTCCCTTGAGCAGGTTTGTTCTGGATGAAGAAAAGATGATGGTATCTGAATCTGTCAGCCCATATGGCACACTGAGCGATAATGAGATTGAACTTCTCAAACTCTTCAGAAGAATTAAGGATAAAAAATTGAAAGATGGATTTTTGATTGCAATAAAAAGTATCGCTGAGTTGTCGGAAAAGAGAGATAAAAAAGGCTAAAGCCTTAGCATCATAATCACTGCGTCTTCTTTTGGCTCTGTGTAATATTCTTTTCTTGTCCCGACTACGCTGAATCCAAAGCCTTCATAAAGTTTTCTTGCGGCATTGTTTGACGCCCTAACCTCAAGATATAAAAACCTGCAGGCGTTTTCTTTCAGTTCTTCAAGGATGTTTTCAACCAGCGTATTTGCGATTCCCTTTCCTCTGAAATCAGGATGGACTGCAAGATTCAGAATATGCCCCTCGTCGGCAACATGGTTTGCACATATATATCCGGCGATCCTGTCATCTATGACAGCAACTTTTGGGATAGAACGCTGCTTATAGATTTCATTAAAAAACGATGTTTCCGACCACGGCGTGCTGAATGAGAGGCGCTCAATTTTAACAATAGAGGGTAGGTCAGATTCCTGCATTGTCCTTATTGTAAGTCCTTTTCGCCTTAGCGAATCTTCGACCACTTTACCTCTGCCTCTGATTTTCTTATGTACATGGGGGCAAGGCTGACAGGCTCTGAAAATTCTCCAGCCTTAGCCTTTTTCAGTCCAAGAACCGCGACATTTGCAGGGGATGGGACTGTTTTTTCAGGCGATGCGAATATAGCCTTTTCACCCATGGCCTCAATTATTTTATCTCTGTAAAGCGTAGCTCCCTCTCCGGCGAATATGAATTTATCATCTCGTAGAGTCGAGTCTGCGACATGCGTAACGCGTAACGCATCGCGTATAAACTCTTCAGGTTTTGCCGATGTCTCACTTAGCAGCCTGATTAAATTCTCTCCTTCCCATCTAAATAATGCCGCATAGACCTCTTTCTTTCTTGCATCAAGCATTGTGCATACAGGGTATCTGCTGTAAGGGAAGTTCCACGCGAGCGCTTCAAGCGTCGGCACAGAGACTATAGGTTTCCCGGTTGCATAGGAGAATCCCTTGACAGTGCTCAGCCCGATTCGCAGGCCTGTGAAAGAGCCGGGGCCTGTTGCGACTGCAAAGACGTCAATATCAGATATTTTGACGCCTGACTGCTTGAGGCAGTGCTCAATCTCTGTCATGAGCCTCTCTGAATGTGTTGATTTGACATTGAGCCTGCTTTCTGCAATCAACAGGGATTCATCCATGATTGCTATTCCGCCGAGCATTGTTGATGTGTCTATCGCAAGTATCTTCATTGTCTATAAAGACTAATATATCAGGAGTTATTTTTCAATTATCGTTCATGTGTTTTATTGCAAAGATTGACGCTCCCGCAAGGCATACAAGCGCTGCCGCTCCAACGGTGTTTGTTGTCCCTATGCGCTCTGACATTATGCCCATGAGGAAATTACCTATGGGCGTAAAGCCGAGAAATACAAATGAATAGACGCTCATTACCCTTCCTCTGAGATTGTCGGGTGTTGACAGCTGGATAAAGCTGTTCGCTGTTGCAAGAAAACTTACTATTCCCCAGCCTGCCATAATCAGCAGTAAAAGTGAAACCGCAAAGACCCGTGAAAAAGAGGCGCATAGAAGCGCCAGTGAAAAACACAATCCTGACAGGGACATAAATCTCAATTTATTTCTCATATCACCTTTGAATGCGAGCAAGAGGGCTGCGGAAAGAGCGCCTAATCCGGTGGCGCTTACAAGAAAGCCTAGGCCTGTCGGCCCGGCCTTGAATATCTCCTCTGCAAAAACAGGCAGGAAGCTTATAAACGGGATCCCGAAGAGGCTGAAGACAGCGATGAGAATTATCATGTAAAGGATATTTCTCTGCCTTCTTATAAAATAAAAACCCTCGGCGAGGTCTCTTAAAAATCCTTCCTGCGTATTTCGTATCTCGCCTTTTGCTTTTATCATTGAGAGGGCGATTATTACAGGGATAAAACTAGCGGCATTAAGATAAAAACACGAGGGAAGCCCGAGGTATGCTATTGCCAGTCCGGCAAAGACAGGGCCTATGAGCCGCGCGCCATTAAAGGCGGCAGAATTGAGCGCAATGGCATTAAGGAGATGCCCTTTGCCGACCATCTCAATGACGAATGACTGCCTCGCAGGCATGTCAAAGGCATTTACCGTGCCGAGAAAAAATGCAAAGAAGATTACCTGATATACAGTTATTACGCCTGTATCCGTAAATATGCCGAGCATAAGAGCGGGGGCTATTGATAATGCCTGTGTTGCAATCAGGAGGTTTCTTTTTCTGAATCTGTCTGCCGCAATGCCTCCGATGAGTGTGAAGAGGAGTATGGGAAGGGTTGATGCGGCTGCTACCATTCCAAGATAAAAAGGAGATTTCGTCAAGGAGTATACCAGCCATCCCTGTGCAACAGCCTGCATCCATGTGCCTGAAAGGGAAATCAACTGGCTGAGCCAGAAGAGGCGGAAGTCTCTGAAATATAATGCCGATGACTTTTCCTGGTTTTCCATTATGATATTTTACACGAACTGCTTTCTCTTGACAGTAATTCCAAACACCGCTACCATAGAGAACATAAAAGATATGAAAAAATTTATCGTAATTCTTATAGCAGTGTTTTTGTCTTTTGCTCATGCCTCCTTTGCAGAAAAGATAAAAGTCGTTGCGAGCATTTATCCCCTTGGTGATGTCACAAAACAGGTCGGCAAAGACAGGGTCAGCGTAAAGGTAATGCTCCCTCCCGGCGCATCAGAGCATACATTTGATCCCACTCCGTTTGATATGATGGAAATCCAGAATTCAAAGGTTTTTGTGAAGGCAGGCGCGGGGCTTGAGTTCTGGGCAGAAAAGATGATGAAGGGGTCTTCTAACAGAAAGCTCATTATTGTTGAAGCAACATCAGGGCTTCCGCTGATAAGGCATGTTCATTCTCATGCCGACGCCGGCGTTTCTGAAGAAAAAGGGCCTCAGGAATCTGCCGACCCTCATGTGTGGCTGGACCCTGTGCTGATGAAAACAATTGTGGATAAGATACAGGAGGCCCTTTCCAAGGCTGACCCCGGGGGAGAGACGTATTACAGAGAGAATGCCGGAAAATACAAAAAAGATTTAGACGCCCTTCACAGCGAGATTGTGAATAGGGTGAAGGATTTCAAGGCCAAGGAGTATGTAACCTTTCACTCTGCATGGAGCTATTTTTCAAAAAGATACGGGCTCAGGGTCGCAGGCGTTATAGAGGAATCGCCCGGCAGAGAGCCTTCTCCTAAACATATTGTAAAGATTGTGAGTGAGATAAAGAGGATAAAATCAAAAGTTGTCTTTGCGGAGCCTCAGTTCAATCCAAAGATTGCAGAGGTGATTGCAAAAGAGGCAGGCGCAAAGGTTTTGTTTCTTGATCCGATTGGCGGCGCTAATGTTAAAGGCAGAGATACATATATAGGCCTTATGAGATATAATCTTTCAATAAT
Organism: Nitrospirae bacterium GWF2_44_13; assembly: GCA_001805105.1. GTDB lineage: Bacteria > Nitrospirota > Thermodesulfovibrionia > Thermodesulfovibrionales > UBA1546 > UBA1546. The sequence continues at coordinate 21,656 of MHEE01000014.1, read as the reverse complement.
GGAAGAGGGAATGAAGTGAAAGCGCTGGAAATAAAAAATCTTTCTATAGTTCTGAGCGGTAAAGAGATACTGAAGGATATAAACCTTTCTCTTGAAGAAGGGAAATTCCTCGGCATTGTCGGGCCTAACGGCAGCGGCAAGACAACATTCCTGAAGTCAATACTTGGCCTTATTAAGCCTTTAGCCGGGATGGTAAGGGTGCTGGGCAAATCTTCCGAGGAATGTTTAAGCGAGGGAGTTTTTGGTTATGTGCCGCAGCATCTTAACCTTGATATTAATTTCCCTGCAAGGGCGATAGATGTTGTAACAATGGGATTATACGGCAGGCTCGGATTTTTCAGGTGGCCTTCAAAAAAGGACAAAGAAAAGGCATCTGAATATATAGCGCTTATCGGAATGTCAGGACATGAGAATTTTCCATTTGGCGAGATGTCAGGCGGAGAGCAGCAGCGCATTTCTATTGCAAGGGCGCTCGCGAGCAATCCTAAAATACTCATACTTGACGAGCCGAGCACAGGCATAGATGTTGTGGGGCAGGAGGATTTTTATCATCTCCTTAAGGGATTTCAGATGAGACTCGGACTTACAATTATCATGGTGTCGCATGATATAGGCGCTGTGACAGCCTATGTTGACGAAATTGCCTGCCTGAATAAAATTCTCTATTACCACGGCGCGCCTCTGGGCGCGCTTGACGAGAATGTGCTTGGAAGGCTCTACGGCAAGAATGTGGATATACTTATACATTCTGACGTATGCGATAAATGCGAGAGGCTTAGGAAATAATGGAAATCTTATCATACGGATTCATGCAGAGGGCTGTTGTCACCGGCATGGCTATCAGCATACTCGCAGGTGTAGTCTCTGTCTTTGTCGTGCTGAGGAGAGTCTCCTTTGTAGGCTCAGGTATTTCCCATGCTGCATTCGGAGGAGTGGCCATAGGTTTTCTTGCGGGAGTAAATCCTGTCATAACAGCGATGATATATTCCATCCTTGTGGCATTCGGAATTGAGAAAATAAGCTCAAAGGGCAGGGTGGCGGAAGATACCGCCATAGGCGTATTCTTTTCAAGCTCAATGGCTCTCGGCATAGTTCTGATAAGCCTTTCAAAAAGTTACAATGTAGACCTTTTCGGCTATCTTTTCGGCAGCATACTCGCAATAAGCGAAAGCGAGATGTGGCTGACAATTACAGTAACAATAGTAATCCTTGCTGCGATTATGATGATTATGAAGGAGCTTTTGTTTACGACATTCAACGAAGAGCTTGCAATTGTAAGCGGTATCCCGACACGTCTGATTAAGTCGCTCTTTCTGCTCTCTATGGCAGTGGCGATTGTTATCTCTATCAAGGTTGTGGGGATTATCCTTGTCTCTGCCCTTCTTGTCATTCCCGGCGCTGTGGCCCAGCTGCTTTCAAGAAGTTTTTATCCGATGCTGCTCATATCATGCTCTGTTGCCCTTTTTTCTACGATAGCAGGGCTTTATCTTTCATATCAGTTTGACCTCTCGCCGGGCGGCACAATCGTCCTGATAAGCACAGCGCTCTTTTTCGCTGCGGTTTTAAGGGCAAGAAAATAACATTCTTTATATCCATCTTTGCATTTTCCCCTCTAAATCTAATAATATATTAAGCATATGCCTAAGAAAAAGAAGAGTAAGAGGCCGGGATGGGATGAATATTTCATAAATATAGCCAAGGCTGTTGCAGTAAGGGCTACATGCCTCAGGTGCAAATACGGCGCTGTGATTACGAAAGACAATATCATTGTCAGCACAGGATATAACGGCGCTCCTGCGGGCATGAAAGACTGCCTTGAGGCCGGAAAATGCACGAGAAAGGAACTTCAAATCCCTCACGGTGAAAGATACGAACTCTGTCACAGCGTTCACGCAGAGGCAAATGCAGTAATACGCGCGGCAGTCCATGAGCTTGAAGGCGCAACAATTTATATATCAGGCGCGGATGATAGCGCTGATGAATGCCATTCAGAGCCGTGCATGATGTGCAAAAGGATAATACTCAATGCGCGGATTGCAAGAGTGGTTTATTCGGATGGAAACGGAAACTTTCATGTAATAAATCCAAAGAAGTGGCTTAAGAAGAGGGTCTGAAGTGGAAATATTCAGGCAATTAAGGTGGCAGGATATTCTGGACATTATTCTCGTGTCCCTCTTGTTTTACCGTCTGCTTCTTTTTATAAAAGGCACAAGGGCTGTTCAGATGCTTATAGGTATCGGGGTGCTGCTGCTTGCCTCTCTCCTTTCAGGCTATACAGGACTTTACACAGTGGACTGGATTATACAGAGTTTCTGGGCTCAGATAGTTATAGCGCTTATAGTGCTTTTCCAGCCTGAGATTAGAAGGGCGCTTGCGCGTATGGGTGAGACGCCGTTTCTGCAGTCATTCACTTCCGCTGAGGAACTTAAATCTCTGGAAGAGATAGTCAAGGCTTCAGTTGCCCTTGCAAACAGAAAGATTGGCGCACTGATTGTCATTGAGCGTGAGACAAGCCTGAATGAATTTGTTGAGATAGGCACATCGCTTGATGCAAGGGTTACGCGTGAAATACTTCTCAGCATCTTTCATCCTTCATCTCCGATACACGACGGAGCGGTTGTTATAAAAGGGAACAGGATTGTCGCGGCAGGCTGTTTTCTTCCTATAATGCTCAGCTCTGAGGTTGATAAAGCCATGGGCACAAGGCACAGGGCGGGCCTCGGGCTTACAGAAGAAACAGATGCGGTTGCTATTATAGTTTCTGAAGAAACAGGCAACATCTCTATGGCTTCCGCTGGAAAGCTTGAAACCCATATTGACATGGGGACTCTCCGTGATATATTAACGGATATGTTCACATCAAAGAAGAAGGCGGCGCAATGAGAGGGCGATTGCTTGAGAATTTCGGATTGAAAGTTACTGCGGTTATCATGGCAATAATCCTGTGGTTTTTTGTTATCTCAAAGGGACAGTCTGAGATATCAATTAACGTTCCTATGGAACTCAAAAATATACCGCAGGGGCTTGAGAGTATTAAGCATGGAGTGAAATCTGTAAATGTGAGTTTGAAAGGACAGGATAGAATTCTCAGGAATATGAAGCCGTCTGATGTAAGAGTTCATGTGGATTTGAGCAAGGCCAAAAAAGGGAAGGGGATATACTATATAAACAAGGACGATGTTGAAATCCCTCCTACAATTAACATTATAGGCATAACCCCTTCGTCTGTATGGATTGTGCTGGAAGAGACGATTATTAAGACCGTGCCTGTCCATGCAATCAGGGCCGGTAGTCCCAAGGAAGGGTTTGTTGTGAGTTCTGTAGAGGTTTTGCCTAAGGAGTTGGCTATTGAGGGAGTAAGAACAGAGACAGGCAAAGTAAAATTTCTGAGGACCGAGCCTGTTGATATTTCAGACGCCGATAAAACTTTTACGCAGACTGTGCGCATTGATACAGCCGGCAGGGATATAAGGACTGATATGCAGGAAGTCAGTGTAAAGGTTGTTATAAAAAAGAGTTCAAAGTTCGAAATTAAAAATTAATGGATTTTCATAATTTTTAATCATGCGGAGAGAAAGATGAAACTTTTCGGTACAGACGGCATAAGAGGCAGGGTAAATAAGCATCCCATGACTCCTGAAAATGTGCTCAGGATAGGAATGGCAGCAGCTAAGGTTCTGAGGAAAAAGCACGGCAGGAATATGGTTCTGATAGGAAAGGACACGAGGCTTTCAGGGTATATGATAGAGAGCGCCCTTACCTCGGGGATTTGCTCAATGGGGATGAATGTAACGCTTGTCGGGCCTATACCGACTCCCGGAGTGGCATTTCTTACAAGGGCTTTGAGGCTTGATGCAGGAATTGTGATATCGGCATCGCATAATCCTTACGAGGATAACGGAATAAAGTTTTTTTCATCTGACGGGTTCAAGCTTCCCGATGAAATAGAAAAGAGCATAGAAGAGCTTGTGGTGGATGACGGGCTTGGCACAAAAAGGCCTTCCGGTTCTGATATAGGGAAGGCATACAGGCTTGATGATGCAACAGGCAGGTATATTGAATATATAAAATCAACCGTGCCCAAAGGCGTGACACTTGAAGGGATAAAAGTTGTTGTTGACTGCGCAAACGGCGCTGCGTATAAAACAACACCGTGGGTTCTGCGTGAACTCGGAGCTGAAGTTATAGTGATAAACGATAAGCCTGACGGCAGTAATATTAATGACGGCTGCGGGGCGCTCTATACTGAAATGCTTCAGAAGGCTGTCAGGCAGCACAGGGCTCATGTCGGCATTGCGCATGACGGCGATGCTGACAGGACAATATTCTGCGATGAAAAAGGCAGAATCGTTGACGGAGATCAGATTATAGGGATATGCGCGAGAGAGTTTAAGAGAGAAGGAAGGCTTAAAGGCAATACAGTTGTCTCCACGGTTATGAGCAACCTTGGGCTTGAGCATTATCTTGCAAGGAATGGGATTAAATTTATAAGGACAAAGGTCGGAGACAGGTTTGTTGCCGAGAAGATGCGTGCAGGCGGATATAACTTTGGAGGAGAACAGTCCGGGCATATAATATTCTCTGATTACAATACAACAGGAGACGGGCCTATAACAGCTCTCCATGTGCTTTATCTGATGAGGAAAAGAGGCAAGCCTTTCTCCAAACTTGTATCTGATATAACGCTGTATCCTCAGATTCTCATAAATATTGAGACAGAAAAGAGAAAGGACCTTAAATCAATCCCTGAAATAGGCGCAGCAATCAGGAAGGCGGAGGAAAGACTCGCCGGCAACGGCAGGATACTTGTAAGGCCGTCAGGCACGGAGCCGAAGATAAGAGTGATGGTTGAGGGTAAAGAGAGACGATTGATAGAGAAGCTGGGGAATGGAATCGCAAAAGTTGTGAGAGAATATTTATAAGTAATATGGATTAAGAATGGCATTTTTCATCGCATTTCTTGCTGGCGTCATTTTATTTTATTCATTACATTATTTTCCTTACACAAGCAGTATCATATTTTTTCTGTTTCTTGCCGGCCTGATTTTTAAGAAAAGATACCTCTTGATTCCTGTCCTTGCTTTCGGAGTTTTATATGCCTTTTTCAGATATGCGCCTGAGACTGATTTTTCCAATATCAGGGGAAAAGAAATAATCGTATCAGGGGAGTTCAGTCCAGGTGCAGTTGCGGCATCAACAGGGAAATTTATTCAGGAGTTTCATGTAAGCTCGGCAGCAGACGAGGAAACAGGGAAGGCATTAAAAGAGATTGAGGGAAAAGATATTTTTATTTTTTCAGATGCGGAGTTTAAAGCCCCGAGCCGCTCGGGGTATGAGATAGCAGTCAAGATAGGCAGGGACCATAGAAAGTTCAATCCCGGAATGGCCGAAAACAACAATCTCTATGCAAACCTGATTGAAGTCAAAGACTTAAGAGGCGGCAAAAAAAATATATGGGCAGTGTTTGAAGATGCAAGGGCAAGACTTAACAGATATGTTACAGAGAACTTTAGCGCTGATTCGGGCGCACTTGTTTCTGCCATAACCACAGGGCAGAGAAGCAATATGAGCGAGGGGTTGAAAGATGCCTTTAACTCAACGGGGCTTGCGCATATCTTAAGCATTTCAGGCACGCATTTCGGAATCTTCTCTGTTCTCCTGTTCGGTTTATTCAGGTTTGTAATAAAATTTCTGCCGTACAGTTGGCTCCAGAGGATTACACTCTACTTCACGCCGTCTCAGGGAGCAGCGGCCCTGAGCCTTCCGTTCATGCTTGCATATCTTGCTCTTTCAGGATGGAGCATTCCGGCAGTGAGGTCTTTTATAATGATAAGCCTGTTTCTCATAGGGCTTTTGATAGGCAGAAAAAGATTCTGGCTTAATTCGCTCTTGTTTGCCGCTTTTGTTATTGTCTTGTGGAATCCGGAGGCTCTGTTCAGCCTTTCTTTTCAGCTTTCATTCATTGCAGTGCTGTTTATAGGGGGTTCAATAGATTATGAAAAGGACGAGGAAAATCTGGAAGCGCAGGATAGCAAAGGCGCAGAAGAACAAAAAATCCTGCTGCGTTTTTTCGCCTCTGCACTCAGAATACTGCGGGCTTCTGTCTTGCTTACGCTTGCAGCCTCTCTGGGAACAGCGCCTCTGGTTGCGTATCACTTTCATTATTTTTCCATTATATCCCCGCTGTCCAATCTCTTAATCACGCCGCTGATAGGTTTTGTGCTCTTGCCGCTGTCGCTGTTATCGTCTTGCATATTTCTTTTTACAGGGCATTATATGTTCGGCTCTCTAGTAAAGACAGTAACTGACATTACTGCCTATTCCGTGAGATTTATGGCGGAATTACCGTTTTCAGATATAAAGATTCCCGCATTCCCCCTGTTTGCAGTAATAATCTTTTATGCGGGATTTGTTTTTTATTTTTTCGTAAGCAAGAAGAAACTGGTCCCTGTAATCACTTCTCTCCTGATGATAGCCTATTTATCGGCGCATATCTTTTTAAGAGGCGGCGAAATGGGAATCACGTATCTTGACGTCGGGCAGGGAGACGGAGCAGTAATAGAACTTCCTGATAAAAAAGTTGTTGTGATGGATACAGGGAAAAACGGGCGCGAAGTTTCTGCATTTTTGAAATACTTCGGCATAAAAAGCATAGACGCCCTTGTTCTTTCACATGCAGATTCTGACCATGCAGGAGGAGCTGATTACCTGAAAAGGCGATTCGGAGTTAAAGAATTGTGGGACAGCGGACGCATTATTTATCAGGAAGGAAACAGCACGGGCATAGTTCGCAGGATTCTTGAGAGGGGCGATGTTGTTGAGGGGAAAGGATATAAGATGTATGTGTTTCATCCATACCGGGAATTTTATACTATGAGCAGCGACAGCGATAACGGGGGAAACAACAGTTCTTTGGTGTTAAAGATAGAAGGCAGAAATAAATCATTCTTATTCACAGGGGATATTGAAGAAGAGGCTGAAGAGGATATAATCCATCTTGGCAAATGGCTTAAGAGTGATGTTGTTAAAGTCCCGCATCACGGCGGAAGTACCTCAGCGTATAAACCCTTCTATGATGTTGTATCTCCTGAGATAGCAGTGATAAGCGCAGGAAGGGACAATGCCTTCGGCCATCCGCATCAGGATACGCTTGAAATGCTTGAAGGCGCAAAAATATACCGCACGGACATGAATGGAGCCGTAAAGATAACGGAAAAGGACGGCCAGCTTCATGTCAAAACATACAGGGACTTTATGTTTTCAAAGACAAGAAACCTTGCAGGAGAGATAAAGAATATAAAGAGGCTTTTTGAGGTCTGGTGAGGGAGTGAGGAGATACGGACGAAGCTTGAGAAAAATCTTAATTATACATATTTAAAAGTGTGCTAAAATAGCAATTAAGAGTGGAGGTGAATTATGATGGATATATCTGTAAGAGTTGAGATATTTAAAGAAGGCGATGCTTATGTGGCATTATCGCCTGAATTGAATGTCTCCAGCTTTGGCGAAACTGTAGATGAAGCGAAGAAATCCCTCAAAGAAGCAGTCGGAGCTTTTATTGAAGAATGTGAAACTATGGGCACGCTGGAAGAAGTATTGGAAGAGTCCGGCTTTTCAAAAATCAACAATTCATGGGAATCAAGAAAACCTATTATTGAAGAAAACCTTGCCCTCGCTGTATAAGACATGCCTGAGCATAAAATTATCCCCCTCCATTATGAAACCCTAATAAAGATTTTCGAACTTGATGGTTTTGTCGTCAAAAGGAAAAAGGGAGATCATATCATAATGACAAAGGCAGGAATTAAAAGGCCTTTGGTTATTAAAACCAGCCCAAGACTTGTCCCTGTTACGCATATACGCACTAACATGACAACTGCGGGAATAACCAGAGAAAAATTCTTTGAGCTTTTAGAAAAAGCAGGATAAGAATTTTAATTTTAGGCGGATTGAGGTCGGCCAGATTTTAAATGATTTTTTTCCATGAATCCGGTATGCCTGAAAGCCCCTCATATCAAGCGTAAAAATCTCATCAATATCAGCCTCTTCAGCCAGAACCACAAGCGTAGCATCGGTAAAGCCTGTATGTGCTAAAGTATATATAAAGAATGTTACGGAGGTTTTTGAATGGCGTTTGTGATTGCACTTGCAGGAAAAGGCGGGACAGGCAAAACGAGCATATCTGCGCTGACTGTCAAGTATCTCGTTGAAAAAAAGAAAAAGGCCGTGCTTGCAGTTGATGCTGACAGCAATTCCTGCCTGAATGAGGCATTGGGTGTTGATGTCCATGCAACTATCGGGCATCTGAGGGAGGAATCGCTCCAGACAATAAGAGGCGGAACAAAAAGGCCCGGCGACATGTCAATGGAACAGCTCTTTGACTATCAGGTTCAGCAGTCAGTTATAGAGGCAAAGGGTTTTGATTTGATGGTGATGGGAAGGCCTGAGGGCCCCGGCTGTTACTGCGCTGCAAACAATATAATCAGAAAATATACTGACAAACTCTCAGAGACTTATACCTATGTTGTTATAGACAACGAGGCCGGAATGGAGCATCTTAGCAGGAGGACTACGCATAAGGTTGATCTGCTGCTGATAATAAGCGACCCGACTGTAAGGGGCATCAAAACAGCAAAAAGGATTGCAGACCTTGTAAAAGAGCTTGACCTTGATATTGATAAGCATATGCTGATAATCAACAGGGTAACAGGCGATGAAGGCGATGAACTCAAAAAGCTTGCCGAGTCTCTCGGGCTTGAAGTTGCCGGTGTTGTTCCTCAGGATAAGAATGTTTTTCAGTATGACCTTCAGGGCAAAGCCATTGTGGAACTGCCGGAGGATTCACCAGCAATAAAAAGTGTTTACGATATTCTTGGTAAATTTGTGTAGATAAAGACAGGCATTAGGAATCAGTTTTAACTTTTCTTAGGAACTCTGCAATCTCTTCAGGCAGGGACGTGTTTATATACATGCCTGAGCCGAGTTCAAATCCTGCTGCCTGAATTACCCTCGGTACAATGCTCAGATACCAGTGAAAATATTCGGAGCCGCTTTCCTTCGGGCTTTCCGAGCGTATGACATAGTTGTAGTCAGGGTTATCCAGTCCGTGATAAATCTTAGAGAGTGCTGTTTTTAGATTATATGCGAGGTCAGCTATTTCCTCATCGCTTATGTCTCCGAAAGATGCACTATGCTTTTTGGGGAATATCCATGTGTGAAACGGAGACAGCGCCGCATAAGGAATGAATGTCACAAAATGGTTTGTATCCAATATTATCCGCCTGCCCTCTGAAAGTTCGGACCTCACAGTAGCGCACATCAGGCATCCTCCGGTATTGTTAAAATATCTTGTTGTCTCATCTATTCTGTCCCTTACCTGCATCGGCGTTACAGGCGTGCCTACAATCTGTGAATGGGCATGTTCGATTGATGTGCCTGCCTTCTCCCCGTTGTTTTTGAAGATTATTACATGCTCAATTCTGGGATCGTTATAGATGTCAAGAAAGCGGTTTTTGTATATCCTTAAAATATCAGCTGCATCCGCTACAGGCATAAGCGCTGTCGGAGTGTTGTGGAGGGCTGACTCTATTATTACTTCGTGCCTTCCGACTCCGGTGACAAGATGTTTCAAGCCTTCGTTTATCCGCTTTCTTTCTCCTTCAAAGCTCAGCGCGGAAAATTTATTGGGCGTTACCCTTATCTTCCAACTCCCGTCAGAGGACACCTTCATTATTTCTCCGGGGGTTTTGTCTTCATTGCCGGGGCAGAAAGGGCAGTTTTTGTCATGGTCAGGCAGATATTTCTTGTCTCTTTTCTGGCGGAATTCATTAGGCCGTTTTGCCCGCTCGGTTGCGATTATTACCCACTCTCTTGTTATAAGGTTTAATCTGAGCTCAGGCATATTATAAGCATATCACAATGATAATGCCTTTATAAGGCTCTCAATATCTTCAGCGGTATGAGCGGCTGTCACTGTTATTCTTATCCGGGGCTCTTTTACAGACGGCGGCCTTATTGCAGGCGCAAAGATGCCGTTTTTCATTAGGTGCCGTGATATCCGCAGAGCTTCTTCAACTGTTCCTGTCCTGACAGGGGTTATGGGTGTTTCGCTGCCCATAATATCGTAACCGAGCTTTATAATTCCGTGAACAGCCTGTTCCCTGTTTGACCACAGCTTGTTAAGAATATCAGGTTCTCTTTCTATAACCTCTAATGCGGCAATTGAGGCTGCAGCAGCGCATGAAGGCAGGGCTGTGGAAAATATAAAACTTCTTGCAGTGTTCAGTAGCCACTCTATCGTGCTTTTGCTTCCGGCAGCGAATGCTCCGAATGAACCCAGTGCCTTTGAGAAAGTTCCCATCTGTATAATCCACGGCTCCGGCTTTATGCCAAAATGTGCGAGTGCGCCTTTCCCGCTTCCAAGAACACCTGTGCCGTGAGCGTCGTCTATATAGAGTAGAAAGTTAGGAGTAGAAAGTGAATAGTTAAGAGTTACACAAAGATCATAAATCTCTTTTAATGGAGCGATGTCGCCGTCCATGCTGAAGACGGAGTCAGTAATAACTATTTTCCGCGCTGTATTTTCCTTTTTTATCAGTTCTGACAGATGCCCTATGTCTTTGTGCCTGTAAATTATTTTCTTTGCCTTGCTCAGCCTGCATCCGTCAACTATGCTTGCATGGTTGAGTTCATCGCTGAATATCACATCTCCTTCATCAGCAATTGCAGGGATTATCCCTGTATTTGCCGAATAGCCTGAATTAAAGATAAGGGCTGATTCTGTTCCCTTGAATTCTGCTGTCTTTTTTTCAAGTTCATCGTGAAGAATGCTTCCGCCGCAGAGAAGCCTTGATGCGCCTGAGCCGAAACCGAATGTCGCAATAACTTTCTGCGCTGATTCAATCACATGAGGGTGGTTTGCAAGCCCGAGATAGTCGTTTGACGAAAAATTTATGTAGTTTTCCCCGTCTATTAATATCCTTGAACCCTGTGGGGAATTGCGGTTTTTAATCTCACGCATGAGGTTTTTTTCTTTAAGGCGGATGAGTGATTCAGAGAACATTTCTGCTATTATACCTCACAAATTAGGAAAACTTATAAAACGATTTAAAAAATTCTTCCTGAGTTCTAAGCCTTTTCCTTGACAAAGGAAAAAAATATGTGATAAATTTCATCGTTTTCACTTTTGATTGTCAAAAAAATCTTATCAATAAAAACAGGGTGGAGCAATGTTAGAACTGAATAAATGGTTTTTTGTCCTCCTCATAAACTTTCTTGGGTTGCTCTATATACTGAATAAAATTCTTTTCAAGCCTCTTCTTCAGCTTTTTAAAGAAAGGGAAAACAACATAGGCGGAGCGCTCAATTCCGCAAAGGATATGTCTCAGAAAAGAGACGATGCTCTTGCGAGGCTGAATAAAGATTTAGCTGACGCCAGAGACAAGGCGAAAGAGGCGTTTGAAACCCTCAGGGCAGAGGGCGGAAATAAGCAAAGGGAACTCTTCTCAGTCGCCGAGGCTGAGGCGTCAGGAATGCTTCAGAAGGCGAGAACAGAACTGAGGGTAGAGGCTGAAAAGGCAAGACAGGCCTTACGGGCTGATGTGGATAAATTCTCGGATGAAATCGTAAGGAAGCTGTTAAAGGCATGAAAACCACGATACAAGATACAAGATACAGGATACAGGATAAAAAGAATCATGCATCGTGCATCGTGCATCATGCATCATTTGTTCTGGTTGTTATTTGTTTTTTACTTTCGGCTTCTTTTACTTTCGCAAGCGGAGGCGGGGAAGAAGGAAGCGCAGGAGCGATAGCTAAGGACTATCTCTGGAAGATTATAAATTTTGGAATTTTATTTTTTGTTTTATATAAGTTTGGTAAAAAGCCGTTGCAGTCTTTTTTGAAACAGAGAACAGAGCTTATAGAAAAAACTCTCAAAGAGGCACAACAGGCAAGGGAACTGGCGCAGAAAGCCCTCGCAGAGGTTGAAGAAAGGCTTAAGGCAAGGGACAGAGAGATAGGGGAGATTGTTTCATCAGCGAAAGAGTCGGGAGAAAAGGAGAAAGCGCGGCTTATCGAAGAAGGCAGCAGGATGAAAGAAAAAATACTTGAGCAGGCAAGGACTAATATAGCTTACGAGGTTAAAAGGGCTAAGGAAACAATAATGGAAGAGGCATCTGCCATTGCAATAGAACTTGCAGAGAAAAAACTTAAAGAAAAACTTACTGAAGAAGAGCAGCTTAAACTGCTTGAGGAATCTTTAGCAAAGATAGAAGGCAAAAATTGAAGCCGGCAAAAGAAGCTAAAAAATACGCAAAGACTCTTATAAATGTTGTAGGCATTGATGGTGTGCCTCAGGCGCTGGCTGAGCTTGCGGTGATAGAAAACCTTATGCTGAAGAGCAGAGATTTCAGGAGCTTTCTGTTAAACCCGGCATTTTCTCAGCCTGACAGGGAGAAGGCATTGAAACAGATGGCAGAGAGCGCAGGGCTTTCTGAAAAGGTCGTCAGATTCATAATGCATCTTTCAGAGTTCAGGATAATTGCTGCTCTGCCTGAAATAATTAAGATAGCCGCCGCCATTTATCTTGAAAAGAAAAAGCGCGCAAAGGCCGTTGTTTTAACTCCTATTGAGATAAACAAAGATTATGAGGAGAGGCTTAAGCGTTCATTAAAGAAATTGACGGAGAGGGATGTGGATATAGAAGTGGTTATGGAGCCTGCTTTGCTTGGAGGAATCCTTGTAAAAGTAGGAAGTACAATGTATGACACAAGTATAAAAGGCCAATTGAGGCTTTTAAAAGATGAGCTTATAAAGGGGTGAGAGAATGGAAATTAAGGTTGATGAGATAAGTGAACTTCTAAGAAAACAGATAACAGACTTTGAAAAGAAGGTTGATGTCAGCGAGATTGGAACTGTCGTCTCAGTTGGCGACGGTATAGCGAGGGTTTACGGGCTTGACAAATGCATGTCTTCGGAGCTTCTTGAATTCCCGAATAATATTATGGGAATGGCCCTCAACCTTGAAGAAGATACTGTGGGCGCGGTTCTCTTCGGAGAGGACTCGTTTATTCATGAAGGCGATATTGTTAAACGCACAGGCAGGATTATGTCCGTGCCTGTGGGTGAAGCGATGAGAGGCAGGGTTGTCAACGCTATCGGTCAGCCGATTGACGGAAAGGGCCCCATTAATACAAAAGATTTCAGGATAGTTGATGTTGTTGCCCCGGGCATTGTTGACAGGCAGCCTGTTTCCGAACCTATGCAGACAGGACTTAAGGCAATAGATTCCATGATACCTGTCGGAAGAGGACAGAGAGAGCTTATCATCGGCGACAGACAGACAGGAAAGACGGCAATAGCAATAGATGCAATCATAAATCAGAAGGGCGGAGATGTTACATGCATATATGTTGCGGTCGGACAGAAGCGTTCAAATGTAGCGCGTGTTATGAAGACTCTGGAAGAAAACGGCGCAATGGAGCACACAATCATAGTTTCAGCAACAGCAAGCGAGCCCGCGCCATTGCAGTACATTGCTCCATACACAGGATGCTCAATAGGCGAGTATTTCAGGGATAGCGGCAAACACGCTTTGATAATATACGATGACCTCAGCAAACAGGCTACAGCGTATAGGCAGTTATCGCTGCTTCTCAGGCGGCCGCCCGGACGTGAGGCATTCCCGGGAGATGTTTTCTATCTGCATTCAAGGCTTCTTGAAAGGGCTGCTAAACTTTCTAAAGAACTCGGAGGCGGTTCGCTGACAGCGCTTCCTATAATAGAAACACAGGCAGGCGACGTTTCAGGTTATATTCCGACAAATGTTATCTCTATCACAGACGGACAGATATATCTTGAACCTGAACTTTTCTATGCAGGCATAAGGCCTGCCGTTAATGTAGGCCTCTCAGTAAGCCGTGTCGGCGGCGCCGCGCAGACAAAGGCAATGAAGCAGGTCGCAGGCACACTCAGGCTGGACCTTGCGCAGTTCAGGGAGCTTGCCGCATTTGCGCAGTTCGGAAGCGACCTTGACAAGACAACCCTGGCACAGATAGAGAGAGGCAAAAGGATGGTAGAACTTCTGAAGCAGGACCAGTTTGTGCCTATGACAATGATAGATCAGGTTCTGGTTCTTTTTGCCGCGACACAGGGATTCATTGATGATATTCCAGTGGAATCAGTCAAGAAGTTTGAGCAGGAGTTCCTGCGCTATATAAATGACCGCAAGGCGGACATCAAGAAGGAGCTTGGAGAAAAGAAGGCGATTGATGATGCCCTCAAGGCAAAACTAATATCAGCTGTTGAAGATTTCAAGAAAGGATTTCAGGCATAAATGCCTACACTTAGAGATATAAAACGCAGGATAAAGGCTGTTCACAGCACCAGCAAGATAACAAAGGCTATGAAGATGGTCGCTGCTTCCAAGTTCAGAAAGGCGCAGCAGCGGATGTTTGAGCTGAGGCCGTATGCCGACAGAATGAACAGCGTGCTTTCAAGCCTTGCAGGCGGCGCGGAGAGCGAGATACATCCGCTCCTTGCGGTAAGGCCAAGGCAGAAGGTGGATATCATTGTTCTTACAAGCGACAGGGGGCTCTGCGGCGCCTTTAATTCTAATATACTGAGGGCTGCTTCAAAACACATATCGCATCTGCAGAAAGAGGGATTTGAAGTTAATGTAAGCGCTATCGGAAGAAAGGCTGCTGACTATTTCAAGAGGAGAAATGTCCCTCTGAAAAAAAGCTGGACAGGCATTTCAGGGAGAATTTCATATGCGAATGCCCAGGAAATAGCAACGGATATTATCGAACGCTATACCAATGAGGCCACCGATGAAATCATTCTTGCATACAATGAGTTTAAATCAGTTGCCGCGCAAAAGGTTGTTGTCACAAGGCTTCTCCCATTGGCGTCAATAGAGGCAGCTGCGGAAACGCTGCCGGTTTTTAATTTCATATATGAGCCTTCAAAGGAAGATATATTCAATAACCTGCTTCCTAAGAATGTTGAGATACAGGTATTTAGGGCATTGCTTGAATCACAGGCATCGGAAGAGGCTGCAAGGATGTCTGCCATGGAGAATGCGACAAAGGCTGCCAATGATATGATAAACAGCCTGACTCTCCAGTTTAATAAGGCAAGACAGGCGTCAATCACCAGGGAACTTATGGATATAGTCGGCGGCGTTGAGGCGCTGAAAGGATAATGCAAAATTTAAAAAGCAAAATGCAAAATTATGGAAAAACAAATTCCTTAATTTTTAACTTTCAACTTTTAACTTTGAATTTAAATTCGGGGGTATAGGATGAGCAATATTGGAAAAGTATCACAGGTTATAGGCGCAGTTGTTGATGTTGAATTTGAAGGCAAGATGCCTGAAATATTGAATGCGGTAACAGTGGAACAAAAAGGGGACGCCTCAAAGGGGATACCTGATATCAAGATAACATTGGAAGTAGCATCACATCTTGGCGACAACAAGGCCAGAACAGTTGCCATGTCAGCAACAGACGGGCTTGTAAGAGGCATGCCTGTAGTTGACACGGGCCGGCCTATAACCGTTCCCGTTGGAAAGGCAGTGCTTGGAAGAATACTTAATGTCATAGGCGAAGGCGTTGATAAACTTGGCCCTGTGAAAGCAGAACAGAGATTGCCCATTCACAGGCTGGCGCCTGATTTTAGTGAGCAGGAACCGACTACACAGGTTTTTGAGACAGGCGTTAAGGTTTTTGATCTTCTGGTCCCGTTCGTCAGAGGCGGTAAGATGGGGATGTTCGGCGGCGCAGGAGTCGGCAAGACAGTTGTTATCATGGAGATGATTCATAATATTGCCATGAAGCATGGCGGCGTTTCAGTATTTGCAGGTGTCGGTGAAAGGACAAGAGAAGGAAACGACCTTTACGGCGAGATGAAGCATTCAGGCGTTCTCGAAAAAGTTGCCCTAATTTACGGACAGATGAACGAGCCGCCTGGAGCAAGGGCAAGGGTTGCGCTTACAGCCCTTACATGCGCAGAGTACTTCAGAGATGAAGGGCAGGACGTTCTCATATTCATAGACAATATATTCAGATACACACTTGCAGGCGCAGAGCTTTCAGCTCTCCTTGGAAGAATGCCATCTGCTGTCGGATATCAACCGACACTCGGCACCGACATGGGTATTTTGCAGGAAAGAATCACAACAACAAAAAAAGGCGCTATAACATCGATGCAGGCTATTTACGTTCCTGCCGACGACCTTACAGATCCTGCTGTTGCTACGGCATTCACGCACCTTGACGGAACAGTCGTTCTCTCAAGGCAGATATCAGAGCTTGGTATTTATCCTGCAGTTGACCCTCTGGATTCCACTTCAAGAATTCTTGATCCAAAGGTTATAGGTGAAGAGCACTATGCGGTTGCAAGAAGTGTTCAGAAAATACTTCAGAGGTATAAAGAGCTTCAGGACATCATAGCAATCCTTGGCATGGAAGAGCTTTCGGAAGACGACAAGATCACGGTTTCAAGGGCCAGGAAGATACAGAGATTTCTCAGCCAGCCGTTCCATGTTGCAGAGGTATTTACAGGAAGGCCTGGCAAGTATGTCAAGGTCGCTGATACAATAAGAAGCTTTAAGGAGATAGTTGATGGTAAATATGACGATATTCCAGAACAGGCGTTTTATATGACAGGGCCTATTGAAGAGGTTGAGGAAAATGCAAAGAAGCTTGGCTGGGCGAGACAGGTATGAAAAATAAGGTTAGAAGTTAGAAGTTCAAAATTAAAAGTTAAGGAATAAAAAAAGTGGAAAATAAGATATTGCTGGAGATAGTCACACCTCACGGCCTGATATACAGCGAAGAGGTTGATGAGGTTACTGCTAACGGAAGCGAGGGAGAATTCTGCGTGCTTCAGGGGCATGCACCTTATGTAACAACGCTCAAGATAGGGATGCTCACATGCAAGACAGGGAAGGGACCTGTAATCTTCTTTGTTAATTGGGGATATGCAGAGATAGGGGCTGACAAAGTTCTGATTCTTGCTGACAGTGCAGAGAGGGCTGAAGATATTGATGTTGAGAGGTCAAGGGCTGCATTTAAGAGGGCAGAAGACAGGCTCAAGAAGGCAGAAGACATAGATTTTCACCGCGCTGAGGCATCACTTGAAAGGGCGGCCACAAGGATTCAGGTAGCACAACTGAAAATACCGAAGTAGTTAAAGACGCTGTCTTACAGTTTCATAAAGACATACCGCTACGGATGCTGAGACATTAAGGCTTTCGGCTTTTCCAAAGATTGGAATCTTTAAAATCAAATCAGTTTTTCTCTTAATCTCACTGCTCACGCCATGCGCCTCATTGCCGAATACAAAGGCAATTGGGTTTTTCAGTCCTGCATCAAAGATTGATTTGCCTGAATCAAGCGCAGTTGCAATGAGCATTATGCCGTTTAGCGTCAGCCATTCAAGGAATTTATCAGTGCCGGTATAAATTATCGGGATGTTGAATATGCTTCCGGCAGTGGCCCTTATTGTTTTCTGCATGAAGACATCACATGTGCCTTTGAGGATTACCACTGCATCTGCGCCTGCGGCATCAGAAGTCCTTATTATTGTCCCTAAATTCCCCGGCTCCTGAACTCCGTCAACTGCCACAATTAATGGAACCAATTTGAATCTAATTTCTTCAAGGTTTTTTCCGGCATAAGATGCTGTTGCGATAATCCCCTGAGGCGTCTCTGTATCAGCGAGTTTGTGCATTATCTGTTCTGTAACCTCAAATATCTCATCTGTCTTTTTTCCAATCTCTCTTAATATCTTCTGCCCGTCTTTTTTTGCCCTGAATAAATCCGTGAAGAAGGCCGTGTTTATTTTATTGCCTGACGCCAGCGCCGTCTCTACAAGATGCGTGCCTTCAATAATAAATGCGGCGTGTTTGTATTTGCTTCGTTTGTTTTTAATATCCAGCGCTTCTTTGATTTTGGGATTTGAGGCGCTTGTGATTTGAGTGTATTTCATGATTAATAAATTAACAGAAACCGGCATATTGATGCCATTGTTATTTTCCCTGATGAAGGAATAATTGTGATATAATTTTCACAGGAAGCCGGTTTATCCTGTTTTATAAATATGAGGAGGAGACATGCGGAAGGCAGCTTTTATTTTTTTAGGTTTTTTGTTCTTAATCCCTTTTGCTGTAAATGCAGAAGTTAAGGAGGTGAGGGGTATGCTGAAAGATATTCACTGGCTCGGGCACGATACATTTAAGATTACAGGAGAGAAGGTAATCTATACTGATCCTTTCAAGATCAAGAAGAAAGATAATGCAGATATCATCCTGATTACGCATGAGCACTATGACCATTGCTCGCCCGAGGATGTAAAGAAGATTCAGAATGCCAAGACTGTGGTTGTAACAGTAGCGGACTGTGCAAAGAAGCTCTCAGGAAAAATAAAGATTGTTAAGCCCGGCGATAAGATTAATGTTGAGGGCATTGAGATTGAGGCAGTACCGTCTTATAACACAAACAAACAGTTTCATGTAAAAGAAAGAGGATGGGCAGGGTATATATTTAAGGTAAAGGGACAGCGGATTTATATAGCCGGGGATACCGACCATATTCCTGAGATGAAGAACTACAAATGCGATATTGCGCTCCTTCCGGTTTCGGGAACCTATGTAATGACTGCTGATGAGGCTGTAAGGGCAGCGTTAGACATAAAGCCCAAGATTGCAATCCCGATGCATTACGGTTCAATAGTCGGAGACAAGAACGATGCAAAGAGGTTTGCAGACGGGCTTAAAGGGAAGGTTGAAGCTGTGATAATGCAGGAAGAATAGCAACAATGCCTGACGCTAAAAAAATAACAACCCTTTTGCTGAAGAAATATCCCAACCCGGGGATTGCCCTCAATTTCTCGAATCCTCTTGAACTTCTCGTTGCAACTATTCTCTCGGCGCAATGCACTGACGTAAGGGTGAACGAAGTTACGAAGACGCTTTTCAAAAAATATAAAAACGTGAAAAATTATGCTGCCGCTGACCTGAAGGCTTTTGAGAATGAGATACGGCCGGCAGGATTTTATAGAAACAAGGCTAAGATGATTATAGGCTGCTGCCAAAAACTTATAAAGGAATTTAACGGCAGAGTGCCGTCAACCATTGAAGAGCTTACAACACTTCCCGGAGTCGGAAGGAAAACAGCCAATGTTATCCTGGGAAGCGCTTTCGGAAAGCAGGCTATTGCCGTTGATACCCATGTGTTGAGGGTTTCCAACAGGCTTGGCATCGCGCATTCCGAAAATCCTGATAAGGTGGAGGGAGAACTTACGAAGCAGATACCACAGGACAAATGGACGAAATTTAATCTTGCCATGATACTTCACGGGAGAGAGACCTGCGCGGCAAGAAAGCCGAGGTGCGGCGCCTGTGTGCTTTATAATGAATGCGGATGGACGGAGAAGGATAAGGAGAGAATCTAAATGTTTGAAGGCATAATCAGGATGTTTAAGGAAAAGGATGGTTTTGTCTCAGGCGAGGAGATGAGCAGGAGGCTCGGCATTACAAGGGCAGCAATCTGGAAAAAGATAAAGGCATTGCGAGAGAGAGGCTATGAGATTGAGGGTTCCACGGCAAAGGGCTATAGACTTATAAAAACTCCTGAATTTTCAGTTGAAGAGCTGAAAATTCTCGTTAAAGGCGATTTCGGGAAAGAGATAATTTTTCATGAAAGCCTTGATTCTACCAATACGCTTGCGATGGAGCTTGCAGAAAAAGGAGGCCATCACGGAACACACGGAACAGTAGTAATTGCAGACAGGCAGTTAAAAGGCAAGGGAAGGCTTGGAAGGACTTGGTTCTCGCTTCCACAATGCAATATTTATATGAGCGTAATTGTCAGGCCTGAGATTGAACCTAAAGATGCGACCCTTCTTACAATAATGAGCGCAATATCCTGCGCCAGAGCAATAAGGAATTCAACAGGCATTGAAGTGAAGATAAAATGGCCCAATGACCTGATGGTTTCCGAAAGAAAATTAGGCGGCATACTCACAGAGATGAAATCCGATCAGGACAGGATTATTTTTGCTGTTATCGGTATCGGTATAAATGTTAATTCAAGCCTTGATGCGTTTCCGCCTGAGGTCCGTGCTGTTGCAGCATCGGTAATGGAAGAACTGAGAGAGAAAGGTTATTCCCAGGAAATATCAAGGACATTAATCATTGCCGCAATACTGAATGAATTGGAAAGATGGTTTAAGGTGTTGATTAAAGGAGGCAGAATTCAATTAATCAACGAATGGAAAAAACTTTCATCAACTCTTGGAAGAAAGGTTAAGGTTGTTTCAGGGAAAGATACGTTCTCGGGAATTGCAGAGGATATAGATGACGAGGGGATGCTGATATTAAGGCTGCCGTCAGGCGGGTTGAAGAAGATAAGCGCAGGCGATGTGTTTATGCTGAGATAACTCCCCCTTAACCCCCTCTTAATTTAAGAGGGGGTTAAGGGGGAGTTAGTCCTTAAAGGTTTCGTATATTTCGTCAAACACAGGCGCAATCTCAATGAATGCCTTTAACACCTTCGGGTCAAAATGCTCGGGCATGGTCCTGCCGTCTCCCTCTGTTATTATCTTGAATGTTTCCTCATGCGTAAAACCTTTTTTATACGGCCTTTTGGTGCGGAGGGCGTCATACTGGTCCACAAGCATGACAATCCTGCCCTCAATTGGTATTGCTTCTCCCTTTAAACCTCTCGGATACCCTTTCCCATTCCATCTTTCATGATGATTTAATGCGATAGAAGCGGCTGTTTTTATCATTGGATAGCTTGAACCTGCGAGCACTTTTTCTCCTATTGTCGTATGTTTCTTCATGATTTCAAATTCCTCAGGCGTAAGGGGCCCCGGTTTTAAGAGTATGTTGTCGGGGATTCCTATCTTGCCTATATCATGCATGGAACTTGTGAATGTGATGGCCTCAATGAACTCCATAGGCATATCCAGAGCCTCGGCAATCTTATTCGAATAAAGTCCTACCCGCGAGATATGGGCTCCGGTGTCGGTATCTCTGTATTCTGCCACTGTTGTCAGACGCCTGATAACCTCGCTGGTCATGTTTCTGACTATAACAAGCGCATCTGCAAGTTCCTTTGTCCTTGTTTGGACTGTATCCTCAAGCATTTTCTTGTAGTTCTTCTCTATCTGCAGAAGGCCGCTATACTTAATTGCCTTTTCTATGGAATGGATGAGATATTCCGGCTTATACGGTTTTATTATGAAATCAAATGCGCCGTTTTTTATCGCTGCAACTGCCGCATCTATTTCCGCGTATGCAGTCATCATGAGTACAGGAATATCTTTATTGGTTTCACGGATTTTTCCAAGAAATTCAATCCCTGTCATTACAGGCATCTTTATATCTGTTAAAACAACATCGAAGCTGTTTTTAAGGAACATCTCAACAGCATCGCAGCCGTTTGAGCATGTTGAAATGGAATATCCATACTCTTTCAGCAGCGCTGAAACAGATTCAAGGACATATTGGTCGTCGTCAACAATGAGTATAGAGCCTTCATTTTTTTTGCTCATTGATCTATTGCCTCCCTAATCCTCTTCAGAAACTCATGAGGTGAAGCAGGTTTTGATATAAAGTTCAGCCCCTCTTCAAGTATGCCCTTTTT
>MHEE01000013.1 GCA_001805105.1 Nitrospirae bacterium GWF2_44_13 | reverse complement strand
TAAGAGAAGGCGGCCGTACAGTGGGAGCAGGAGTTGTGACAGAGGTAATACAGTGAATTTAAAAGTTAGAGCGGGAAAGCAATAATGAACCAGAAAATAAGAATAAAATTAAAAGCGTATGACCACAGATTGCTTGACAGGTCTGTCAAAGAGATAGTTGACACTGCTCAGAGGACAGGCGCAAGGATAGCAGGGCCAATTCCTCTTCCTACACGGATAAGCAAGTTTACTGTTTTAAGGTCGCCTCATGTAGACAAAAAGTCAAGGGAACAGTTTGAAATAAGAACACATAAAAGACTTCTAGACATATATGATCCGACACCGCAGACAGTAGATGCTTTAATGAAGCTGGAACTGGCTGCAGGAGTTGATGTGGAGATAAAGCTGTGATAGGCATTTTAGGTAAAAAATTAGGCATGACACAGATATTTGCTGAAGGCGGGAAGATGGTCCCGGTTACAGTAATAGAGGCAGGGCCCTGCTGTGTTGTTCAGGTTAAAACCCTTGAAAAAGACGGATACGAAGCGGTTAAGGTCGGATTTAATGAAATAAAAAAAGAGAAAAAGGTCAATAAGGCGTTAAGCGGAGCATTCAAAAAAGCAGGGGTCAAGCCGTACAGGCTGCTTAAGGAATTTGCTATGGGAGACCTTAAGGTTGGAGACTTTGTCACTGTTGAAAAGTTTAACAAGGGAGACAATGTTTCTGTAACAGGCGTTTCTAAGGGCAAAGGTTTTCAGGGAGTTATTAAGAGGCATAAATTTGCAGGCGGGCCTGCTTCTCACGGTTCTACGTTTTACCGTGCGCCAGGCTCCATAGGAGCAAGTTCTTATCCTTCGAGGGTATGGAAAAATCAGAAGATGCCCGGACACATGGGCTCCGAACGTGTTACAGCAAAAAATCTTACAGTAGCGGACATCAAACCCGACCAGAATATTCTGATGATCAGAGGCGCAGTTCCGGGAGCCTCCGGCAGTTATGTGATGATAAGGAAGGAAAGCTGACATGCCTGAGATTGAGATAAAAGACAGAAATAATAAAAAAGCAGGCAAGATTAACCTCCCCGAGGAAATCTTCGGGCTCAAAGCAAGCAGCGCTGTTATGCATGATTCCGTGATAAACTTTCTTGCCAATCAGAGGCAGGGGACTCACGCTACAAAGACCAAGGGGCTGGTGAGCGGCGGAGGCAAAAAGCCATGGAAGCAAAAACATACAGGCAGGGCGCGCGCAGGGAGCAGCAGGTCTCCTCTGTGGAGGAGCGGCGGAACAACGTTCGGGCCGCAGCCCAGGGATTACTCTTACAGTATTCCTCGCAAGGTTAAGCATCTGGCGTTAAAAAATGCACTTTCAGCAAAACTTGCAGATGGAGAAATTACATTAATAGATGACCTCTCAATCAGTAAGCCTTCAACAAAAGATATGGCGGCTATAATAAAAACGCTTGGATTTGAGGGGCAAAGTCTGCTTATAGTGATACCTGAAAATAATAACAATATAAAGCTTTCAGCAAGAAATATTGCCGGCGTTCATGTAGCGTGCGCATCAGACCTGAACGCTTATACTGTAATTGCTCATAGCAGGCTGCTTATTACAAAAGGAGCGGTTGCAGGCATCAAGGGGGCTGAGACAGCATGAGAAGCCTTTATTCTATTATTAAAAAACCGCTTTTCACTGAAAAGGGCAGCAATCTTAAGGAATCGCAAAATAAGATACTTGTTGAGGTTGCAAAGGATGCAAACAAACTTGAGGTAAGGAAGGCTGTAGAGGAGATTTTTAAGGTTAAGGTAGAGAAGGTTGCCACTATAAATACTTACGGAAAACAGAAGCGGCACGGCAAATCAATTGGCAGAAGGTCTGACAGGAAAAAGGCAATAGTTACCCTTAAAAAGGGTGAAAAACTTGATTTTATTGAGGGTTCATAATGGGAATAAAAAAATATAATCCGACTTCGCCCGGCAGAAGATTTCAGACTGTTTCTGATTTCAGCGAATTAACTGCGGACAAGCCGTACGAACCGCTGGTCAGGTCTTTAAACAAGACAGGCGGCAGAAATAACACTGGCCGTGTAACCGTATGGCAGAGGGGCGGAGGAAACAAAAGGGCCTACAGGCTGATTGATTTCAAAAGGGAAAAGGCAGGCGTTCCGGCAATTGTCGAAACTATAGAGTATGATCCAAACAGGTCGGCAAGGATTGCTCTGCTTAAATACAGAGATGGCGACAGGAGATATATTATTGCCCCTGTTTCACTTCGGGTAGGAGACGAGGTGGTTTCGGGCAGGGGAGCCGAGATTAAGATAGGCAACGCGCTGCCTTTAAGCGATATACCGCTGGGTTCGTTCATGCATAATATTGAGATCAGGGCAGGACAGGGAGCCAGGCTCGCGCGGAGCGCAGGAGCATCTGTTCAGCTTGTGGCAAAGGATGAAAAATACGCGCAGGTAAGACTTTCTTCCGGCGAGGTAAGGCTTATTCCTTCAGAATGCATGGCGACAATAGGGCAGGTCAGCAATGCGGAACATGAGAACATCTCTTACGGCAAGGCAGGAAGGATAAGATGGTTTGGGAAGAGGCCTCATGTAAGGGGCGTTGCAATGAATCCCGTAGACCATCCTCTGGGCGGTGGAGAAGGAAAAAGTTCAGGCGGCCGTCCTCCGTGCTCGCCATGGGGCAAGCCGGAAGGTATCAAGACAAGGCACAACAAGAGAACAAATAAGTTTATTGTGAAGAGGAGGAAATAAATTGCCGCGTTCATTGAAAAAAGGGCCATTTGTTGATGAGAAACTGATGAAAAAAGTCAGGACTATGATTGAAATTGGAGATAAAAAGATTATAAAAACATGGTCCAGGCGTTCTACGGTAGTGCCTGACTTTATAGGATATACGTTTGCTGTTCATAACGGCAGGAAATTCATACCTGTTTATGTAACTGAGAATATGGTGGGGCATAAGCTTGGTGAATTTTCACCAACGCGTACTTTCAGGGGGCATTCAAAATCTGAAAAGGCAGCGCCTGCTAAGGCACCCGCTAAGGCATAGGGAGAAAAAAGGTTAATATGGAAGCGAAGGCTATATTAAAGTTTGCGAGGATAACCCCGAGAAAAGTTCGCAGGGTTGTGGACCTTATTAAAGGGAAAAGGGCGGGAGATGCGCTTATTGCCCTGCGGTTTATGCCTTATAGAGGCGCAGATATAGTGGAAAAGATATTAAAGTCTGCCATGGCAAATGCAGAGCAGAAGAAGGCAGTTAATCCTGAGGATATGAGTGTTAAGGCATTTGTAGATCAAGGCCCTTCCTTGAAGAGAGTTGAGCAAAGGTCAATGGGAAGGGCGAATATTATCAGGAAAAGAATGAGCCATATAACAGTAGTATTATCAGAGGAAAATTAAACGGAGGTAAATTTTGGGCCAGAAGACGCATCCGATAGGAATTAGGCTTGGGATAACAAGGACGTGGGACTCGCGGTGGTACATTAAGCGGGGATATGCTGATCAGTTAAATGAAGATATCTCTATAAGAAAGGCAATCAAAGACAAGTTATTCCACGCAGGCATTTCACGTGTTGAAATTGAAAGGGCAGGACAGAAGGCAAGGATAATTATTCATACAGCCAGGCCTGGAATTATTATAGGGAAAAAGGGCGCTGAGGTTGAGAAGCTGAGGAAGGATCTTGAGGCGATGACAGGAAAGCAGGTGGCAATAGATATAAAGGAAGTAAGAAAGCCTGAGGTTGACGCACAGCTTGTTGCCGAAAATATAGCGCTGCAGCTTGAAAAGAGGATTGCATTCAGAAGGGCGATGAAGAAGTCAGTTATCTCGGCGCGGAGATTCGGGGCTCTTGGTATTAAGGTTGCATGTAACGGTCGTCTCGCAGGCGCGGAAATCGCAAGAAGCGAGTGGTACAGGGAAGGCAGGGTTCCGCTTCACACGTTCAGGGCAGACATAGACTATGGATTCTCAGAGGCAAAGACAACATACGGGAAAATAGGCGTTAAGGTTTGGATATATAATGGCGATATACTTCCAGAAGCACACAAAGGGGTGGAGTAAGCCATGTTGATGCCGAAGAAAGTCAAGTTCAGGAAGATGCAGAAAGGCAATATGCGCGGCAAGGCATATACAGGCTCTAAAATTTCTTTCGGTGAATTCGGGCTTAAGGCCATGGAGCCGGGCTGGGTGTCAAGCAGACAGATTGAGGCAGCAAGGATAGCAATAACAAGACATGCCAAGAGGGGCTGTAAGCTATGGATAAGGGTATTCCCTGATAAACCTATAACTAAAAAACCCGCAGAAACAAGAATGGGTAAGGGTAAAGGTAATCTGGAATACTGGGTTGCTGTTGTTAAGCCGGGCAGGGTTCTGTATGAAGTTGCCGGAGTTACGGAGGAGATAGCGAAGGAAGCGCTTAGCCTTGCATCTTATAAGCTTCCTATTGCTACGAGGTTTGTAAAGAGGGGGGAGACAGTAGCATGAAACCCTCAGAATTAAGGGCGTTAACAGTAGAAGAACTAAAGCAGAAAGAGCAGGATACAAGGAAAGAGCTTTTTAACCTGAGGTTTAGGCTTGCGACAGGTGAGGTGGAAAATCCTAAGCGTATAAATGCGCTTAGAAAAGATATAGCTAAGATATTGACAATAACAAGCGAGAAGTCCCCGCACCAGGCGGGTTCGTCTGAGGCGAAAAAAGTCAAAAGTTAAAAAAGAGGGCGGAATGGCAGAAAAAACTTATAAAGGCAAGGTTGTTAGCGATAAGATGGAAAAAACCGTTGTGGTTGCTGTTACGAGGCATATTCAGCACCCTGAATATAAAAAGGTGGTTAAGAAGATAACTAGGTTTAAAGCCCATGACGAAGAAAATAAGTGCAAGGTGGGGGATATAGTTTCTATAACAGGGACTCGGCCGCGCAGCAAAGATAAAAGGTGGACCGTTTTAAACATACTTGAAAAGGCATAAGGAGCAATAGGGAATGATTCAGGACAGGAGCATACTGGAAGTAGCGGACAATTCGGGCGCCAAAAGAGTCCGGTGCATAAAAGTGCTTGGCGGCATGCGCAGGAGATATGCGCGGCTTGGAGACATAATAGTCGTCAGTGTTCAAGAGGCTATGCCTGAATCCAATGTCAAGAAAGGCGCAATAGCAAAGGCTGTTGTGGTAAGGACAAAAAAGGAGCAGAGGAGAGCTGACGGTTCCTACATAAGGTTTGACCAGAACGCGGCAGTGCTGATAAATCCGCAGGGAGAACCGGTAGGCACAAGGATATTCGGGCCTGTTGCGAGAGAACTTAGGTGGAAAGAATTTATGAAGATAATATCGCTGGCGCCGGAGGTGCTGTAAATAATGGGATTCAATATTAAGAAAAACGATACGGTTTTAGTTGTAACCGGCAAGGAAAAAGGCAAGAAGGGGCGCGTGCTCTCAGTCATGCCTTCAAAAGATAAACTGCTGATAGAGAGGGTAAATATTATAAAAAAACATATGAAGCCAAATAAGAAGTATACGCAGGGCGGGATTATTGAGAAGGAGGCTCCTCTTCATAGATCAAATGTTATGCTTATATGTCCCAGGTGCAGCAAGCCTGCAAGGATTTCAAATATGGCTTTTGAAGACGGAAAAAAATCACGGGTGTGTAAAAAATGCAAAGAAGCGATAGACCAATAAAGATTTCAAGGTTAAAGGCGAAATATTCAAAAGAGATACTTCCTGCTCTTAAGAAGGAGTTTGCGTACAAGAATGTTATGCAGGTTCCAAAAGTTGAGAAGGTGGTTCTTAACGTAGGGCTTGGAGAGGCGATTCAGAACATTAAATTGCTTGAGGCAGCCCAGAAAGAACTCGGCATCATTACAGGACAGAAAGCAGTTATTACCAAGGCCAAGAAGTCAATTGCGACTTTTAAGCTCAGGCAGGGAATGCCTATAGGATGTAAGGTTACATTAAGGGGCAATATTATGTACGAATTTCTGGACAGATTTATAAGCCTTGCACTGCCGAGGGTTAGGGACTTCAAAGGCGTCTCGGCAAAGTCTTTTGACGGAAAGGGCAACTATTCAGTCGGAATAAAGGAACAGTTTATCTTTCCTGAGATAGAATATGACAAGGTTGAATCTGTTCATGGGCTTGACATCACAATATGTACAACTGCTAAAACGGACAAGGAAAGCAAGGCATTGCTGGCTCACATGGGAATGCCGTTCAGAAAAGAAAAAGAAAAGGTAAAAAGCGAAGGCGGGAAAAAGGAGTAATTGATGGCTAAGACTTGTAAGATAGAAAAGGTGAAGAAGACGCCTAAGTTTAAGGTAAGGGCGTACAACAGGTGCAGAATCTGCGGAAGGCCGAGGGCGTTTCTGAGAGATTTCGGAATATGCAGGATATGTTTCAGGAGCCTTGCCCTCAAAGGGCAGCTGCCCGGCGTAACAAAATCAAGCTGGTAAGAGGTGACAAATGATGACTGATTCAATAGCAGATATGCTTACACGCGTTAGAAATGCGATTACTATTCGTGCAGAAAAAGTTGATATTCCTGCCTCTAAGCTTAAGCTTGAAATAGTGAAAATCCTGAAGGAAGAGGGTTTCATAAAGGCATATAAAATCTTAAAAGATGATAAGCAGGGTGTTTTAAGGATTACGCTTAAATATGTTGATGGGAATAATGTTGTATCCGGATTGAAAAGGATAAGTAAACCCGGACGCAGGGTTTATGTAAACAGCAAAAAGATCCCAAGGGTAATGGGAGGCATAGGCATGGCTGTACTGACAACGCACAAGGGCGTCGCTACTGACAGTACCTGTCGCCGCGAAGGTGTCGGCGGTGAGATTCTTTGTTATGTGTGGTAAAAGAGAGGGGAATAAATGTCTCGAATAGGGAAAAAACCGATAGATATACCAAAAGGCGTAGATGTAAAAATTGCAGATACAACTGTTAATGTCAAAGGGCCGAAAGGCGAGCTTTCATCTGGGTTCCCTGTTGGAGTGCTGGTTAAAGTAGATGAAGGGAAGGTAGTGGTTGAAAGGACAGGAGAAACTAAGAATATTCGGGCATTGCATGGACTTACAAGGAGTCTTATATCAAATATGGTATCCGGAGTTTCATCAGGTTACCAGAGAGTGCTTGAAATTACGGGCACAGGTTACAGGGCTCAGGTTCAGGGTAATAAACTTCTGCTTGCTCTGGGATATTCTCATCCTGTGGAATTTATTCTTCCGCCCGGCATTAAGGCTGCCGTAGACCAGAAGCAGACGCAGATTACATTGACGGGCATTGACAAACAGCAGATGGGACAGATTGCCGCAGATTTAAGGGCGCTGAGGCCTCCTGATATTTATAAAGGCAAAGGGGTAAGATACGCAGGCCAGAGATTGAAGCTTAAGGTAGGCAAGGCAGGCAAGAAATAAATTCAAAATTCAAAATTAATGAATTTTAAAATTATATTGGAGGTTGCAAGTTGGCAGCAGAGATAAAGGACGCAAGAACAAGAAGGCATGAAAGAATAAGGAAAAAAGTTGCGGGCACAACTGAGAGGCCGAGGCTGTCAGTTTACAGGAGCCTGTCACATATGTATGCACAGATTATAGATGATTTCAAGGGCAGCACTATTGCTGCCGCATCAAGCCTTGATAAAGAGCTGAAAGGTAAAGATAAGAAGTCCGGAAAGGGCAATATTAGTGCGGCAAAGCAAGTTGGCGAGCTCATAGCCAAGAAGGCATTAAAAAAGGGGATAAAGAGGGTTGTTTTTGACAGGGGCGGCTATCTTTATCATGGCAGGGTTAAGGCCTTAGCTGATGCTGCCAGAGAAAACGGACTTGAGTTTTAAAATGCAAAATTCAAAAAGCAAAATGAAAAATTATGGAATCCTTCATTTTGAATTGTTAATTGTCAACTTTGAACTTTCAACTTTGAACTTTTTGTAACAGGGGGTATGGTGAAAAGAATTGATCCGGATGGACTGACTTTAAAAGATAAGGTTGTATTTATAAACAGAGTTGCAAAGGTTGTGAAGGGCGGAAGAAGATTTTCTTTTGCTGCGCTGGTTGCTGTTGGAAATGGAGACGGCATCGTGGGCATTGGTAAAGGCAAGGCAAAAGAAGTCCCTGAGGCAATAAGAAAGGCTGTTGAGCAGGCAAAGAAATCATTGGTTAAATTCCCCATGAAAGATGGAACAATCCCCCACAGGATAACAGGCAGGTTCGGTTCCGGTTATATCGTTATGAATCCTGCAGTCAAAGGCACAGGACTTATCGCAGGCGGCGCTGTAAGGGCAGTGCTGGATGTTGCCGGCATACAGGATATTGTTGCCAAAGCAATCGGCAGCCATAATCCTTACAATACCGCAGAGGCTACTATTGACGGGCTGTTAAAGCTTAAGGACCCTGATGCAGTCCGCAGATTGAGGGGAAGGACAGAGGAAGAAGCGCAGGAAAATAGCGGAGGAGTTAGATGAGGCTAGATGATTTAAAGCCCGCAGACGGCTGCAGAAAAAGAAATAAGAGAGTAGGCCGCGGAATAGGTTCGGGCCATGGCAAGACGTCCTGCAAGGGTCATAAAGGGCAGAAAGCGCGCGCCGGCAGCGGAAAAGGAGCAGGTTTTGAAGGTGGGCAGATGCCGTTGCAGAGGAGAATCCCCAAGAGAGGGTTTAAAAATCATTTTGCTAAGGAATATGCAGTAATAAACCTGAAAGACCTTGCAAGGATTGAAGACAGTGATGTTATAACACCTGGACTGCTTGTTGAAAGAGGGGTAGTCAGGCAGATTAAAGACGGAATCAAGATACTCGGTGCCGGCGAGATAAAAAGACCCGTTACAATAAAGGCGAAAATATTCAGCGCTGCAGCTGCAGCCAAGATTGCCGCTGCAGGCGGTAAAGCAGAAACAATCTAAAAATCAAATAATTTCTATTATGGGAATTCTTTCAAACTTTCAGAACATATTTAAAGTCCCTGAGTTAAAAAACAGGGTTCTCTTTACGCTTGCACTACTTATTGTATACAGGATAGGCGGCCATATCCCGACCCCGGGCATAAACGGCGAGGAA
Source organism: Nitrospirae bacterium GWF2_44_13 (assembly GCA_001805105.1). Lineage (GTDB taxonomy): Bacteria > Nitrospirota > Thermodesulfovibrionia > Thermodesulfovibrionales > UBA1546 > UBA1546. Next base: position 85,272 of record MHEE01000013.1, on the reverse strand, counting down.
CTGAGCAAATTCCTTGCTGCAAGCGGCGCTGGCGCTCTTATGGGGTTCTTTGATATGTTTTCAGGCGGAGCGCTTTCAAGGGTTACCATATTTGCCCTTGGGATTATGCCTTACATAAGCGCCTCGATTATTTTTCAGCTCCTGACAGTCGTTATCCCTGCAATCGGTAAGCTTGCCAAAGAGGGAGAAGCCGGCAGGAAGAAGATAACAAGATATACAAGATACGCAACAGTTGTTATAAGCGCAATCCAGTCAATGGGTATTGCGATTGGCCTTGAGAGCATGGCAGGAGGCGCTTTTATACAGAGTCCCGGCTGGTCATTCAGGTTAATTACAATGATAACCCTTACGTCCGGCACAGCATTCATAATGTGGCTTGGAGAACAGATTACGGAAAGAGGGATAGGCAACGGCATATCTCTTATTATCTTTGCCGGTATTGTTGCAAGATTCCCTAACGCTGTAATCAGCACATATCAACTGTTAAAAGCCGGAGAACTGTCAATATTCCTTGTTATCTTTCTTATTGCGATGATGGTTGCCGTTATCGGCGTGATTATATTTATCGAGAGAGGGCAGAGAAAGATACCTGTTCAATATGCAAAGCGGCTTGTCGGCCGCAAGATATACGGCGGCCAGAGCACTCACCTTCCTTTGAAGGTAAACACATCAGGCGTTATTCCGCCTATATTTGCATCTTCCATAATAATGTTCCCTGCGACTATCGCCGGTTTTATAGCAATCCCGTGGGTTCAGGGCATAGCAAAGCAACTTTCTCCGGGCACTGTTTTTTATACAATGCTCTACGTTGGCATGATATTCTTTTTTGCTTATTTTTACACTGCAATTGTGTTTAACCCCGTGGATATAGCGGACAATCTTAAAAAATATGGGGGATACATTCCGGGCATAAGGCCGGGACAGAAGACATCGGAATACATTTACAGGGTTATGTCGAGATTAACATTTGTCGGCGCAGTATATCTTGCAGTTGTGTGTATTATTCCTGAGATTCTCATACAGAGGTTCAACGTCCCTTTTTATTTTGGCGGGACATCGCTGCTGATTGTTGTCGGCGTTGCCCTTGACACAGTGTCACAGATTGAGTCGCACCTCGTTACCCGCTCATACGAAGGCTTTTTAAAGAAGGGCAGGATAAAGGGCCGGAGGTAATGATTGTCATAAAGACTCCTGAGGAGATTGAGAAGATGGCGAAAGCCTGTAAAATAGTTGCCGAGATACTGGAAGATCTGAAGGCGTTTGTGAAGCCCGGTATTACAACAAAAGAGATAGAAATGTTTGCAGAAGAAAAAATAACTTCAAAAGGCGGAACACCCGCATTTAAAGGATACAGGGGATACCCTGCCAGTATCTGTACGTCTGTGAATAATCAGGTTGTTCACGGGATACCCTCTCGTGTGAGGCTTAACGACGGGGATGTGTTAAGCATAGACCTTGGAGTCTATAGGGATGGTTTTTATGGAGACGGGGCAGTCAGCATGCCTGTCGGGGAGGTAAGCCCGCTTGCAAAAAAACTTTTAAAGGTAACAGAGGAAGCCCTTTATAAGGGGATAGATAAAGCGACGCCCCGCAACAGGGTTTCGGATATATCATCTGCCATTGAGAATTATGTTGAGGCAAACGGTTTTTCCGTAGTGAAGGCATTTGTCGGACACGGGATTGGGATGTCGCTTCATGAAGAACCTCAGGTCCCGAATTTTGGCGTCTCAGGGCAGGGGCCGAGACTAAAGGAAGGCATGACCCTCGCAATTGAGCCTATGGTTAATACAGGCGGGCATGAGGTCAGCATACTTGACGATGGATGGACGGCAGTTACCCTTGACGGCGGACTCTCCGCTCACTTTGAGCATACGATTGCCATTACTGACGGAGACGCAAGAATCTTGACGAAAATATAATATAGATGTTATACTTCTCAGCTAATGCCTAAAGAGGAAAATATAGAGGTAGAGGGAAAGATTGTTGAAACGCTGCCCAATGCGATGTTTAGGGTAAAACTTGAGAACGGGCAGATAATCCTCGCTCATATTTCCGGCAAGATGAGGATGCATTTTATAAAGATACTGCCGGGTGATAAGGTTACAGTGGAACTCTCGCCTTATGACCTTACAAGAGGCAGGATAACATACAGGTTTAAATAAAGTTAAAAGTTAGAAAGAGCAGGGGTAGACATGAAAGTTCGTTCATCTGTAAAACCAATATGCGCTAAATGCAAGGTTGTAAAAAGGAAGGGCGTTAGAAGAATAATATGCGAAAATCCCCGCCACAAGCAAAGGCAGGGATGATTAAAGTGATTAGTGACAGTGAACTGTGTCAGTTAGAAAAGGCTTTACTGATACTAAACACTGACACTGAATAGGAGAATAAATGGCGAGAATCGCTGGAGTGGATTTACCAAAGAATGAACGGATTGAGATAGGGTTAACAAGGATATTAGGGATAGGCAGGTCTTTGTCGAAGAAAATACTGGCTGAGACAAAAGTTAATCCTGACATAAGGGTAAAAGATATAACAGACGAAGACATTGTAAAAATAAGATCTGCCATTGACAGGGAATATAAGGTCGAGGGCGACCTCAGGCGTGAGACCACAATGGGGATAAAAAGGCTTATGGAAATTGGCTGTTACAGGGGCCTAAGGCATAAGACAGGGCTTCCTGTGAGGGGACAGAGAACAAAGACAAATGCCCGCACCCGCAGAGGTCCGAGGAAAACCATCATGGGCAAAAAGAAGGAGGCATAGCGGATGGCTCAGCGGAAAAAGGGCGCAAGGAAAGACAAGAAGCATGTAAATGTCGGAGCTGCGCATATTCAGGCAACATTTAATAATACGATAGTTTCCATAACAGACCCTAACGGGAATGTTGTTGCATGGGCAAGCGCCGGGAGCCTTGGGTTCAAGGGTTCCAGGAAGGGAACGCCTTATGCTGCGCAGATGGCAGGAGAATCAGCGGCTAAAAAGGCGATTGATGTGGGGATGAAACAGCTGGACGTTTTTGTAAAAGGGCCGGGCGCCGGAAGAGAATCAGCTATCAGGGCATTGCAGATAGCCGGACTTGAGGTTAACCTTATAAAGGACGTTACTCCTGTTCCTCATAATGGATGTAAGCCTCCAAAGAGAAGGAGAGTTTAAAAGTGGCAAGATATACTGGGCCTTTATGCAGAGTGTGCCGTAGAGAAGGTGACAAACTGTTTCTTAAGGGAGACAGGTGTTTCACTGAGAAATGTTCGGTAGAGAGGAGGAAATATCCGCCGGGCCAGCACGGGCAAAGACGTACAAAAATCTCGGATTACGGTATCCAGCTTAGGGAAAAACAGAAGACAAGAAAGAGCTACGGGCTTTTTGAGAAGCAGTTCAGAATATATTTTCATGAGGCAGAAAGAAAGAAGGGCCCTACTGGAGAATTACTCTTACAGCTTCTTGAGCGCCGACTGGACAGCGCAGTGTTCAGAATGGGATTTGCGATAAACAGAAGAGAGGCAAGGCAGTTTATAACGCACGGACATTTTACCGTGAATGGAAAAGCAGTAAGCATCCCTTCTTATCTTGTTAAGGCGAAAGATGTTATCGAGGTTAAGGAGAAAAGCAGAAAGATCCCGACCCTGGCTGATAATATGTCAAGGCTTGAGAATAGAGGAATTCCTGCATGGGTTGAGGTTGACAGCGCAAGCTTCAAAGGGAAGGTGCTGCATATACCCTCAAGGGAAGAGATGCAACTGCCTGTTCAGGAACAGTTGATAGTTGAACTTTATTCAAAGTAGAGTTTTTAAAAATAAAAGAGGCGTGGGAGGCCTTAGATGGATTTAAAGAAAAAAGGCTTTCAGTTACCTGAAAACAGCGAGTTTGATGAAGAGACATTAACGAGCACCTACGGTAAGCTCGTGGCGGAGCCGTTAGAACGCGGTTTCGGGACAACACTCGGGAACTCCATACGGAGAGTTTTGCTGTCGTCCCTTGAAGGCGCGGCGGTAACAGCAGTAAAAATAACCGGTTCTGTTCATGAACTTTCATCCATTACCGGCGTTAAAGAAGATGTGGTGGACATCATCCTGAACATAAAAAAGCTCAGGGTCAAGATGCACGCCGATGGAAAGCGGATCGCCACAATCAAAGTTAAGGGCCCGGGTGAAGTTAAAGGCAATGACATTCAGGTTGATTCAAGCGTTGAGATACTTAATCCTGAACAGCTTATAGCCACCCTTGACAAAGGGGCTGTTTTTGAGGCTGAGATGTACATCAAGAAAGGCAGAGGGTATGTATCAGCCGAACTTAACAAGGAAGAAGAGCTTCCAGTCGGCATGATTGCGGTGGACTCTGTTTTCAGCCCGGTCAGGAAAGTGAATTTCTGGGTTGAGAAGGCAAGGGTCGGAAGGGCCACAGACTACGACAGGCTTGTGATGGAGATATGGACGGACGGAAGCGTAACGCCTAAAAAAGCAGTCTCTCAGGCTGCGGCTATAGTTACGGACCATATGCGTATTTTCATGCTTGAACAAGACGAGGAAAACCCGGAGTTTGAAATGAGTAGCAGTTCATCGGCATCAGGAGATGCGCCGGCGTTTAATCCCAATCTCCTGAAGAGCGTTAACGAACTGGAGCTTTCCGTAAGGGCATATAACTGCATGAGAAATGCGGACATCAAGATTATTGCAGACCTTGTTGAAAGAACAGAGCCAGAGATGCTGAAGACAAAAAATTTCGGCAGGAAGTCTCTAAATGAGATAAAGGAAATGCTTCAAAACATGGGGCTTAATTTCGGCATGAAGATTGACAGGGAAATGGTGAATAAAATGGCAACTTCACAGGTCAGGAGTGTAGGACAAGATGCGTCATAAAGTTAGCGGAAGGCTATTCGGAAGAACGGCAAACCAGAGGAAGGCGCTCCTGAAAGGGATAGTCTCTTCGTTATTAGAGTATCAGAGGATAGAGACAACACTTGCAAAGGCAAAGGCTGCAAAAGTGATTGCTGAGAAAATTGTAACCATGGGGATAAAAGGCGACCTCCATTCAAAACGCCTTGTGCTTTCATATGTTCCGAACAGGGCTGTTGTGGCAAAGTTGTTCAGCGAGATAGCGCCGAGGTTCAGCGGCAGAAACGGCGGGTATCTGAGACTAGTGCAGACAAGGAACAGGGTTAATGACGGGGCGCCGATGGCTGTTCTTGAATTCATAGACTACGAGAGCATAAAGAAGCCGAAAGTGAAGAAGGCGAAGGCAGAGAAGAAAGAAGAAGAGAAAAAGGAAGGGAAAAAGTAATCTTTAGTTTTGAATAAAGTTAATTGAAAGCCCCCGCTTTTTTGAAGCGGGGGCTTTTTTGTTTGGTGCACTCCTCCCACCCATAGCTCGTGAGGTTGCTTCGAGCCGGTCACGATCAGAAAAGCCTTTATGCTTTGGGGGAGGAGACCACAAGAAATAAAACATAAAGCATGCGATGCCGCCGCCAATGACCTTGCCGCGTAGCGCCACCGCGCTTCTCGGCGTTGGTCTCAATACGGTTGTTCAGGTTTCAGTTCATAGGCCAAACTGTGCCTTAATTCCGCCTATGAACTCAGCATCGCTGAGTTGCTTTCGCTGCGCCACAATAGCTTTTGCATCTTCCCCTGCTGTGTAGCGTAGCTGGTCGGAGCCATCGGTTACAGCTTTGTAGATGACTTCTGCTACAACGATTGGATCAGATGCCGTTTCAGTTACCACGCTAAAGGCTGCAAAAAGCTTTGAGATCGTTTCTTGATACTCAACCATGTTCTCATCGTTGTTGAAGTCAAAGGAACGGCCGCCAAAATCGGTTTTGATCATGCCGGGTTCGACGATCTTTACCTTGACCCCAATGGCCTCCATCTCAAAACTCAAGGCTTCCGACAGGCCCTCTACGGCAAATTTCGAGCCGTGATATAGCGAGCCTAAGGGAAAGGTCATCTTGCCGCCAATGGACGAGATGTTGATGATGATGCCGTCCTTGTTTATGCGGAAATGCGGCAAGACGGCTTTGATGGTTTCCATCAGGCCAATGACGTTTACGTCGAATTGACGCCGAATCTTTTCCATCGGGGTGGCTTCCAACGGCCCATAGGCCCCATAGCCTGCGTTGTTAAGTAGGACATCGATCTTGCCAAATTTTTCAATGCCTGCACTAACGGCGCCTTTAATCGAAGCCGGATCCCGCACATCAAGTCGCGTCACCAGAACATTATCCAGCAGAGTCAGTTCTTCTTCCTTTTCAGGGGTGCGCATAGTAGCCACCACGTTCCAGCCTTTTTCCTGGAAGTACTTGGCGGTGATTTTCCCGATGCCACTACTGGCACCCGTGATGAATATCGTTTTATTCATTATTGCTCTCCTTGTGTATTTCTTTTCAACTGGTTACGTGGCATTACTATTTCTTGGAGGGTACCACTTTTCCTCCGAACATCCGAAATCAGCTGCCGGAGCGGAGCGACGGTCAGCTGTATTGACTTGTTAAAAAGTAATAATCTTGTCACTTTCTTTTATTATCTCATACATGTCCTTCATTGTTGAAATTGGACACATTTCAGAGCCTTCTTGTGAACGGGATTTGATGCATGTTCCACAAGCGAAAATCTTCCCGCCAGTTTGTAGAAATTTAGCGGCTTGCTCAATGGTGTTGAACTTATCGGTGCTGATCTGTTGGTATTCAACACCTTTTCCTGTAAGAAAGACTTTCACTTCGTCTTTTTGTCCAATACAGAAATTAGCATATCTTAATGCATTCCAGCAGGTTTCTGCATCATCGCTCGAAATAAGCACTCCAATTTTCATGTTGAATACTCCTTATGTATTTATTTTTCTTTTAACAATTACTATATTCTTGGGGTCTTTTCCCCTTCATGGGTCAAATAATATCATAATAAACTAATCAGTGACAAGAACATTTCAGGCTCAGCAGGGAGATAGAAATAAGGTCTGTCGGAACTCTGTTTGCATCCTACGCCAGCTCCAGGCTGATCTTCAAATTTCGCCTTCCTGTGCTTTATTAATGATATAGTAATAAATACCATGAAGGCTCTTGAGAAAATAAAAGAGATCACAGCGTTTCTTGAAAATTGCGGCATTGACGATGCTCATAAAGAATCGGAAATTATTGTTACTCATTGTCTCGGCATAGACAAGACGGCGCTTTACAGAGATAACCCTGTTCTTTCTGAAAAAAATATAAAGGACGTCGATGTTGTTCTTCGGAGGTGCGCTCAGAGAGAGCCGCTTCAGTATATCCTCGGATATGTGGAATTTTACGGATTAAAGATAAAGGTTGGCAAAGGCGTTCTTATTCCGAGGCCTGAGACGGAATTACTGGCAGAAGAAGTTATAAAGCAGTTCACAGTCCACAGTTCACAGTTCACAGTCCTTGACCTCTGCACAGGGAGCGGATGCCTTGCGCTTGCGATAGCAAAGCGTTTCCCTGACGCCGAGGTATACGGGACTGACATATCAAAAGATGCGATAAGGTACGCAAATGAGAATGCAAGGCTTAACGATATAAGGAATGTAACATTTCTTAAGGGCTCGCTGTTTGAGCCTTTAAAGCAACTTGTGACTCGTCACCCGTCACCCGTCACTTTTAATATGATTGTCTCAAACCCTCCATATATCAGAAGCAGTGACATAGCGAATCTTCAGCCCGAGATAAAGAAGTGGGAGCCGAGGAATGCGCTTGACGGCGGCGAGGATGGGCTCAATTATTACAGGACAATACTTTCGGAGGCGCGCAAATACCTGATGCTCAACGGAGTTGTCTTTCTTGAAATCGGAGAAGGACAGGCAGCGGAAGTCTCAGAAATCGCTATGCAGAACGGTTTCCGGAATATCTCTGTTATTAAGGACTATGCAGGCATAGAGAGGATTGTTACAGTACGCGCATTATAGATTCATAAATTTTTTATATAACATATCCCATGCTAAAATCCTTGACTTTGAGTTGGAATTTTAATTAAGATATCAACGATTTTTCCCGTAGTCTATGATTACGTAGAGGAGGCTTTTATGGCAGCTGGCATGCACGAAGTGCTTTTAATGGACGCAATTATAGATCCAAATAAGATTCCACATAATGTTACGTATGCAGTCCTGGCATCGGTTATACTTATAACATCTGCGCTTGTTATAAGGCGTTCTCTCAGAATGGTGCCGACAGGCTTCCAGAATTTTATTGAGGTAGTTGTTGAGACATTTCTTAAGCTCACAGAAGAAAACATAGGTCACCACTGGGGCAGAACTCTTTTCCCTTTGATCGGCACATTGTTCATGTTTATACTCATTTGCAATTTTATGGGTCTCATCCCGGGGTTTGCTTCTCCCACGAGCAACATAAATACAAATGCAGCAATGGCAATACCTGTGTTTCTGGCAACGCATTATTACGGGATTAAGATTCATGGGATAAAATACCTAAATCATTTCCTCGGCCCAATTCGTTCTGTATTTGCACTGCCGCTGATGGTATTGATGTTTTTAATAGAATTTATAGGTCATCTTGTCAGGCCTGTTACTCTTTCGGTGAGGCTTTTCGGGAACATGGCGGCAAAGCATATAATGCTTGGTGTGCTTGCAACGCTTGCCCCATTGTTTATTCCGATTCTTATACTCGGACTTGGGACGCTAGTTAGTCTGATACAGGCATTTGTCTTTGTCCTTCTTACCACTCTATATCTTGCCGGCGCTGTAGAAGAAGGACATTAAAATACGAGTTTGAAAGAAAGGAGGGAAAAGTGATGAGAAAAATAATCGCAGTAATTTTAATGACACTTGCTCTTGTCTGTTTGCTTGCTCCATTTGTTTTTGCAGAAGAAGCAAAGGCTGTAGCATCTGGTGATTCTTCTGTTAAGGCAATGGCAGTTCTTGCTGCCGGGCTTGCAATAGGCATAGCTGCATTAGGCACAGGCATTGGGCAGGGCATCGGTCTTAGCAAGGCATGTGAAGGTGCAGCCAGAAATCCTGGTGCAACCGCAAAGATTCAGCTCCTTCTGATCATCGGCCTTGCGATGATAGAGTCTCTGGCAATCTATGCGCTGCTCGTGGCATTGGGTATCCTAATCAACCAGAAACTCTTCTTTTAAAAAAGGAAACTGATTAGTTTAAAAGGGCTTGTCCCGATATTATCGGGGCGGGCCCTTTTTTATCTTGCCTTTGCTCTGAAATATGACGATTTGTATTTGTCGGGATGGAACGGCTTTAGCCTGACGACCTTGCAATTAGGAAGCCTTTTGACTACAGATTCTTCGCTTACGCGCTGGTCGTATCCGAGTGCGATTATGTCAGGCTTGAGTTCTTTCAGTATCAAGAAAATATCCTTATCCGTGTATCCGAGAATAACACTGTCAGGTATACCGATTTTTTCAACATTCTCCCGGCGCTGTTCTTCATTGTGCTCAGGCATAATGCCTTTTATCCGTTTGACATTCTCATCCCTTGCAACAATAACAACGAGTTCATCCCCAAGAACCTTCGCCTGTTTCAAAAAATCAATATGCCCAGGGTGAAAATGGTCAAACGTTCCGGCGCATACTACACGGTTTTTTTTCATAAATATGTCATGGCTTTAAACGGCGCTATTCGATATTAAACGTAGCTATTTCTTTCATGCCCTGAAGATACTGCCCGACAGGAACAAGCTTCTTGTTTTCTTTAACGCAGTCTATGAGGATTACCCAGAGTTGGTTGAGTTCATTTTTCTCTCTGTCGTTTTCAGGTATCATTTTTATCAATGTGCCTTCAAGTTCGATTTTCATGAGCGCCTCCTTTGGTATATATGGTTTTACAATAACGGGTTTAAGGCATTGTGTCAATGCGCAGTTACAGAACATCCGGCTTATCGCTTGCAATCCCGTCAACGCCTTTGGCGCGGTATTCTTCTGCCTCTTCTTTTGTATTAATCGTCCAGACAATTACCTTGAGGTTTTTCTTATGCGCGTCTTCAATATTTTTTGTATGAGTAAACTTATAGAGGGCAACGAGATACTGCGCCTTTAATTTCAAGGCTGAAGATATAGGATTCTTGTGCCTCGCATAGATGAGCCCTGTCTCAATCCCGCTGTCCAGTTTTCTGATTTCAGAGAGCGCCTCTTCATGGAACGAGACAATAATTGCGCGGTCCAGGAGCTTTTCTTTCTTTATAACCGCAAGGACTTTCTTTTCGTAACCTGTTTCTTTCAGCTCAATGAGTATCCTCTCTACCTTTCTCCCGATGAATTGCAATGCCTCTTCAAGGGCCGGGATTTTGTTTTCCGTGAGATGCTTTAGTTCTTTTAATGGCGAAGCATTTAACTCGATGTCCTTTCCAAATACCCTTTTCAGGTTATCGTCGTGAAAGACAATAAGCTTTCCGTCCTTTGATGCCCTCACGTCAAATTCAATAGCATTTACGCCAAGCTCAATAGCCTTCTTAAAGCTGTCAAGAGTGTTCTCAACCTCGTATGCCCTTGCTCCTCTATGCCCGACTTTTAGAAACATAATCCTCCTCCACTTCTTCTATCAGACGCTGCATGTCTTCTCCGGTTATTGAATGGAATGCCCTCATTTTTAGCCTCTTTACCGGCATCCCCCTTGTATACCATCCAAAGAATTTCCTGAAACGCAGGACTCCTCTTTCCTCGCTGTGGAATGAGATATTTAGAGCAAGATGTTTTTTCATTGTTTGAGTAATCTCATGAACATCAGGCCTTAAAGGCGCTGAACCTTTTTTCAGAAGCTCTTCCGTTTCTCTGAATATCCATGGATTGCCGAGAGCGCCTCGCGCCACAGCCACGCCGTCACAGCCGGTCTCATCAAAAAGTTTTCTGATTAATTCCGGCGAAAGCGCATCACCGCTGGCTATTACAGGTATCTGAACAGACTCTTTCACCCCTCTTATTATGTCGTAATCTACCTTCCCCTTGTATGCCTGCTGCCTTGTCCTGCCGTGTATAATGACGGCTTTAACGCCGGCATCCTGTGCGCGCAGCGCAGTCTCGGATGCGTTGACAGATGATTCATCCCAGCCGGAGCGTATCTTTACTGTAACAGGCCTGTCTGTATTTTCTACGATTATCGTCAGGATTTTTTGCAGCCTCAGAGGTTCCATGAGAAGCCCTGCGCCTTCGCCCCTTGATACAATCTTGTTTACGGGACACGCTGCGTTGAAATCTATTATATCGAAAGCATATCCTGATACAATATCAACAGCCCTTCTGATAACATCAGTATCTGCTCCGAGAAGCTGGACACCCAAGGGCCTGTCACCAACTGTCGTAGAAAGGTTTTTCAGTGTGGCTGCATTTTGTCTCACAAGCGAGCCGGCGTTTATCATCTCTGTGAATGCGAGTTCACAGCCGAACGGCCTGTTAATCATGCGGAAAGGCAGGTCGCTTATACCTGCCATGGGAGCAAGCACTAACGGAGAATTAACCCTTATGTGTCCGATGGAAAGCATGGCTGTTTATTATACATCAGACGGATTAGGGCTTCCTGCTTCCTTCGTATAACTCGTATTCCAGCAGCCTGCATTCAATACTGCCGTTAAAGAACTGTATGCGCCTCTTTGCCTTAAGTCCCACCTTCTTTGCGAGGTTAAGATTTCCCGTGAATATGCAGCCTGTGTAGCCCTTGCATTTCTGTTTGAAAAAATCGCCTATTCCCTCGTATGTATCTTCAAGAGCTTTTTCCTCTCCCATCCTCTCTCCATATTCAGGATTCAGTATAACTATCCCTCCTCCTTCCGGAACCGGTGTTTCTCTGAAATCGCAGACATGAAATTCGATGAGGTGTGCAACGCCTGCTGTTTCCGCATTATTTTTTGCAGCTTCTATGGCCTTACTGCTTACGTCAGATGCTATTATCCTGAAGTCAAGCCGCTTTTTTATTGAGGACTTTGCATTTTCCCTTAAGCGTTCCCATAATTCCTTATTAAATCCTTTTATGTGCATAAAGCCGAAGTTGTCTCTGAGAAGGCCCGGCGGCCTGTTCAGAGCAATACTGGCTGCTTCTATAGCGAGTGTTCCGCTTCCGCACATGGGGTTTATGAAATTCCCCTCCCCGCTCCATCCTGTTGCCATGATAACAGCGGCAGCGAGAGTTTCCTGCATCGGCGCCCTAAATGGGATTTTTCTGTATCTCCTTTTGGACAGGGGTTCGCCGGAAGTATCTATATATATGCTGCAATCTTTATCTTCCCAGTAAAGGTGGATGACGGCCCTGTCCCTCAGCGGGCCCGAGTCAGGCCTCCTTCCAAACTTCTCTGACATCCTGTCTGCTATTGCATCTTTACATTTAAGATTTGGGTATCTTGTATCGTTTATTGTTGAGTTTTTAACTGATGATGTTACGCATACATATCCATCCTCATGAAGATAATCCTCCCATTGTATTTTCCTGACTTCAGCGTAAAGCTCTTCAGGATTAGATGCATTGAAATCTCTGATGTGATAGAGGACCCTGTGGCCTGTTCTTAAAAAAAGGTTAAGCCTCATTGTATCTTCCATGAAACCCTCAGTTTCAACCCATGAAACAGAATCGGACTTGACAGGGAATTCAAGTCTCAGGATTTCTTCCTTAAGATATGGAGAAATTCCTTTGGGGCATGTTATGAGAATTCTTGTTTTTTTCATCTTAAGCCACGAAGTTTTAAAAAAGAGACGCCGCTATGTGTAAAAGTTCAAGGGGCATGTTTGCTTCTGAGCCCTGAAGCCCCTGCGCTTGTTTCACGGACTTTTTTTAGTTATAAAATTCTCTATCGCTGAAATGAGGTTGTTGTCAGGGTCTGTAAAAGATATTCCGTAGAGGTTCTGCTTGTCTTTGGATTCTTTTTCTATAATGCGAACAATCTCTGCCTCGGCTGTTGTGCTTCCGGAGCCCGGAAGAGAGAATGAACATGCTATCGTATCGCCCTCAAAAAGCTCTGAGCCTGAACTGAACAGCATCCCTGAAGCGCTTATGTTTTCTACGCTGCCTGAAAATGAGGCCTCTGTTTTTTTGCCCTCCAGCTTTATCTTAAGTGGAACCCTGCAAAAGCCCCTCGCAGCTATATTAAGCAGCCTGTGCATCTCCTGAAGAAGGATAGCCGAACTTACAGCGCTTGGGAGAAATGCGTTAGCCTTGCAAGCCATGCACCTGTCTGAATCTGACTCTGAGGAGCAGACAATGATGATTGAGACAGCGCACATCTCAGGGTCTTCGCGTATGATGGAACAGAGGGTCTCCCCCGGGATGCCCGGAGTTGAGTCAAGGCTTGCCACGATGAGGTCTGCCTTTTCTTTTTTATGAATGGCAAGGACATCCCCGTTCGAGCCGGCAGGCAGCAGCATGAACCCGGACCTGTCAAGAAAGCTCTGCTCTTTTTTCAGTATCCTGATAATATCTTCCGTGACAATGACTTTTTTCATAACAGCCGCCGTAAGGGTATTTTGTAGAAACATTTCAAAAAATGCAATATAGCTTGAAGCCTGATGCGTTATCAATCTATAATACCACGCTGTCACATAAGAAAAACAAAAGTATCAAAGTGTCAGAGCGCAGGAGTTTAATAACACCTTGGGGGAATCAATGGAGATTAGCGTTGGCGTTGGAAGTGATTCAATATCTATTGCCATCGAAAGTCCATTCCACATTGATGTGGATTTTGTTGTAGGACAGATAGGGGCATTCTGTTCTTCAAAAGGCGCTGCTATTAACGGCGTTGATGTAAGAGGCTGATCCCGCAAATGGTGAGGGGGATAGCAGGGTGCGAGAGAGGATGCCCTGCTGATGCAAAGGAATTCGTCCGCAGAGGTTTTAAGGAGTTCAGCCTTGCCTATGTTGAGGGTGGTATTCTTACAGCAAAGGCGGTTATTGGCGATAATAAAGAGCTTTCAATCAAGATGTTTCCTGATTTTTAGGGGAAGCCAGAGGCAGGCTCGTAGTCTGAGTATCATTACATATTTTTGAGGTGTGGATTTGAACATAGTCCTTGCAACGAGAAACAAGAAAAAGGTTGAAGAGATAAAGAGGATTGTGAAGGATATGCCTGTCACTATCTACACGCTTGATGATTTTCCCGAATGCCCTAAAGTTGAAGAAGACGGCAAGACCTTTGAAGAAAATGCCGTGAAGAAGGCAAGGGCTGTTTCAAAATATACGAAGATGCCTGCCCTTGCCGATGACTCGGGGCTTGAGGTTTACGCCTTGGACGGAGCGCCCGGAGTTTTCTCTGCGAGGTATGCAGGAGAAGGCGCAGACGACAGAAAGGACATAAAAAATTATGAAAAGCTGCTGAAGGAAATGAATTCTCTGCCTGATGATAAAAGAATCGGGAGGTTTGTGTGTGTTATAGCTCTGGCATTTCCTGACAGCAGGGTGGAAACTTTTTCAGGATATGCGGAGGGGTTGATAGGAAAGAAGCCAAAAGGGGCTAACGGGTTTGGATACGACCCTGTTTTTTATCCAAAAGGGCATGGAAGGACATTTGCAGAGATGTCAGATAAGGAAAAAGACCTTCTCAGCCACAGGGGCGTGGCGCTTGGAAGGCTTTATGACTTTCTTAAAAGGGGTTTATAAGAAAAATTAATAGAATAATTTTTATTTTTTTCTTGAAAAAACCCAATGTTTAGAATAGTATGTAACACTTACAAATACAAAGACTGCTTAAATTTTTTTGAAAGTCCTGCATTAAATACAGGCAGTTGTTTTATCGGATTTGTATTTTGCGTTGTTTTTAAGTTAGCTGACAGCAGAGGGAAATAAAGGGGGTAAGTATGAGGATAGTATTGTTAGGTGCGCCTGGAGCGGGCAAAGGAACTCAGGCAAAGAAGCTTATTGACAAATACGGCATTCCGCAGATTTCAACAGGCGATATCTTAAGGCAGAATGTAGCGGAGGGCACGCCGCTCGGCAAAGAGGCAAAGTCCTATATGGACAAAGGAGAACTGGTGCCTGACAGGGTAGTTTTGGGTCTTGTGGAGGACAGGCTTAAGAAGGATGACTGCAAAAAGGGATACATCCTTGACGGGTTCCCGAGAAACACAAAGCAGGCGGAAGAGCTCGATAAGATGCTCGCCAGCCTTGATATGTCTTTAACTGCGGCCCTCAGCGTCGATGTCCCATTTGAAGATCTCATGAAACGCCTTACCGGAAGAAGGACCTGCAAGGCCTGCGGCCAGATGTTTAATATCTATTTTAATGCCCCTAAAAAAGAAGGCGTTTGCGATAAGTGCGGCAAGGAACTTTTCCAGAGGGATGATGACAAGGAAGCGACTATAAAGAAGAGGCTTGAGGTATACAATGCCCAGACAGCTCCGCTTATGGACTACTACGGCAAAAAAGGCATGGTGAAGTCAGTGCAGGGCACCGGCAGCATAGACGACATATTCAAAAAAGTATGTGAAGTGTTAGGGCTTAAATAGAAATTTAGGGGAAAAAGCTTTTTTTATTGATAAAAACTAAACAGGAGGAAGAAATGGCATTGATTAAACCACATGGTTCAGACGAACTAAATCCACTATTTGTATATGACACGGCTAAAAATGAAGCCCTGCAGAAAGAAGCTGAAGGTCTGCCTTCTATTATTGTAAGCTCAGCTACTGCAGCGAATGCAGTTATGCTTGGTGGCGGTTACTTCAACCCATTAACAGGCTACATGAATAAAGCGGATGCCTTGTCTGTTGCTAAAGATATGAAAACAACATCCGGTTTGTTCTGGCCTGTCCCAATTTTAAACCTGGTTAAAGACGCAGGAAAAATTAAAGCAGGTGACCGTATTGCCCTCAAAGATCCAAATGTCGAAGGCAATCCTGTGCTGGCAGTTATGGATGTAAAAGCGGTTGAAGAATTCAGCGATGCAGATATGGCGATGATGTCTGAAAAAGTTTACCGTCCCAAGCCCCCCGAAGCGCATCCGGGTGTTGAAGCATTCAATGCTCAGGGTAAGGTTTGTCTGTCAGGTCCAATTAAAGTACTAAACTTCTCTTACTTCCAGGATGAATTCCCTGACACTTTCCGTACCGCAGTTGAAATCCGTAACGAAATCGCTGAGCGCGGCTGGAAGAAAGTTGTTGCTTTCCAGACCCGTAACCCGATGCATCTGGCCCACGAAGAACTTTGCCATATGGCAATGGACCGTTTAGGTTGTGATGGCCTGGTTATTCACATGTTGCTTGGTAAATTGAAAAAAGGAGATATCCCTGCGCCTGTTCGTGATGCTGCGATCCGTAAGATGGTCGAGCTGTACTTCCCGAAAAACAGTGCAATGGTTACTGGTTACGGTTTCGATATGCTTTATGCTGGCCCACGTGAGGGTGTATTGCACGCTATATTCCGTCAGAACATGGGCGCAACCCACTTTATTGTTGGCCGTGACCATGCAGGTGTTGGTGATCATTACGGTCCATTCGATGCGCAAACCATCTTTGATAAGGAAGTTCCTGCCGGTGCGCTGAAAATTGAGATCTTCAAGGCTGACCACACTGCATACTCTAAGAAACTGAAAAAGGTTATGATGATGTGTGAAGCGCCTGATCATACAAAAGAAGACTTTGTTCTGCTTTCAGGTACAAAAGTTCGTGAAATGTTAGGCAAGGGTATTGCGCCGCCTAAAGAATTTTCACGTCCTGAAGTGGCTGAAATTCTGATTAAGTATTATCAGAGTCTTGAAAAATAAATTGTCGAAATTAAAGTTCATAAATATTCTAAAGGCGCATAAGATAACAGTGTCAGTAAATCAGTATTCAGTATCAGTGGCTAGTGTCAGTAAGATTTGCCACTGACACTATAAACTTAATGAAAAGGGGGTGAAGGAATAAGTAAGAGATTTACGGCTTTAAGCTAAAGCCGATTTTGTATTAAAAACAATATCGCTGAAGGAGGTAAAAATGCCGAGTTTTGTTATTACAGAAAAGTGTGACGGTTGCAAGGCGCAGGATAAGACTGCATGTCAGTATATCTGTCCTCATGATTTGATGGCGCTTGACAGGGAAAAGATGAAGGCATACAATCAGGAACCCGAGCAGTGCTGGGAGTGCTTTAACTGTGTGAAGATATGCCCTCAGCAGGCCATTGAGGTCAGGGGTTATTCAGACTTTGTTCCCCTTGGGTCCAGCACTATCCCATTGAGAGGCACCGACTCTATTATGTGGACGATCAAGTTCAGGAATGGGGTATTGAAGAGATTTAAGTTCCCTATAAGAACAACAACAGAAGGTTCCGTTGATCCGTATGCAGGCAAGCCGGCGCCGGATTTTGCAACGCTTAAACAGCCGGGGTTCTTTAACGGGCCGGCAAGAACAGAATAGGAGGTAGGTATAAATGGAAAAAGAAACTTGTACATTTTCATATTGTAAGAGGCCTGAAGTAACCGAAGTTGAGTGTGATCTTCTGATCATGGGCGGAGGCATGGCAGGATGCGGCGCAGCTTATGAGGCATGCCGCTGGGCCAATGAAAAGGGACTGAAGGTTGTCATGGTTGATAAAGCAGCAACAGACAGAAGCGGCGCCGTTGCAATGGGTCTGTCCGCGATCAATACATATATCGGTGAGAACAAGGTTGAGGATTATGTCAAATACGTGAGAAATGACCTGATGGGTATAATTAGGGAGGACCTTGTATTTGACCTTGGCAGGCATGTTGACGATTCAGTTCAACTCTTTGAAGAATGGGGTCTTCCGATCTGGAAGAAAGGCGATGACGGTTTTTCACTTGACGGTTTTCAGGCTGCTGAGGCCGGAAAGAAGTCATTAAAGGATGGTGGCATGCCGGTCAGATCCGGCAAATGGCAAATAATGATTAACGGTGAGTCCTACAAAGTGATTGTTGCAGAGGCAGCAAAGAAGGCGCTCCAGACCAACCGGGAAAAAACCGGCATGGAGCAGAACCACTTTGAGAGGGTATTCATAGTGAAAGCCGTAAAAGATACGAACGGCAAAAACGTGGCAGCAGCCATCGGATTCAGCACAAGAGAAAACAAGATTTATTCCTTTAAGGCAAAGGCAATGATCTGTGCAACTGCCGGAGCGGTTAACTGCTTCAGGCCGAGGTCGGTCGGCGAGGGTATGGGAAGGACATGGTATCCCGTGTTCAGCGCGGGTTCAGGTTATGCCTTCGGAATGCAGGCAGGAGCAGAGCTTACCTTGATGGAAAACAGGTTCGTACCAGCAAGATTTAAAGATGGTTATGGTCCTGTCGGCGCATGGTTTCTGTTCTTTAAAGCTAAAGCAACAGACAGCTTTGGCAATGATTACTGTGCGGATAAGGAATATTTTGATGACGCAGTAGCCAGATACGGAGACTATGCAAAAGGTCTCGGTACAGCTATAAGAAACCATCTAATGATGAGGGCCATGAAGGACGGCAGAGGCCCGATTCTTATGCAAACTCCTGCGGCGATGAAGGCATTAGGCACAGCCTTTAAAGAGAAACTTGGCGATAAAGAAGGTGCCAAGAAGATGAAACACCTTGAGGCAGAGGCATGGGAAGACTTCCTTGACATGGCTATCGGACAGGCGTCTCTTTGGGCAGCAAGGAACATTGAGCCGGATAAGAGCGTTTCCGAGATTATGCCTACAGAGCCTTATCTGCTCGGCTCGCACGCAGGCTGTGCAGGGTTCTGGGTAAGCGGCCCTGGCGATATTGCCGGCACACCCGAGCATTATTCTTGGGGATATAACAGAATGTCTACTGTACCCGGTCTCTTTATGGCAGGCGACGTTGTCGGAGCATCGGGACACAAATTCTCATCAGGGTCTCATGCAGAGGGCAGGCAGGCAGCAAAGGGTGCAATAGCATACATCCTCGATAATGCAGGCTACAAGCCGGCGCCCAAAATGTCTCTTGATGAGATTGCGGCCGAACTTTATCTGCCGTTTGAGATTTATGAGAAACACAAAACCTATACAACCGAACCTGGCGTTAACCCGAACTATATTGGACCGAAAGCGCTTCAGGCAAGACTGATGAAGATATCGGATGAATACTTTGGCGGAGTAGCCACATGGTACATGACCTCAAAAACCATGCTTGAAGAAGGATTAAAGCAGCTTGAGATGCTCAAAGAGGATGCAGGCAAGATGGCGGCATCAAATCTCCATGATCTCTTGAGATGCTTTGAAAATTACCACAGAATTCTGTCGGTAGAGGCACATGCAAGGCATATGCTCTTCAGAGAGGAATCCAGATATCCCGGTTACTACTACAGGGGTGACTACAACAAGATTGATGATGCGAACTGGAAGTGCTTCACAAACTCTACATACAATGCAGAAAACAACACATGGGAGTTAAAGAAAGTGCCGTACGTTCAGATGTTCAAGTAGATGATGTTATATGGGGAGGGCTAATAAGCTAAGCCCTCCCCATAAGTTTACAGCAAGTTGCAAAAAGTTTTCAGTTAGTAAATGTTATTGTTTTGTCATTCCCGCAAAAGCGGGAATCCGGATGAGAAAATACAGATTCCTGTTTTCGCAGAAATGACAATGGACTAAAGAGAAATACTTACTGCCTTAAGGAGGATAAAGATGGCAGAAAAGAAAAAGGTTTTAGTAATCGGAGGAGGGTTCAGCGGGCTTACTGCCGCAGTTGAATCGGCTGAGGCAGGATCAGATGTGGTTATTGTGGAAAAGACCCCGTTTCTCGGAGGAAGGGTAACCCAATTGAATAAGTATTTCCCGAAACTGTGTCCTCCAAACTGCGGACTGGAGATAAATTTTAAGAGGATCAAAAACAATGCGGACATTTCCTTTTATACCCTTGCAGAGGTTGAGAGTATTTCCGGCCAGGAAGGGAATTACAATGTCACAATAAAAATTAACTCGCGGTTTATTAATGACAAGTGTGTCGGCTGCAATGCCTGCAATGAGGCATGTCCTGTTGAGATGCCGAATGAATTCAACTTCGGTCTCGATAAGACAAAGGCCGCATACATTACCCACAATCAAGCTTTTCCGTTTAAGTATGCCATTGACGGCAAGCACTGTAAGGGGAAGTCATGCGCAAAATGCGTTGAGGCATGCAAATACGATGC
Organism: Nitrospirae bacterium GWF2_44_13; assembly: GCA_001805105.1. Classification (GTDB taxonomy): domain Bacteria; phylum Nitrospirota; class Thermodesulfovibrionia; order Thermodesulfovibrionales; family UBA1546; genus UBA1546. The sequence goes on along the minus strand of MHEE01000013.1, from coordinate 65,278 downwards.
AATTGATCTTGATATGAAGCCCGATACGGTCAATCTGAATGTGGCGTCAGTTGTTATTGCAACAGGCTGGGACTTATATGACACGGCCAAGCTGGATAACCTCGGCGGCGGGAATATCAAGAATGTAATAACTAATATGCAGATGGAGAGGCTCGCCTCGATAAATGGTCCGACATCCGGTAAGATACTGAGGCCATCCGACGGAAAGGAAGTCAAGAACATCGCCTTTGTCCAGTGCGCCGGGAGCAGGGATGAAAACCACCTGCCGTACTGCTCATATATCTGCTGCATGGCTTCTTTGAAACAGGCCACATATTTAAGGGAGCAGTATCCTGATTCCAAGGTGCGGATATTCTATATTGACATCAGGACCCCCGGCAGGTATGAACAGTTTTACTGGAAGGTCAAGGAAGACCCGAATGTAACGCTGACAAAGGGCAAGGTCGCCAAGATTACGGAAGACAGCGCGACCGGTGATGTTGAATTAGTGGTAGAAGACGTATTGGCGGGCAATAAGATTACTGAAAAATACGATATGGTTGTACTTGCAGCCGGTATGGTGCCCTCAACAAAGGCTTCAAAGGTACCTGGCGAGATTTCATATACACACGATGGTTTTGTAGTAGCGTCATACTTAAAGAAAGGCATGTACGCGGTCGGAACGGCGAAGAGTCCTGTTGACGTTGCAAAATCGGTTCAGGATGCAACAGGGGTCGCAATCAAAACCATTCAGAGCGCGAGGAGGTAGAGACATATGGAAAAGAAATTCGGCGTATATATGTGCAAAGGCTGCGGCATCGGTGAAGCGATTGATTTTGAAAAACTCAAAAAAAGGGTCGCATTAAAGGGCAAGGTCCCTGCAGATATTATAAAAGAGCACCAGGTCTTATGCGGCCCTGAAGGTTTGGAGTTAATAAAAAATGATATAAAAGAAGGCACAAATACTTTAATCATCGGCGCATGTTCGCCGCGTGTAAAAACAGATGAATTTGATTTCCCCTGCACTATAACGGAAAGGGTCAACCTGAGAGAATTTGTTGCGTGGACTGCGGAGCCGATGAGCAGTGACGCACAAAGCCTTGCAGACGATTATATGGTAATGGGAATAATCAAGACGCAGAAAGGTGACCTTCCTGAACCTAGTATCCTCCCTGACCTTAGCAATACCATACTCGTCGTTGGCGGAGGAACTGCTGGACTGTCTGCAGCGATTGAGTCAGCCAAAGCAGGTTATCAGGTGGTGCTTGTAGAAAAGGAAGCAGAGCTTGGCGGCTGGGCTGCAAAACTTTATAAGGAAACGCCGAGGCAGGAGCCGTTTGACAAACTGGAAGAACCTAAGATATTTGACAGGATAAAAGAAGTTGAGGCGCATTCCAACATCAAGGTTTTTAAATCATCGACAATAGAAAAGACCGAAGGGCAGCCCGGACTTTTTGACGTGACAATCAGAAAGAACGGAAACAGCGAAACCGTTAAGGTAGGAGCGGTCATCATGGCTGTTGGATGGAAGCCCTATGACGCCTCAAAGCTTGAACATCTCGGATACGGCAAGCCCAATGTAATCACGAATGTCCAGATGGAAGAGATGGCAAAGAAGGGAAAGATAACCCGTCCTTCAGACGGTAAAGAGGCAAAGAAGGTCGCATTCATTCAATGCGCAGGCTCAAGGGACCCGAACCATCTCCCGTACTGCTCATCATTCTGCTGCGGCACCTCACTTAAACAGGCCAAGTACATAAGAGAGAAAAACGGCGACGCAATTGCGATGATATTTTATAAAGATATCAGGACACCCGGACAGACAGAAATCTTCTATAAAAACATGCAGAATGATCCCGGTGTTTTATTGACAAAGGCTGAGGTAACAGGCATAAGCGACGCCGGCAACGGCAATCTTTTTGTGGAGGCCGAGAACACGCTGCTTGGAGAAAAAATAAAGGTGGAGGCGGACCTTGTCGTGCTTGCCACAGGCATAGTGCCTGCCACACGCGCCCCGCAGGAATATCTTGATGGACTTACTGAAGCAGGTAAGAAAGGCGATATAGCAAAGAAGGAATATCTTGATAACACACCAAAACCGGAATTTATTTTGAATCTTGCATACAAACAGGGTCCCGAAATCCCGACGCTTGAAGGCGCATACGGATTTGCAGACTCGGGCTTCATATGCTTTCAGTATGAGACAAGAAGAACAGGAGTCTATGCCGCCGGCTGCGTAAAACAGCCGATGACAATGGCGGACGCTACGGAAGACGCTGCAGGCGCGGCCTTAAAGGCAATTCAGTGCGTTGAACATATTGCAAAAGGCATTGCAGTCCATCCGAGGGCGTGGGATGTAACCTTCCCTGATCCTATGATGATCAAATGCACTTCATGCAAAAGATGCACGGAGGAATGCCCCTTCAGCGCAATAGAAGAAGATGACAAGGGCACGCCGTTTTATAAGCTCAACCGCTGCCGCAGATGCGGCACATGTATGGGCGCCTGTCCTGAAAGAATTGTATCATTCAAAGACTTCAGCGTTGATATGGTCGGGTCAATGATAAAGTCCATAGAAGTGGATGAAGACGAGTTCAGGATAATAGTGCTTGCATGTGAAAATGACGCATACCCGGCATTGGACAGCGCTGCGATAAAACGCATTAAATTAAATCCCAAGGTAAGGATTATACCTGTGAGGTGTCTTGGCTCAATGAACCTGGTATGGGTTTCTGATGCGTTTTCAAGGGGGATTGACGGGCTGATGCTTCTCGGCTGCAAGTACGGCGAGAACTATCAATGCCACTTTATAAAAGGAAGCGAACTGGCAAATTACAGGTTTAGCAAGGTCAAGGAGACACTCGACAAGCTTCAACTGGAATCCGACAGATGCCAGCTTGTGCAGGTCGCAATAAACGAATACGACAAGCTGCCCCAGATGATAGAGGATTTTGTAAGCAGGGTGGAAGAAATAGGACCGAATCCGTTTAAGGAATTTTAGATAAGGGAGTTGAGAGTTAAAAGTGAAAAGTGAAAAGTTCAAAAACTTCTAACTTTAAACTTATAACTTATAACAAGAGGAGGAGTCAATGGCAGAACAGATTATTAAATCTGACTTAAATTTTATAAACGATGTTATCAGTTCCGGAGGAGAGTCTCTCAAAAAATGTTTTCAGTGCGCAACCTGCTCAGTTGTATGCAATGTGACGCCTGATGACAAGCCTTTCCCGAGAAAAGAAATGCTGCACGCGCAGTGGGGGCTGAAAGATAAGCTTCTCAGCAATCCCGATATATGGCTCTGTCATCAGTGCAGCGACTGCACAGCATATTGTCCCAGAGGGGCGAAGCCCGGTGAAGTGCTCGGTGCGATAAGAAAACTGAGCATAGAGCATTACGCCTTCCCAAGCTTTCTCGGAAAGGCCGTAGGCAGTCCGAAAGCCCTGCTTGCTCTTCTCGTGGTGCCGGTAATTATCTTTATACTTGCTCTGATGATGCAGGGGCATTCCCTTATCCCTGAAGGAAAGATAGTATATGCAGAGACTTTCATGAAAGTTCCCTACATCGACGTTATATTCAGCGCCGCGGCATTGTTTGCGTTGGCCGGGTTTATAATGGGAATAACAAGATACTGGAAAGACCTTAAATCAGGCGTGGATATAAGCGACAACCCGTGGCAGAAGAAGGTTAAAGGCCCGATGCTCATGATCATCATTAATACTATTCTTGAGTTCGTGACCCATAAGAGATTTAAGAAATGTGATGTAACAGTTGAGCGCGCTAATTCTCATATGTTCGTATTTTTTGGTTTTGTCGGCCTTGCTATTACAACTGCCTGGGGCGTTGCCTATTTATATGGCTATGAAATTTTCGGTATTCAGCCGACTGCCATCTTTCACTTTGGAGAAACACCCTATCCTCAGTATGACCCTATGAAGATATTCGGAAACATCAGCGCCCTCGTGCTTCTTTCAGGAATACTTCTGGTCATCACAAACAGGCAGAAGAATGCTGAAAAGGCAGGAAGCGGAAGCTATTATGACTGGCTCTTTATCAGCGTAATATTAACTATCGTGACGACCGGGATTCTTTCAGAGGTTTTAAGGCTCGCTAATATCCCTATTCTCGCATATCCTGTGTATTTCACTCATCTTGTGGCTGTATTTTTTCTTTTTGCCTATGCGCCGTTTTCGAAGATGGCGCATATGGCATACAGGACTACGGCTCTGGTGTTCGCAAAATATTCGGGACGTGAAGTGAAGTAATTCCGGACCCGGATTGATTAGGAAAATTTTTTTCTATAATAATAGCTGTTTTTTGAAAAAAGAATCGAAGGAGGTGACGGCGAAATCATCTTTTTGGTGTATTTAAAGTTTTCGCAAGATTAGAGGATTTATAATTAAAATTAGAAGGAGGAGAGATGAGTTCAACAATTCTTTTTGCCTTAGGTTGCGGATTATTAGGCGTGATATACGCTGTGATGACCGCAATGTGGGTATCAAAACAGGACGCAGGAAGTGCGAAGATGCAGGAGATATCAAATGCTGTTAAAGAGGGAGCTTATGCCTTCCTGGCACGCGAATATAAAACTGTAGCGATGGTTGCAGTGATTCTCGTTGTCCTTATCGCGGCGATGAATCTCGGCATTTGGACTGCTATCGGCTTTATCGTCGGCACAGTCGGTTCAGCGCTTGCCGGTTTTGTAGGCATGTGGGTTACTGTCCGCGCAAACGTACGCACCACGCAGGCTGCGTACAAGGGCCTCCAGTCTGCGCTCAGCCTTGCGTTCAAGGGCGGCTCAGTGACAGGAGTTATGGTCGTTGGTCTCGGAATTATAGGCCTTGCGGGATTTTATTTTATAGCAAAGCAGGCAGCCCCTGAGATGGCATTCCATGCACTGGTAGGGCTTGGCTTCGGATGCTCACTCATGAGCGTGTTTGCGCGTATTGCAGGCGGTATTTATACAAAGGCTGCTGACGTAGGCGCTGACCTTGTTGGAAAAGTTGAAGCAGGTATCCCCGAGGATGATCCAAGAAACCCTGCGGTTATTGCGGACAACGTTGGTGATAACGTAGGCGACTGCGCAGGCATGGCAGCAGACCTTTATGAGACATACACTGTTACGCTTGTTGCGGCAATGCTTCTTGCAAAGACTGTTTTTGGCGCTGAGAGCCCATGGGTGGAATTCCCGATGCTCCTCGGCGGAATATCAATCATAGCTTCCATTATCGGAACATTTGCCGTAAAGCTTGGCAAAAGCCAGTACATCATGGGGGCCCTCTATAAGGGGCTTGCCGTTGCCGGAGTTCTCGCGGCAATAGTATTTTATTTTGTGACAGGTGAATTTCTGAAAGGCGTAGATGCGACTTCAATGGCCTCTCACCCTTCATTTACACAGATGAACGTTTTCCTTATGGCGGTTATCGGCCTTGCATTGACCGGACTGATCGTGGTTATAACTGAGTACTTCACTGCTTCGCAGTATCCCCCGGTGAAACACATTGCAAAGGCCAGTCTGACCGGTCACGGCACAAACGTTATAGCAGGTCTTGCTGTCAGCATGAAATCAACCGCTGCGCCTGTTATAGTTATCGTTGCCTCAATTCTCGGAGCTTATCATTTAGGCGGTGGATTTGCCGGTGATGCAGCTGGCGGTCTTTTTGCTATTGCATTGTCAGCGGTTTCAATGCTTTCGATGACAGGTATCGTTGTTGCTATCGACTCGTATGGACCGATCACTGACAACGCAGGCGGTATCGCAGAAATGTCAGGACTTCCTGCAGAGATCCGTAACATCACAGACCCCTTGGATGCAGTCGGAAACACAACAAAGGCTGTTACAAAGGGTTATGCAATCGGTTCAGCAGGTCTTGCAGCTCTGGTTCTTTTTGCAGAGTATTCAAGATCGTTCAGCGAGATCCTTTATTTTGACCTTTCAAATCCAATGGTTCTGGCAGGTCTCTTTATCGGCGGTCTGCTCCCTTATTATTACGGCTCACTCCTTATGGAGGCTGTTGGAAAGGCAGCAGGCAGCATTGTTGATGAAGTCAGAAGACAGTTCAGGGAGATCCCCGGCATTATGGAATATAAGGCAAAGCCGGAATATGGCAAGTGCGTTGATATTGTCACAAAAGGCGCTATCAAGCAGATGATGGTTCCTGCGCTTATCCCAGTTGTTATTCCTGTTGTTGTAGGTCTTACTCTCGGCAGAGAGGCCCTCGGAGGCGTACTTATCGGAAGTATCCTTACCGGACTTTTCCAGGCTATCGCCATGACAAGCGGCGGCGGCGCATGGGACAACGCCAAGAAATCCTTTGAAGAGGGCGTTACCGATGACAAAGGTGTCGTACACAAGAAGGGGAGCGATGGACATAAAGCCTCTGTAACAGGCGACACAGTCGGCGATCCTTACAAGGATACAGCAGGACCGGCAATCAACCCTATGATAAAGGTTATTAATATTGTTGCGCTTCTGATTGTTCCACTGCTGTAAAAGAGAATTAAGACTGAAATTAAAGGGGATGTTTCCATAAAATCTGGAAACATCCCCTTTTTAGTTTGTAAGGTTTTATCAGCTAATTTTGTGCAGGGCTTGACTATATGACTGGTTTTATCGTATAAAAAGCTGTCTATATAATTTATGAATAACGGCGCGCAGGATAAAAGATGCGAAATATGGGCTATTGGCGGAGGCAAGGGCGGGACCGGTAAGAGTTTCGTCACAAGCAGCATAGGCACGCATCTGGCTTCAAAGGGCAACAAGGTTGTGCTGATTGACGCAGACCTCGGAGGAGCGAACCTTCATACTCTGCTTGGAGTAAGCAAGCCAAGAAATTCTCTTACTGATTTTTTTGAAAAAAAAGCATCACTGAAGGACATTATAGTAAATTGCGGTATCCCCGACATTGGATTGGTGTCAGGGACTCTCAGTTCGCTTGACTCCGAGAATATAAAATATGCTCAGAAACTCAAGCTGTTCAGGCAGATAAAGGCAATAGATACGGATTATATTCTCATTGACCTCGGAGCAGGCTCGCATAATAATACCATCGACACTTTTTTGTTGGCCGATAAGATGATAGTTGTAACACTGCCCGAAATCACCGCACTTGAGAATATGTATCATTTCATTAAAAATGTTTTTTTCAGAAAACTTAAGATTATACTCAGCGCACACGGGCTGAAGGATGTGATTCAGGATGTCTGGAAGAACAGGGATGCGCACGGCATAAAACACCTTAAGGATGTAGTTGAGCATCTAATGGGCACTTCGGTTCACATCAGGGATATTATTGAGAATGAACTGGCAACCTTCAGGATCCATATAGTCCTGAATCAAGTGAGAAGCGGCAGGGAGATTATGGTTGGAGCGTCTGTTAAAAGCGTATGCCTGAAATTTCTGGGTTTTGATGCGCAGTATGCGGGGCACATAGAATACGATGAGACTGTGTTGAGGTGCATAAACAAGAGGCTGCCTTTTATGCTTACGCACCCGTTTTCACATGTGGCAAAAGAGATAAGCAAGCTTACGGAAAATCTGAGAGACGGCAGGCAGATAACAGTAACGGCCGATAAATATGCCAATAGAAGATTATAAGAAATACTTTGAGGCGCTTGAGCTTAGTCCTGATTCCCAGTTGTCAGAGGTAAGGAATTCGTATCTGCATCTGAAATCATTGTACTCAAATGACTCCATTGTGACTTCGGCCATCGCCTATGAATTATCCGAAGAAAAGCGGCATGACATTGTGGAACAGGTAGAAGAGGCATACACAAAACTTATCGACTTTTTTGAGAATAAGGGCAGCGACCCCGCAGGCAGCAAGAAACCGTCTTTTGTTGTGGGTGAAGAACTAAAGCAGTATATGTCCGGTATGACGTCATTCAGCGGCGAATTGTTAAGAGAGATAAGGGAAAAACTTGGGGTTAACCTTAAAGATGTGGCAGTTTTTACAAAGATCCGCAAACAATATTTTGAAGATATAGAGCGCGAGAAATTTTCGTCCCTTCCGGCAGAGGTTTATCTGAAAGGGTATATCATGGAATATGCCCGTTACCTCTCTCTTGATCCTGAAAAGGTTGCTAACGATTATATAGGCAGATACCGGTCAGCGATGAAGGATAAAGGCAAACAGGATTAGGTAGAACGGTTAGACGCCCCTTCCCATTGTTTATAACCACAAAGTTTTAATTACATAGCGCCAATGTCCTGATAAATAAGGCGTTGCAATTGGTTTTAAAATGAAGTTACTGCAAAGCCAATCCTAAAGACGTAACCTATTGTTTTTAAAAGAAAAGTTAACTGCACAAAAAACAGGCAAAATGTTGGGGTTGAGGACTGTAGAGGCAAGAAAAATCTTTAATTGAAGTTGCTAACAATTTTTCAACATGTATGCTTGGTAAATGCTTTGATGCTGTCTTTATCTCGTCATAGATAACTCCCTAAAAACAAAGAGAAAGAATAAAAAATAGCAAAATGAGGGTGTTTTAAAAGGGCTTTAAAAAATTTGTCTAACTGATTCGGATCCCCTCAATCACTGCTGCTGCCAAGAGCGGGAACATTATCTCGTGATGGCCTGTGAGGGCATACGAGCATCCTTTTTGCATGGTAGGCCTTTTAAGGACATTTTGATGAGGCCTGTAGTGCTGGATAAAATCCATGTTGACAGTGGTAATGTTTTCAACCTTTCTGCCGAGGTTTCTTGCTATCGTCAATGCCTTTAAAAAAACTTCAGGCATAATGACAGCAGAGCCTAAATTTATATAAACGCCTCCCTCAAGGTCTGACACTACGGATGTGAAAAGTTTGAAATCTCTAAGGCTCCCCTCGCCGATTGATGCGCCGTCGGCGTTGGGGTGCATATGAATTATGTCTGTGCCGATGGCGATATGGACAGTTGCAGGAATACCATGCCTATATGCAGCGCCGAATATGCTCATGTTCTTGAACTTAAACTTGCTCTTATAAATCATTTCTCCAAGCGATTCCCCTATGCCGTGTCCCTTTTTAACTCCGGTATTTACAGCCTTATTAATGTATCCCCCTGTCTCCTTTGCCATTCCGAAAGTGCCTTTGCACAGCTCCGCTGCAACATCTTCGGATGTCTTACCCATGAAAGACAGCTCAAAGTCATGAACAATACAAGCGCCGTTTGTAGCAATTGCAGTTATTATGCCTCTGTTCATAAGGTCAATGATAATGGGGGATAACCCCACTTTTATTGGATGTGCTCCCATGCCTAAAATAACAGGCCTCTCTCTCTTTCTTGCATTAACTATGGCCATTACAACAGCCCTGAAGTCCTTTGCCGCGAGTATGCCGGGCAGATTACGGATAAAATCGCTGAATGACTGTCCTGCTTTATGCGGGGCTGCAGTCAAGTCAATCTCCACCTTGCTCTTCCTTTTTGAGATGGGATATGTCTTTAACTTTTTCAGCGAGACAGGCTTGTATTTTTTCATAGTGTAAAATTTTAACATAAAAAGATTGATTTTATAACTAAAATTATGTTAAAAAAGACGACCAAATTTTTCGGGGTCTCAGACCTATAAGGAGGAAGGAATTGCCGGCTAAAGCAGCAAAAAAGAAAAATCTTTCAGCAATAAAAAGAATAAGACAGGCGCAGAAACGCAATTTGCGCAATGCTTCAATCCGCTCAAAGATAAAAACTGTCTCGAAAAGGATTGAGGAAGCGATAACTGAAAAAAATCAGGAAAATGTAAAAAAGCTTTTGAGAGAGATAATAAGGGCTGTAAATTCAGCTGTCTCAAAAGGCGTATTGCACAAAAATACAGCTTCCAGAAAAATATCAAGGCTCTCAAAACTGGCAAATGCAGTTCTCAAAAACGCAGCAGCCTGATAAGCAGGTGTTCCATCGGATAGGCGCCGCCTGAGGTTTTTATCTGTATATCGGCATCGTTCAGGATTTCAAATGCTCTTGAAAAGTCTTTCCGTTGCCCCGAGCAGCTCGGGGTTGCCTGCACGGACATCTTGCTGTAGTGCCAGTTTATTGCGCCTAAGAGATTATACGGTTCTGTTGTCTCGGAGAGTTTTTTGTATATTCTGAGAACTTTTTCGGCATTCCTTTCTCTCAGCGCATTTGTGAGGTCAAATACGCTGTAATCCCTGCTGCCCTCAACAATTTCTTTTATGCTGTTTATTGTAATTGCCTCATTCCCAAATGATGCAAGTTTTTCAATTTCCGAAGACAGAAGCCCTATGTCGTCTCCGGCAACTCCGATTAGGTATTCCACAGCGTCATCTTTAATCGTAATCCCCTTTTGCCTTGCCTTTTCTTTTATCCATACAGACAGGTCATTTCCCCGTATATCAAGGCAGATGGCCTTTAATCCTTTCGTGCTTTCTTTCATTTCTTTTTTCAATGTGCCGGTATGGGACATTAAAAGCGCCGAATTGGGTGACGGATTTGCTGTGTAGGATTGGAATTTTTTAAATTCCTTTGCAGAAATTTTTTGAAGATTCCTGACGACCACATACCTGCGGCTTCCGAAAAAAGAGATTGTATTTAAGGTGTCAATTATTTCCCATACAGCCGGGATACTGTCGGCAGAGTCCATGTCAAAAACATTGAAATTAAAATCCATCTCTGTCTCAGGGATTGTTTTTTTGATTGCAGACAAAGCTTCTTCTATGGGGTACTCGTTATCCGCATATAGAAGATAGGCAGGCGAGGTCAGTCCCTTGTCTATTTCCTGCAAAAAGGTTTTAATGCTCATCTACATGCCATAGACTATTCCGGCACGTATCTCAGAAGCCAGATTTCTCATAGCAGTTTCTGTTGCCTGCTCTTTTGCCGCGACTAAGCTTTCTATATTGCCCGAACCTGGAAAAGATACAATAAAAACTCCTGTGTTTCTTAACTCTTTGACCTTCCCGTCGGGGGATGTAAGAAAAAATTTGGCTTTTATAATTACCTGATATTCGGATGCTACGCCTTCTTTTTCTGCGAGGGGGCTTAGCTTCAGGTCATCTATAGTGCCGTTTATTATATGTTTTGCGCTATTTGAAATCATTATTCCGTTTCTTATGAGTTCATCAGCAAGCGCTTTCTGGAATTTATCTTCCAATTTCGGTTCAAATGTTTTGTTTTCAATCCTGCCTATTTTGACAGAGGTAAAGGGCAGCGTGTCTCTGCCCTGCAGCGTATAACCGCAGCTGGAGAGAGTAAACAGTAGACAGTAGACAGTAGACAGTAACATAAAACTTTTAACTTTCATTCTTGTCATATTACTATGTTAACAAGTTTGCCTTTAACAATAAAGACTTTTTTCAGTGTTTTCCCCTTTATAATTTCCTGTATCCTGGGTTCGCCAAGAGCTTTCCCCCTGACTTCATCGTCCGCCTGCCCCGCAGCTATCATAATCTTTGCCTTTACTTTGCCGTTAATCTGAATAACGAGTTCTATTTCTTCTTCTTTTGCGATATTCTCATCCCATAAAGGCCATTTCTGTTCAAGTATGCCTTTTTTGTTGCCTATAGATTCCCACAGTTCTTCCGATATGTGCGGAGAAAATGGAGAAAGCAAAAGCAGAAGCGCTTCAATGCCGAATCTGAATACTTTCCAGTCGTCGTCTGATTTCGGCTCAAACGAACATAGATCATTCACAAGCTCCATGAGCGCTGCAATCGCTGTATTGAAGTGGTATTCGCGCTCCATGTCGTTTGTAACCCGCTTTATGGTCTGATGTGTTTTTCGTAGAAGGCGCACGGCTGATGGCTGATAGCTTGATAGCTCCTCAATTTTGAATTTTGAATTTTGAATTTTGAATTTATTTTTATATAAGAGTCCCCATATCCTATTCAGGAATCTGTATGCACCCTCAACCCCCTGGTCTGACCATTCAAGGTCTCTTTCAGGCGGCGCAGCAAAGAGCGAAAAGAGCCTTGATGTGTCTGCCCCGTATCTGTTTATAAGATGGTCAGGGTCAATGACATTCTTTTTTGATTTTGACATCTTTTCAACCCGTCCTATGTCAACAGCCTTTCCGCATTTTATGCACTTCTCATCCTTAACATCTTCAGGTAAGAGCCAGCCATGCTCAGGACATTTCAACGTTTCTTTACATACCATTCCCTGCGTGAGAAGGTTTGTGAAAGGCTCCGGAGAGTTAATGATTCCAAGGTCTTTTATAACACGGGTAAAAAATCTTGAATAGAGGAGATGAAGCACTGCGTGTTCAACACCGCCGACATACTGGTCAACAGGCATCCAGTAACTTATTGGGGATTGGGGATTGGGGGTTAGGGATTGGAAATTAATCTTTCCATTGTCAACGCAATATGCAATGAAATACCATGATGAATCAACAAATGTGTCCATTGTATCAGTCTCTCGCCTTGCCTTGCCTTTGCATTTTGGACAAATTGTATTTACAAATTTTTCTGACTCTGCAAGTGGTGACCCGCCTGTGCCTGTGAATTTCACATCCTCTGGAAGGATTACCGGCAGTTCTTGTTCAGGGACTGGAACAACACCGCATTTCTCGCAATAAATTATCGGTATCGGCGTTCCCCAGTATCTCTGCCTTGATATTCCCCAGTCACGGAGCTTGTAATTTATTACCCTCTTGCCTAAGCCTTTTTTCTCTATGTGCTTTGCTATCTCTATTCTTGCAACATCACTTCTTAGCTTGCTAAAAGAATTTGAATCAACAAGAATGCCTTCATCTTCGTACGCTTCGGTAAGTTTTGACTTCTGCTCTGGTTCTATTACCACCCGTATTGGCAGATTGTACTTTTTTGCAAATTCAAAATCCCGTTGGTCATGAGCAGGAACGGACATTATTGCTCCTGTGCCGTATTCCATCAGAACGAAGTTTGCTATATAAATTGGAATCTTCTCATCATTCGCGGGATTGGTTGCGTAGTGTCCTGTAAAGAGCCCAATTTTTTCATCTTCTTTGCCGTAGTGTTCCTTGACCTTCTTAAGAGCTTCTTTATCAACAACGAGTTTTTCTGATAAAGGGTGTGTAGGCGCAAGGCATACAAATGTGGCTCCAAATAAAGTGTCGGCCCTTGTAGTGAATATACGGATTCTTTCGTCCCTTCCTGCAACTTTGAAATCAGCCTCAAGCCCCTCGCTCTTTCCAATCCAGTTCTTTTGCATTAAGATAACTTTTTCAGGCCAGCCCTTAAGCTCATCACACGCCTTCAGGAGGTCTTTTGCATAATGCGTAATACGAAAAAACCACTGCTCCAACTCTTTCTTGATTACCGCTGTATCGCATCTCCAGCATCCATTGTCAATAACCTGCTCATTTGCAAGAACAGTCATGCATGAAGGGCACCAGTTCACAAATGATGATTTCCTGTATGCAATCCCCTTCTCATACATCTTCAGGAAGAACCACTGATTCCACTTGTAGTAATCAGGGCTGCATGTTGTAACCTCTCTGTCCCAGTCATAGCTGAGCCCCAACTGATTAAGCTGTTTTTTCATGTAGGTGATATTTTCGTAGGTCCATTTTGCAGGGTGGATTCCCTCTTTTATCGCGGCGTTCTCAGCAGGCATTCCAAATGCATCCCATCCCATCGGATGGATGACATTGAACCCTCTCATCCTCTTGTATCTTGCTATTACGTCGCCGATTGCATAATTTCTGACATGGCCCATGTGTATTTTCCCTGAAGGGTAGGGGAACATTTCAAGGCAGTAGAATTTCTTTTTTGAAGCATCGGGTTCTGTTTTAAAAATATTTTTCTCAGCCCAGTACTTCTGCCATTTCAGCTCAACTTTTTTGGGGTCATATCTTTCGTACAAGATAGTTTTTCTCCTCTATGAAATATAGCACTTATTATATCCGTGCAGAGCGGGGATTGACAAGGGCATGAAAATTAAAGACGTTGAGGAGGTTAGTGAATACAACTATTTATTAATTCATGCAATGTCTTACTCATATCAATAACATTGTAGGGCTTGGATATTACTGCGCTGAATCCATGGGCTTTATAGTTTGACATTATGGGATCATTGGAATAACCGCTTGATACAACCGCCTTAACCTGCAGGTCAATGTTCAGCAGTTTCTTTATTGCATCTTTTCCGCCCATCCCTCCTGGGATGGTTAGATCCATTATAACCACATCAAACGATTCTCCTGATATTATTGCTTTTTGGTAAAGTTCAATAGCTTCAGTGCCGTCTTTTGCAAATTCAACCTTATACCCTAAGCTTCTTAAAATCGCGCCTGCGACATCCCTGACCATATCATCGTCATCCATTACCAGTATTTTCCCTTTGCCTGAAGAAACAGTGTCAGTTATCTCCTCATGGAAAATAATTTCCTTTGAAGATGCCGGCAAATATATATTTAAAATAGTCCCTTTACCCAGTTCAGATTCTACAGTTACTGCCCCGTCATGTTTTCTGATGATTGAATATGCTGTTGTAAGTCCGAGTCCGCTGCCCATCTGTTTTGTTGTGAAATAAGGGTCAAATATTTTCTGAAGATGATCTTTCGGTATTCCAACACCATTGTCATGCACAGAGATTTTTACATATTTGCCGGGCATGAGTAGTGCTCCTGCTTTGTCAGCTGTTGATGTGATATTTTCAGCATGTATATCAACGACTCCGCCCTCGGGCATGGCATGGTCTGCATTTATGATAAGATTATGAAACACCTGTGTTATCTGACCTTCGTCAATTTCAACAGGCCAGAGATTATCAGGAAACCGGCATTCGCTTTTTGTTTTTGAACCTCTAAGGGCAAAGCAAGACGTATCGTGTACAAGCCCCTTTAACAAAACAGTTTTCTTGACGGGTTCTCCTCCTTTTGAAAAGGTGAGCAGTTGCTGTGTCAGGTCTTTTGCCCTCATGGATGCTTTTTCAGCTTCTGTCAATAGTTCGTAAATTTTATCTTCAGGATTTATATGCATTTTTGCTAAAGAAACATTGCCAAGTATAGCAGTAAGAAGATTGTTAAAATCGTGCGCAATTCCGCCTGCGAGTATGCCGAGCGATTCAAGTTTTTGAATCTTTATGGATTCTTCTTCTGATCTTTTGCGTCCTGATATGTCTCTCAGAGCTGTTATTCTTGCTTTCCGGCCGTTGTAAATTACTGCTTTGCCGCAGGCTTCCACTGGAAAATGTTTCCCATTTTTTGTCACGCAGACAGCTTCGTAAGGTCTATCGTATCCTGATTGAATCTTTTGCATTACATCAACAAGACTTTCTGGGGCTACTAACTTAGATATGTGTAGTCCTATTATCTCGGGTAATGTATATTCAAACAATTTAGCGAACAGTTTATTTGCTTCTAAGAAGATGCCATTTTCAGCAATCGCAATACCTTCAAAGGCTGTCTCAACCAATTTGCGAAAGCGTGCTTCGCTTTCCCGCAGCGTCTCCTCAGTCTTCTTCTGCTCTGAGATATCAGTGATTATTCCAAGAATGGCGGTATCTCCTTCGTAATTTATTAATTTTGTGGTGATTATTACCTCTATAACCGTGCCCTGTTTGGTTACAACTGTATACTCATAAGGAGGGACTTCTTCTCCTTTAAGATGCCTCTGAAAATTTCCGCTGACTGTATCAAGATATTGCGGTGCGATCAATACATGAAAGTTGAAGTCAGGCGAGTAAAACTCTTCTTTCTTATAGCCCATAATTTCTTCACATTTTTTATTGGCATAAACCACTCTACCCTTTTTATTGATAAAAATCATGTTTGGAGAGTTTTCTGAGAGATTTCTGAACTTTTCCTCGCTATTCTTTAATCTTTCTTCAGTTTCTTTGCGGTTAGTTATATCTCTCATGACCTCTATTCCTGCTATGATTTCCCCCTTTAAATTCCTTAGAGGCGAGGCTGTGATTTCAAGATAAACCATTCCTTTATCAGACGGCTTGTTTCTTTCTACTGTATGGGTTTTACCGTCAGCAAAAACTGGAGCCAGAGGACAGTCCTTACAGGTTTTATCTCTAAGGGTATAGGCTTCGTAGCAATATTCCCCAACATGGTACCCAACAATCCCCTTACTGATTTTATTTTGGAAGATAATCTTAAAGTTAGTATCTTGAATGCTGACAGCATCACCTATGGATTCAAGGATTTCAAGGTTTTGAATATCTTTCAGAAGTTTTTCTGCGGATTTGCTTTTCATATAAGAATATCCTTTTACCCCTGATGCATGGTATAGTGTCTTCCAAATGGCTGTATTGGCTTTATTATATCCATGTGGAGAATGTCTTGACAAGGGGAAATATTAATAAATGCTGAGCCTTGAACGTGTTGCTTTTATTTGATCTATTTCGGCTGTCCAATAAACAATCTGATTACTGCAACGGCGATTAAGGCGTAAATCAGATATTGCAAGAACTGAACGGCTTTGCCGAGAGATGTTTTATTGCTTTTCTCCATTGCTTCAAACACAGCTCTTTTTTCTTCCTTAGGCAGTTTTGCAAAAGATACCCAAACATAGATGAGAACAGCCGCAGATATTATCAGGATGCCTATTGCCTTTAAGTAAAATCTTGTGATTATGATTGCAGCGATAAGGAATGTGATAACAACTAAGGCTATGGTATTTTTTGGGCTGCATTCCTTGATTTGGGCTGTTCCATGATGTGTACGACTACTCTATTCTATTGGCACATCTGTCTTTATGTAAAGCTCTCTCAGTTGTTTTGGTTCTACTGTTGAAGGCGCTCCGGACATCATGCAGACAGCCTTCTGTGTCTTGGGAAATGCGATAACGTCTCTTATAGATGTTGCTCCGACCATTATCATCACAAGCCTGTCAAGTCCGAGGGCGATGCCTCCATGCGGAGGAGCGCCATACTGGAGCGCATCAAGCAGGAAGCCGAACTTCACCTTAGCCTCTTCCTCTGAGATATTCAGGACATCAAACATCTTTTTCTGAACGTCCTGCCTGTGAATACGGATGCTTCCGCCGCCAATCTCATAACCATTTAAAACAATGTCATACGCCTTTGCCTTTAATGATGAGAGAAGGTCTTTATCGTTAATATTTCCCGAAAGCATTTTTTCTATATCTTCATTCATGGGTGATGTGAAGGGATGGTGCATTGCCTGAAACCTGTTTTCCTCTTCATCCCATTCAAGCAACGGAAAATCAGTTATCCATACAAATTTATATCCCGGCTTAATGAGGTTTAATCTTTCGCCGAGCGCAAGCCTGAGCCTGCTTAAGGCGTCATAAGTAATCTTGGGCTTATCAGCTACGAACATCATTAAATCGCCTTCTTTTGCTTCAAGCCTTTCAGCCATCTTTTTAAGTATCTCTTCAGGGAAGAACTTGGCTATAGGAGATTCAAAACCTCCGCCTGAGGCAGACTTGACCTTTATCCATGCAAGGCCTTTTGCGCCATAAGACTGCGCTTCTGCTGTTAGCGTGTCTATATCTTTCCTTGAAAGCCCTGCCATGCCCTTGCCGTTAAGCGCCTTTACCATTCCCCTGTCATTTATTGCATCAAGAAATACCTTGAATGTGCCTTTCATGGCAAGGTCTGCCATATCCTTAAGTTCAAGCCCGAATCTCATATCAGGCTTGTCGTTTCCAAATCTCTCCATTGATTCATGAAAACTTAATCTCTGAAAAGGTGTTTCTATATCAATTGAAAGCACATCTTTAAAAATCTTCTTCATCATTTCTTCCATGAGAGAAATGACATCTTCTCTGTCGACAAATGACATCTCCAAATCAATCTGTGTAAATTCAGGCTGTCTGTCTGCCCTTAGGTCTTCGTCACGGAAACATTTCACAATCTGGAAATACTTCTCCATTCCTGCAACCATCAATATCTGTTTGAAAAGCTGAGGTGATTGCGGGAGAGCATAAAAATGCCCTGGGTTCAGCCTGCTCGGAACAAGATAATCCCTTGCGCCTTCAGGTGTGGATTTTGTAAGCATCGGTGTTTCTATCTCAAGAAATCCCCTCTCATCGAGATAATCTCTTGTTGCCTTTGTAATCTTGTGACGCGTAGTAAGGTTCTGCTGCATCTCAGGCCTTCTGAGGTCAAGATATCTGTACTTAAGCCGTAATGCCTCTCCTGCGTCTGCGGCTTCTTCCATGTTATAAGGCAATGGTGATGACTCGTTCAGGACTTCAAGTTTGTTGACGTACATCTCAACTGCGCCTGTTGGGATATTGGGATTTTCCGTGCCTTCAGGCCTTCTTCGTATCTCGCCTGACACAGCTATGACATATTCAGCCCTCAAGTCATGCGCGTTAGTATGCGAATCACCTGCAATGTCAGGATTGAATACAATCTGGCAGAGTCCGCTCCTGTCTCTGAGATCAATGAATATGAGGCCTCCGTGGTCTCTCCTTCTGAATACCCATCCGGCAAGGCTCAGATTTGAGCCTATGTCAGATTCCCTGAGTTCACCGCAGCTTTTGTCCCGAGTCATTCATTGCCTCTTTCTTTATTTTTTTAACCTCATCCGGAGTTAAATATCTTAACTCTCCTGAGCGAAGATTTCCAATATCTATGCCGTTGATTTTTATGCGTTTGAGTTTAAGCACAGGGTGCCCGACCTGCTCGCACATTCTCCTTACCTGCCTTTTTTTACCTTCATAGATAGTAATCTCAATCCAGCAATTTTCCTCTGCTTTTCTGAGTTTCTTTACTTTGGCAGGCGCGGTAACTCCGTCCTTAAGCCTTATCCCTTTTCTCAGCTTCTCTATCTTTTCGTCCTCAATGATGCCTTTTATTTTAACATGATATGTTTTTGGCATCTTCTTTGACGGGTGCAAAATTGAATGTGCGAAATCACCGTCATTTGTAAGCAGCAGCAGCCCTTCGGAATCAAAGTCAAGCCTGCCAACAGGGAAAACCCTGTATCTGATATTCCTTAAATAATCTTTTATAGTCGGCCTTTCTTCCTCTTCTGCAAGGGTTGTAATAACTCCCCTTGGCTTGTTTATCATTAGATAGACCTTCGGCTCAGGTTTTGTTAGAAGTTTTCCGTCTAATTTTATATGGTCTTTTGAAAGGTCTGCCTTCATACCGAGGGATGCAACCTTTCCGTTTATAGTGACCCTTTCTTCAAGGATAATCTCCTCAGCGCCTCTTCTTGAAGCAATCCCCATCTTTGCAAGTATCTTCTGTAAACGTTCTTCCATAGTTAATGATGATAACATAGCGGGGGGTAATATGGGCAGCCGCCCATGTCTATAACAGCGTTCTGTTTTTCAATGACATATCCATCATATCACTGCTATAATTTAATAAAATTAGGGGCTATCGCATATGAAATTTCTGAAACTCGTTGAATATTTTGAAAAGCTTGAGGCAACCTCAAAGCGACTTGAGATGTTTCATATCCTTTCTCAGCTTTTCAAAGAATCAAATGCAGATGATATAGATAAGATAATCTATCTCGGCCAGGGGGAGCTTCTTCCGCCTTTTCACGGCCTTGAGATGGGCATGTCGGAAAAACTTCTTGTCAGGGCAATATCAGATGCGACGAATACGCCTACAAAAAAAGTTGAGGATGTATTTAAACACACAGGAGACCTCGGGAAAACTGCCGTGGAATTGATAAAAAACAAAGGAGAAAATCTTACAGTCAGAAAAGTTTATGAAGAACTTACGGCCATTGCCCGGACCTCAGGCACAGGAAGCGTTGAAAAGAAGATTGGGCTTCTAAGCAGTCTTTTAAGGGGAGTATCTCCGGAAGAGGCAAAGTATATTGCGCGGTTTGTTATCGGTAGGTTGAGGCTTGGAATCGGCGATCCAACTGTGCTCGAAGCCTTGGCGCTTGCGCAGGGAGACAGATCATTAAGGCCCGAGCTTGAAAGGGCTTATAACCTCTGCTCCGATCTGGGGCTTGTTGCAAAAACATTACTTGAAAAGGGGATAGGGGGGGTAAATAAATTTCATGTGAGAGTCGGTTATCCGATACGCATGGCGTTGTGTGAAAGGCTTCCTTCATCGGAGGAGATTATAGAGAAAATAGGGGAAGCTGCCATAGAGGCTAAATACGACGGTTTCAGGGTGCAGATTCATAAAAACAAAAATAATATTGACATGTTCTCAAGAAACCTTGAGAGGACAACTCTCATGTTCCCCGAGATAAAAGAGGCTGTAAAAAATTTTATAACTGCGGATACTGCAATCATTGAAGGGGAAGCGCTTGCATACAATGAATCAACAGGCGAGCTTTTTCCATTTCAGATTACGATTCAAAGAAAAAGAAAGCACGGGATTGAGGAACTTGCAAAAGAATATCCCCTGAAGTTTTTTGCCTTTGATCTTCTTTATGCAGATGGAGAGGACTATACTCCAAAGCTTTTCAGTGAAAGAAGAGAGAAGCTGAAAAAAATTATAAAGAAGAATTCTGTGATTGAACCGTCTGAATTGTTTATCACGGACAGGCATGAAGATATCACAAAATATTTTGAGGATGCCATAGCAAGGGGGCTTGAGGGTGTTGTTGCGAAAAGGCTTGATGCGCCCTATGCAGCGGGAGGCAGGAACTTCAACTGGATTAAACTTAAGAGAAGTTACAGGGGAGAGCTTGCAGATACGATTGATGTGTGCATAGTCGGTTATTTCAGGGGCAAGGGAGCAAGGGCAAAGTTCGGTGTAGGGGCTTTTCTCGGCGCAGTCTATGAGCCAAAGACAGACTCATTCAAGACTGTAAGCAAGGTCGGCACAGGCTTTTCAGAGGATGAATTTCTCCAGCTCAAAAAAATCCTTGATGAAATATCTATCTCTCACAGGCATCCGAGGGTAGATTCCGTTATGGAGGCAGATGTATGGGTAGAGCCGAGATATGTTGTGACAGTCACGGCAGATGAAATTACACGCTCTCCTTCACATACAGCAGGCAAGGACAAGGAAGGCATAGGCTACGCACTGCGCTTCCCAAGGGCAGTCGGCTTTCTGAGAGAAGACAAAAAGCCCGAGGATGCTAATTCTGTCAAGGAGATAATCGATCTTTTTGAGATGCAGAAAAAGGTGAAGGTGGGGTGAAGGTTATGAAAAACAAAAAACTTGTCTCAATCTACAAAAAACTCTACAAATCCTTTGGCCCGCAGAACTGGTGGCCGGGCGATACGCCTTTTGAGGTTGCAGTCGGCGCAATACTTACGCAGAATACAAACTGGGGGAACGTTGAGAAGGCGATAAATAATCTAAAAAAAGAGAAAGTCCTGAATGCAAAGGCTATTCATGATATGCCCGTGAAAAAACTTGCCTTATTAATACAGCCGTCAGGTTATTTTAATATCAAAGCAAAAAGGCTTAAGTCGTTTATTAATTTTCTGATGAATGCTTATCACGGAAGCATGAAGAAGATGGGAAGTGAAGAGATTCATTCACTCAGGAAAAAACTTCTTGATGTTAACGGCATGGGCCCTGAGACAGCGGATTCTATTCTTCTCTATGTACTTGATAAGCCCATTTTTGTTATTGATGCTTATACCAAAAGGGTTCTCTCAAGGCATAATATTTTAGGGCATGATGAGGCATACGATAAATTTCAGGAGCTTTTCCATTCTGCGTTTAAAAAAGATGTTAGGCTATTTAACGAATATCATGCGTTGTTTGTGAGAGTAGGAAAAGAATTCTGCAAGCCAAAACCTGTTTGTGAAGGATGTCCATTAAAATGAGAACCCTTTCTCTTGGATACTCCCCCTGTCCGAATGACACCTTCATCTTTTATGCGCTTGTGCATGGGAAGATAGATACAGGTGGCTTAAAATTCAAGGAAATCCTGCTTGATGTGGAAACTCTCAACCTGAGTGCGATGAAAAGAGAGCTTGATATAACAAAAGTTTCATATAACGCATTTGGGAATCTTAGGGATGATTACTGTCTTCTGCGTTCAGGCGGAGCGCTTGGAAGGGGATGCGGGCCATTGGTTGTAGCTTCAAAAGAATGTGAAATGAAAGATTTGAAAGGAAAGACAATAGCAATCCCCGGAGAGCTTACCACAGCTTATCTTCTCTTACAGCTTTATGACCCTGATTTCAGGAGTAATGTCAAAGCGATGCCGTTTCATGAAATTATGGGTGCGGTTAAAGAGGGAAAAGCTGATGCAGGGCTGATAATCCATGAAGGAAGATTTACTTATTCATCTTATGGGCTGAAAAAGATTATTGACCTTGGTGCGTGGTGGGAAAAGGAGACAGATATGCCGATACCATTGGGCTGTATTATCGCAGAGAGAAGTCTGGGGATAGATGTTATTAGCAAAATTGAGAGACTTATAAGGGAAAGCGTGCAATATGCAATGAGCCGCCCCGAGATGCTCGGGGTGAAATATATAAAAGAGCATTCACGGGAGCTTGATGATTCCGTTATTGATGAACATATCAAGCTCTATGTCAATGATTATTCGATTGACCTTGGCGATGACGGCATAAGAGCCGTAAGGAAACTTCTGGACATGGCAGAGGAGAGAGGGATAATAAAAAAATCGTCAAAGCCGGTATTCGTTTAGTTTGAATTATTACCCGTTTCTTTTAACCAGTATCATTTCTGTATTGCTGAAATAAAAACCAGTAAGCTATACTTTATAATTAGCAGTTAAGTCCCGATAATATCCAGGAGATAGAGATGCCTTTTTTCAGTGAACTTTTTGTAAGTGAAATATTAAGAAAACCTGTCCTTGACCCTAGAGGCGAAGAACTCGGCAGGGTGAAGGACCTTGTTGTTGTTAAAGGCGAGCCATTGCCGAAGATTTCCAACCTTGTTATCGAGAGGAAAAGAAAGCTCTTTAATCTCCAATGGAGTGATTTGAGCATATTCAATAAAAGAATAATCGCCGCGAATATTTACGGCGCAAGGCTTCAGTCCTACGAACTCAGCGAGAAAGACCTGCTTGTGGCAAGGGATATTTTTGATAAGCAGATTGTTGATGCAAATGGAGCAAAGGTTGTGAGGGTGAATGACGTCAAGCTCGAAGGGCTTAACACAGAGGCTGTGCTTTTAGCCGTTGATGTGGGAATGAGGGGAATAATGAGGAGGCTCGGAGTTGAGAGAGGCGGAGAAGACCTGATGAGGCTTCTCAGGATGCACCTGCCGTACAATCTTATAAGCTGGAATTATATACAGCCGCTGGAACCAAAACTTACTGCAATATCACTCACGGTTCCAAGGCAGATGGTGGCTGATCTGCATCCTGCGGACCTGGCAGCGATAATAAGCCAGGTTTCTCACAAAGAGGGCGCTATTCTGTTTAAGGGCCTTGATGCGGAAACAGCTGCTGAGGCGCTTTCAGAACTTGAACCCGAGACACAGGCGGCAATAATAACAGGGATGGATACTGATAAAGCCGCTGACATCATAGAGGAGATGCCTCCTGATGAAGCTGCTGATGTCATAAGCGACCTGTCCGCAGAAAAGGCGCAGGAAATTTTAGGCAGTCTTGAAAAAGAGGACGCAGAGGACATTCAGGAACTTATGGGGCATGAAGAAGACACAGCAGGCGGTATTATGACAAATGCGTTTATAGCGTACAGGCCCGAAACGAGCGTAAAGGAGGCTATCGAAAGTTTCAGAAGAGATGCAGAAGAAGTTGAAACCGTCTATTACATATATGTAACGGATGCTGAAGAGAAACTCAAAGGGGTGGTGTCGCTCAGGGAAATTCTGCTTTCTCCGCCTGAAACAAAACTGTCGGATATTATGGTAACCAAGTTCAAGACAGTCACGCCTGAGACTGATGAAATGCGGGTTGCCGGTATTATATCGAAATATAACCTTGTTGCGCTTCCGGTTGTTGACAGCGAAGGGTTTCTCCTCGGCATTGTTACAGTGGATGATATTATTGACAGGATTCTGCCGCCGGCAGCAAAGCATAAGAGAAGAAGGGTATAAAAATATTAAGAGGTATGTCTGATGAGATTTAGCAAAAAAGTTCTTCTCTTCCTGAGCGTAATGGGGCCCGGCATCATAACTGCAAATATAGATAATGATGCAAGCGGGATTACCACTTATTCTGTGGCAGGCGCAAGGTTCGGATACTCATTGCTCTGGACCTTGATACCCACGACTGTTGCGCTTGTCGTGATACAGGAGATGGTTGCAAGGATGGGAGTTGTCACAGGCAAGGGGCTTTCAGACCTCATAAGAGAAAACTATGGCGTAAAATCAACATTCTATATGATGGCAGCGCTTCTAATCGCAAATTTCGGCACAACTCTAGCTAATTTCGCAGGATGGGCAGCGTCAATGGATATCCTCGGATTAAGCAAGTACGTGATGGTTCCTGTTGGCGCGGTGTCAGTTTGGTTCCTTGTTACAAAAGGCAGTTACAGGGCAGTTGAGAGAGTGCTGCTCTTTGCGTGCCTTTTATATTTCGGATATGTTATCTCAGGGTTTATGGCAAAACCCGATTGGATTCCTGTTTTCAAAAATACATTTGTGCCTCAAATAAAGTGGGATTCCGAATATGCGATACTTAGCATAGCAATAATAGGCACAACAATAACACCGTGGATGCAGTTTTACCTCCAGTCATCTATTGCAGAGAAGGGGATAAGAAAAGAGGCTTATAAAGCATCCAGGCTTGATGTGATACTGGGATGCTCTATAACGGACATAATTGCCTTTTTCATTATAGTTACATGTGCAGCCACGCTTTTTCCGTCAGGCATAAGAATAAATGAGGCATCGGAGGCTGCAATTGCGCTCAAACCTTTAGCTGGAGAATATGCGTCTTTCATATTCGCTCTCTGCCTTGCCAATGGTTCGCTTCTGGGAGTGATAATAGTCCCGCTGGCAACAGCATACTACATATGCGAGGCAATGGGGTGGGAAGCAGGCATCAATAAAACATTCAGAGAAGCGCCTCAGTTTATGTGGATATACACCGCCCTCATAGTTGTTTCTGCGTTGGTGATATTGATTCCCGGCGCACCACTGGTTTCCCTTAT
Source organism: Nitrospirae bacterium GWF2_44_13 (assembly GCA_001805105.1). Taxonomy (GTDB): domain Bacteria; phylum Nitrospirota; class Thermodesulfovibrionia; order Thermodesulfovibrionales; family UBA1546; genus UBA1546. Next base: position 40,431 of record MHEE01000013.1, on the reverse strand, counting down.
GATTCTGGCGTCTGTTGTAAACGGCATATTACTGCCTTTTGTTCTGATATATGCGCTGTCGCTGGTGAACAACGCAAAGATAATGGGAGAATATGTAAACCCGAAGAGTTATAATTACATATCGTGGGGCACAATAGTGGTTATAATCTGTCTCGCTGTATTTTTTGTGGTTACAATCATAATGCCTGCGGGAGGAAAGATTTAATGGTAAAGGCAATAGAGTGGAGAGACGGGAAGGTTATAATGCTTGACCAAAGCATTCTTCCCGTGGAAGTAAAATTCATAGAGTGCGCTGATTATCATATCATTGCGGAGGGCATAAAAAAACTCTGGATAAGAGGCGCGCCTGCAATCGGCATTGCGGCGGCAATGGGAATTGCGCTTGGCGCACAGGATATAACGGCAAAGAATTACAGGGACTTCATAAAAGGCATAGAGGCCATATTTGATGTCATGCTTTCAACAAGGCCTACGGCGGTAAATATAAAATGGGCTGTTGAGAGGATAAAAAGGCTTTTAAAAGAGAGACGCGGCGAATCGGTTACCCGGTTAAAGGAACTTCTCATTGAAGAGGCAAAAAAGATACATGAAGAAGATATTGAGGTTAATAAGGCAATAGGAAGATGGGGCGCGCAGTTTATAAAAGACGGCGATACAGTTCTCACTCACTGCAATGCAGGAAGTCTTGCAACAGGCGGGTACGGCACGGCAACAGCGCCGATATTTGTAGCAATGGAACAGGGGAAAAAGATACAGGTCATAGCTGATGAGACAAGGCCAGTGCTTCAGGGAGCGAGGCTTACCGCATGGGAGCTTATGCAGGCAGGCGTGCCTGTGACGCTTATAACAGACAACTCTGCGGGCGCGCTTATGAAAAAAGGCGAGATAGACCTTGCCATTGTCGGCACTGACAGAACTGTCAGGAACGGAGATGTGGCTAATAAAATCGGGACGTATTCTGTAGCTGTATTATGCAAAGAGCATAAAATACCATTCTATGTCGCCGCGCCACTCAGCAGCATTGATTTTTCAATTCCGACAGGCGATATGATTCCGATAGAAGAAAGAGGCGCAGAGGAAGTTACACATATATTCGGCAGATGCCGGATTGCGCCTGACAACGTGAAAGTGAGAAATATGGCATTTGATGTGACTCCTGCAAAATATGTGACGGCAATTATCACTGAAAAAGGCGCATTCAGGCCGAAAGACCTGAAGAAGCTGTCAAAAAAAAGCGCAAACATTGAAGGGTACAGGCTCTGAGATAATGAGGCATGATTAAGACAACAGACATTAAAAAGGTTTTTGATGCGTATGAGAGGGAATTAAGTCTCGTTGAGGCTAAGCTTGAAAGACTGTTCCAGAGCGAAGCTCCCCTTATACCGTTGATAGGCAGGTATCTGCTTGAGAGCGGCGGCAAGAGATTAAGGCCGCTTTTCCTGCTTTCAAGCGCAAGGCTTGCAGGGTATAAAGGCGATGAACATATAATGCTTGCAAGCATTATTGAGCTGATACATATGGCGTCACTGCTTCATGATGATGTTGTTGACGCTGCAAATACACGCAGGGGCAGGCCGACAGCCCATTCAGTATGGGGGAATCAAATTGTCATTCTCGTAGGAGATTATCTCTATTCAAATGCACTGAGGGTTGTTGTCTCATTCAGAAATCAGCAGATTATGGAATCCCTCTCAGAAGCGACAACAAGCATGACAGAAGGAGAGATATTGCAGCTTCAGAAGACCGCTGATATCAATATTACAGAAGACGAATATATAAAAATAATATCTGCCAAGACAGGCCTGCTCATATCAGCGGCATGCAGGATTGGCGCAATGCTGAGCTCCGAGCAGCTCGGAGCTGAAGAAGCTGCCCTTGCAATGTTCGGGCTCAAGGCAGGCACGGCTTTTCAGATGGCGGATGATATTCTTGATTACATGGCAGAAGAGAGCGAGCTTGGCAAGAAACTCGGCAAGGACATAGAGGAAGGGAAAATCACATTGCCTGTTATTTATCTTTTAAAAAATGTCTCGGCTGATGAGAAAGAGGAAATAAAACGGATAATAGAAAAACCCTCGGAAGAAGGACTCAGGCAGATTCTTGCGCTCTTCAGGCAGTACAGCGTTCTGGAAGAGTCGCTCAAAAGGGCGCAGGCTCTTGTTGATGAGGCAAAGGAGGAGCTTTCCATATTCCCTGACTCTCCTGATAAGGACGCCATGCTGAGCCTTGCCGACTATGCAATAGCAAGAGATAAATAATATGCATCCATTGGTCCAACTTGCAAGGCAGACAGTAGAGACTTATGTTAATGAACGCTGCGTGATAGAGCCTCCGAGCAGCTCGGAGCTTACGCCTGAGATGAAACAAAAGGCAGGAGCATTTGTCTCTATAAAAAAACACGGAGAATTAAGAGGCTGCATAGGAACTTTTATCCCTTCCTGCGAGAATATTGCCGGGGAGATTATAAGAAACGCAATATGCGCCGCAACACAGGACCCGAGATTCCACTGTATTCAAAAGGAAGAGCTGAGCGAGCTTGCCTATTCTGTTGATGTCCTGACTCTGCCTGAAGAGGTTAAGGGAATTGAAGACCTTAATCCTAAAAAATACGGAGTAATAGTTTCCAGAGGGCAGAGGAAAGGATTGCTTTTGCCTGACCTTGAAGGTGTTGACACCGTTGAAGAGCAGCTCCGCATTGCAAAGATGAAGGCAGGCATATATGATAATGAGGAAGTTAAAATCTTCAGGTTTGAGGTTAAAAGATACCGCTAACTGATAAGATAAAGCCATGGCAACAGCACTTAAAGGCAGTCTAAGAGAATACAGCCTTCCAAAAATACTTACCGATCTTCACAGGAAGCGGGCAACCGGAACTCTTGCAGTCAGCACACCTAATTTTACTAAGAAGGCATATTTGGTAAAGGGTGACGTTATATTTGCAGCCTCATCGTATGAAGACGACAGGCTCGGAGAAATGCTGCTTAAGGCTGGGAAGATTACCGTTGAGCAGTACGATAAATCCGTGGAGATGTTAAAAAGGACGAAGAAAAGGCAGGGCGCAATACTTGTGGACCTCGGGTATCTGACGCCTAAAGACCTTTTCTGGGGAGTTAAATATCAGGTAAAAGAAATAATCTACAGCCTTTTTCAGCTTGAGGAAGGCGAATGTGAATTTGTTGAAGGAGATGTGCTGACAGATGAGGTCATAACCCTCAAGATGAGCATGGGCAATCTTATTCATGAAGGGGTAAAAAGGATAGATAACTGGACCAGGATAAGGAGAGAGATGCCAGATACAGGGATTGCGTTAACCATTTCAAAAGACCCTTTAAACCTATTTCAGGATGTGGAGTTGAGCCCATATGACAAGAAAATGCTCACTATCATAGACGGCAAAAAAACAATCAAAGAGGTTATTGACAGTTCGTGGATGAACTCATTTGAAGCGATGAAGACTATTTACGTCTTGTGGTCTATCGGAATCCTTGAAGAAAAAACAGTTGAGAAGTCCCAAGCTGTTCGGGAGGAGGAGGAGAAAGAGGAAGCAGGCGGAACCGTATCATTGGACGAACTGCTCCAACCCTTTGCCGAGGAAGAGGATACGTTGATAAAAAAGGTGGAGGAGATATATTCAAACCTTGACAGGCTCAAACTGAACGAACTCCTTGAGGCCGGCGAAGATGCTGATGTGGAGGCAATCAAGAAGAATTACTACAGGCTTGCGCGGGAATTCCACCCTGACAGATATTTTAATACCTCTGACGCCGCGCTTAAGGATAAGCTTACGGCAGTCTTTGACGCCCTTACAGCGGCATATACTGTTTTGAAGGATGACTATAAGAGAAAAGAATATTTCGCTTCTCTCAATAAACAAGCAGATGAAATGCCGGAAGAGAAAGCACAGGCAGAGGAAATACAAACAGAGGCGGCACATCCCGAGCTGCCCGGTGAGGGAATGCCTGAAGAAGTGAAACATGCAGAAGAAATGTCTTGGGGAGAGGTGCCTCTGGAAGGAACGCTGGAGGAAGAGGTAAAGGAAGAAGAAATAAAAGAAGAAAAAGAAATCGTGTCGGAGATTCGCAGAGGCGAAAAAGATGAGGGCGAGGAACTGTTCAAAAAGGGAGTGGATGAATTCAAGAAGGGCAAGTTTGAAGATGCTGTTGCTCTTTTCAGGCAGGCAGTAGATATAGATTCTGAAAAGCCGCAGTACTGGAGTTATCTCTCTCTGTCGCTTTCAAAAGTTCCTCACAAAATGAAGGAAGCGGAAGAGGCTTTGCTTAAGTCAATAAAACTTGAACCTTTAAACGGAGAGCATTATGCAAATCTCGGCTCCCTTTACCTTAAGGCAGGCCTGCACAAGAGGGCCTCAGGGCAATTCGAAAAGGCATTGAAATTTGACCCCGGAAATGTAAAGGCACAGAAGGGGCTGAAACAGGCAAAGGAGAGTAAATAGGTGAATAGGTGAAAAGAGAGAGGATTTAAATAGTTATTTTCTTTTGAATATCCCGCTTTTCCCGCCGCGTTTTTCCATAAGCATAATATCAGAGATAACCATCCCTTTATCCACAGCCTTGCACATGTCATAGATTGTGAGCGCAGCGGCAGATATAGCAGTAAGCGCCTCCATCTCAACGCCTGTCTGTCCTGTTATCTTAACGCGTGATTCTATATCTATTCTGCTTTTTTTCTCATCAAGTTTGAAGTCAATGGAAACGGATGTGATATTAAGAGGATGGCAAAGAGGAATAATCTCGGATGTCTTTTTTGCGGCCATAATCCCGGCAAGTTTTGCAACATTCAGAACATCGCCTTTTGAGAGTTTGCCTGCTTTTATGAGTTTAAAAGTTTCTTTTTTCATATAGACAGAGCCCATTGCAACAGCCATCCTTTCGGTTAACGGCTTTGAGCCTACATCAACCATCTTAGGCCTGCCTTTTTCGTCTATATGCGTGAGTTTTTTCATGGGTTTAATATATCATTTTAGTAAAAAGTAAGCAATTGTATGGGTGTAGGGTATGTCGCTCAAAGGGTTCGGCAACAAACTCTGCAAGCGCATATAATTAAAATCTCCAGTTTAAAAATGTGGCACATATGCCCAGTGTGGTAAAATGTGTGTACCATGAACGTAAGAGTTGACGAGGATAAGTGCATTGGCTGCGGGACGTGTCAGGAGATATGCCCTGCGGTTTTTCATCTTAATGAGGTGACAGGAAAGTCAGAGATTGTGGACCCTGACGGGTGCGATTACGCAGGCTGCTGCGAGGCAGCGGAAGAGAACTGCCCCGTAGAAGCGATTATACTTGAAGAATGATTCTGTTGCTTAAGGCGAGGCATTCAATAACTTAAATCAGCCCGTAATCCTTCAATGCTTTTTTAAGCTTATCTTTATTCGCATCAGACATCTCGCAGAGGGGCAGCCTGAATTCCTCTTTTATCTTTCCCATCATTGCCAGCGCTGTTTTAGCGGGTATAGGGTTTGTCTCTATGAACATTGAGGCATTCAGCGGCTCTAATTTATAGTGAAGCTTTCTTGCTTTTGCTATGTCCCCCTTTTCCCATGCAGCGCACATGTCGGAAACATCCTTCGGAGCCACATTAGCAGAAACAGAGATTACGCCTTTTCCGCCGAGCGCAAGGAGTGTGAGCGTTGTAAAATCATCGCCTGAGACGACCGATATCCTGTCTCCGCACAGCCTTATAACCTCGCTTACCTGTTTCATGTCTCCGGTTGCCTCTTTTATGGCGGCTATGTTCTTAATCTCTGCAAGGCGCGCAACTGTTGACGGAAGGATGTTTGATGCAGTCCTTCCGGGCACATTATAAAGGACAAGCGGAATATCAACAGCCTTTGCCACTGCTTTGTAATGCCTGTAGATGCCTTCCTGAGTAGGCTTGTTGTAGTAAGGAGAAACAAGGAGCGCTCCATCTGCTCCTGCCTTCTCCGCTTTCTTGGTTATCATTATTGTTTCATCTGTGGCGTTTGCCCCTGTGCCGGCTATTACAGGGATGCGTTTATTCACTGTCTTGACTGTTATCTCTATTACCCTTATATGTTCGCCATAATCAAGAGTAGCTGATTCTCCGGTAGTTCCGCACGGAACAATGGCGTTGGTCCCCTGCTTTATATGCCACTCTATTAAATTGCATAAAGCCTTTTCATCAACCCTGCCTTTTTTAAAAGGGGTGACTATTGCAACTGTTGAACCCTTAAACATATTGGCCTCCTCTCTATGTTTATACAAACTTTACGCCGACCCTGTATATGCCCTTAATTTCTCCGTTTCCGCACCACCTGACAACTCCGACATTTTTGTGGTTCAAGGGCTTATTAAGCCTCAGTACATGACCGGGTTCAAGCGGATAATCTGTCTTAATGCCTATTCCGCCATCGCTGATATCAATGCCTCTTGCCACAAGGTTCAGTATCTTTGTGTCCACAATATCAAGGACAGTCACGGCACAATAAAAAGTTTCGTCAAAAGGTTTCCTTTCAAATTGCCTTTGCTCAACCATAATTTCCCCCTATAATTTAATACTTATCTCCCCTGTAAATACTTCCTCTGCAGTACCTGTCATATAAACATGATTGTCTTTTGCCCACTCAACAAGCAAATCTCCCCCTGTGAGATGCACTGTAACATTCTTCTTTGAAAGCCCTTTAAGGCTGGATGCGACAGCAGCGGCAGATGCTCCTGTGCCGCATGCCATTGTCTCGCCTGCGCCTCTTTCCCACACTCTCATTTTTATTTCCGAGGGATTTAATATCTCTATGAATTCCACGTTAGTTCTTTTAGGGAAAATCTCATGCATTTCAAGCAAGGGCCCGTAATAAATTACAGGGAAAGCCATAACGTTGTCAACAACTATTACAGCATGAGGATTACCCATTGAAACACAGGTTAATTTAAACTCCCTGTCTTCAATCCTTATGGGATAGTCAACGATTGGTCGTGATGCATGATTCGTGATGTATGATGCACGATAATCCTGTATCCCGTATCGTGTATCCTGTATCTTTATGGGTATTTTCTCAGGCTCAAAAAACGGTTCTCCCATATCAACTCTTACCAGTTTGCCTTTTTTCTGAGGCCTTATTAGGCCTGCCAAGGTTTCAATATTAAGAAGGGCCTTTCCGGATAACCGTCTGCTCCAGATATATTTAGCAAGGCATCTTATGCCGTTGCCGCACATCTCCACCTCGCTGCCATCAGCGTTAAATATTCGCATCCTGAAATCAGCGGTTCCGGACGGATAAAGCAGGAGTAACTGGTCAGAGCCTATGCCGAACCGCCTGTGGCAGAGTTTTTTGCTTAGAACTTTTAACTCTTCACTTTTAACTTTTAACTTCTGCGTAATGCAGTCAATTAAGATGAAGTCATTGCCGAGGCCGTGCATCTTTGTAAAATTAATCTTCACTTTGCTGATTCCTAATACCTAAAAACTAATTCCTGTTCTTTTAATTGCCGAGCTCACGGCTCAGCAGGAAGAGACCCCTCAGCCGCCGCCACCGCTGCCGCAGGCCCTGGCTGAAGATGAAGGGCTGAATGTACCGGCTCCGGTAACGGAGCACGAAAATGCAGACAGAAGTTTCTTTACGGTATTGGAACCGCAATCAGGGCAAACAGTATCTTTTTCTGACGACCCTGTTTTTTGCAGGACTGAAAAGGCCTTTTTGCATTTACTGCAGTTATATTCGTAAATCGGCATTTTTTACCTCCAAGTATAAACTCATTTATTTTGCACATCTGCGCCGTTTAAGTCAATTGATACTCTGCTATAATTAAATCATGAAAGAGGCGCTGCTGTACGAAAAGCTTGAAGACAAAAAGGTGGGGTGTTTCTTATGCGCTCACCGCTGTCACATATCAAACGGCAAACGGGGAATATGCGCTGTCAGGCAGAACGTGGACGGCGTTCTCTTCAGTCTTGTATACGGTAAGGTCGTCGCCTCTCATGTAGACCCCATAGAGAAAAAACCGCTTTTCCACTTCCTGCCGTCATCATCATCTTTTTCCATAGCAACAGCAGGATGTAACCTGAGGTGCCAGCACTGCCAGAACTATGAGATATCCCAGTTCCCGAGGGAAAGGCCTGATGTCCCGATACCCGGAGAGGATATGACGCCTGAAGAGGTTGTGAACATTGCAGAGAGATACGGGTGCAAGAGCATAGCTTATACATATACAGAGCCTACGATATTCTTTGAATTCGCATATGACTGTGCAATGCTTGCAAAAGGAAAGGGGATAAAGAATGTATTTGTCAGCAACGGGTTCATGACGCCTGAGAGCGTAAGGGCTATTGCGCCGTATCTTGACGGGAACAACATTGACCTCAAAGGCAACGAGAAGTTTTACAAGGAGGTATGCGGGGCAAAAGCCAAGCCTGTCAGGGATACGATAAGGCTTATGAAAGAGCTTGGCGTATGGGTGGAGATTACAACATTGATAATCCCAGGTTATAATGATGCCGAGGGAGACTTGAAGAGCATTGCTGAATTTATAAAATCTGTTGACCCTGCCATGCCGTGGCATGTGACGCAGTTCTATCCTACTTATAAATTAACAGATGCGCCGCGCACTCCTATTAAGACGCTGAGATGGGCGCGTCAGATGGGTTTTGATACCGGTCTTAAATATGTTTATGAAGGGAATGTGCCGGGCGAAGGCGGCGAGAATACCTATTGCCCGAATTGCAGGGAACTGCTTATCCTGAGATTCGGCTTCAGCATTCAAGAAAGCAGGATAAAAGACGGGAAGTGTTTAAACTGCGGCGTGGCGATAGAGGGCGTATGGAGTTAACAGCATAAGCTTGAACTTTTTCAGATGTTCTGTTAAGCTTTTTTGAATATAATATGGCGCTTGATGATATTGACAAATTAAAAGAGAAAGTGAAGAAGGACCCCAACTCAAAGCTTTTTGTCCCTCTTGCTGAAGAATACAGAAAAACAGGGATGCTTGATGAGGCCATATCTGTCCTGATGACCGGAATTACCAGCCAGCCGGGATATACAAGCGCAAGGGTGTCGCTAGGCAAGATATATCTTGAGAAAAAGATGGCGCCTGCGGCAAAGGAAGAATTCGAAAAGGTGATATCTGCGATACCTGATAATTTATTTGCGCATAAGAAATTGGCCGAGATATACAGGGATTCAGGAGAGAAAGAAAGGGCGATAGGAGAATATAGGGTAGTGCTTAAACTGAACCCTTTTGATGATGACGCGGTCTCAAATCTTGAGACTCTTCAGAGAGTCCCTATGCAGGAGGAGAGCATAACAGCGCAGGAATCCGCTCCTGAAGAATTTACAGTGCAGGGCAATGAAGCTGTTGAGCCCTCCACACAGACGACGGGTAAACCCTCCACACAAACGGCGGGTGAAGAAACAATCAGGGCAGAAGAAGTTGGAGTTCTCCCTGCGGAAGAGCCTTTACAGCCTCCGCATGGAGATGAGTTTGAGGAATTTAAGAGGTCTATGGCAGGGCAGGGCGAAGCAGCTTCGGCTACGAAGGCTGAAGAGGGTACTCAGCCGGAAGATGTTTTTGGTGAAGAGGTTATTTCAGATGAAGAAATGGAAGAGGCGGAAAAGGAAGTAATGTCCTATGCCGCGACATTCGGGGAGCAGGATACGGCACAGCCCCTTTCTTCTTTTGAGGCGTTAAGGGAAGAAAAAGCGCCAGTTGTAGAGAGGCTGCCTGAAAAGGAGGATAAAGGCGCATATAGCCTGAATGATGCGGAACAATTTATATCCATAGGTGGTTACATGAAGGCAATGAGTATTTACAGGGAGATGTTGTCTGCTAATCCGCAGGACAAATATGTTATGCAGAAAGTTGAAGAATTAAGGATGCTGCTCAAGATGCTTGGGAAAGACAAGGAAGCGGTGATTGATAGACTGGAAACCTTTGGTAAAAGGATTAGGGAGAAAAAAAATGAGCTTTTCAGAAGTTCTTAAGGAAACAGTCGGGAAAGTTGACGGCGCAGTTTCTGCTATGATAATAAGCTCGGACGGCATGCCTGTCGAGGAATATGCCAGCGAGAAGCTTATTAATCTGGAAGACCTGAGCGCAGAGGCATCCGCAATGATTAAGGACATAGGCAATGCCGCCGAGACACTCGGTCTTGGCGAGGCAAGGGAATTTTCAATAATCTCCGATAAGTGCGGAATTATAATGAGGAAGATAAATAAGGATTATTATTTTGCGCTCATCATAAAGCCGGAGGGGAATTACGGAAAGGGCAGATTTGTTCTGAAGACCACAATCCCTAAAATAGAAAAGGAATTTTAGCCTCGCAACTGTTTTATTCTTTCCTCCATATCCTCAGGCATGGAGCTGTGGAATTCAAGGCATTCGCCTGTGAGCGGATGAATAAATCCGAGCGATTCAGCGTGAAGCATCTGCCGCGGGAATGTCAGTCTCCCTCTTTCTTTTGTCTCTATCTCAATCTTCTTGCCGTAAGTGCGGTCTCCAAGCACAGGATGTCCGACGGATGCAAAGTGGACGCGTATCTGGTGTGTCCTTCCTGTCCGCAGTTTTGCTTCAATAAATGCTGCCTGCCGGAATCTTTCAATTACCTTCCATATTGTCAGGGCCTCTTTGCCCCTCCTTACCCTTGTTGACATCTTTTTCCTGTCAGTCTCAGAGCGTCCGATGGCAAGGCTGATCTGCCCGCTGTTTTCTTTTGGGTTTCCGTAGATAAGCGCAACATATCTTCTGTTTATGGTCCGCTGTTTGAATTGCTCTGCAAGGTTGTAGTATGCGGCGTTGTCAAGAGCAACTACCATCACTCCTGATGTGTCTTTGTCAAGCCTATGCACAATGCCGGGCCTTAGCGGGCCGCCCGGCGCTTCAAGTTTCTTGCAGTGGTAGAAGAGGACATTCATCAATGTGCCGCTGCTATGTCCGGCAGCCGGATAAACCACCATCCCTGATGGTTTGTTTACCACAACAAGGTGTTTGTCCATATAGAGTATTTCAATAGGGATTGCTTCTGCAATGAGATGTTCACGTTTTTCATCTTCGGCAGTTAATACGATAATGTCACCTGCTTTTACCCTGTAGTTCTGGCTTACAGTCCTGCTGTCAACAAGCAGGGATCCCTTTTTTATGAGTCTCTGTATCTGTGAACGGGTAATCCCTGTTTCAGCAACGGCTAAGATATCTATACGTTTGCCAGAGTCCTTTCTCTGAACTTTTACTCTATGCGAGATCATTGCAGTTTTAATTTTAACCTGAACCGTATGGATATTGTTTAATTTTTTTATTTACACGCGCCCTTTTGGAAAGCTATACTAACACGCTGGAGCCTTAAATATGAGCTTAATATATCCGTAAAATATACGATGTATTATGTTTTTAAAGGATGCCGTGAATCAAGCGTTAAATTATGAGAACACCTATATTGTTTTAAGGAGGGAGATGAGAAAATCGTCTTTACTTTTTTTCTGGTTTATAATACTTGCAGTGTTTATAGGCGGGACAGAGAGCGTATCAGCGCAGGAAATTTCTCTGCCTCTGGTGAATTCTATGGAGGTTAGGGGGCTTAAGAGGATAGAGGAAGCTGCTGTGAAATCCAAGATAACACAGAAAACAGGAGAACCGCTTTCATCAGAGAAGACTACAAATGACATAAAAGACATTTACAAGATGGGCTATTTTGACGACGTCCAGGTTGAAATAGAGCCGCTTGAAGGCGGTGTGAGGGTTATATACCTGATAAAAGAGAAACCAACCATTATAAGTATAGACTTTCAGGGCAATAAAAAACAGGAAGATTCAGACCTGAAAGAGAAGATAACAATCACGGCAAACTCCATAGCAGATACTGTCCTGATACAGGATAATGCCGAGAAGCTGCGCGCCTTTTACGAAGAGGAAGGCTACTACCTGTCAAAAATCGTCCCTGTTGTGAACAAGGTGAATGATGATGAGGTTACGCTTACATATCAAATAGAGGAAGGGCCTAAGGTAAAGATAAAGTCCATAGTGATTGAAGGCAACAAGGTTATCTCAAAAAAGGAAATAAAAAAGGCAATCCAAACAAGCGAATGGTGGCTGTTCTCGTTCTTCACATCATCAGGTTACTATAAAAAAGACGAGATGAACTTTGATATTGAGAGGATAAAAAATCTCTACTTTAATAAAGGATATATAAAGGTTGCCGTATCTGACCCGAAGATCCAGCTTACAGAGGATAAAAAAGGGATGATAATCTCAATTATGATATCTGAAGGAGAGCAATTCAGTATATCTTCCGTGAATATTACGGGGAATAAGGCATTCACAGAAGCTGAATTGAGGAAAAAAATAAAATCCGCTCCGAAGAATGTATTCAGCAGGGCGATGCTGAGAAGTGACGTGGCTGCGCTCGGAGAGACGTATGCGGAGAAAGGGTATGCCCTCGTTAATGTTGGCCCTGACATTGAGCCTGATGCTGCTGCAAGGCAGGTTAAGATAACCTTCAAGATAGATGAGGGCGGTATTTACAAGATAGGCAGGATAGACATATCAGGCAATATCAAGACCATGGATAAGGTCATAAGAAGGGAAATCAGGCTTGATGAGGGAGACACGTTTAACAGCAAACTCCTGAAAAGGAGCTATGAAAGGCTTAATAACCTTAATTTTTTTGAAGCTGTTGATCTGCAGCCAAAACCTAAACCTGAGGAAAAACTTTTGGACATTGATGTAAAGGTGAAAGAAAAGCCGACAGGAATGCTCAGCGTTGGAGGCGGTTACAGCTCTGTTGACAAGTTCATTGCTACTGCTGATGTCACGCAGGCAAATCTGTTTGGCACAGGGCGGCTCATAAAATTAAAGGGTGAATTCGGCGGCAGAAGCACAGCGTATAGCCTTGGATACAGGGACCCATGGTTTCTTGATAAAGAACTCTTGTTCGGAACCGATATCTATAAAACGACAAGGAAATATTCGGCATTTGACAGAAAAGCGTCAGGGTTTGATGTGCTGCTGGGCAAAAGCCTGTCCGAATACTGGAAAACAGATGTGACATACAACCTTGAAAATGTAACAATACACAATATATCTCCAAATGCATCAGGGAGTATAAAAGATCAGGAAGGCAAAAAAATAACAAGCAGTATTACGCCTGCAATTGTTAGGGATTCAAGGAATAGTTTTCTTGACCCTCACACAGGCTCAAAAAACCTGCTGTATGTGACCTATGCGGGGCTTGGCGGAGACAATTTTTTCATAAAAGGCGGTGTTGACTCTTCATGGTTTTTCCCTGCCACAGAAGAGACAACGCTGGCTTTCAGGGGCCGATACGGACAGGCAACAGGGATATTCAACAAACCGCTTCCTCTTTATGAAAGATTTTATGTCGGAGGCATTTACACTGTGAGAGGCATTGGTTTCGGAGAGGGCGGGCCGCGCGATGCAAATGGTGAAGTAATAGGCGGGACAAAACAGCTTATATTTAATACAGAATACATCTTCCCTCTTGTCAGCGAATTAAAACTCAAAGGCGTTACTTTTTTTGACGCAGGCAGGGCCTTTGATTCTTTTAAAGACTTCGGGGATTTTAAATACGGGGCAGGAATAGGCTTCAGATGGTTCTCTCCTATAGGTCCGATTAGACTGGAATGGGGACATAATTTAAATCCAAAAACAGGGGAAAGCAAAAGCAAATGGGAATTTACATTTGGCACGGCTTTTTAAATAGGCACAGTTATCAGAAGTCAGAAAGCTGAGAGTTGGAGTGCAGCTTGAAAAAGGAGGAAAAATGAGGAAGATATTGCTATTAACATTGTGTTCAGTCCTGCTTTATGTCTCACCTGCGGGAGCGGCTGAAGCGCTCAAGATAGGGTTCGTTGATTTACCGCGTATATTTTCAGAATCAGACGCAGGCAAAAAGGCAAGGGCTGACATTGAGGCAATTGAAAAATCAAAAAAGGCAGTGATAGAAGAGAAGGTCAATGCTCTTAAAAAAATGGAAGGAGAGATTGCAAAGCAGTCTTCCGTTCTTTCTGCCGAGGCCAAGAAGGCTAAAGAGGAGGAGTTTGAGAAGCTTCAGAGAGATATCCAAAGGCTTGTAGCTGAGGCGAGAACAGAATTGCAGAAAAAAGAAAATGAGCTTACAAATGCAATTCTTAAAGACGTGAGTGACATTGTGGATGCTATCGGGTACGAGGAGGGATATGCGGTTATATTAAGAAGCGAGGTAGTTCTCTCTGCCAAGAAAGAACTTGACCTTACGAGTGCAGTTATAACGAGGCTTAATGAATCAAAAGGGAAGCCTAAAGGTACGCCAAAAGTAAAACCGAAGGAAAAACCAAAAGGCAAGAAATAAGGATTGACCCCGTTAAAAAGCAAGCCCCGATAGAAGCAGCGCTTCACACGGGGCAAGCCCCCACAATAGTTTCTAACGGGGTTGATATTTCAGGAATTCTGTGCCAGAATAGCAAATGAAGTTTTGGAAGTTTTTTAATAAGGAGGTACAGCACAGTGGCAAAAGGAACCGTTAAGTGGTTTAATGAATCCAAGGGTTTTGGATTCATAACCAGTGAAGACGGCGGAGATGTTTTTGTTCACTATTCTGAGCTTCAGGGAGATGGCTTTAAGTCTCTATCTGAAGGGCAGGCAGTGAGCTTTGATGTTGTTGACAGCCCCAAGGGGCCAAAGGCAGCAAACGTTGTAAAACTCTAAGCCAAAAAGCAGTCCCGACTTGTCTGGACTGCTTTCACTCCTTCATTCCTTCAGCACCCTCAGCAATGGTTTTTTAGAGGCCGTATAAATCCAAATCAATGTCCATCTTTTTTCTGAAACGGTTTAACTTGTCGGGAAAATTAAGAGCCGGGGAAGGGGGTTGAACCCTCGGCCTGCTGATTACGAATCAGCTGCTCTACCACTGAGCTACCCCGGCAATAACGACAAGTTTAGAGTTAAAAGTTAGGAGTTAAGAGTTAAAGACTATCTGAAATTTTAAATTTTAAACTTTTAACTTATTCTTTATTATATTCCATCAGCGCTTCTTTTTCAGGCGCGTCAGGGCATTCCCTGTATTTCGGAGAAAAGTGCATGACAACAAGGTTTTTAACGCCTGCCTCTCTCGCTATCCTTCCTGCGGTTTTTGCAGTGAGGTGATGCCTCTCTATAGCCCTTTCCATGTCTTCCTCAAGAAAGTAAGCCTCGCAATAAAGAGTATCGGAATCTTTAACGAGGGTTATTATTTTTCTTATATTCTCCTCATCCATTGAGGAATCAGCAACGTAGGATATCTTTTGCCCCTCTGTTATTATCGCGATTTCCATGAGTTCTTTTTTGGCATATATTCTGCCTGATATTTTAAATTCTGTGTCCCCCCCTGCATTCTCTCTGACAGCCCTTTTAAATTCTGAAAGCCATGGCCCTACAGGAAGCGCCAGCCTGTTCAGCGCTGCCTTATCAATGTTTATATGAAAATCCTCTTCAAGAGAAAAGCCGAGGCATGGCATCTGATGCGTGAGGCACGCTGCTTTAACCTCAAAATATCCTTCTTTTAATAATGTCCCGTCAAATGGTTTTTCGCCGTAATCTGTTTTGTTAAAACAATTCTCCGCATAAAAACCTGCATGGCTGATATGGTCTTCATTTATGCCGAAGGCCTCTATTTTTAGCGGGTACTCTTTTATAAGGTTCCACGTGTATCCATGAAGCTTTCCTTCAATGCACTCTATGATGCTGGATGGCCCGAATATCCTTAGTGGAGCCTCTCTTCTCAGGAGCGCTCTTAAAAGACTGTCAAAACCTATGAAATGGTCTATATGAGTATGTGTTACAAAGACGTCTGTTATTTTCTGGATGTCGTTTGGTCTTAATCTGTTTGTATAGCCAAGGTCAAATAGAAGTGCCCGTTTCTCCCTGAGCACCCTGACATATACGCAAGGGTCGTCAAAGGGGCTGTTTATGGGCCTGTGATGAAAAGTCGGTTTCATAGGGGATTATATCCTATTGTGATATAATAATAAAAATTAAAAGTTAATGAATCCCTTAATTTTGAATTTGTTAATTGGAGGACCAATGTCTGAACTTAGAAAAGATCCGGTTGCCGGGCGGTGGGTTATAATCTCTGTCGAAAGGGGCAAAAGGCCGACGGACTTTATATCGCCTTCACAGAGAAAGAAAGGCGGGTTCTGTCCGTTTTGTCATGGCAATGAGCATACGGCTCCGCCTGAGATAATGGCATTCAGGCCTCCGGGCACTATGCCTGATTCTCCGGGCTGGACATTGAGAGTTGTACCGAATAAGTTCCCTGCGCTTCAGATACATGGAGAATTGAACAAGACAGGGGAGGGGATATTTGACAAGATTAACGGTATAGGCGCTCATGAGGTTGTGATAGAGACGCCGGAGCATAATCTTTCACTCTCAACCATGCCCTTAAAGGCGGTTGAAGATGCGTTGTGGGCATATTATATGAGACTTAACGACCTGAAGAAAGACCGGAGATTCAGGTATGTCCTGATATTCAAGAATGAAGGCGAGGATGCCGGCGCTTCGCTTGAACATACGCACAGCCAGCTTATCGCCCTTCCTATCGTGCCCAAACTTGTCAAAGAAGAGGTTGATGCGGCGGAACAGTATTTCCATTTTAAGGAAAGATGCATTTTCTGCGATGTCATAAATCAGGAACTTGGGGACGGCAGGCGCGTAATATACGAAAATAAGGATTATCTCGCGTTAGCGCCTTTTGCGCCGAGAGCGCCGTTTGAGACGTGGATTTTACCCAAGAGGCACGAATCGGCATTTTACCCTCCGAATAAGGACTTCTCGCTGCTTGCGGAAATACTGCAGAGAACACTTAAGCAGATTGACAGGATACTTGATATTCCGCCATATAATTTTATTATCCACACATCACCTTTCTATAATGAGGCAAACGAATACTACCACTGGCATATTGAGATAATGCCAAAGCTGACGAAGATCGCAGGCTTTGAATGGGGCTCGGGTTTTTATATAAACCCCACACCGCCCGAAGAAGCGGCAAAATTTATGAGGGAAGCCAAGATATAGAAATGCAAAATTCAAAGTTCAAAAACTATTATAGTGAATCGCTATCAGGTGAATCGGTGAATCGCAAAAACCCATTTACCCATTCACCCATTTACCTATTCGCCATTCATATTAATTTTAAATTATGAAAATCTTGATTGCAACTCCGGAAGCAGTCCCTTTTGCCAAGACAGGCGGCCTTGCAGACGTTACCGGCGCACTGCGGAACGAGTACAGGAAAATGAAGGAAGAGGCGTATCTTGTGATGCCTCTGTATGGAAGAGTCAAGGAGAATTTCAAGCTCCGGGATGCAGGCTTGAAAATAAGTGTTCCTCTCGGAAACAGGAAAGTAAAAGGCAGGATATTCACCTATGGAGATTCGGCATACCTTATTGAGTGCGATGAGTTCTTTGACAGAGAAGAGATTTACGGCACGCCGCGCGGTGACTATCCCGACAATGCGGCGCGGTTTATATTTTTTTCAAGAGGTGTGCTTGAAGCATGCAGGGCCTTGGGATTTAAACCAGATGTAATTCACTGTAATGACTGGCAGACCGGGCTTATTCCTTTATATCTTAAGACCATATACAAATCAGATAAATTTTTTGACAGGACTGTTTCCATAATCACAATCCACAATTTGGGCTATCAGGGTTTATTTCCGCAATCCGATATGCCGCTTACGGGATTTGACAAAAGCCTGTTCACGCCTGAGGGAATAGAGTTTTACGGAAAGATAAATTTTCTGAAGGCAGGGTTAATATCGGCAGATTCCATAACCACGGTGAGCCATAATTATGCGAAAGAGATACTGAGCAGGGAATACGGATTCGGACTTGACGGCGTTTTAAGGAAGAGGGCCTCTGCGCTTACAGGAATTGTAAACGGCATAGACCGCAAGGAGTGGAATCCGGAATCAGACGCCTTTATAAAAAGGAATTACAGCCTTAAGGACATTGACGGCAAGAAAGAGTGCAAGCTTCAGCTTCTGAAAGAATGTTCTATAAGGCCGGATGCTGAAAGGCCCCTCATAGGTATGGTAGGCAGGCTGTCCAGCCAGAAGGGGCTTGACCTTATTCTGGAATCTCTTGATGAAATCCTTTCTACAGGTGCAAATCTCATCATCCTCGGAAGGGGTGATGAAATGTTTCAAAGGAGATTATCATCTGCTGCAAAAAAGTACAAAGGCAGGATGTATGTAAAAGCAGGTTTTGAAGACAGCCTTGCACATAAGATATATGCAGGTTCTGATATATTTTTAATGCCTTCGAGATATGAACCCTGCGGCATCGGCCAGCTTATCGCTATGAGGTATGGGACAATCCCTGTGGGACGGAGGACAGGGGGCCTTGCGGATACAATTTTGGACCATCGGCCGCTTGAGGGCGAAGGAACAGGATTCCTGTTTTCAGATTATACTCCCGATGCGCTTCAGGGCTGTCTAAAAAGAGCGCTCTGCGTGTATGTCAATAAGGCAGGATGGAAAAAGCTGATCCGGAGCGCGATGAAGATGAATTTTTCATGGCCGGATTCCGCAAAGAAATATATAGAGCTGTATGATAAAGTTGTACGAATGAAAAGGCAATAATGAGGGCATTATGAGTCTAAGGGCTAAGCTGACAGTTTTCACAACAGTTTTTTTCCTGATAACAGCCGTGCTGATTGCAGGCAGCTTTCTTATTTTCAGCCGGTTAAGCAATACTTTCGATATCCAGAGATCGTTTGCGAAGGAACATAACCTGAATGAGGACTTGAGATCATCCATAGTGAGTGTGGTGCTGGCTGCCGAAGGATGGACCGTTACCGGCGATGTCAAATTTCAAAGGCAATATAAAAAGAGACTTAAAGAAGCATATACATTTTTTAACGAGCTTCCTGAAGCTGTGCGAAATAAAGAAGAGGTAAAAGCCATAAGAGCCGACTTTGACAAGATGGAAGAGTTTGCAGGCGCAATAATAGCGGCAAAACAGCCTGTAGGAGACATTCCTGCTCTTTTTGCGCTTCGTATGCTTAAAGATAAGGAGAGAGAGGCATATGAGAAGCTCGGCGCTATTCATAGCGAATCAGTATTGAAGCTTACTAATACTATTGCACAAGGCGAGAGCATTGAAAGGCAGATGGGTTTCTATCTTGTTGCTCTTTTCGGCCTGAGTTCACTGGCATTTATGTCTCTTATTATCTTTATGAAAAGAATAATTACGGCTCCGTTTGACGGCCTGATGAAGGCTACAGAAAAAATAAGCGAAGGCGAACTTGATTACCGGATAGATTCCGGGAGGAGAGATGAGTTTGGAATAATAGCGGACAGATTTGACGAAATGATTGAAAAACTTCAGCGCTCTATTTTAAAGAATGCCGAGCTTTATGAGATTGCGCGGCTGCGCGAGAGGCAGGCCGTCGAAGCAAGGAAGAGGATGGAGATACTCTTTGACGGCGTGCAGGGAGGAATTGTTACGGTCGGAAGAGGCTACGAAATAATATCAGCAACCAGGTTTGTTAAGGGATGGACTGACATGACTGTTGAGGAAATGATAGGCAAGAATGCTCTGGATGTTTTTCATGACAAAGAAGGAATCTGTCCTCATTGCGTTGCGAAGACAACGTTTGAAACAGGGCAGATAAATTCCATTACACAGTCACGGGGCCTGAACTATGCAGAGCTGACGTCTTACCCGATTAAGGATGATGCAGGGAATGTTATTGAGTGCGTAGTATTTATAGAGGATATAACTGACAGGGTTCTTTATAATGAGGAAATATTAAGCCTGTATAAGGAGGTGGCTCAGACAAAGGAATATCTTGAAAGCCTGATAGAAAATTCCGCGGATGCGATAGTCACTTCCGACCTCGAGGGAAATATAACTTCATGGAATTATGGCGCTGAAAGGACCTTCGGCTACAAAGCGGATGAGGCTGCAGGGAAATTCCTGCCGTTTGTCCCCCTGTTCCTTGTAGACGCTGAGAAGGAATACATAGGGAAAATCAAAAGTGGAGAAACGCTCAAAGATATAGAGACATTGAGACAAAGGAAAGACGGCACAATAATTGAGGCCAGCCTGACACTTTCACCCATAAAAGATACCGCAGGAGAGGTTATTGGCATAAGCGGGATAACAAGGGATATTTCCGAGAGGAAACGCGTTGAAAAAGAACTTATAAGAAGGAATCAGGAACTCTCGAGGTTGTTTTTTATAAGCTCCGCTATGAGTGGCACCCTTGAGCTTGACAGGCTGCTCAGGATGGTATTGACTGCAGTGACAATGAGCGACGGCCTTGGTTTCAACAGGTCAATACTCTTTCTTATTGATGAGAAAAAGGGAACGATCAAGGGCGCTATGGGTGTAGGGCCTGCAAGTTCTGATGAAGCATGGAAAATATGGGAGAAACTCTCCATCGAGAGGAAAACGCTTCCGGATATACTGCATGACATAGAAACCGGGCCTCTGAGAAAAGATTCTTTTCTTGACAGGTTAAGCATGGGGATGGAGCTTTCACTTAAAGACGAGACAATACTTACGCGCGCTGTTAAGGAGAAAAAGGCTTTTAATGTCCCTGACGTCAAGGAAGAACCGATGGCTGATGCTGTTCTTATTCAGCAGCTCGGAACCCAGGCATACGCTGTAGTGCCTCTTGTCTCAAGAGACAGGGTTATAGGAGTATTGTGGGTGGATAACCTCTTCACGAGGCGTTTGATTACCGATGAGGATATGAAGTTCCTTGTAGGTTTCTCGAATCAGATTGCGAGCGCTGTGGAAAATGCAAGGCTTTTTGATCAGGTGGCGCGTGCAGAGGCAGAACTTGAAAATATTTTCAGGTCTATATCTGATATGGTTTATATTACTGATAAGGACTATACGATAAAGAATGTAAACAAGGCAGTTGTTGACAGAATCGGAAAATCCGCAGGAGAGATAATAGGAGAAAAATGTTACAGGATATTCCACGGGATGGATGAGCCTTTTCATGAGTGCCCTCATCACAAAACTGTTCAGACTATGGAGGCATATATAGAAGAAGTCAAAGATTCGTATCTCGGAGGAACCTTTCTGACATCAGTCTCTCCTGTGTTTAACAAAACTGGGGAGTTCATGGGAACTGTGCATGTGGTCGGGGATGTTACCGAGTTGAATAACCTGAGAGAGAAATTAGTTGCAACAGAGAGGCTGGCTGGCCTCGGTGAAGTTGCTGCAAAGGTTGCGCATGAGATTAGGAATCCGCTCGTATCGGTCGGAGGTTTTGCAAAAAGACTCGAAAAGAAACTTGACGGGAACCTGAAGGAGTATGCAGGCATTATAGTGAGGGAGGTGGACAGGCTTGAAAGCATCCTCCGTGAGATACTCGGGTTTGTCAAAGAAGTTAGACTGATGAAAGAAAAGGTCAATGTCGGAGAGCTTGTTGACGATATGATATCGCTTATGCAGACAGAACTCAGGGAAAGTGACATTAAAGTTCTTAACGAAAAAGGAGAGACGCCTCAGATTTATGTGGATGCCAACAGGATACGAGAGGCATTGCTTAATATATTTAATAATGCAGTTCAGGTTCTGACAATTCATGGCACAATCACCATAAAGACATATACGGCAGGCAGTAATGCGGTCATAGAGATAAGCGATACAGGCCCCGGCATAGAAGAAAAAGACCTGCCTTTTATCTTTAATCCATTCTACACGACGAAGTTATCCGGCACAGGGCTTGGACTTGCAATCACTAAAAGGATTATAGAGGAGCATAAAGGCAAGATAGAGGTTGACAGCGCACCCGGCAAGGGGACAACATTCAGGGTGTTTCTGCCCGGTTAGAAATTTTATTTTCAAGGGATTACAATCTTAATAAGGAGGGCATATGAAGAAAATACTGGTGGTAGATGACGACCTTCATATCCAGAAACTTTATAAAGAAGAACTGGAAGAAGAGGGATACGAAGTTGTTGTGGCAGGTAATGGGGCAGAGGCAATGGAGTTGTTTGTTCAGGAAAACCCGGACATTGTCACGCTTGATATATTAATGCCTGATGTTGACGGTATTAAGCTTCTCAGGCAGATGAAAGAAAAGAAACCAAGGCTTCCTGTCATAATGTCTACGGCGTATGACTACAGGGACGATTTTGCCGTCTGGGCTTCGGAGGCGTATGTCGTCAAATCATCAGACCTTGATGAGCTGAAAAAAACAATAAGGGCGCTTCTGTCCAAGCAGTAATGTCACTGATAATAAAGGCACAATCCCCGGTCTATGGCGGTTATGTCATTGCGCGTGACAGCGGAGTAATTTTTATAAAAGGAGCTGTTCCGGATGAGGTTGTTGAAGTTTCTATCAGCGAAAAGAAAAGAGATTACTCCATCGGCGCGGTTACAAATGTTATTGAGCCCTCTCCTTACAGGATAAATCCTCCATGTCCGGTATTCGGCGCATGCGGAGGATGCCATTTTCAATTTATATCTTACGAAAGACAGGTCTCCATGAAAGAGGAGATACTGCTTGATTCTGTCAGCAGAATAGGCAAAATGGAAGCGCAGCTGTCTCCGGCTCTCACGGACAGGGATTACAACTATCGTTACAGGGGGCAGTTTAAGATTTCACGGGAGGGCAAGACAGGCTTTTATAAAGAGGGCACAAGGGATGTCGTGCCTGTTGAGGAATGTCCGCTGATGATAAAGGAGCTTAACCTCATTGTGAGGGAGCTGAATAACAGGAAGTTATCAGGGATAAAGGAGATACATATCTCTTGCGGAGATACCGCAAATGCATTGATTAAGTCAAGGCTTGCAGCAGAGGATATTGAGGAAATAATGAGCGGCGTTGGATTTTCAGGCATTGCATTTGAGACCGGAGAATCAACAGGCAGGGATTACATAAGGCTGGACCTTAACGGGCTTCAGTATACTGTTACTCCGTGGAGCTTTTTTCAGGCGCACTGGAATCTTAACAGAAAGGTGGTCGAGTTAATAGTAAATGAACTGCAGCCATTGGAAAACATGCGTGTCCTGGACCTTTATGCCGGAGCCGGTAATTTCTCCCTGCCGCTGGCGGCATATGCATCTCAGGTTGTAGCTGTTGAAGAGAGCAGGTATGCAGCAGATGACGGGCAGAGGAATGTAAAATTAAACAACATAAAAAATTGCAGATTCATTAATTCATCGGCAGAGAAATACAGGATTCATGAAAAATTTGACATTGTGTTGCTGGATCCTCCGAGGCCGGGACTGCATCCTGATGTTGCAAGGAAAGTCCTTGATGCGTCTCCTGGGAAAGTTGTTTATATCTCCTGCAATCCGGCAACGCTTGCGAGGGATTTAAAGAAGTTCAGCGAAAGATACAATGTGGATTCCCTCCGCATGATAGATTTCTTTCCAAATACATATCATGTTGAGGCGCTGGCGTTTATGAGCTTAAACTAGTAATGGCAGATATACATGCCTCCATAAAATGCGGTTGATATTTACATGCTAATGCATTTTTCGAATTGACATAGTAATTATTGACAATAGACCTCAATTGTGGTAGAAAACCTGCATGAGCGAAAAGCAGAAATTACTCAAAGAACTTCCCTCTGTTGATGAGATACTCAAGAGCAATGACGGGGTTAAGTGGTGCAGGACATATCCGAGAAAATATGTTTTGCAGGCAATAAGGGATGTGATTGATATGAGGAGAAAAGGGATAATGGAAGCGTCTTCCACGAATGTATCAGTGGAAGGGATGTCAGGCGAGATAAAGATGAAGATAGAAAAACTTTCAGCTTTCGGCCTCAAGCCTGTTATAAATGCAACGGGCATAGTGATACACACAAACCTCGGCAGGTCAGTATTGTCAGAGAAAATACTTGATAATGTAAGAAAGATCGCAGAGAGCTATTCCAATCTTGAATACAATCTTGAGGCGGGCAGGCGCGGAAAGAGATATTCCCATATCACGGGAATCCTCAGGGAAATCACAGGCGCTGAAGATGCTTTGATAGTTAACAACAATGCTGCTGCTGTTCTTCTCTGTCTTAGTGCGCTGGCAAAAGGCAGGGAGGTAATTGTCTCAAGAGGAGAGCTTGTTGAAATAGGAGGCTCGTTCAGGGTGCCTGATATTATGTTGTTAAGCGGCGCAGTCCTGAGAGAAGTCGGAACAACGAACAAGACGCATCTGCAGGATTATAAAAATGCGATTAATGAAAACACGGCATTAATTCTCAAGGTGCATCAGTCAAATTACAGGATTTCAGGTTTCACAGAGGAAGTGCCTGTTGCTGACTTGAAGAAGCTTTCAGAAAAATATCGCATTCCCATAATGTATGACCTTGGAAGCGGATGCATGATAGACCTGAAACCCTACGGAATACATTCTGAGCCTGCGGTTCAGAGTATAGTAGAGTCAGGCGTAGATGTTGTAACCTTCAGCGGTGACAAGCTCCTCGGAGGGCCGCAGGGAGGCGTTATCGTCGGCAGAAAGGAATATATTGAAAAGCTCCAGAAGAACCCTCTGACAAGGGCCATAAGGATAGATAAGCTTACCCTTGCGGCATTTGAAGCAACGCTGATGGAATATCTTGATGAAGATAAGGCAGCAGAGAATATCCCTACGCTTAAGATGCTTCTCCAGAGACCAGAGAGGATAAAGGAGAGGGCAAAGAAGATAGCGCTGCTGTTAAAGAGAAAGGTTAAGGCTGCAAAGATAGAGATAACAAAGGACGCGTCAAAGTCAGGAGGAGGCTCATTGCCTGAGATGGAATTCCCGACATATGCCGTGTCAATAAGCCCCGATAATATTTCCGTCAATGACCTTGAGGAAAGGCTGAGGAAAGGGGCTCCTGCAATTGTTGCGAGGGTTAAAGACAATGCGCTTTTGCTTGATGCAAGGACAATAAGAGAGGATGAAATAGGCAGCCTTGTGCAAGGCATTTATGCTGCTCTTTATTAAAAATGCATTCAATAAAACTTGAAGATGACAACTATTGTTTTGCCTGCGGCAGGGAAAATCCCTGCGGGTTAAAACTGTCCTTTACTTATGCAGGCGGCAAACTCACATCCGAATTCACACCCTCGAAGGTGCATCAGGGATATAGGGATATAACGCACGGCGGGATAATAACAACCGTGCTTGATGAGGCAATGATACAGGCTGCGATAGCCGAAGGCATAAACCCCATAACTGCAGAAATAAATATAAGATTCAAGAGGCCCCTGATGGCGGATGAAGAAACAATCGTAAGGGCAGAGATAACGAAAAGAGGCGCAAAACTTATTGAGGCATACGCCTGCCTTTTAAAAAAGGAAGACGGCTCCATAATCGCCGAGGCTCATGCGAAGCTGATACCGTTAAAATAAATCTAAGAGTGAAAAAGCGCTTAATATTTTTGACATAGAAACAAGAAAAAAACTGAAGCATCAACTAAGTGAATTATTCTTCACAAAGCACCCTGATTAGTAAATAACATTTCTATTGAATCTCCTTTCTGATTGGAGTAAAATTAGGAAAAATAATCCATAAGGAGGATAAAACGATGAAGAAAGCAGTAATTTTAATCCTGGCCATCACTATTTGTGTGGCGGCATGGAAGGGCTTTGCCTCAGCAGCGGATGACGTGCAGAAGCAGATTGACGAAATAAAAGGGGCATTGCCGAAGTTCGCCATTCCTATGCGGGAAGTTGGAGATCGCTTCCAGAACATGTATTTTGCGGCCCAAAACGGCAACTGGGGGCTTGCCTACTACATGTCAAAGTATATGAACGGCGCCTTGAACGCGGCAAAAGTGACGAAACCGGCTGAGTATCAAGTATGGGAAGCCTTTTACACTGACACCTTCGCATCGGTGAACAAGGCGATCTTTGACAAGGACTTCAAGGCATTTAAGAAAGAATATATGGCGATGATTAAGTCCTGTAACGCCTGCCACGAGGGAATGGGATACGGCTTCATCAAGGTGATAAAGATGAAGGCCCCTGCTGACAACGGCATCAATTATACGGTTAAGTCTAAGGCAGAAGACGTACCTAAGTAGATTAAAAACTTTCAGGGGGCTGGCTGTAAGAAGCCTACTGCGAGCGGCACACCGGAACTGTACAGAAAATAAACACAAGACATAAGAGGCAAAAAGGCGGGGGAACCTCCCCGCCTTTTTTATGTGCGCCGTCAAATCCCCCCTCTTTTTGTGTGTATAGCCCTTGACAAATATATTCTCATAAGAGAATATTATATAACAACCCAAAAGGCGTAAAAAACCTTTCAATGATAAAGGAAAAGATAAATGAACTTGTGAAAGAGGTGATAGAATGACTGAGATAAACATTTTAATTCCTGTTGTTGCGGCATTCTTGTCGGCTTCACTGACGCTCATGACAGGGTTCGGTCTCGGCACGATTCTTACGCCCGTATTTCTCATATTTTACGATGTAAAAATTGCCATACTAATAGTGGCTGTCGTGCATCTTGCGAATAATCTCCTGAAAATATTTTTGTTCAGCAAAAACATAAGCATGGATATAATAAAACGCTTTGGGGTTTTGACGCTTGTTGGTGCTTTCATCGGCGCATTTTTTCAGGGGGAGATGGATTCGTCAGTTGTAAAGATTCTGCTCGGCATAGCACTGATATTCCTCGGACTGAAAGAGGCGACCGGATTCGGTGAGAAGATTAGGCTTCCGCAGAAGATAGATTTTATCGGGGGTTTTTTTTCAGGTCTTCTCGGAGGGTTTGTAGGAAATCAGGGAGCAATAAGAAGCGCATACCTGCTCAATTACAATATCCCGAAAGAGACCTTTGTAGCCACAGCAGCGATAATAGCATCTGTTGTGGATGTGACAAGGATACCTGTTTATATATTCAGCAATAAAGATGTGCTTACTGACAATGCAATCCTTTTGCTCATAACAACCGCATCGGCATTTGCAGGGACCTTTGCAGGTAAAAGTTTCTTAAAGAAGATATCACTCAAGACTTTCAAAATATATGTGGCTGCCACCATCGTGATAATCGGAGCGCTTCTGACATTCAGGATTATCTGAATAAAAACCGGATTCTTATCTGTATATAATGCTGTCCTCTTTTTGCTATTATATAGGCAATGAAGAGTTATTTATTAATAATCGGAACTCTGATAGTCGTAATTTCCGCTCTTATTACCCTGAATGTCTTTTTTCAGCAGTCCCTCCAGATGGATATGGCAGAGCAGTTCAATAAGCAGCAGCTCCTGCTTTCAGGGTCAATCGCTGAAAGCATAAAGGCGCATATCTATTTCCTCGAAAAAAACGTTCTTCATTTTGCAGGCCTGCTCTCTAAGGCTGAGATGGAAGGCAGAAGTGATTTTAACTGGTTGATAAGGGATGCAACGATTAGGCAAGAAACGGTCGAGACCACCTTGGGCATTCTTGATCCGAGGGGCAGCGTAATCTTTTATAAGGGAGATAAAGAGCAGATCAGAACGGCTGCATCTGAAATTATCAGCCTTGCGAAGAAAACAGCTTCTGGCAGCACAGGTGCGTTAGAGACGAAAAACGCTGTTTATGTGCTGGCGCCGGTTTATTATCAGGATGTTTTAAGAGGCGTGGTTTTTGAGTCAATGAGGATAAATGACATAGCAGATTATTTTGTAAGCAGAATAAAACTGGGCGCAAGGGGATATGCATGGATGATAAATAAAAACGGGACCCTCATTTATCATCCTGCACAGCCCGAAATGGTCGGCGGGAATGTCTACAAAGCATCTCCTGAATGTTTTAAATGCCATATAAGTTTTGACCTTGAAAAAAAGATTATAGAAGGAAAGGCAAGCGTTTACGGCAGGCATATTGCTGCGACAGGGGAAGACAAGATACTCGCTTTTTCCTCTGTGGATATCGGGAACATCTCATGGATAATAGCTATTTCATCCCCATATTCCGAAGTGACGCAGGCTACGAGACAGAGCATGAAACTTTATTCCTATCTCATAATCTCCATTTTTATAACAACGAGTATTGTCTCAGCGATGCTAATTGTTTTCAATAAAAAAAGAATAAAAGCAGAAGAGGTAGAAAAACGGAAAGAAGAGCTGGAAAAATACGCTGTACAATTGGAAGAAAGGGTAAATCATAGAACTGCAGAACTGGCAAATGAGAAGGAAAAACTGGACACTATTGTGAGCGCTATTGGCGGTGGAATAGTTCTCATTGATAAATATGGGAAGATACAATGGGCAAATCAGATGATAAAGGATATGGCCGGTATGGATGTTACAGGAAGGTATTTTAATGATATATGTCCAGAGTGCAGCGTTTCGGGTGAATACAGTAAGGAAAATGTGGAAACAATAATACTGTCCTCCCTCTTTGGCCAGAAGAACAAGTATTTTCAGGTCACTAATGCTCCGGTTAAAGGGATAAACGGAGGGATACACGGGCACATCAGGCTCATACAGGACGTAACAGAAATGAAAAAAGTGGAAGAACAGATAATGCACTCTGAAAAACTTGCGTCCATCGGCAGGCTTGCAGCAGGCATTGCCCACGAAATAGGGAATCCGCTGACGGCAATCTTTTCATTTATTCAGATACTCAGAGAGATGGAGGATGACAAATTCAAAAAAGAAAGCCTTGAAACGATTTATTTCCACATCAACAGAATTTCAGAAATCCTGAAACAGCTTTCGGGCTTTTCAAAAATGCCCGCCGGAGAGGCAAGTGAATGCCGGATAAACGATATTATAGAAACGTCTCTTAATCTCATTCAATACGACAAGAAGGCAAAGAACGTATCCATCGTAAAAGAACTTTCACTCTCTCTGCCGGAGGTGCTCTGCAGCGGTAACCAGCTCTCGCAAGTATTTGTTAATCTCACCTTGAATGCTATGGATGCTATGCCTGAGGGAGGCACCCTTACTATAAAGAGTATGGCGAAAGGCAATAGTATAGTTATCCGGTTTGAGGATACCGGCATGGGTATTCCAAAGGGAGACATAACAAGGGTATTTGACCCGTTTTATACAACAAAAGAAAAAGGCACAGGTTTAGGGCTTGCGGTAAGCTATGACATAATAAAAAAGATGAACGGCACGTTAAGCGTTGAAAGCGAGATTGGCAAAGGGAGTGTATTTACAATAACAATCCCGTACAAAAGTTAAATTCCTAATGCTTGTTTATGAAAGTACCGTTAAATGTCATACCCGCGAAAGCGGGTATCCAGAGGAGTAGAAAACTGGATTCCGTGTCAAGCACGGAATGACAAATAAGGAATATTTTTTATGAAACCGAAGATATTAATAGTTGACGACGAACCGGATATATGCAGGGCGCTTGAATTCCTGCTCAAAGGCGAGGATTATGCTGTAAGCTCTGCGGTAAGTGGTGAAGCTGCAATAGAAAAGCTTAAAACAGAGAGTTTTGATGTTGTGCTCACGGATATGAAAATGGGGAAAGTTGACGGAATGACAGTGCTTGAAAAGGCAAGGGGGATAAGCCTTGACACGATGGTGATTATGATGACTGCATTTGCCTCTGTTGAATCTGCGGTGGAGGCTATGAAGAGAGGAGCTGCTGATTACATTGTAAAACCTTTCCTCAATGAAGAGATAAAACTTACGATAAGGAAGGTCATTGAACAGAAGAAACTTATAACCGAAAATATCGCTCTCAAACAACAGATAAGCCAACATATAGCTTGTAAAGATTTCGTTGCAAATTCCGAGTCAATGCTGAGAATTGTGGAGACTCTTGAGAAGGTAGTGCCTACAAAAAGCAATCTGCTTCTTTTGGGTGAAAGCGGAACAGGGAAAGGTCTCCTTGCGGAGGTCATACACTGCAACAGTCCGCGGAGGGATAAACCCTTTATCTCAATAAACTGTTCTGCTATTCCTGAAGGACTCCTGGAATCAGAACTTTTTGGTTATAAAAAGGGGGCATTTACCGGCGCTGTATCTGACAAATTAGGACTTATAACCCTTGCCCACCATGGAACGCTATTCCTCGACGAGATAGGAGACATGCCTGTTAATCTGCAGGCAAAACTCCTGAAGGTTCTGGAGACAGGAGAGGTCTATCCGCTTGGAGACACCAGGCACAAAAGTGTTGATTTAAGGATAATCTCGGCAACAAATACAGATATTGAGGATAGAATGAAAAATGGGAGGTTCAGAGAAGATCTATACTGGAGATTGAATGTCATAGAAATAAAGGTGCCGCCATTAAGGGAAAGAAAAGACGACATGGAAATGCTGGCAAAACATTTTGCTGCCAAATCTGCAGAAGAACAGAAGAAACAAATAAAAGGCATTGACAAGCAGGCTCTTGCTTTGCTGTTTGAATATTCATGGCCCGGGAATGTGAGAGAATTAGGCAATGTTATTGAGAGAGCGGTGGTGCTTGCAGAAGGGAATTACATAACCGCTAATGAACTGCCTGATAAAATTAAAAGCATAATTTCAGGAAAAGAGCCGATGGAGACGTCCTCCAATCTTAGGGCGTATTTGAGCGGCCATGAGAAGGGCCTGCTTTTGAAGGTTTACAATGCACATAATAAAAGCAAAGAAGAAACAGCTAAAACGCTTGGGATAGATATTGCAACTCTTTACAGAAAATTTAAGAAGTACGGGATAGAGGAGTAAATGAAATATAAAATGTTATTGCAAGGGATGAAGTCCCGAAGCAATAACAAGACAGGCTCGGAACAACAACCGCCGCAAACTCAAAAGACAAGATTGCTTTGCCTTTAGCTTGCAATGACAGAGAGAGAGTGTGTTAAATGAAAAAAGCATTCAGTATCGGCATTATCGGCGGCGGTATTCTTGGGATTGTAGTTGCCTTAAGCATGGATCTCCTGCTGGGCAAGAGCCTTGGAGGCGGATGGAGCGAGGCAGTGGCAAATGACCTGAACAGTATCTTCAAAACCAACCTGCCATCCGGCAGTTTTATAGTAATTATAGGTGTGATAATAGTCGTTGGAATTATCGGAGCATTCGGCGCATTCATAGGAGGTATCTTTACTGTAGTGCTTGCAGGATTATTTAAGGCGCTTACTAAAGAAAAGTGACAGTGTCAG
Source organism: Nitrospirae bacterium GWF2_44_13 (assembly GCA_001805105.1). GTDB lineage: Bacteria > Nitrospirota > Thermodesulfovibrionia > Thermodesulfovibrionales > UBA1546 > UBA1546. The sequence continues at coordinate 9,442 of MHEE01000013.1, read as the reverse complement.
CAAAGATTGCCTGCTGACACAGACGCTAGAAACTGACACTGTCCACTTGTTTATCCCTTATGGCACTTTTCACAATCTGAAGCAGGAGATGCTACTTTTCCGCTATGGCAAGCGCCGCAGAACCGCCCTTCATTGATATCCTTCATTGTTATATGAGCAGCCCCTGACTTCATCACGAATGTTTTTGGATGACATTCCTTGCAGCCAAACATCTTAGGATGCGACTCATGATTAAATTTTGAAGGCATGCTCGTTTTTTTCAGGGCAATAACCTTCATGTTGTGACAGTTGCCGCAAATGTCTTTGTTTATTTTCATATATTTATGAGCTTCAAAATCATGGCACTGATTGCAATGATACCCTTTTTTTGTGTGTATCTGATGCGAAAATATTCCTTTCTGCGGAGTGGATGAAAACTTCTGATAAGAATGGCACTTGAAACAGGGGAGACTGCTGACTGCCTCAGCAGCAGAGATCACCATTCCAGGAGCTTTTCCAGCTCTTTCTTTCTCTGTCTTTTGAGAGCACCCTAATATCAGTGAACCGGCAATAACAATTAATGCCGCCCATCTCATTTATTTTCCCCTTTTTTATCTTCAAACTCAAGTTTATACTCAAGCGGATGTTCATGCTTCATTTGTTCTATAGAAATCCTTCCTGTAATCCATGTCATACTCATGGGAAACTTATCCCATTTTAAGTGTTCGTTATAGAAATGCCAGAAGAGTATAAAGACTATGGCAAGAAGCGCCTCGTCGCTGTGCATGACGTATAATACCTCCCATATCCAGTTGATGCTCCATGCTGGGAAAAAGTTTGAAGCCCATACGGGAAAAGAAAGAAAAAGACCGGAAAGCCCTATGATTCCCATACCCCAGAAGACCGCCCAGTAGTCAAATTTATGGATATAGTTGTATCTGCCGAACTGCGGCTTCTCTTTGCTTAACCCGAAAAAGTACAGCATGTTCTTGATGAAATCAAATACATCTTTTGGAAGGGGGACTATGGTTGTCTCCTTGCGGAGCTTCATCTTACCTGTTGAAAGCATATAAGCAAGGTATAAGACATGCCAGATAAAATCCAGAAGCATTGTAATGCCGGCAAAGCGATGAATGATTCCTGCGGTCTTGGGGCCGCCCCATATTCCTATCCACCATTTTGAATAGTGTTCTACCTCTGGATATTTCAAAGCCCACCCGGTAAAGGCAAGGAGTAAAAACGTTGTAAAAAGGATTACATGCTGAATTCTCTCAATGAGATTAAACCGCTGATATTCCTTTTGGGTCTCATTACTCATGATGCTCCTCCTTCTTTTTTCTAAAGACCCTGTCCCTGATTTCTGAAAATGCCTCAACAATTAAATGACTAACAATAAATACAAAAACAGATAATAAAAGAACTGTCAAACCCTTTCCAAAGTAATATGGTATAGGATTATCCCTGCCAATGGGTTTATGGGTTATTGCAGTGACGAACTTCTTTGTGGCTCCCTTATGGCACTTCCCGCAGGTTTCTGTCCTGTTATTCCATGCAACAGGGGACATTGGTTCTTCCCATTGCCTTACATCGTGATAGTTATGGCAGTCCGTGCAGACAGGAGCATTTTGATGCCCCAGTATATATTTTTTACCATGGAAGCTCTCATAATACCTTTCAAGTATATGTGTTCCAAAGTTATACTTTTTTGCCAGTTCTTCCTTTTCATGACATCCGCCGCAGGCCTTGACAACATTCTTTTTATTAATGGTTGAAGTTTCTGTTTTTTTAGATGTGATATAGTGAGGCGAGCCGTGACAGTCTATGCAGGAAGCGCCGTCCGGCTGTTTTTTCTGTATTACATTCCTGCCGTGAATGCTGTTCTGCCACGATTTATAAATATTACCATGACATTCCGAACATGCAGCAAGGGCCACGGCGTCAACCTTTGCCTTGTGCGATATTTTACTTGCCGATACAGCAATGTCCTTTGGTACATCTCCTATTGCTGTTGGTTTATGGGGATTCATGCCAAACTGTTTGTGGCATATGATACAGTCAAATCCTCCGTGAATAGATTTTGAATATCTCTCACCGTCCACATTCACATCAACTAAATTGCCTTTTTCTGTCAGTATCTTGCCCTTCATAGCGCTATGACAGGCAAGACACTTACCCCCTGTTAGAAAGCCCTGCTTTTCTAACGGGGTAAAGGTTTTGGCATTTGCAGAATAGTAACTAAAGCAAAGCAGGAGCATGCATAGGAAGGCTATTACGAGGCCTCTTTTCATTAGACCCTCCTATTATTCTGTTTTTGCAGCAGCCTCTGTTGGCTTTCTTGTCTCTACGGGCGCTGTGATAAGCTCTACAAGATAACCGAGGGTTGTCCCTATTATTGAACCTATTACTATACTCATAGATGCTGCACATACTATCCCGAGCAGTATTCCCACCGCCATAAACATCCTCACCAATACTGTAGGCTCAACAGGGCCTCCCATCAGATGTTTCAGCACTATCAATGAACCGTAGCTTCCAAAATAAAATCCTGGAAGCACTCCAAAGATTAAAAAAGCTATGCCCCCTAATGTTGCGCCTATCTTTGTCCCCATCCTTACCATTTCTTTTCTTGCTTTCATCTTAAACCTCCTTCTTTGTTTTATTCCGTATTCTGATTGCTGGCCTTTACTTTTTCTCTGCTGTCGCTTCAATTGAGACTTCCTTGCCAGCTCTGATTGCATCTATTGCATGCCCGGCAAGCCAGCCAAGAAGTGAAGCTCCCGTTACGAATACTAAACCAGCCACAAGAATACCGAACACCATAGATGCTCCAATTATTATTCTTGGCAGCACTGCTGAGCTTACAGGTATCCCGAATATGCTGCCTGCTATGTTAAGTCCAATTACACCTCCTATAAATGAGCCGGGGAGCAATCCGATTATTGCAAAGAGCACAAGCCCTGCCCCCGCTCCGATGTATAACCCCCTTTTTGTCATTTCTCCTGTTTTCATTTTAGTTTCCTCCTTTCGTTATCCTTGCTCTTATAGTTGCATTTTCCATGCCAGATAATAACAGATTGATTTTAAAAGGTTTTGATGGATAGAGTGCTTGCATATCTGCAAAAGTAAAGTGATTTTTTTGCATTTCTGCGAAATTGTTTAGTAGATAAAATGTTTTGGATCTTTAGGAGCGTGGCACTTACTGCAAAGAGCAGAAGCCCTGTCTTTTCCTACAACCCATGAATGAGGTTTGTGGCAATAAAGACATTTTAATCCCTGTTTCATGTGAAGTCCATGCTGTCCTACAGATGTCTCATTACGATGACATTCACTCGCACAGGTCGCGGGTATAGTGCTTATCTGCCCATGGGGTTTATGGCACTGATGGCAGAGAAGATTAGACATAGGGCTTTTTTGAGGAAGCGTGTTATGGCATTTGATACACCTGTTTTTAGGAATCATAGACGGTGTTTTTTCAGAAAAGGAGTGGCATTTAAGGCATGAAAATGCCTCCATGCCGATGCCATGAACTCCTTTGTCTTTATGGCAGTTCTGGCAGGCATTTTCATTTGGATGAAAATCATGCACCGTGCCTTTATGACAGTTCTTACAATCAATCCTCTGCATAAATACGTGCCTTGCATGGCCATAAGATTTTTTCAGGGTTACAGATCCCTGAGATACTTCGCCTGCATGGCATTTCCTGCACTCCTGCCATGATTTTTTTCTGCCGTGTGTTTGAGAGAACTGTTTACTGTCACTTTTTACCACATAGGTAACAAGCAGTTGATTCTGTTCAAGGATGCTTAAATGATGACATGTCTGGCAGACGATATCGCGATGCTTACCCTTCTGCCATTCTCTGAAGGCCTCTTTCATGAGATGGCACGAAGCGCAATACTGAGGGTCGTCCTGAGTATAGCGATAGTATTTATATCCGACAATAGCTCCAAGGACTGAGACTATAAGAATAGCAACGAGAATAAAGCTCTTAGCTTCTTCAACACACTTAACTGCTGAGTCTATAATATTTCTGATTTTACGCACTGTAAGAGAGCTATCCCTTAGCCGTTGCCATGTCTTCAAATATCCTCAGCTTTGATATTTCACCGAGGGCTATCAATGTGTCGCCTGCCTCTATGGAAGTCCTGAAGGTCGGATTGAACTTCATATCGCCGCTTACCTTTTTAATCGCTACAACTATGATGCCCAAATCCCTGCCGATGCCGCATTCATCAAGCGTCAGTCCTGCCAGTTTGGAGTTGTGCTGGACTGTTATTTCCTCCATCTGAAGATCAATGTTGCCGCTTTTTGTAGCGAATTCTATAAAATCCACGACAGCAGGTTTCAGCACTGTATGCGCTATTCTTAGCCCTCCGATATGATACGGCGAGACAACCCTGTCAGCGCCGGCCCTGAGCAATTTCTGCTCTGAGCCTTCCTCTCCTGCCCGCGCAACGATAAAGAGTTTGGGGTTCAATTCTCTGGCGCTAAGAACCACAAAAAGGTTTTCAGCATCAGTCGGAAGCACAGATATAAGCCCCTTTGCTTTTTCTATCCCCGCCTCTTTTAAATTCTCATCCTTTGTCGCATCGCCTTTGAGCACAAGGGTCTCTTCTGCGCTTTCAAATGTGTCCGGCCTTTTTTCAATCACAACAAATTTTATATCCTTCTCTTTCAGTTCCCTGCAGATTATCCTGCCCATTCTTCCGTAGCCGCAGACAATGTAATGACCTTTTAATTCTTTAATCTTTTTTTCCAATCTCTTCCTCCCGAATACTTCTTGGATTTCGCCCTCAACTACAATTTTTGCGATTGTGGTAAGAGCATAAGTCACACTGCCTACACCGCTTATTATAAGAATAATAGTGAAGATTCTTCCATTCGCCGACAGGTCGTGGATTTCCTTGTAGCCGACGCTTGCTATGGTTATGACTGTCATGTAAAGAGAATCAAGGCATCCCCACCCCTCTATGAGCATATAGCCCGCAGAGCCGGCGATTACCACGCAGGTTATAAATACCAGAGCGAATATCAGCCTTTTCTTAAGCCCTCTCAATATCCGTCAGCCCTCCCTGTGTAATAATATCCACTATTTTATCATCTAATCGTTATTTATGCGTGAGTTAATGTAATTTTTTTTAGGCTTAATTTTCGTTGCCGTTATTTAATTGCTGGATTTCAGGAATCAGAATGGTAAAATATAAGCAGATTAAACCCAAATTAATATTGGAGGTAGAAGCCATGATGTCAAACATACCGGTAGATATCGGGAAGGTTAAAAAGAGCGATATGGTTAAGGAAATACTGCGCGTGGGAATGATAGCAGAGCTGGACGCAATCAGCCTTTACGAACAGCTTGCCGCAATGACGGACAGGGCTGACATCAAAAAGGTTTTTCTTGATATTGCGCGGGAAGAAAAAACCCATGTGGGAGAATTTCAGGAATTGCTTTTGCGTGAAGACAAAGAGCAGGTTGCAGAGTTGAAAAAAGGGAAGGAAGAGATAGCGGAGCTGACAGGGAAGTAAAGATATTTGACAGCGTCCCGATAAAATCGGGACGCTGTATGCTGTTTTATTTCAGCAGCAATTCCTCTGCGACGGCAACGCCCGCGCCGAGCTTCACCGGATGCCCCATTCCTTTTAACACCATTTCCACGCCTGCAATTGCAGTAATTACATCAAAGGTGTCTGCATAGCCGAGATGCGCAATCCTGAATATCTTGCCTTTTGCCTGTCCCTGTCCGCCTGCTGCGGTGATGCCGTATTTTACGCGCAGATTTTTGTATATCTCCTGTCCGTCAAGGCCTTTTGGCGCATTTATCGCCGTAACAGAATTAGACGGAGATTCTTTTGTAAACATCTCAAGCCCTATTGCCTTCACCGCCTCTCTCGTTGCATGGGCAAGCGTCTCATGCCGCTTAAATGCATTCTCAAGCCCTTCTTTCTGAAGAATCTTGATGCACTCATTCAGGCCTATAATAAGTGTGACAGGAGATGTAAAGCTCGTCTGATTCTTTGCAAGCGCTTCGCGCTCTTTCTTAAAATTGAAATAGAATTTGGGTGATGTCGATTTCTCGGAGAATTTCCATGCCTTCTCGCTCACCCCGACAAATGCCAATCCGGGAGGAAGCATGAGCCCCTTCTGCGAGCCTCCGATAAGAACGTCAAGCCCCCACTCATCCATCTTAAGGTCGTGCGCGACCAGGGCAGAGATGGCATCAACGACAAATATCGTGTTTTCGTATTTTTTTACGATAGCGGCAAGCGCCTTAATATCGTGATATACGCCGGTTGATGTCTCTGCTGCCTGAACAAAAACTCCCTTAATTGAGGAGTCTTTTTTCAAAGCCTTCTCCACATCTCCTGGTTTGACCGTATATCCCCAGTCAATCTTTATCTCTTCAACAGAGAGATTGTATGCCTTGCATATCTTGGTCCATCTCTCTCCGAAATTTCCCGCGTTGATTACAAGGACCTTATCTCCGGGGCTGAAGAAATTATTAACAGCGCCGACCATGCCGCCGGTGCCTGTGGAGCATATTATAAGAACATCGTTTTTGGTCTGGTATAGCCACTTCAGGCCATTTTTTGCAGCATCAAGCACAGGGAGAAAATCAGGCGAACGGTGATGTATAATCGGCATTGCCATGGCAAGCAATGCCTCTGAAGGCACAGGGGTAGGCCCCGGCGCTAAGAGATAACGTTTTAACATGAAAGACCTCCTTAGGTTTGAGTGAGCAAATAGTTTAAACTTTAAGTATTATCAGAGTCAAGAACAGCGCCGAAACAGGAAAATGGCTGTTAGCAGATGGTATAATTAAAAAAATGATGCGGAGGGTTTATGGAGTGCATATTCTGCGAGATTATAAATAAGACAATACCCGCAAAAATAATTTACGAGGATGAGTATGCCTTAGCCTTTGAGGACATAAATCCGCAGGCGCCAGTGCACACCTTAGTCATACCGAAAAAACACATCTCAACAAACCTTGATATTAAGAAGGAAGATAACGGACTATTAGGCCATCTGTTTCAGGTTGCAAATAAGATTGCAAGGGATAGGGGCATTGCTGAAAGAGGATTCAGGCTTGTCATGAACTGCAATCCCGAATCAGGCCAGACTGTGTTTCATATCCACCTTCATATCCTCGGCGGAAGGCAGATGCACTGGCCTCCCGGATAGTTTAAGGCTTGTAGTATTTCTTTTTCTTCTTCAGATATTCCTGCTCCACTTTGCCTTCAGGATAATCATGGGGATATTTGTATCCTGTCCCATGCCCGAGTTTCTTGGCGCCGGAATAATTACTGCCTTTTAAATGGCCGGGGACTTCCATGGTCTCTTCCTCTGCGATGTCTTTCATCGCCTCCTCTATTGCCATGTAAGCGGAATTGCCTTTGGGCGCATTGGCTATGTAGATAACCGCCTCTGCCAGCGGGATGCGCGCCTCAGGCATTCCCACAAACTCGATTGCCTTTAATGCCGATATGGCAAGAACCAATGCCATCGGGTCTTTAAGCCCTACATCTTCCGCGGCGCAGATGACTATGCGCCTTGCTATAAAGCGCGGGTCTTCGCCTGCATACAGCATCTTTGCGAGGTAATATATCGCCGCATCAGGGTCAGAGCCTCTCATGCTCTTTATGAATGCGGAGATTGTGTCATAGTGCTGGCCGCCCTTTTTGTCATATACAATTGCCTTTTTCTGGATGGATTCCTCTGCAATCTCTTTTGTGATTATTATCTTTCCGTTTTCAACGGGCTGTGTTGTTAAGGCAGCTATCTCAAGAGCTGAGAGCGCCTTTCTTGCGTCTCCGTCCGCCATCTTTGCGATATGCTCAAGGCTTCCTTTCTCAGCAGAGATATTCAAATTCCCGAGCCCCCTTTCCTTGTCTGCCAATGCGCGGTTCATGATTTTAAGAATTTCTTCTGTCAGAAGGGGTTTCAGCTCAAACACCTGACTCCTTGAAAGAAGGGCGGAGTTCACGTAGAAGAACGGGTTTTCCACTGTTGCCGCTATGAGTGTGATATTCCCTTCTTCCACATCAGGCAGTAGCGCATCCTGCTGAAGCTTGTTGAATCTGTGAATCTCATCAAGGAAGAGTATTGTCCTTGTGTCGGCCTTTTTTTCGTCCCTTGCTTTTTTGATAACCCGTCTCAGTTCATCAAGCCCGACTGTCGCTGCATTCAGCCACTCAAAGCGGGCATTTGTCTTATTGGCGATAACCTGCGCCAGAGCTGTTTTGCCTGTGCCCGGCGGGCCGTAAAGAATAAGTGATGTGATTCTGTCAGCCTCTATCGCCCTTCTAAGGAGTTTTCCCTTTCCAATGATATGCTCCTGTCCCGCGTAATCATCCAATGTCTTCGGAGCCATCCTGTATGCAAGAGGGTCTTTTATGTTTTCATGATTATTAAAGAGGCTCATAGGTATTATTTAACCCTTGCTGATTTTTTTAATGCTCTCCACTGTTGCCTTTATTATCTCTTTCGGCTCAGGCTTACACACAGGACAATATGGCTCCCCCAAATCCAGGAGGCAGACATGCCCTCATTCAGGACAGCACACACACTTGTCCGTCTGTTCTTTGCATACAGGACACAGTTCCATTTATTTAATTATATCATTTAACTGTCAGAGAGGATATGGCGAACTATTGCTCATTCTCGTCTCAATAATCCGTCTTAGGCGAAGTGGCGGCCACGCTATTTTTTCTTAAACACAAACAAATGCTCGTGCATGATGAGGAGGAAGTTGTAGAGCTTTGATTTAAATCCAGAAGATGTTATTTTTTACTTCTTCTGCTGAATGTGAAAAAAGGAATTTTGTAAGACGTTTGATTGTCTCACCGAGCGGTATTTGTTTTGATACTAATATGCCGAAGTGATTTTTTCCTGCTTTAATATATTCCTCATGGAGCCTCTTAAAATTACCGGCATTAAAAGTGAAAATTGCCATTTGCCCTGAAATTGAATACTCCAATTGCTGGTAATCAGCAAGGCTTTGTTTCTGCACCTCATGGGCGCTGATAACAGCGTATCCCTTTAATCTGAGTGCAGATGCAACTTTTTTATGGACATCTTCATCGAGGTAGAGCTTTATCATTTATTCAAGCTCTTTGTCTATTTCTTCCTTATTGTCAAAGTAATAGCTTAGAGCATCAAAAAGCTGGGCAGGAGTGATGGACGGATACCCCTCAAGGATTTCCTCTATGCTCATTCCCGAACGGTAATGATTCACAATTGAAGCAACAGGGATTCGGGTACCTTTCATGACAGCCTTTCCTTCATATTGGGCAGGGTCTTTTTCAATGTAAAGATGCTCTATTATCGTTGACATAACTTTTCTCCTTTAAAGAATAATATCAAAATTATGCTGTAAGATACAACAAGTATTTACGGATAAACCGTTTCGCCTGAGGCGAAACGGCGGCCGCGCTATTTTTTCTGAAACACAAACAAATGCTC
>MHEE01000012.1:266749-312070 GCA_001805105.1 Nitrospirae bacterium GWF2_44_13 | reverse complement strand
CCTCCTGTCAAGGTTCCTACGGCTTCCATCTTTTGGGATTGCTGCAACTGGGCTTCAAGTTTGCGGTGTTCTGTGATGTCTCTGACAACATGGATTAATCCAATTATGTTATGGCTGCTGTCAAATCTGGGGATGGCTCTTATCTCAATATGCATATTTAGGTGAGGTTCAAATATTTCAAAAGTTGCGGGCTCTCCGGTCTTAAGGCAGGAACAGCTCGGGCATCTTTCGGGAGGCAGTTCTGTCCCGTGGTAGAATCTGAAACATTTTCTCTCGGTAAGGTCTTTTATCAAGGGCAGGCCGAGTATTTTCTCCGCTGCTTTATTTGCATGTATGATATTAAAGTCCTTATCATGGACTGTAACCATGTCGGTAATTGAATTGAAGGTATCTTGCCAGTCTTGAGTAGTCTGGAAGAGTTCTTCTTCCGTCTGTTTCCGGTCGGTGACGTCTCTGAAACTCCATACTCTACCAATAGTGTTTCCATCTATCTTCTGGGGCCTGGAATATCTCTCAAAGGTTCTTCCGTCCCTGAATTCAAGCGTATCAAAGCTTTCTGCCTCGGGCTGTGAATAAAGCTCCTCTACCTTTGAAATGAAGCCTGAAGGGTTTTTTAACTGCGGCAGGATAAAATTAAGAGACTGCTTGTCGTCACGTGAGGCGATAACTGAATCGGGGATGCGCCAGAGCTCAAGAAATTTTTTGTTGAAGCTTGCAATCTTCCCATGTTTGTCAACAACGAGGATCCCATCTGTAGTCGATTCGACTACAGCGATTTGTAAGGAGAGAGCCTGTTTAAGCATCTCCTCGGCCTTCTTTCGCTCGGTCACATCCCTGAAAATACCCATCAGGCAATTTCTTCCGTGTAGCGATACCGGGGTTGCGCTGATAACGGCATAAAAGACGCTGCCGTCCTTTCTCATTACGGGAATATCAACAGCGACAGTAATCTCACCCCTCGCCTGTCTTTCAAATTGCTCGATTACAAACGGCAGATCTGCGGTGGGATGTATGTCCATAATGCCCATGCCTGTAATTTCGTCCAGAGTATATCCGAGCATTTGAGCAATTTTCTTATTGCCCATTATGAACATTTTATTTTCTCGGTCAGCCAGAAGTATGCCGTCTGTCGCTCCTTCAAAAAAAGCCCTGAACATCTCTTTTGATTCTTTTTTTCTGGCAGCAGCGTAGACGGCGAAAACAGCGAATATGATGATAAGTATTGTTGACAGGTGCAGCCAGAGTTCTTTTAGATCCGGATGCAATATCCGGTTAATAAAGTTATTCTCTTTAAAAATGAGGGTATCTATGGAGGTTTCAATAATAAAGTAAAGCGCTATACATCCTATGCCGATTGAAATCGCTTTCGATCTGCTCATGAATTCCATTTTATCACAATTCGTCTTTTTTGACTTTATCGCTCAGGCTGTGTTAAAAAATATATAAAAATTCAGAGAGGAATAGTTTTAAAATGCATTTTTTTAAATATAAGAAGAATGAACTGTTTGCAGAGGACGTGCCTGTAAGAAGGCTTGCAGAGAAATACGGCACCCCTCTTTATGTTTACAGCTACAAAACACTCCTGAGACACTTCATGGCATATCAGAATGCATTTGACGGTTATCCGCATATAATCTGTTTTGCGCTTAAATCAAATTCAAATCCTGCTGTATTGAGGCTTTTTGCAAAAAACGGCGGCGGCGCTGATATTGTTTCAGGCGGAGAGTTATACACAGCTTTAAATGCGGGCATATCTCCGAAAAAGATTGTATATGCAGGAGTCGGGAAAACCGATGAAGAGATACGGTTTGCATTAAAGTCAAAGATACTGATGTTTAATGTGGAGTCTGAGGATGAGCTGAAAGCGATAAACAAAATTGCCGGAGAGATGAAGATAAAGGCGCCTGTAGGATTGAGGATTAATCCTGATATTGACCCTGAGACGCATCCTTATATCTCGACAGGGCTCAGACAGCATAAATTCGGCATACCGATTGACGATGCAGTTGAACATTACAAAACTGCAAGCAGGCTTAAAAATATTTCTGTCATTGGCATACACAAGCACATCGGTTCTCAGATTACAAAGGTGTCTCCGTTTGTTGATGCGCTCAGAAGGATTCTGGTTCTTGTTGACGAACTCACCGTTCAGGGAGTGAATATCAAATGCCTTGATATCGGCGGCGGGCTTGGCATCTCGTATAAGGATGAAGAGCCGCCTGTGCCTTTAGACCTTGCAAGAAATCTTTTGCCCTTGCTTAAGGGAAGAAAGATGAAGTTGATAATGGAGCCCGGCAGGTCTATAACCGGCAATGCAGGAATACTCGTTACAAAGACTCTTTATCTGAAGCAGGGCGTTGAAAAGGATTTTGTGATAGTGGATGCAGGGATGAATGACCTGCTCAGGCCTTCGCTTTACGGCGCCTATCACCGCGTTCTGCCTGTTGGAAAAAGGAGAAGGAGCGGAATATTTGCCGATGTTGTGGGCCCGATATGCGAGTCAGGAGATTTTATTGTCAAAGAAAGAGAAATGCCTGCGGTAAAGCAGGGGGAATATCTTGCCGTGATGGGCGCCGGCGCATACGGTTTTTCGATGAGTTCAAATTACAACAGCCGTCCAAGGCCTGCGGAAGTAATGGTAAAGGGAAGAGAGCATTTTTTAATAAGGGAAAGAGAAACTTATAAAGATATATTGAGAAATGTGCGGATGCCGGCTTTTCTCAAAGGCGTGTAATTAGAAGGCGGTGTCTGGATTAAGGCAAGATTCACGGGTCTGTCAGAATAGGGGCTGCAGTCGCAATGAAGTGGAGCGTATAGCCCCGCATAACATTGTAAAATAACCTGATATGTTGCAATAACACCTGCACTTTTACAAAGGTAGTTTAAGATTGCCGAAAGACGGATACCGCCTTCTTGAACAGCATTTACTTCCTTTCACATTCGATTACCCTTTTATCTGTAACAATCTTGGTGACTTTTACATCGTGCGGCTCTGAAGGTATATTCTCCACAACCTGTTCTTCGTATGCAGGAGCGATTACCGGTATTTTATTTTTTATTCCGGCAAGAAGCCTGTCATAAAATCCGGCGCCGTAGCCGAGCCTGTTTCCTGAAATATCAAAGGCTGTGCCGGGAATGATGACGAGGCCAATATCATCAAGCCCTGTTAATCTTTCCTCTGATACGGACGGTTCTAATATCCCTATGTAGCCCTTTGCGAATTCATTTATATCCTTTATTTCATAGAGTTTTAACATCTTATTTTTTTTATCAACTTTCGGCAGTACGGCTCTTTTGCCCTGACCGAGTGAAATTTTAATCATCTCTATCGTATCAACCTCGCTTCTGAAAGAGGCATAGAAAAGTATTGTTTTTGCATCTGTGAATTCAGGGAGCCGGATTATGCTCTGTCTTATGGCGGCATCCTTTTCTTTCCTGATGTTTTCCGGAATGGAGTCTCTTTTAAGAAGGATTTCCTGTCTTATTATCTTTTTAGCATTACTGTCTGTCATTGAGGACGCCTTCAAGGGTGTCTTTGATTTTTTTTATTTCCTTTATTGTTTCGGGCGAGTTTTTATATGGAGAGATGCCTTTTATGTCAGCTTCCATTATTGAATTGTTAAAACTTATAACACCTATCAGTTTCATGCCGCCTATACTGGTTTTTATGAAATCAAGGTCTTCTGCTGTTCTTACCTTATTGGCGACTACCATAACCTCTTTTACTCCAAGCTCTTTTGCCATCTCCTTGACGGTGTGCGCTGTCTGAATGCTCCTCTGTCCCGGCTCAACAACGACTATAAAAGCATCCACATGCTCGGTGGTTCCTCTTGTAAGGTGTTCAATGCCTGCCTCCATATCAACTATCACAACCTCATCCCTTTCAGCGATAAGATGTTTGAGAAGCCTTTTTAAAAATACATTTTCAGGACAATAACAGCCGGACGCCGCTTCTTTTGATTTTCCTGTTATCAGCAAAGTGATGTTGTCAAATCTGTAGCCGTATTCAGCAGGGATGTCGTCCACTCTGGGATTGAGCTTGAAGATGCCTCCTGAACTGCCGGGCTTTGCCCCTGTCCGCTCTTCAACCAGCCATGTCATCTCTGCTATCGGCTTAATCTTTGCGGTTTCAGCGCGGCTTATGCCGAAGGCAGCGGCAAGGTTTGCATCAGGGTCTGCATCCACTGCAATCACCTTTTTCCCCTCAGATGCAAAGATATGGCTCAATACAGCAGATAAGGTTGTTTTGCCGACGCCGCCTTTTCCTGTTATCGCTATCTTCATGAAAGTATTATAACTCATAATTCCACAGCGGGTTTTGATTAGTTCAAAAATTTTAAATACTTAATCAGGAGGCTGTGACTGTCTTTCGGCAATATTAAACTACCTTTGTAAGTCTGCAAGCGTTAGTCCAATATATTGTTACATTACAATTTCTCAGGCGGGGCTATCCGCTCCATTTCATTGCGTCTTCAGCCCCTATTCTGACAGACCCGTGAATCTTGCCTTAATCCAGCCGCAGCCTCCTTATTATCTTGTTGTTTTATAGCAGGTAATCAGCGAGGTTAATCTTATATTTATTGGGGTCCATGGTTTTGACAATGGTCCTTACGAATTTGCTGTCAGAGTCTTTTTCTGCAAGGTCCACAACATAGCTTTCGACTTTCTCTGCCCTGCTGTTAATAATGACAAGAACCTGCGGCCTGTTTAAAAACATAGTGCCGCTTTGATAGACGAGCCCGAGTTCTTTTGTATCAAGCATGACGAGCGTGCCTATGGGAAAGATGCCCATCATATTGGTGAAAAACTTAAAAAGGGTCGGGTCCAGCTGGGTCCCCGCCTTTTCCATCATAAGGCTTAGAGCCTTGTCAGGCGGCATGGGTATCCTTGCATACACCCTTGATGATGTCATCCCGTCATAGTTGTCGGTAAGCGTGACGATCTTTGAATAAAAGTCCAGTTCTAATGGCTGTCTCGGTTTAGGATATCCGGAAAGGTCACAGTACATGTGATGCTCAAATGAAGTAATGGCAGATCTTATCGAGGTGTAGTCAATTTTTTTCATCCTCAACAGCGCTCTTACGCCCCAGAAGGGATGTTTTTTTACTATGTCCCATTCCTGCTCGGTAAAGCTGGTCGACTTGTTCAATATTTCCTTTGGCACTTCTATCTTTCCTATGTCATGGAACAGCGCAACAATGCCGAGTTCTGTCAGCGCCTTTCTGTTCAGTCCGATTCTCTGCCCGAGCGCAACTGACAGTATGCTCACATTAACCGAATGATTATAGGTGTATTCGTCATAGTCTTTAATGGATGTCATGCCGATAAGAAGCTGTTCTTCCTCCAGTATCAGGTCCACCATTGACTCTACCACTCTCTTAGTCTTTCTCATGCTCACTTCTTCCCCTGCTTTTAATTTGCTCATGACAGCCCTTGTATGCGAAACAGCGTTGAAATATGTCTTTTTTACAACCCTGCGAACGTCAGGCTCTCCTTCACCGGCAGTTCTTATCTTCTTCAGCTTCCCAACCTTAATGCTGTCAATGCCGGACATGCTTTTTTCAAGAGTCTCAAATGTTGTTTCTGAAAAGATAGATGCTATAAATGCCTTTAAAAATATCCTGATGTCCT
Source organism: Nitrospirae bacterium GWF2_44_13 (assembly GCA_001805105.1). GTDB lineage: Bacteria > Nitrospirota > Thermodesulfovibrionia > Thermodesulfovibrionales > UBA1546 > UBA1546. The sequence goes on along the minus strand of MHEE01000012.1, from coordinate 306,439 downwards.
CATGCTGCAAGGTATCTTTGAAAGCAATACTGCCAAGCCCTCTTCTCCTGAATTCCCTGGAAAGAAAATCGAAGTTTGGCAGGAACTCAAGAGGGTATCTTACTCTCTTATCATTGATATAGAAGAACTCTCCTCTAAGCTCCAGCATCAGTTCTCCCTCAGCCTCAATGAAAGGGCTCATAAGCGCAATAAACCGCTCCATTGCTGTTGTGACGGCAATATTGCCGGGGTCGTGGATATAAGCAGTCCTTATAATAACGGTAAATTGGTTTATTATATCCTTGGCGTTTACAAAAGCTTTTTCTTTGCTGTCCATGTTATATTCTTATAATTGCATACATCCAAATTATCTGCAAGGTTTTGCCGCCTCCGTATTAATAGTGGTTCTGCTGCAAAATTATCATAAGTTTTCTAATATGTCAATTTATTGTTGCGTTTGATTTTTATTTAAATTTTCGTTATTATCACTTATGGAAATCAAGAAACTTCTCGAAGATTCCGGACATTATCTGATGAATACGTATAACAGGTTTCCGATTGTCCTAAGAAAAGGCCGCGGCATAAAGGTGTGGGGAGCTGATGGAAAGGAATACCTTGATTTTGTCGGGGGCATAGCGGTGAATGTGCTCGGGCACTGCCATCCAAAGGTTGTTGTAGCCATTCAGAAGCAGGCTCAGCGGCTGATTCATGTCTCAAATCTCTATCATATAGAGCCGCAGATAAAACTTGCAAAACTGCTTGTGGAGCACTCTTTTGCAGACAAGGTTTTTTTCTGCAATTCGGGCGCAGAGGCGAACGAGGCAGCCATAAAACTTGCCAGAAAATATGCTAAAGAGCATCTCGGCAAAGATAAATTCGAGATAATAACCGCAGTTAATTCATTTCACGGAAGGACTCTTGCAACTCTTTCAGCAACAGGACAGGAGAAATTCCAGAAAGGTTTTGAGCCGTTGCTCCCGGGTTTCAAACACGCAGCCTTTAATGATATCAGCGCGCTCGAAGCCGCAATAACACAGAATACCTGCGCTGTCATGCTTGAGCCGGTACAGGGTGAGGGAGGAGTAAAGATTCCTGACAATGATTACTTTAAAAAAGTGCGCGAGCTGTGCAACAAGCATAACCTGCTTCTTATTCTTGATGAGGTTCAGACAGGCATGGGACGCACAGGGAAACTCTTTGCTTACGAGCATTTTCATGTGGCCCCTGATATAGTGACCCTTGCAAAAGGGCTTGGCAGCGGCGTGCCGATAGGCGCAATGCTTGCCACAGACAAGGCGGCGACTGCCTTTGTGCCGGGTTCTCATGCCTCCACCTTCGGCGGCAATCCGCTTGTATGTGCGGCAGCGATAGCGACAATGGAGACAATGCTTGAAGACGGCTTTATGTTTGACCAGTGCAAGCGGATGGGAGAATATCTCAGGAAAGAACTGAAAATCCTCCAGAAGGAATACCCTGCCGTTATAGCTGATATAAGAGGAATGGGACTTCTTGTAGGCATGGAGCTTACAAGGGATGGTGAAACCATTGTAAAGGCATGCATGGAAAAGGGGCTTCTCCTTAACTGTACAGCAGGGAATGTGCTTCGCTTTACTCCTCCTCTGATTGTGCATGGGAAAGACATAGACAGCATGATTGATATACTGGATGAAGTGCTGGGCAATGTGACATGAAAGCAGTGTCAGTAACAGTTATCAGTGTCAGTAAAAACTGTTTACCGTCACTGGTCACTGGCACTGAAAGAGGGATATGAGAATGAAACGTGATTTTTTGACATTATGGGATTTATCTTCAGAAGAGATAGATAAACTCCTGAAGCGGGCGATTGATATGAAATCAGGCATTGACGCCGGCAAGTGTCCGCTGATTGGAAAAAGCATTGGGCTTCTTTTTGGGAAGGCGTCTACGAGGACCAGGGTTTCGTTTGAGGTAGGCATTTATCAGTTAGGCGCGCATTCAGTCTATTTAACTCCTAATGAGATACAACTTGGCAGAGGCGAGACAACAGCGGATACGGCCAGGACGCTTTCCAGATACCTTGATGCAGTTGTTGTAAGGACCTTCGGGCACGATTTGCTTGAAGAGTTTGCATCTTATTCTTCTATGCCTGTCATCAACGGGCTCAGCGATTTGCATCATCCCTGTCAGGCGCTGGCTGATTTAATGACAATACTGGAGAAGAAAGGGCGCTTAAAAGATATTAAGGTTGCATATATCGGCGACGGCAATAATGTAGCAAACTCGTTAATAGAGGCTGCATCAAGGACGGGAATGAATATTACTGCTGCGTGTCCTGAAGGTTATGAGCCTGACGCAGAGGTGCTTGAAAGAGCAAAGGCTTCTGCAAAGAGCGAGATAATTATTCTCAGGGATCCGAAAGAGGCAGCGGGGCGGGCTGATGTGATTTATACGGATGTATGGGTCAGCATGGGGCAGGAAGAAGAAGCAGAAGAAAAAAGAAAGAGGCTGAAAGATTATCAGATAAACAGCAAGCTTCTTTCCTGCGCAAAGAAGGATGTCATTGTGTTGCACTGTCTGCCCGCGCACAGGGGCGAAGAGATAACAGATGAGATTATGGACGGCCCGCACAGCTCTGTATTTGATCAGGCGGAGAACCGCTTGCATGTTCAAAAGGCGCTGCTGGAAATGTTATTGGGGTAGCAACAGGCATTTCTCAAGATTGAGAAGATATTTTTTTCATCACTTCTGTCAGAGGCATAGTTAGTTTTTTTGCAAGTTTTTTGCAGTCTTCGTATTCAGGTGTTGTTTTGATAATCCTGCTGCCAAGCTTTGAGATTTTGACTTTTACCTTGCCTAAGGCTGTATTGATTTCCTTTATCTCTCTCTTTAGCGTTTGCCTGTCTGCCTCATAAAACCTGAGGCCTATTGTTGTTGTCTCTTCAAATATTATCTTCATCATCTTTTCTTTCTCTTTGCTGTTGCATAGCACGGTCAGCTTTATTCCGGGCCTGCCTTTCTTCATTATCAACTGTGTCAGATAGACATCAAGCGCGCCTGCCTTAAACAGACTTTCCATCACACATTCGTATATCTGCGGGTTCATGTCATCTATGGTGGTTTCAATTACCGCAACCTTTTGTTTTCTGTTTTCTGCGCTTTGTTCTTTGCCCTGCCCGATAAGAATTCTCAACACATTCGGCTTATTTCTGAAATTCTTATTGCCGGCGCCAATTCCTATTTTTTCAATAACCATATCAGGAATGCTTCCGAAGGAAGATGAGATTTCCTTTAATAGAACCGCACCTGTCGGAGTTGTCAGTTCATAGTTAATACCATCAGAATAAACAGGAATATCTTTTAACAGTTCTGCTGTTGCGGGCGCAGGCACAGGCAGTATCCCGTGTTTTGTCCTGACAGAGCCGCCTCCAATGTTAACGCCGGAGGTATAAACTTTCTCTATGCCCAAAAGGTTAAGCCCGATAACTGTGCCGAAAATATCCACCATGCAGTCAACTGCGCCAAGTTCGTGCAGGTGCGCTGCATTAAATGTTTCGCCGTGGACTTTTGCCTCTGCTGTAAAGAGTCTTCTGAATATGCTCAGCCCCTTTTGCTTTACTTCTTCAGACAGTGAAGAGGTTCTGATTATCCGTTCAACATCTTTCCATCTCTTAGCTGACTGCTGACTGCTGACTGCTGGCTGCTGGACGTTTATTTTTGTTGCTGTGAACCCCGAACGTTTTACCCTTTCAACTTTGAGACTGTAGCCTTTAACACGAAGCTTCCTGAGTTCCTTCTCCAGTTTTGCTGCAGGAACACCTGCGTCAATCAGAGCGCCGAGGCACATATCCCCGCTTATTCCGGAAGAACAGTCAAAATAGGCTATTTTCAAACTAAACCCCTTACCAAGAGAATAAATTTACTAAGAGATTATATCATTTATTTAAGTTTGAGGTAGTCTGAATTAAGGAATGAAAGATGCAGAATATTTAAAATTCAGGGTATAATATAACTCTTTTGAGGTGCAGCCGAAATGAACCTGATAGCTATAGATATTGGTAACTCTTCAATAGATATGGGTTTTTTTATTGAGGAGGAGCTTTTTGTTCAAAAAATTGATACAAATCCGCTGCTTCAGTCTTCGGAATACTCTGCGCTCTTTGCAGGGTTTATGAGAGAAAAAAATATAGACAAAATGCCTGAAGGGGTTATAATATCTTCTGTAGTTCCCGGTCATACGGATGCCGTTAAAAAGGCATGCAGGGCTCTGAGCAAAAAAGAGCCTGTGGTATTGACTCATAAGATGAAGACAGGGATTGATTTCCGGATAGAGGAGCCTGAGAAGTTAGGGACAGACAGGATTGCGGCAGCCGCAGGCGCGTGCGGTCTGTTTGGCGCTCCTGTTGCGGTAATTGATTTTGGCACAGCGACTACGCTTAATTTTATTGGAAGCGGAAATAAATATAAGGGCGGTGCGATTATGCCGGGTCTGGGGCTTATGCGAAATTCCCTTTTCAGCGATACGGCACAGTTGCCTGATGTTACGGTTTCCAAGCCTGTGTCTCCATTGGGAAAGGATACGGCAGAGTGCATCCGTTCCGGCATTGTATACGGAACAGCAGGGGCAGTGGAAAGGATTATATCAGAGGCAGAGAAGACAGAAGGAGAAAATTTTAAGGTGGTTGTAACAGGAGGCAATGCTGAGTTTATTTTGCCGTTTCTCAGGAAGGTGGACCATAGTGAGCCGGCGCTTGTCTTAAAAGGACTGAGATTTATCTATAGCCTGTCTGACAGGAGGAATGCATAATGCATGAACTTAGAAAAGACCCTCTGATGAACAGATGGGTTGCTGTTCTGTCAGATTCTATGGCTCCGGGGGAATATCATCTACCGGAAGAGGAGGCAAAAGAATCAGAGTGCATTCTGTGTTCAGGCAGAGAAAAAGAAACTCCTCCAGAAATAACTGCAATCAGGGGAAATGGTTCGAAGCCCAATGAACCGGGATGGTTTGCAAGGGTAATCCCGAGTTTTAAACCCATACTTAATGTGGAAGGCGATCTCGGCAGGCGGGGTGTCGGCATGTACGACAGGATGAACAGCATAGGCGCAAATGAGATTATCATAGAGACGCCTGAGCACAATAAAGCAGACGGTGATATTGGTTTTGAGCAGATGGTGAGGATAGTTTCACTTTATAAAGAGAGGATTGCCGACCTTGAGAAAGATTTAAGACTGAGATATATATTGATATATAAAAATTCCGGCAGGGAGGCAGGCGCTGTTTATTCTCATCCTCATTCACAGGTTATCGCAACTCCTATTATCCCCAGGCGCATAAAAGAAGAACTTGACGGCGCAAAGCAGTATTATTCTTATAAGGAACGGTGTATCTTCTGCGATATAATAAGGGAAGAATTGCGGTATGGCCAGAGGGTAATCTTCGAGACGAAAAGATTTATTACCTTTTGCCCTTATGCCCAGATTTCTTCATTTGAATTCCGTATAATTCCTAAAAGGCATTCCTGTGCGTTTCAGGAGATAAATTCGGAGGAGATGGAAGACCTGGCTTTGATGCTGTCGGCCATGCTCAAAAAACTCGGGACTATACTGAAAAATCCGTCGTATAATTATATTATACACACAGCGCCGAACATGATACCGAGGCGTAATCACTGGCATACGCTCGGAGAAGATTTTCACTGGCATATAGAGGTAATGCCGAGGCTCAAGAAAGCAAGCGGTTTTGAGTGGGGCTCGGGTTTTTATGTGGTAACAACATCCGCTGAGGATGCAGCTAAATATTTAAGGGAGGCGTGATATGAACGTTAAGAAGATTCTTTTTCCTACGGACTTTTCAGAGGGCTCGGATAATGCCCTGCCTTATGCGGCTGATATGGCAAAGCATTATGGCGCAAAACTTTGTCTGCTTCATGTTATTCAGGACATAGCCGAGGCAACGGGGTGGTATGTGCCGCATGTGTCGCTGGACGAGTTGTACAGGGATATTGAGAAAAATGCGGCAAAAGAGATGGACAGGTACGGCGTTGAAGAACTCAGAGGGATAAAGGACATTGAACGTATTGTTGTAAAGGGGAGGCCCTACGAGAAGATTTTAAAATTTGCCGGAGAGAATAAGGCGGACCTTATAGTTATAGGCACGCATGGCAGGAAAGGGCTTGACAGGGTTATCTTCGGAAGCACCGTGGAAAAGGTGGTAAGAGACGCGCCGTGTCCTGTGCTCAGCGTAAGATTGCCTGATCATGAGGCCAAGAAATGAGGGTTTATTTATCCGAGAATGCCTTCATAGACCTTTTATTAAGCTCTGCCGAGGTGTACAAGAGGGAGAGCCTGGGCATTCTTCTGGGTTATAAACCTGAGGGCAGATTTATAATTGAACATGCATTCAGTTTTCAGACTGCAAGAAGGAAGCATAAAGGAGTTACCTTCCAGCACAAGAATCATAAGAAGATAGAGCCCATATTAGAGAAGTTTGACAGGCTTCAGATAGTAGGCGACTTTCATTCTCATACCCAGTTCGGTGTGACAAAGGGGCTTCCTATACCAAGCGACGAAGACATCAAAGAGATGAAAAATGGACAGGTATATCTGATAATCGCTATAAACAACAATGAAAAAACCCTTAACTGGGGTGAAAACAGGGACGGCACAATATCAGGCTCTGTCGGAGAATTCTTTTTTAAGATAGCCGCGTATTTCCTTGGCGGCGCTTCAGGAATAAAAAGGGCAAGGATTCACTGCCCATTCCCGCCCGGATTTTAAGGATACAAGATGCAGGATGCAAGATACAGGATAAAAAATATGAATCGTGCATCATGTATCATGCATCTTCTATCTTATTATGTTCAGGACTAAGGTTCTTGTAGTAGGCGGAGGGCCTGCAGGTTCAACAGCAGCCCGTTTTCTTGCAAAAGAAGGAATAGACACAATCCTGCTTGAAAGGAATTTTTCTTTTGTCAAACCCTGCGGCGGTGGAATTCCTGATACTGCCTTTGATGAATTAGGCATACCCAGAAATATTATCAAAAAAGACGTCAAAAATATAAAGTTGGTATCTCCTCTGAATAACGCAGTTGATATCAGGCTTGAGGGCGGTTTTATTGCCATAGTCAAAAGGGGTGAGTTTGATTCTCTATTGAGGGAAGACGCAAAAGTTAAAGGGGCGCAGTTAATGGAGGCTGAGTTCAGTCATTTTGCGGAGAAGGGCAAACAGATAACTGCGCTGGTAAATATTAACGGCAAGGAAGAGCAGATAAGAACTGACTACCTTATAGCTGCTGATGGCGTGAATTCAAGGGTAAGACTTGCGCTTGGGTTGAAGCTGCCTTTTGCCGTATATACGCTCACCACGAAGATAAAAAAAGACAATGCCGATATATGTGAGTTCTGGTTTGGCGAATCACATGCCCGCAAGTCATATTCATGGATATTTCCTGAGGCTGAAGGTATATCAGCAGGCACCGGCAGTTCTGACCCCGGGGAGCTGAAAGGCATGCTCAAGGCATTCTTTGTAAGAAGGGGTTTGAATGCTGACAGTACTGCAACAAGGATGTACAAGGTGCCATTATGGAGCGGAGAGTTATATAATAAAGATAACATACTCTTTATAGGCGATGCGGCAGGGCAGGTGATGCCGTTGACTTATGAAGGGATATACTATGCGATGAAGGCTGGGGAGTTTGCAGCGATGGCAATAATAGCGGGAAAACCCTCTGATTATAAGAAGCTGTGGCGCAAGAGGTTTAACAGCAGATTCCTGATAATGCGGAAGCTCTGCGATTATTTTCTGAGGGATGACAATTCTGCCGAGAAACTTGTTTCTCTCTACAGAAGACAGGAGATTCAGGCAGCTACAATGAGGCTCTGGCTTGAAAAGTCTTCTGATGGAAGAAAGCTAATCTCTTTTGCAAATTTTTTCAGAAAAGCCCTAACTTAAGTTGATACAGAAAAGATTCATATCATACTCTCTGATAATTCACCTGCTTGCAATGTCTCTTCTCTTTATCGCGCCTGCTGCCAAAAAACAAAAGGGCAAGCCGTTCTTTGCGAGGCTTGTTACAGCAGAGGACGTAGGGCTGGAGGGCGGGGACGCAACGCATAAAAGCCCGAAAGTCATAGTGCCGCCTGTGCAGGCAAAGGCCGCATCCCTGCCGCGCTCCTTGAAGAAGCCTTCTGTTCCTTCTGCTAAATCCAGCGCTTCAAAGAGCCCGCAGAGCGCTAAAAGCCAGGAATCCCCTGCAGTTGCAACAGCGCCTTCAGGCTCAATGAGTCAGGGGTCTGAGGATTTAAAAACTTCGCAATCAGGCATACCGCCGGGCACGGGAGGCGGAGGTTTTCCGCTTAAAAGAGAGACTATAGATAATATTGCCCAGCAAGGGAAGGGTTTTTCTCCAAGACAAGACGCCAAAGAGGCAGGGGCGAAAATAGCGAAGAAGACAGAGGGACAGCAGGAAAAGAGCAGTATCTCATTTGATGTTAAGGGATTTAAATATGACGGCTATATGATGAGGCTTAAAGATAAGATTGAAGGCATATGGCAGTATCCTTCTGATGCGGCAATGAGGGGGATTTACGGAGACCTCTATCTAAGTTTTACGATTAAAAAGAACGGGAGCCTAAGCAAGGTGGAACTCGTCAGGACCTCAGGACACAGAAGCCTTGATGAAGCAGCTATGAAGGCGCTTAAAAATGCAGCGCCTTACTGGCCTCTGCCTGAGGACTGGAAAGAGGAAGAACTCACTGTCAAAGGACATTTTATATACAGTATTTACGGGGTTTATGTCAGGTAAGCCCAAAAATTCTTCTGGTATAATTAAACCATGAAACCGAAAAAACACCTTGGCCAGAATTTTCTTTATGACCCTTCCATACTCAGGAAGATTGTGCAGGTATCAGAGATATCATCCGAAGATACTGTTGTTGAGATAGGGCCCGGCCACGGCAGTCTTACAGCGCTGCTTGCAGAGAAGGCAAAAAAAGTTATAGCAATAGAACTTGACAGGGAACTTTGCGAAAAACTCAAGACCGAATTTAACGAGTACGGGAATGTTGAGTTTGACTGTGGAAATGCGCTCAGATATCCCTATGAAGGCCTTCCTGAATTCAAGGTAGTTGCAAACATCCCTTATTACATCACTACTCCGATAATATTCAGGCTTATTGAGAGCAGGGGGAATCTCATATCCATGACGCTCACTGTCCAGAAAGAGGTTGCAAAGAGAATAGCAGCTCAACCTGACACTAAAGACTATGGCGTTCTTTCTATCATGATTCAGTATTATGCTGTTCCGGAATTAAAGTTTATAATTCCTAAAGGTGCGTTCAGGCCTGTGCCAAAGGTTGATTCTGCCGTCATTCATCTAAAAATCAGAAAATCGCCTCTCGTCAGTGTTAGGGATGAGAAGTTTTTTTTCAGGGTGGTCAAGACCGCTTTTACACAGAGGAGAAAGACGCTTGCAAATTCGCTGAAGTCAGTATCTCCTGATATAAAGGAGAAGATTATCAGTGCCGGGATTGACCCGACGAGAAGGCCGGGCACCTTGAGCATTGAGGAATTTGCAAGACTGGCGGATGTGCTGTGAAAATATTTGACATTATAGACATATCAGGCGATGTAGGTATAAGGGCTTTCGGCAAAAGCATTGAAGAGGTCTTTAAAAACTCCGCCATTGGAATGTACAGTTTGATAACGGACCTTGAGGGTGTTAAAGCGGATAAGAACATCAGCATTTCCGTGGAAAGCAATTCCCTTGAAGGGCTTCTCGTTTCATGGCTGAATGAACTTGTATTTCAATTTGACACATATAATTTTATCGGCAAGGATATAACGATATCAGCTTTCAGCATTCAGCCTTCAGCTTTAAAGGCAGAGATAAGAGGAGAGGAATTTGATACTGAAAGGCATGAGAGAAAGTTATTGATAAAGGCAGCGACATATCATAGACTGAAGGTAGAGAAGGCAGGGGATGTTTGGCAGGCAGATATTATTTTTGATATCTGACAAAGACATGATAACCCCCCCCCGTGCTGACTCCGTTTCTCTGCGCCGATTATTTCAGGCATACACATAAAATCAATTTGACATCGGGTGACATTTGTGTACATAATATAATACACAAATGGAGGACAAGGCTATGAAATTTTTGAGCGTTCGGGATTTAAGAGGCAAATCAGCGCAGATATGGAAAGAGCTTCCCGGAGAAAGGGAGATGGTTGTTACAAGCAATGGACGGCCCATAGCCATCCTTGCGGCAATAACCGAAAAAAACCTTGAGGAATCGCTATCGGCATTTCGTCAGTCACGCGCAGTTGAAGCGGTTGTCTCTCTTCAGCGCAGTTCCGTAGAGCAGGGAACCGACAAGATTTCACTGGCTGAGATTAACGCTGAGATAAAAGCTGTCCGTAAAAAGCGCTCGCGATGAACATTGTGCTTGACACCAATGTTATCGTTGCCGGTCTTTTGTCGCCGTTCGGGGTTTGCGGAGAAATCGTCCGCATGGTTTCATCCGGCGAACTGACGCTTTCTTTTGATGCGCGTATTTTTTCGGAGTATAATGAAGTTATGCGCCGGCCTAAGTTTAAGTTTGAAGAAGAAAAGGTAAATACACTTCTTGACTATATTGAGTATCGCGGACAGACCGCAGCGCCTTCTCCTTTGGCCAATTCGCTTCCTGATTCTGACGACGAGCCATTCCTTGAAACAGCCATTGCAAGCCATGCTGTATGCCTTGTCACGGGAAATCAAAAGCATTTTCCTGCTGAACTATGCTTGGGAATTAAGGTCTTTTCTCCAAAAGAGTTCTTGATGTTTTACAAAAAACAGAAAAGACGCGTAAAAGAATAATTTATAAAAGAACCTTCTTGTCCGGAGGATACTGATTTTATGCTTCCTGAAAAACTTAAACGAATTGATGAAACAAAAATAGAAGTTCCGGCTGATTATAAACCCGGAATGAGGGTTAAGGGGATAATTTATGTTGACGAAGTCCTTGAAAAAGACCTTGAATCCCAGTCCATTGATCAGGTTGCGAATGTCGCGACACTTCCGGGTATTGTAAATGCGTCTATGGCAATGCCGGACATTCATTCAGGTTACGGGTTTGCAATCGGCGGAGTTGCTGCATTTGATCTGGATGAAGGGATAGTCTCGCCGGGCGGCGTGGGCTATGACATAAACTGCGGTGTGCGCCTCTTAAGAACCAACCTGATGAAGAACGATGTTACGCCGAAATTAAAAGACCTTGTCGGAATACTTTATAATGAAATTCCTTCAGGAGTCGGTTCAAAGGGCAAGATACGGCTTACGCCTGACAGCGAAAGAAGGTTGATGCTGAATGGCGCGCGGTGGGCTGTGGAAGAGGGATACGGAGAGATGTCAGACCTTGAAAGGATTGAGTCAGGAGGATGCATTGACGGCGCAGACCCTGACCTCATAAGCAAAAAGGCTTATGATAGGGGAAGGGCGCAGCAGGGCACTCTCGGTTCAGGAAATCATTTCCTTGAGATACAGTATGTTGATGAGATATACGATGAAAAATCTGCTAACGCAATCGGCCTTTTTGAAGGGCAGGTTACTGTAATGATTCATACAGGCTCGCGAGGATTCGGGCATCAGGTATGCACCGACTTCCTTGAAGTTATGGAGAGGGCTGTCAGTAAATACAAAATTGAACTTCCTGACAGGGAACTTGCCTGCGCTCCGTACAATAGCCCTGAGGCGCAGGATTATCTTGCTGCGATGAGGGCTGCCGCAAATTATGCCTGGGCCAACAGGCAGTGCATAATGCACTGGACCAGAGAGGCGTTTATTAGTTTTTTCAGTACAACACCTAGGGAACTCGGAATGAATCTGGTATATGATGTTGCGCATAATATCGCAAAAGTGGAAGAACATATTGTTAACGGCAGAAAGAAAAAACTGGTAGTCCACAGAAAAGGAGCAACACGGGCCTTCCCGCCGGGTCATCCAGATTTGCCTGATGCGTATAAACAAATAGGCCAGCCTGTCTTGATACCCGGTGATATGGGAAGGGCATCGTTTGTACTTATAGGGACAGAAAAGGCGATGAGCGAAACATTCGGTTCAACATGTCACGGCGCAGGAAGAGTGATGTCAAGGCATCAGGCAATAAAGAAGGCAAAGGGACGGGCTATATGGAGGGAAATGGAAGACAAAGGCATAATAGTCCGCTCTGCAGGAAGAGAGACGCTTGCCGAAGAGATGTCAGAGGCGTATAAAGATGTTTCAAATGTCGTGGATGTAGTTCATAAGGCAGGAATATCAAAAAAGGTTGCAAGATTAAGGCCCCTCGGTGTTATTAAAGGATGAAAATCTGATATAATCGTTCTCAATGGTAAATACCCTCTCTATTATCCCTCTCGGCGGTGTTGAGGAGATAGGCCTCAACATGACTGTCATGGAATACGGAAACGACCTCATTATTGTAGATGCCGGGCTGATGTTCCCTGAAGAGGACATGCTCGGCGTTGATTTTGTCATCCCGGATTTTTCTTACCTCATCGAAAATAAGGATAAGATAAAAGGCGTTGTGCTCACGCACGGGCATGAAGACCACACAGGCGCTCTTCCTTTTCTTTTAAAAGAGATAGATGTGCCAATCTACGGCACTCCGCTCACACTCGGGCTTGTAAAAGAAAAACTGAAAGAACATTCTCTTGAAAATGCCACACTCATTTCTGTAAAGCCGAGGGATGTGGTGAACCTTGGAGTGTTTTCAATAGAATTTGTGCGCGTGACCCACAGTATTGTTGATGGTGTTGGATTGGGAATAGATACGCCTCTTGGAAAGATTGTGCATACAGGAGATTTCAAACTTGACCCGACGCCTGTTGACGGGCAATTGATGGATTTTCACAAGTTTTCCGAATATGGAGAGAAAGGCACCCTCCTGCTGCTTTCTGACAGCACGAATGCTGAAAAAGGCGGATTTACATTTTCCGAAAAGGAAGTAAGCCGTGCATTTGAGGACATCTTCTCAAAGGCGCACGGGAGGATAATAATTGCGACTTTTGCCTCAAACATACACAGGATTCAGCAGGCGATTGACGTTGCAGTAAAGTTTGGCAGAAAAGTAATTCTCTGCGGCAGGAGTATTGTCTCCAATGCGCAGATTGCCCTGGACCTCGGCTATCTCCGGATACCGAGAGAGACCTGGCTCAGGCTTGAGGATTTAAAAAAGCTTGAAGACAGAGAGGTAGTGATTATAACAACTGGCAGTCAGGGCGAACCCATGAGCGTGCTTTCAAGGATAGCTACCGATGAGCATAAAAATATAAAAGCCAAGCATGGAGATACAGTAATACTTTCAGCAAAGATGATCCCCGGAAATGAGCGCTCCATAGGAAGGATTATAAACCATCTCTTCAAGCGAGGCGCAAATGTCATTTATGAAAAGGTTTCAGAAATACACGTCTCAGGGCATGCATCAAAGGAAGAACTTAAACTCATGCTTAATATGGTGAAACCAAAATACTTCATACCCGTTCACGGCGAGTACAGGCACCTGGTATATCATTCAAATCTGGCTGAGAAGGTGGGCATCCCTAAAGAAAATATATTTATTCTTGAAAACGGCGAGAGGCTTGAGATGGCAGATGATGGGGCAAGAAAGAACGGGAAGGTCAGTTCAGGCAGAATATTCATTGACGGCAAGGGAGTTGGAGATGTTGAAGACATGGTTCTTCGCGACAGGAGAAGGCTTGGATATGACGGCATTGTGCTTGTGATGATTGCTGTTGAAAAACTTACAGGCAGGCTTGTTTCCGGGCCGGACATAATCACAAGAGGCTTTGTCTTTGAAGATACGGCTCCTGATCTCATTAATAATATCGGGAGCCTTGTGTCAGAGACGCTGAAGGTATTGGACAAGGAGATAATGTTAGACCCGTCTCTGGTTAAGGCCAAGATACGAAGTGTGTTGAAGAAGTATCTCAGAAATACTATGGAGAAAAGCCCCATGATAGTTCCGATAATATTTGAGATATAAAAAGATTTGGAAGGAGGGATAATTATGAGCAGGAGAATAATTTTTTTTGCTGTTTTAACCCTTGCCATGTCCTCAAACAGCATTACCTTGGGCGCTGATAAAGAGGCGCCGCAAAATCTTATCATCAAAGAGATGGTGGCCCTTGATAAAGCCTTTAAAACAACAATTGATGCTGTTGTATTAAACCGGCTTGATAAAATTGTTCCCGCATTTGAAGATGTGCATAGGGTAAGAGAAGAGGTTGAGAAAACCATAAAGGAAGGCAAAAAAATAGCCCTTCCCAAAAATCAGGAACGCTTCAAGCTTTTTGTCAGTTTGGATAACAGGTTTCATAAAGAGGCGGAGATACTCATGGAATCAGCGAAGAAAAATCATATAGGCAGAGTCCAGAAACAGACTAACAGGCTTCTCGGTTTATGCGTGAGATGTCATACGATGTTCAGGAAGTAAGCAACCGTTCATGGATTTGATACTTCTCTTAAAGGGTCTCTTTCTGGGGATTGTGGAGGGTATAACCGAGTTCATCCCCGTCTCATCCACGGGCCACCTGATACTTGCCGGCAACCTTCTCGGTTTCGATGGCGAAAAGGCAAAGGTCTTTGAGGTGTTCATTCAGTTGGGGGCGATTCTCTCGGTAGTATGGCTTTACAGGGAAAAGATATTTGGCGTGATGAAAGGGCTTTCGACACGTAAAGATGCCCGCTCTCTTGTAGTCAACCTTATCATTGCGTTTCTTCCGGCTGCATTCATCGGCCTGCTGACGCATAAGGCCATAAAGATTTACCTCTTCAACCCGGTTACTGTTGCGGCGGCGCTCATTGCAGGAGGGCTTGCGATTTTGATAATAGAAAGGATGGATCACAGGTCACATGTGAAGGATGTTGATAACGTCACACTGAAACAGGCCATAGGAGTTGGGATAGCCCAGTGTCTGGCGCTCTTTCCGGGAGTTTCTCGTTCCGGAGCAACGATCATGGGGGGACTTATCATAGGGTTTGACAGGCTGGTTGCCGTAGAATTTTCCTTCTTTCTAGCTATTCCGACCATGTTTGCGGCAACAGGGTACGATTTGCTTTCGAACCTGCACGCGCTCTCGCTATCGGACATCCCGCTCTTCGCCGTTGGATTCGTTACATCGTTCTTCTCCGCGCTGATTGTCATCAAGTCGTTTCTCAGGTATGTATCGCGGCATAATTTTTCAGGCTTTGCATATTACCGTATAGGGTTCGGGTTGCTCGTCCTTGCCTTTTACTGGCACAGGGGGTGAAAGTTCTGACATGGCTGTTTCTTTGTTTTTTCAGGACACGCTTTGGATGTTTTTGTGTATTATAGATTCATGCTTGCAGTGATAATCATTGGAGGGATATGGCTGAAAGGATAACCGGAGATCCGCTGAGGTGGAAGAGGGTTAAAGACGAAGTCCTTGGTATCGTCTCAATCTTGGGCGGCATTTACATCGGACTGAGCCTTGTGACCCACAAGAAATGGGATCCTTCCCTTTTCACGTTTACCAACTCTTCTTCAAGGAACTACGGCGGCATAGTCGGAGCTTATTTATCAGATGCTTTGCTGATGGTTATAGGAGTATCAGCCTTTGCGATACCGCTGTTTATACTTATATATGGCGTTAAGAGGCTGCTAAGAAAAGAAGGCCACAGGATACATTTGATAGGCGCACTGCTTTTTATCCTGTCTTCTTCCATACTCCTGTCTCTGATGTCAGCAACCTTTAATCTTAAGGTTGAGAGTAATCCGGGCGGCATCGCAGGACTATTCATCTCGGATTTTACAAGAAATCTTTTATCCATACCCGGAGCGTATATTTTTTCGCTGGCAGTATTCCTGTCTTCCATCGTGCTTCTCAGCCCGGTGTCATTGGTATCGCTTGTATTGAGGGGCAGGAAGAATGAGGCAATTGAAGAAGAACAGGTATCTGAACCGCTGATTGAAGAGAACATTATTCAAGGCGCTGAATCTCTTGAGCCTTCTCTGACCCCGGGCAGCTTGGGGCAGTTTGAACGGGAGGCGGCTTTATTTAAACAGGTAAATACAAGGCCGCGCAGGGCAGGAGACTATACTCTGCCTTCTTTAGAGCTGCTTAATGTATATGACTCAGGGATAAGGCCGTCAAAGGATGAACTTCTGACAAGCTCTTCTCTGCTTGTACAGAAACTCTCCGATTTTGATGTAGATGGAAAGATAACACAAGTGCAGGCAGGGCCTATTGTGACAATGTATGAGTTTGAACCTGCGCCCGGAGTGAAGATAAACAGAGTTGTTTCACTGTCAGACGACCTTGCGCTTGCGCTCAAGGCTCAGGGAATAAGGGTGTCTCCTATTCCCGGCAAGTCAGCCATAGGCATTGAAGTTCCAAACAGGCTGCGCGAGACAGTATCCCTGAGGGAAATTGTGTCTGCTGACAGTTTTATGAAAAATCACTCAAGGCTCACGCTGGCGCTGGGAAAAGATATTTTCGGCAATCCTCTGGTTTCTGACCTTGCGAAGATGCCGCATCTTCTTGTTGCCGGAGCCACGGGCTCGGGCAAGAGCGTATCAATAAACTCTATGGTGATGAGCATTCTTTATAAGGCTTCTCCTAAAGAAGTTAAGATGCTGATGATAGACCCTAAGCTTCTTGAACTTTCCGCTTACGAAGGAATTCCGCATCTTATCTCGCCTGTTATAACAAATCCGAAAGAGGCGGCAGAAGCGCTGCGCAAGATGGTTTTTGAGATGGAGAACAGATACAGGCTGCTTGCTCAAAAAAGCACTAAGAACATAGAGAACTACAATAAAGTGGTTTCAGAGGAGGAGCAGCTGCCTTATATCGTTATCTTTATAGACGAGCTTGCAGACCTGATGTTCGCCTCGGCGAATGAAGTTGAGGATGCCATAGCAAGGCTTGCGCAGATGGCGCGCGCCTCAGGCATACATCTGGTCCTTGCAACACAGAGGCCGTCGGTTGATGTTATCACAGGCGTCATTAAGGCTAATTTCCCGGCAAGGATCTCGTTCCAGGTTACTACGAGGATAGATTCAAGGACGATACTGGATGCGCAGGGCGCTGAACAGCTTCTTGGCAAGGGCGATATGCTTTTCATGCTTCCGGGGACAAAGATAATACGCATACACGGCGCGCTTATCACAGAAGACGAGATAAAGACAGTTACGGATTTTATCAGAGCACAGGGAGTCCCGGATTATTCCATATTCGAAAATATACGGATAGAAGAGCCGGCAGATAACGAGTTCTCTCCTGAGAGGGATGAGATGTATCATAAGGCAGTGGAACATGCAGAGTCTGTGGGCGAGGTGTCCATATCGTCAATACAAAGGCGGCTTAAGATAGGTTATAACAGGGCAGCCCGCATTATGGAACTGATGGAGGAAGACGGGCTTGTGGGCATGCCGAAAGGCGCAGGCAAACCCAGGGATTTCCTGAGGAGAAGAAGGTGAGCACAGGATACAAGATGCAAGATACAGTCTCCTCAGGCGACTCGCCGAGGCGAGGATGCAGGATAAAAAAGAGTATCTTCCATATTTTATTTGTTCTGACATGTATCGTGTATCCTGCATCGTGCATCGCTTCTTCATCTGATGATGAGGTTGCAAGGATTCAGGAGGCTTACAGGAATATAAGCGATATGAAAGCAGGCTTTGTCCAGAAGAATTATATGAAAGACCTTGGCAGAACAGACACATACAGAGGCATTCTTTTTATAAAGAGGCCTTCAAAGATGAGATGGGAATACAAGGGTGATAAGCCGCAGGAGATTATAATAAATAACGATAAAATTCTGATATATAAAAAGGCTGAGAAACAGGCGTTCAAAAGCGCCTTCAGCAGGCAGACATACGGTCAGGCTCCTGTCGCCCTTCTGAGCGGTTTCGGAAAAGTAAGAGAGGAATTCAATATAACCAAAAAAAATAAAAAACTGATTCTTGTCCCTAAAAAGCCTATGGGGAATATTGTTTCCGTGGAGATAGAAACATCTGATGAAGACTTTCCTATAAAATCTTTTATAATAAATGACATGCGTTCAAACAGGATTGAGATACAGCTTAAAGATATAGCGATAAACACAGGCATTAAAGATGCGGCCTTTGATTTTTCCTTGCCTGAAGGGGTAAACATCTATGAGCATAATTTTTAAGGCTCTCAAAAAAGCTGAAGAGGAAACAAGGACTGAGCGCGCGCCGGTCAAAAAAGCACAGGCTTACCACTTCGGGAGCAAGAAGTTTTTGACCGTAATTATCATCGGCATTGCTGTGCTTGTGCTGTCTTCTTTTGCCGGTATTTATCTGGCTAAAAACAAAACACTCCCGAAACTTTTTGCAAAGTTTTCAAAGAAGGCTGTAGATATCAAGCCAAAGCAGCAGCCCGCAAGCATTCAACCTCCGGCAGTTCCACAGGCTCAACAAACACCAGTGCCTGTTTCTGAAGGCACGGATACAGTGAAACTTTATGGAGATGCGATAAAACAGATAAAAGACAAAAATTATTCGGCTGCTGAAAGCATCTTGAGAAAAGCAATTAGTCAAAAACCAGACGATGCGGTAATGCATAATCACCTCGGACTTGCATTAAAGAATCAGGGTAAATACAAAGAGGCATTAACATCTTATGAAAAGGCGCTTAAGCTTAAGCCCGGTTATTACGAGGCTATGAATAATCTGGCTGTAACTCACGAGATGCTTGGAGACAAAAAGAAGGCAAAGCTTTTCTATAAAAAGGCGCTCTCCCTGAATCCCTCGTATGCTGAAGCCCATTTGAATTATGCCCTGCTGCTTGAGGCTGAAGGAGACAGCCTGACCGCAGAGAGCCACTATCAGGCCTTTCTTAATCTTTCGTCTGACGAAGCCCTGAAAAACAAAGTTAAAGAGCGGCTTAAGGGGCTGAAGAAGTAAGAACGTCGTCAATCCAGCTCAATGCCGCAGACACTGTCGGGAACCCTATGGTGCTTGTAAGCAGAAGAACTGCCTGGTATATTTCTTCGGGTTTTGCTCCTGCCTGAAGCGCCCTTCTTGTATGGGAATGAACAGCGCCCTCTGACCTGATGGCAGCCGCAGCAGCAAGCTGAATCAGATGGGAGGTTTTGCTTTTCAGAGGGCCTGATGTTTTTGCGGCCTTTCCAAGACTATCAACAGCCTTGAAATATTTTTTAAACCTTTTTCTGATGCTGGTATATTGCCCCGGAAGTTTAGCCATAAGCTCCTCCTTATTGCGGTGTTATAAATTTTTACCATGTATTGACGCGGATTGCAAGAAAAAATCAACATCCCCAAAATTTCATATTATAGATATTGCCTGAAGATTTTAATATTTAGCGGATGCATTTGGTTGTTGGGAATGTAGAACCTTTGCGGGATTGCGACATATTCTAAAGAAGTTTTTTGGTCCATTATTGACAAGAATTGCGGAATATGACATAGTAGCTACAAATATAGCCACATGGAGGAATGCGATGAAATTCGCAAATGTCAGAGAACTTAAGAACAAGACGTCCGAGATATTGAGAAACGCAGAAAAAGAGGCTGTGATTATCACATCCAAGGGCAAGCCGCGGGCAATCGTCACCGCGATTTCGGAGGAGGACTTTGAAGATTATCTGCTCGAAAAAAGCGTTGCTCTGCAGGACATGCTTGCTGAATCGCAGGCAGAGTACCATAGCAAGGGCGGCCTAACTCTGGAGAATTACCTGTCAAAAAGGAAAAGAAAGCGTGGATAAGTTTCAGATTGTCCTCTCACCCAATGTGAGTAAAGACCTTGACAGTTTCAGTGATAGTGTTTATGAGAAGATTGTCCTTGCATTGCAGACACTAAAGGACAACCCTTTCCCAAGAGGAAAGCTGATCAAAAAAATCCAGGGAACAAAGACGAATTATTACAGGCTCAGGGTGGACAAGTATCGTGTATTTTATATGCTTGAAGGAACCCGTGCCGTCATTTTGCGCATTCTGGGTAAAAAAGACATTGAGCGGTTTATCAGAAATCTCAACTGAAAAAAGGCGCTTTCTGAATGCTGAAAGCTGAGAGCTTGCGTGAAAGAATTTTTTGCACATAGCGTTGAGGGGAAGCCGAAAAGCGAATGGCAGGGGCTTGAGGAGCATCTGCGCAATGTTGCTGAGCTTGCAAAGAAGTTCGGGGATGAATTCGGCTCAGGAGATTGGGCGTATCTGGTGGGGTTGCGATTTGCTGACAGATTTTGCAATTACAAAATAAAAGAGGAGTGGTGTATCTGATTCCTGAAAAACCCATAGAATCTTTCAGAGGATTTTTAAAAGGGATGGATACAAGGAATATAAGGGAGGATAAGGACAGGTGAAAGTATAGCTCTTCTGGCAGCAGACCTCAGCCTGAAGTATTCACTCCCGATGGCTGATGCCATTGTTTATGCAACGGCAATGGAAGAGAACTGCAAAGTAATCACAAGCGATGCCCATTTCAAAGGTCTTGATGAAACAGTGATTATTTAGTAGTTATATTTCTACCTTCATCCCTGCCGCCATCTTTGCGGCAAGAACAGTGTTATACATAAGCATTGCTATTGTCATTGGCCCTGCGCCGCCCGGCACAGGCGTTATATAAGCTGCCCTTTCTTTTGCAGCATCAAAATCAACATCGCCTACAATCTTTCCTTCAGGCGTTACATTTATGCCGATGTCTATAACCGCAGCGCCTTCTTTCACCATGTCGCCTGTAATGGTTTTTGCCTTGCCTACCGCAGCGCACAGTATGTCTGCCCTGAGACATTCCTCCTTAAGGTTAGGTGTTCTGCTGTGGCAGATAGTGACTGTCGCGTGTTTTCTGAGAAGGAGCAATGCAAGAGGTTTCCCAACGATTACGCTCCTGCCTACGATAACCGCATGTTTTCCCTTTGGGTCAATACCGTATGCCTCAAGCATTTTCATTGCGCCGTGAGGAGTGCATGCAACAAACCCGGGTTCATCAAGCACAAGTTTTCCGAGTGCATCAGGACCGAACCCGTCAACGTCTTTTGCCGGGGATATTCTGTTCATCACCTCTTTTTCATCAAGCCCTTTTGGCAAAGGAAGCTGAACAAGAATGCCGTTTACTTTGGGGTCGTTATTAAGCTCGTTAATGAGTTTTATCAGGTCTGACTGTGTTGTCGCGGCCGGTATTTTATGGGCAAGGCTTGCTACGCCTATTTCAGCGCAGGCCTTTTCCTTTGCTGCAACATATTTCTGTGACGCAGGGTTTTCTCCTACAAGCACGACAGCAAGGCCCGGATGAATTCCTTTAGACTTAAGCTCCTCAATCTCGTTCTTTAATTTAGCCCTGATATCTGCCGCTACTTTTTTGCCGTCAATTAATTGTGCCGCCATAGTTCCTCCTTATTTTTAGGGTTTGGGTATTAGGGGTTAGTATTTTTTGACCAATTCCAAACCCCCAATGACTAATCTCTCTTTTTTATCAGTTCCAGCAGTTCTTCTCTTGTTGATTCCTTTGTCCTGAATATCCCTCTTACTGCTGATGTCACTGTTCTTGCCCCCGGTTTTTTCAACCCGCGCATACTCAGGCACAGATGTTCCGCGTCAATAATCACCATTGCGCCTTTGGGCTTCAGCTTTTCCATAAGCAGGTCTGCAAGCTGTGCCGTAAGGCGCTCCTGCACCTGCGGTTTCTTTGCGAGAACTTCAACCGCCCTTGCGAGTTCTCCGATGCCTGCTATCTTGCCGGCGCTCGGTATGTATGCCACATGTGCCTTGCCTATGAACGGCAGGAGATGATGTTCACACACAGAATAGAAAGGAATATCTTTTAAAAGAACCATTTCATCGTGGCTTTCTCCCGCAATATGTTTAAGTATTTCTTCTGTAGGAGTCTCAAGCCCTGAGAATATTTCCTCATACATCCTGGCGACCCGGGTAGGGGTGTCCTTGAGCCCTGCCCTTTCAGGGTCTTCGCCAATGCCTTCGAGTATGAGCCTTACCCCTTTTTCTATTTTTTTGATGTCCAAATCAGATTCCTCTTATCTTCCCCTTAAACAATGCAGCGGGTTTAAAGTTTAACATTTATGAATATTTGGTGTCAAAGACGCAAATAAGGTAAAATACCTCCTGAAGAGCCGGGTCTGCGACAGATGAAAATAAGAATTTATACTATACACAAGGAGATGCTCAAGGAGCTTGTCCTTACATTTCTTTTAAGCCTCATAGCTCTCAATTTTATTCTTATAATGGAAAAGATACTCAGGCTGAGCAGGCTGCTTTCTGTTGTCGGCGCATCTCTATGGGATATGTTAAAGATAATACTATATCTCCAGCCTCCGATGCTGATTCTTACACTGCCGATGTCCCTTTTAATGTCAACTCTCCTTACTTATGGCAGGCTAAATACCGACAATGAGATAGTGATACTCAGAGCAAGCGGAATGACATTTAAGGGAATAGCTGCGCCTGTGTTTATCCTTGGAATAAGCTGTTTTATCACAGGAATGCTTGTTAGCTTTTATCTGGGCCCTGTCAGCATGATAAAGCTTAGAGAAACGATTTCAAATGTAATAACGACAAGGGCTCCTGCCGCTATAGAAGGCGGAGTCTTTACTACCTTGTTTAAGGATATCGTCCTTTTTGTAAAAGAAAAACCTGAGGCAGACAGGATGCGTGAGGTATTCATATATGATGAGAGAAATAAGAAAGAGCCGAAAGTTGTGACTGCAAAGGAAGGCAGGATTTCCGCTGTGGATGGTATTGATATAGCATTCTATTTAAAGGACGGATATATGCAGATTGCAAGGGGTGCCAGTTCAACGGAATTTTTCTTTGCAGGGTATCATCTGTCTTTAAACCTGAACACAGAACAGCCGGCGAAGAAAAACAGTGAACTTACGCCATTTGAGCTTTTGCGCGAGACTAAAAATTTGTCGCAGCAGCAGGCAGTGCCCTTTTTTCTTGAACTGCACCGCAGGCTCTCCCTGCCATCCGTATGCCTGATACTCATGCTGCTGGGCCCGCCGCTGTCGCTGTTTGCAGGGAAATCAGGAAGGCTTGGCGGCCTTACGCTCGGGCTTTTTATATTTGCTGTTTTTTATGTCCTGCTCATATACGGGGAAAATCTTGCGCGGTCAGGGAGGATATCTCACTATATTGCGGCATGGAGCCCGACAATTATCCTCGGTCTTTTCTCCATCGGCGTGTTTAAAAGGGAGGATAACAGGTAGCAATGCTGATAATCCAGAAGCATTATCTCAGGGAGTTTTTTAAGGTTTTAACTTTAATTGCGGCAGGGCTTGCTCTCATATTCAGCCTTCTGGACCTGATTGACAAGATAGACGACTTTCTGCCGTATAAGCCGTCTATAAAGAGCCTGATGCTTTATGTGGTTTTAAATTTCCCGCGGTATCTTCTCTATCTTTTCCCGATGGCAATTCTTCTTTGCAGTTTGTTTGTTATCAGCCAGGCAAAGAGGAGAGAGGAAATAACGGCAATTAAGGCGGCAGGCGGCCGTCTTAGGACTTTGTTTATGCCCTTCATTTCAGGCGGCATAGTATTAAGTCTTTTCGGGTTCATTCTTGGAGAGATGATAGTGCCTGAATTTTCAAAGAGGGCCTTCGAGCTTAAAAGTTCAATCATGAAAAAGGGCAAAAATGGCAAAAACTTTTCATTCAAAGAAGGCACGATGTGGCTGAGGGCCGCAGACGGTTCTATCGTGAAGATAGGACTGTATATGCCCGATGAAAAGATCGCCAGGGATATCAGCATATTCAAGCTCGGCAGCGAGCGCATAAGAGAAAGAATAGAGGCTGAAGAGGCGCGATGGATTGACATCAAAGGCTCGGATGGCAAGTGGGTGCTTGAGAATGTAACTGTATATGACATGGAGCAGAGTTCCATAAAAAATCATAAGTCGCTTGATTATCAGTTCATGGGCCCGCCTTCTGTGTTTGCCGAAGAGATACGGAAGCCGGAAGATATGGGCATAAAAGAACTCTTAAGGTATACAAAGAGATTAGAGGAGGCAGGATTCAAAAATCTGAAACTTCTGGTTGATTTGAATTCTAAAATATCATATCCTGTCGTTAATTTCTTTATGGTTTTGCTCGGAATTTCCCTGCCGATGAGAGGAAAATCAGGGGGAGGGCTTGCAACAACTGCTATTGGCATTTTTATAAGCCTTATTTACTGGGTCAGCCATGCAATGTCCCTCTCAATGGGATATGCCGGAATAGTTCCGCCTGTTATCGCGGCATGGTTTGTCCCTTTGATATTTGCAGTAATAGCCATAAAATTTTTCAGAAAGATCCATGAATAAGAAGGACAAACCTGCGGTTGTGCATTCGGAGCATGAAATTGTTAGGCTTTTTAAAAATGGTTCAAGAGATTTCATTTTCATTTGTTTTATCACCCATTGACGGAAAAACAAGTCGTTTGCCAATAAAATTGTTATAGATTTTTATGGCATTTTTGATGCTATGTTTGTTGCATCTCCAACGAGTGCCACGTGAATCTTCAGTATGTATTTCTAGGATATCTACTAAGATTAACCCTTCTTTGCCTTTATCGCCTCCGGCTTAACCTTCAATGATTCTTCCAGCAGCAGGAGATATTTTAGATACTTAAACCCGAATTTCATTAAGGCGACTTCGTCATTACGCATTTTTTCAATTTCTTCCCTCTCTATATCAAATACATCAAGGAACTTGCTGTCAAAGACGAACCGCCTAAAGTTATCAAGGTCATAGCTTGCCATATAAAACTGCGTCTGTTTCTTAGGGTCCAGTTCTATTTTTCCCGGAAGATTCCTTCTCATGAGGATGCTTTTCCATTCCCTGTTCATCTCATCATAGAGGCTTGCCTCCTGATCAGCCCTCCACGATGCTACAGTCCACGGTGTATTTTCTTCGTAGCCGAGGCAATGTTCTTCCCTGACAAAGAAATAAAACTCCTCATGCACGACTTCATCGTCTTTCTGTTTTTTGAGTGTTGCCTGGCCAATAGGATAGTATCTGCAGCTTACCGGTCGGTCTGTATAGATGTCGCATCCGCCGGGGGATGTTACAAACAGGCAGCTTCGTTTTTCATCTTTGGACATCTTAAGATAGATATAAGGATGCGATGACTTCTCATCAATCTTTGAAAATGTGTATTTTTCGAGAAACTCCTCTGACGACATTTTGAGCCTGTTCTTCAGGCGCAGAACATCATAAGGCGTGAGCATTAAATCTATGTTGCTGCAACACTTTGTAAAGCACTTTATATCCTTATGGCAGCGGAATTTGAATTTTGTCTCAGGGTCAAGCTTTGTCGGTTGTACTACCTTCATATTAAACATGTGTGAAACCTTTCTTGATTTATAGGATTTGATATTTTAACATAATTTGGCTTCTGACAGCATGATATAATAGCCCTTAAAGAACCTTAAAAGAAGAAGTAGAAGGAGAGGAGGACGAAAAGACTGTGAAATATCAAGTCGGCAGGCCAGGAAGGGTTGTGGTTGCAAGGTTTGAAGACAAAGAGGATGTGCTTTCCAATCTCGCTGGCATAGCAAAGAAGGAGAATATAAAGGCTGCTGTTGTTTATCTTGTGGGTGGGATGCGCGAAGGGAAAATTGTTGTAGGCCCGGAGAAAGATGTCATGCCTCCTGTTCCAATGTGGAGGGAACTCGGAGAAAGCCATGAAATCTTAGGCGTAGGCACAATATTTTATCAGGGCGATGAGCCCAAGGTGCATCTTCACGGCGCATTCGGGAAAAGGGACCATGTCAAAGTCGGATGTCTAAGAGAAAAAGCAGAGACATTTCTTGTCCTTGAGGCGGTTATTGTGGAGATAGATGGGGTGCATGCCGTCAGAGAGCTGGACCCTGTTTCAGGCCTTGCTCTGTTAAAACTTTAGTATGGAGTATTATGCGGACTGCCCAAAATCCCCTCGCCTCCTCAAGGGATGCCGAGGGAAGAAGCAGTTGAGTTTAAGTGAGTAAAACTGATAAAATAGCTTTCAACTTAAAGCCAAAGGGAGGGTTCTTGAAGGTTTTAATCATACACGGGCCTAATCTGAACATGCTCGGGAAAAGGGAGCCGGAGATATACGGGACTTTTTCCCTTGATGATGTGAACAATAAATTAACGGCGCTTGCTGTGGAACTTGGCATGAAGCTCTCGATAATGCAGTCAAACAGCGAGGCTGAAATGATAGATGCAATACAGAAAAAAGGTTACGATGCGCTTATAATAAATCCGGCTGCATATACACATACAAGCATTGCGATAAGAGACGCCATATCAGCAGTAGGCAAGCCCGTTGTTGAGGTGCACATCTCTAATATTCATAAACGTGAAGAATTCAGAAAAAAATCCTATATCGCCGAGGTTGCAACAGGCCAGATAAGCGGCTTTGGCGGAGACAGCTATCTTCTTGCCCTCAGGGCTGTAAAAACCATTCTTTCTAACTAAGCCCGATGAACTCACGGCTTGCCGGCATAAGAGCGTCTTTTAACGGCATTGACGGGTTTCTTGTAACTGATATAAATAATGTCAGATATTTTACAGGCTTCAGCGGCTCTTCAGGATTTCTGCTGATAACGAAGACAGCGAATTTTTTTGTTACTGACTTCAGATATAAAGAGCAGGCGGGGTGCGAGGTTGAGGGATGGGATATTGTTATTGAGAAAGAGAAAAGAGCCAAAACCGTGTCTGCGCTTGCCAAAAAGCTTGGGATAAACAGGCTTGGTTTTGAAGCGTCTGTTTCTTATGGATTTTTTGATGCGCTTTCAAAAAAAGGCATTGTTCTTAAACCTTTTAAGGATTTTATTGAAAGGCGCAGATCAGTGAAAGAAGACAGGGAAAAGGCGTTGATTAAAGAGGCTGTAAGACGCGCTGAGTCGGCATTTCTTGCAGTGAAGCCTTATATCAAAACAGGCGCAAAAGAGAAAAGGCTGGCAAGGATGCTTGAGGAGAATCTCAAAAGAGGGGGGTGCAAATGCATTCCATTTGATATAATAGTTGCTTCCGGCAAAAATTCTTCAATGCCTCATGCAAGGCCGTCAGAGAAAAGGCTGGAGGCAGGAGACCTTGTTGTCATAGACTGGGGAGGAGAGGCTGGAGGTTATTTTTCTGATATGACGCGAACCCTGCTTATCCGAGGCGCTGATATTGGTAAAAAAAGGGAAATATACAAGACAGTATTAAAAGCGAACAGAAAGGCTGTATCAGCAATATCACCCGGCATAGACAGCAGGGAGATTGACAATTCTGCACGGGATGTTATAAAAAAGGCAGGATATGCCGGATTTTTCGGGCATGGCACAGGGCATGGCATCGGGCTTCAGGTTCACGAATCACCGTACATAACATGGAACAGGAAAGAGCGGATCAGAGAGGACATGGTGTTTACAATAGAGCCCGGTATTTATGTCCCCGGAGTCGGCGGGGTTAGGATAGAAGATATGGTGCTTGTGAAGCCCAAAGGAGCTGAAGCGCTGACGGGACTGCCGAGGAAATTGGAGGTTATTTAAATTGATTGGGAGGCATAATTGATTTCGACAAGTGATTTCAGAAAAGGCCTTAAAGTTGAATTTAAGGGGGAACCCTGCGAGATAGTAGAATTTCAGCACGTTAAAATGGGAAGGGGCGGCGCTATTGTCAGGACAAAAATGAGGAATATTAAAACTGGCGCAGTTCTTGAAGAGACCTTCAGGTCAGGCGAAAAACTTGAAACCCCGGGGCTTGAAGAAAAGAACATGCAGTACCTGTATTCACAGGAAGGGCTCTATCACTTCATGGATGAAGAGACTTATGAGCAAACGCCGTTCAGGAGCGAACAGCTTGGCGAGGCAGTAAGATTTATTAAGGAGAATATGAAGGTTAAAGTGCTGTATCATAAGGACGTGCCTATAAGCGTGGAGGTTCCGACGTTCGTTGAACTCAAAGTTGTAAAAACAGATCCTGCGGGCTTTAAGGGCGATACAGCCTCAGGAGGAGGGAAGCCTGCAACTTTGGAGACAGGGGCTGTGGTCAGAGTGCCCTTTCATATAAATGAGGGAGACATGATAAGAGTTGATACAAGAACATCTGAATATATGGAGAGAGTAAAGTAGGGGGGGGAAATGGAAATTGATGATTTAAAAGTACTTATAGAACTGCTTAAGGACACAGACATCACGGAACTCCAGATAGAAAAAGACGGCAATAAGGTTAAGATACGGAGAGAGAAACGGCTGTCTTCATTTGAATTGTCAAGGCCTGTGGTTGTGCATGAAAAGCCGGCAGCTGAACCGACAGAGGATACACAGAGGCTTATTACAGTAACCTCACCGATTGTAGGGACATTCTATAGGTCCTCATCCCCGGAGACGGAACCATTCGTGCAAACAGGCGCAAGGGTTAAGAAGGGGCAGGTGTTGTGCATCATAGAGGCGATGAAACTTATGAACGAGATAGAATCAGAGGTAGAAGGCGTTATTGTCAGGATGCTTGTTGAAAACGGGCATTCCGTGGAATACGGGGAGCCGCTCTTCCTCATAGAGCCGGTATAAATAAAACATGGAATTATTTAAGAAAGTTTTGATAGCAAACCGCGGAGAGATTGCGGTAAGGGTTATAAGCGCCTGCAAGGAACTCGGCATAAAGACAGTCGCCGTATATTCAGACGTAGAAAAAGAAGCTCTGCATGTCAGGCTTGCAGATGAGGCCGTCTGCATCGGGCCTGCGAATTCTGCTCAGAGCTATCTTAACATCCCGGGCATTCTTAGCGCCGCTGAAATAACGGATTCAGAGGCAGTGCATCCGGGGTATGGTTTCTTATCTGAAAATCCCCATTTTGCAGAGGCCTGCGCCACATCAGGGATAACATTTATCGGCCCTACGCCTGAGAATATAAGAGTCGGCGGCGATAAGGCAAAGGCAAGGCAGATGATGAAAAGGCGCGGCATTCCTGTTGTGCCGGGAAGCGACGGCCCTGTTATTTCAGAAGAGCTTGCCATGAAGGTGGCAAAGAGAATAGGTTTCCCTGTGATTGTTAAGGCGTCTGCGGGCGGCGGCGGCAGGGGAATGCGCATTGTGAACGAAGAAAGCGGGCTTGAACAGGCATTTTATATGGCACAAAGGGAAGCTCTTGCCGCATTCGGGAACGGCGAGCTTTATGTTGAGCAGTATATCCCTGAGATACGGCACATAGAAATCCAGATAGCCGCTGACAGCAAAGGCAATACAGTGCATTTCGGAGAGAGAGACTGCTCAATACAGAGAAGGCATCAGAAACTTATAGAAGAAGCGCCATCCCCTGTCTCAACAGAGAAGTTCAGGAAAAAAATTGGAGAGCTGGCTGTAAGGGCGGCAAAGGCTATTAAGTACAGGAATATCGGGACCATGGAGTTTATCGTAGATATGGAGGGCAATATATATTTCATGGAGATGAATACAAGGATTCAGGTTGAGCATTCTGTCACAGAGATGGTCAGCGGCATGGACCTGGTAAAGGAACAGATAAAACTTGCCGCAGGCTCCCTGATAGAATATAAGCAGCATCAGATAAAATCTTACGGCCATGCGATAGAGTGCAGGATAAATGCCGAGGATCCGGAGCGGTTTATCCCGAATCCCGGCAAAATTACATTCCTTTCTCTGCCCGGCGGCCCGGGTGTGCGCGTGGACACAGCTATTTACAGCGGGTGGACAGTGCCTTCATATTACGACTCGCTTATAGCAAAGGTTATTGCGCACGGCAGAAACAGGGAAGAGGCTGTCTCAAGAATGAAACGCGCTCTTGATGAATTTATTATTGAGGGAATAAAGACAACAATACCTTTTCATAAGAAGGTCTTTTCACAACCCGACTTTGTGAGCGGCGAGTTCAATACAGGGTTTGTTGATAAGATTAACGGTTCAGGACAGTCGGGCCCGGCTCGCGGCGAGGATAAGCAATGAGCGGCGCAAAGGACAGGAGAACAAAAAGGGCGCTGGTAAACAAAGATGTGGTGATAAACGGCGTGATAAAGGCAGAGGCGCTTGATATAAGCATAGACGGCATGTACGTTTATACGAAGTCTAATTTTATTCCCGGGACAATCTTTGAGATCACTTTTAAAATAGGAGATGAAACTATTAAGGCAATGGCGCATGTACAGCACTCCCAGCCTAATGTTGGCGTAGGAATCAGGCTTGTGGATCTTTCCCCTGAAAATACTGAGAAGATAAAGAAGTATGTAGAAGGCTGAAGGTTATACTGCCGTCCGGTGTCAACTTGTTGCTAAAAGTATTCAAAATTATTTATAATATAAAATAACTTTAAGGAGGATTAAGTTGAAAGAAGGGATACATCCTGAATATAAAGAAGTGAAGGCGGTCTGCGCCTGTGGCGAGAGTTTTGTCACAAGGTCCACTAACCCCAAGATTCACGTTGATATCTGCTCAATGTGCCACCCGTTTTTTACCGGAAAGCAGAAGATACTTGATGCTGAAGGAAGAGTAGAGAAGTTTAAGAAGAAATACGCAAAAAAAACCAAGAAGTAGATAGGCTTAAGAGGATAAAAGTCGTCCCGGCATTACGCATGGACGGCTTTTTTATTGGCTAAAGCAAACCCCACTTTAATAATAGACATAAGAGGAATAGAATGAAGAACATAGGCGGACAGGCGGTAATAGAGGGAGTGATGATGAAGTCCCCAAAAGGCTGGACCGTGGCTGTAAGGGACACAAAGGGGTATATTCACGTGAAAAGGGAAGCGCTGTCTGAGCTTCCGAAGCTGCTGAAGGTTCCGATGCTTAGAGGAGTTGCGGCCTTATTCCATGCTCTTTTCCTTGGAGTGAAGGCGATAGAGTTCTCTGCAAGCAAGGCGTATGATGAAGATGAAAAACCGATGAGCCCTTTAACCATCAGCCTGACAATGGGCTTCGCTTTTGTTATAGGGATTGCGCTTTTTGTGCTTCTTCCGCTGTATGCAACGAAACTTATCGGTATTGTGATTGCTTCTGTTTCCGAGAATTCGTTTTTATTTAACCTCATTGACGGGATAATAAGAGTTCTTATATTTTTGCTTTATGTCATGGCAATCGGACTCTGGAAGGAGATGAGGAGGATATTTGAGTATCACGGCGCTGAGCACAAGGTAATACATGCATACGAAGACGGCCAGGAACTCAATGTGGAGAATGTAAAGCGTTTCAGCCCTCATCATCCAAGGTGCGGCACGAGTTTTCTTCTAATAGTTATGGTAACAAGCATTTTCGTATTTTCTTTCATCCCGCAGTCGTGGGTTTTTATTTATAAGTTTCTCTCAAGGCTTATTCTTATTCCGGTAGTAGCAGGGCTTTCCTATGAGATTCTGAAGCTTTCTGCAAGGATGAAAGACAATCCGATTATAAACCTCATGATTATGCCGGGGCTTCTTCTGCAGAGGCTCACAGCCCATGACCCTGATGACAGGCAGATAGAGGTTGCCATCACAGCATTAAAAGAGGTTCTTAAATTAGAGGCGGAAAATGCTGCTTGAAAAACTCCAGACAATAGAAGATAGATACGAGAAACTGACAGTCGAGATGATAGACCCGGAGGTACTGTCTGCGCCGCAGGAGTATCAAAAATACTCGAAGGAACAGTCCGACCTTCAGCCGCTTGTTGAAAAGATCCGCGAGTACAAAAAACTTTTGACGGATATGGAAGGAGCGGAAGAAATTCTTAAAGGCAGCGATAACGAAATGAGGGAGCTTGCACAGGTAGAGCTTAATGAACTGAAGGAGAGAAAGCCTAAGATAGAAGAAGACCTGAAGACAATGCTTCTGCCGAAAGACCCGAGGGATGAAAAAAGCGTAATACTTGAGATACGGGCAGGCACAGGCGGAGAAGAGGCGTCTCTTTTTGCGGCAAACCTTTTCAGAATGTACTCAAGATATGCTGAGATGAGGAGATGGAAAGTAGAGGTGATTGATTCCAGCCCGACAGGCCTCGGCGGGTTAAAGGAGATAATTGCAAATATCACAGGTAAGGGCGCATACAGCAGGCTGAAATATGAAAGCGGGGTTCACAGAGTGCAGAGGGTGCCGGTAACTGAGGGCTCCGGAAGGATTCACACATCAGCTGCAACAGTTGCGGTTTTGCCTGAGGCTGAAGATGTTGACATAAAGATAGAAGAAAAGGATCTCAGGATTGATACCTTCTGCTCATCAGGCGCAGGCGGGCAGAGCGTAAACACTACCTATTCAGCAGTGAGGATTACCCATGTGCCTACAGGACTTGTTGTGCAGTGCCAGGATGAGAGGTCCCAGTTAAAGAACAGGGGAAAGGCCATGAAGGTTTTGCGTTCAAGGCTTCTTGATCTTGAGATAGAGAAAAAAGATAAAGAACGCGCCGCTGACAGAAAGACTCAGGTTGGCACGGGCGACAGGAGCGAGAGGATACGGACGTACAATTTTCCGCAGAATAGGATGACTGACCACAGGATAGGGCTGACTCTTCACAGGCTGGAGAGCGTTCTTGAGGGCAATATTGATGAGATAATAGATAATCTTATTGCCCACTATCAGGCAGAGAAGCTGAAAGAGTTGTAACGCTTGAACTTACATTCGAATATCCTGAAAAAATAAAAATTTGACACCTGCCGCTTTTACCTTGACTTTTTAATTAGGACTTATAGATAATAAGCACAATTCAAGGTTGTCACCCAAGTGACAGAGTTTCTTTTTACCACCTTGCTAAAATGCTTTGCAAACTGATTATGAGAAAGATTATGAAGATAGCGGATAGTGGGTGCTGGTGAAGGCAACAAGCAATCAGCCAATGTCCTGTTTTATCCAGTGCAGTGAGTGTTGCACGAAAGGAGGGGTGTATACTTTTTCATTGCAACAACAGTTCATCAGGCATACTTCAATCACAGGATTTTAACCATGACCGGATTAGACGCCATTTTTTTTGAAAGGAGGTTTTTTAGGAGCGGATCACCGGATCCAAAAAAGTTGAGGCAGACGGATGCTAATAATGAGGCAAGTTGTTTTCTTAGCGTCCCACTTAAAAACAATTCAGCCAAAAGGAGAAACATTATGCGTTCCACATTTATGACCCTGCTTTTATGTGCAGTCCTTGTCGGCTTGTGCATTGCACCGCCGGTGTTTGCGGCAGACTTCCCGGATCATCCGATAAAAATGCTTACTATGACAAAGCCTGGCGCCCAGATTGATTTATTGACCCGCTCGCTGGCTAATGCCATGAGCGCTGAACTGGGACAACCCGTACTGGTGGCCAACACTCCTGGTGGTTCCCATGGCAGCGTGATGGCTACGGAACTGAAAAACGCCAAGGCCGACGGCTATACCTTGGGCGTATCGGCTACGGCTGCGTATACCTATTCACCGCATTATGTTAAAACGGGCTACACTATTAATGATTTCACGTTCATTTCCATGATGGGGCTCAATCAAAGCGGCCTTGTCTGCGCTCCTAACCGCCCATGGAAGACCCTGAAAGACGCTTTCAATTGGGCCAAGAAGGAAAAGAAGGGGTTGACCTATATGTTTCAGGGTTCTGACGACCGGGATGTTATGAAGCGCATAGCAGCCAAGGAAGGGGTAAGCATTTCGCTTATGCCAAGCACCGGCGGTCCTTCGATAATATCAGCGATTATGGGCGGCCATGCGGACCTGGGGCATTTGGGCGCCATTTTGTTTGAATACGTCAAGGGCGGCAAATTGAAGTTGCTGGCCGCAACGACCCCGACCAGGCTTAACCCTTATGGGGATGTGCCCACCTTGAAGGAACAAGGCTGGGACGAATCGGTGGAAATGTTTGTGGTGCTGGCCGCGCCAAAGGGTTTACCTAATGACGTCTTGGCCCGGATTCAAAAGGTTGTTGACAAACTTGCAAAGGATGCCGGTCTTCAAAAAATGATTACCGAGACCCTGAAAATGGCCCCGGTGCAATGGGGACGCGCCCATGCTGAAACCTATATGAAGCAGGCCAGTGAGCGCTTTGCGCGTGAAGCGGCAAGTAAGTAAGTGAGATGAGCAGCAAAGCACACACAGTGCTATTGTGCTCTATTCAAGGAGGAGGGCATGACGCGTAAGGACAATTTCATCTATGGCGGCATTGCGCTGTGCAGTGCGGCCTTCTTATTCTGGATCATTCCGGCTTACACGCCTGAATATCCGGGTTACGGTGTTGCTGCAGCGGTTTTGCCCAATGTGACTGTCGGCTTCATATTGGCGCTTTCGGTGTTGGCGCTGGCGATGAATATTTTTTCATATTTATCCGCAAAACCGGCGAGCCCTGAAAAAAATCTGTCAGAGGACAGCGGTAAAGCAGCCAAGGTGCATTTGCGGCACCTTGTCAGCTTCATTGTCCCCAGTGTCCTGCTGATGTATGCCATGATGTGGATCGGTTTTATTCCGGCCGCGATTGCGTTTATGCTGGTGATTCAGT
Organism: Nitrospirae bacterium GWF2_44_13; assembly: GCA_001805105.1. GTDB lineage: Bacteria > Nitrospirota > Thermodesulfovibrionia > Thermodesulfovibrionales > UBA1546 > UBA1546. Next base: position 272,093 of record MHEE01000012.1, on the reverse strand, counting down.
ATCTTTGCGGGCAGCGCAAGCCGGTTACAATTGTTCTCGTGGCTCTTAGCGCGGCGTTTTTAGTGTATGGGGCTATGCGTTACGGACTTGGAGCGCCCATGCCATGAACCAGTACATTTCGGATTGGAGGTAAATTAGTTATGCTGGAAACTGTCATTGCGGGATTTATAGATTCTCTACAGCCTATAAATTTGCTGTTTGTGTTAGTAGGTGTCATCGCGGGTGTCATCGCGGGGGCTATTCCGGGCATTAACGGGCCTATGGCCATTGCGCTGTGCATACCGTTATCGTACTACATGTCCCCTCTGGCGGCCATCAGCTTTCTTGTGGGACTCAATAAGGGTGCTTTTTTTGGGGGCTCCATCTCCGGCGTATTGCTCAATACGCCGGGGACGCCCGAAGCTGCGGCCACCACGTGGGACGGCTATCCATTGTGCGTACAAGGCAAGGGAGAAAAGGCTTTGCGCGCGGCGCTCTATGGGTCGGTTACAGGGGATTTCTTTTCGACCGTAGTGCTTATTTTGGTGGCCGCGCCGCTTGCGACTGTGGCCTTGTACATGGGGCCTCCGGAAATCTTTGCTTTGATTTGCCTGGCCCTGACCATCATTGCGGGGCTGGGAGAGGCGTCTCTTACGCGGGGCCTTATAGCCGCTGCGGCCGGGATTTTGATAGGCACCATCGGCATAGAATCGGTATCGGCACTGCCGCGTTTAACCTTTGGTTTATATCAATTGGAAAGGGGCATATCACTTATTCCTATCGGCATCGGGATGTTGGCTTTTTCGGAAATCATCCTCCAATTAGAGCGCCGTATCAAAGCAGGCAGCCCCGAATGCACAGTATCATTCTCGTCTAAACCGGAAGATCGCTACATTTCATGGGCCGAGTGGCGCGGCAGCGCCAAAACTTTATTGCGTTCATCCATTGCAGGCACAGTGGTCGGAGCTTTGCCCGGCCTCGGCGCGCCGGTGGCCTCGTTCTTTGCTTATGACCAGGCAAAGAAAAATTCAAAAACGCCTGAAGAGTTCGGCAAAGGCAAGCTTGAGGGGATATTCGCCTCTGAATCGGCCAACAGTTCGGTCGTTGCGGCTAGCCTTATTCCTCTGTTCACTCTGGGTATTCCGGGCAATGTGGCTGCTGCCCTGCTCATCGGCGCGTTCGTAGTTCACGGCATGATCCCGGGGCCCTTGATGTTTGAACAGAACGCGCAGTTCATCTACGGCATCTACGGCAGTTTAATCATTGCCAGCGGCATGCTGCTTGTTGTCGGGCGCGTTGGGTTAACAACGTTTTGCAAGGTGGTAAAAGCTCCGCCTGCTATCCTTTATCCCTGTATCATCTTCACTTGCATCATGGGCTCGTATTTGGCGGAGTTTTCCACATTCGATGTGACGTTAATGTTGTTTTTTGCCTTTGTTGCATACTTCATGAGAAAGTTTGATTTCAGCCACATCTGTCTTATTATTGGATTTATTCTTGCTCCAATTTGGGAAACGGCGCTTCAGCAAGTCGTAATTGCATCAGAGCATGCTCCTTATATGTTTTTCACCCGTCCTGTGGCTATGGCTTTAATGGCTATTACGGCTTATGTTGTCATAAAGACAGGTATAGGAAAATGGAAGAGCCAGAACATTGAAAAGAACTTGGCGGCATGACACAGGAGAGGCCTAATGCAATGAGTTAATAATAAAGATGGGTGCGCAAAAAGAGATTTGCGCACCCATCACTGGCATATGGTGATAAAAAGCAGTTCATCAGGCATACTTCTAAGAATGCAGAACAAATACAGCTTTGCCGTATAGAAACCTTAAAAATATGTCTTTATCCAGAAGTAGATGAAGACGGGGGGGCAAAATGAAGAAGATGGCGATGGTTTTACTGTTTTTGTCTTTGCTTTTGATAGTGCCTTCAATGGGGATGGGAGCGGAAATAAAATTAGGCGTGCTTCCGACGCAGCCGGAGCAAACACTGCGTGAAATGTATACTCCGCTGGCGCAATTCATTGCAAAAGAGACCGGTTCAAAGGTCACCTTGGTGATCCCCAAGGATTTTGACACGTATGCCAAACAGGCAATCGCAGGCGATTTTGACATCGGGTTCGCCAATCCCAATGTCTACATTGATATCAAAAAAGCGGTTTCACAGGTCGAACCTCTGGCAGCAGTCACCGGCAAATTAAAAGGGGTCTTCATTGTGGCAAAAGAGAGTCCTATAAAATCCATAAAAGACCTGAAAGGCAAGAAAATCAGTTTTGTTGACACCGGCTCAGCCGCCGGCTATGTAGCCCAGATGTTAGAGCTTAAGAAGGCCGGCATCGAAAAGAAGGATATCACAATCACCTTTGCCGGGAAACCCCCAAAGGTGGCAGAAGCGGTAAGAGACGGAAAGGCGGATGCAGGCGGGATGCCTACAGGGGTCTTTAAGAAACTGTCGTACGCAGACATGATGAGGGTAATCGGGAATACAGCTGACCTGCCCAATTGGCCGGTCCATACAACAAAGAAAACAGATAAAGACATTGCATCAAAAGTGAAGAATGCCGTTCTAAAACTGAAGCCTCTCTCGGCAGAGGCAGATAGGGCGCTGAAAGAGGCTAACCTTGCGGGGTTTGTCCCGACGGCCGATAAAGACTATGAACCGATGAGGGAAGCGGCTAAAGCGGCTGGAGTTTTCTAAAAATCCAAGTTTAAAAGGAGGGAACTTATGGATGAAAAGGTTCAGAAGGAAGAGTCGTATTTAGAAGAGAGAATGAAGGCTCTCGAGGAGGCGGAGGAGGCCGAGGTCGCAAAACCTAAAAAGGCGACCATTGGGTTGATCATTGCCTTTGCGATACTATTTGCACTGCATTTTGGCCCTGCAATCCCGGGCCTGAGGCCCACGTCGCAGTCAGTGCTTGGAGTTTTTCTTTGGTTTATCACCGTAATGGTCTCGGATGCCCTTCCAAAGGCAATCGTCGGATTTACATCTCCGATGCTGGTCGTGCTATTTGCCGGAATTAAACCGGGCGTTGCATTTAAATCATTCTCGACCGATCTATTCTTTCTGGCGGGCGGGGCTTTTGTAATTGCGGGCATTATGATGGGAACGCCTCTCGGCAAAAGGATCGCATTGAAGATCGTTACACTATTGAAGTCAAATAAGGTCACGAGAATTCAGACAGGCCTTGGACTGGCAGACGTAGCGGTAGGTTCTGTTTTGCCCACTGTTTCTGAAACAGCGCTCTTTTTGCCTGTTACGAAGGCCATCGGCACGTTAATGAAGGGAAAGGAACACCTGCCGGAAGTCAAAAGGATTAATATGGCGTTATTACTCCAGACACCGGGATTGACGCCGCTCTTTACGGGGGTGTGTATTCTCACCAGCCACTTCCCTAATCTGATACTTGCAAATCAATTAAAGGAAAGTGAAGGGATATATATATCATGGTTGGATTGGGCTTGGCTTAACCTTCCGCTTTGGGGGCTGCTGCCGATAATGTTTTGGTATGTCTTTACCTATTTTAAGCTGTGGAAGCTGGAGATACCCGGCGCCGAGGTGGAGATCCCAAAGATGAAACAAGAGTTGGGCGTGATGTCATTTGGCGAGAAATGGGCTGTTTTCAGTATCCTCATAGGCCTGGCCCTCTGGATGACAGAAAGCTTTCATGGCATCAAGTCCGGAATGGTCGCGTTAATAACATCAGCGTTGTTGTTCATGCCGTGGAGTGGGATTAAATTCGCGAATGTTAACAAACATATTATGTGGGACACATGGGTATTGCTTGGGGGCGCGATTTCGCTGGGGGTTATTTTGTATGACGTCGGCACGGTAGCCTGGATGTCGAGCCTCATTGTAGAACCCTTACAGGGACTGGGATTGCCCACCATGGTGTTGATGTTCGTGCTTGCCGCCGCTCTGCATATTGCGAGGGCAGGGGTAGTAAGCGCAGTTGCAATGGGAGCCGCCTTCGTTCCTTTATTAATCGGAATGGCCCATACGCTCAACCTCGGTGTATTGCCGTTCTCTTTAATTATGACAAACTGTCTAAGTTATGCCTTCTTCCTGCCGATATCAATTACGGCATTTCTCATTGCATGGGGAGCTTCAGGCGCATCAGGCTGGACAATTGTCAAGTTCGGAGGGATACTCTCGATTATAGCTAACGTTTACGTTATAGTCGTCCAGACTGCATGGCTTAAATTAATAGGATACCCGCTGTAATCCTGTGAAAACACTCATGGCATCTGGTTCTCAAAACGTATAAAGAGAGGGAGGCATTAACCTCCCTCTCTTTATCTATATTTATGCTTTGTTATTGTGTCCTATAGAGGACAGATTTCCCTGAGTAAAAGGGATATTCTTAGATTAATGCATCAAAAATTTTAACTCGAAAGGAGGAAGAGATGGAGCAGAAGATACCTAAAAGCCTGGAAGAGATTCCGGTAGAGGTAATCGAAACAGATTTACTGATTGTTGGCGGAGGGAATGCGGGTTGTTTTGTCGCCGTGGAGGCAAAGACACTTGATCCTAACCTCAAGGTCACCATCATGGAAAAGGCGAACATCAGCCGGAGCGGCGCAACTGCTGCCGGCATGGACGCAATCAATACCTATCTGCGTAAGGACAAGGGGGAGACCCCTGAAAGTCTCGTGAAGTGGAGCCGGGCGCAAGTAGGGGGAGGGCCGATTCGCGAGGATCTGGCTTTGAGCAATGCGAATATATTGAACGAAACAGTTGATATGCTTGAGGACTGGGGGCTTCCCTTCGCTTATGATGAAGAAGGGCACAAAAAGCTCAGGGGGCGCTTCGATGTTTCGATTCATGGCGAGCAACTCAAACCCATCATGGCAGAAAAAGCCATGGCGATGGGCGCCAAGGTCTATAACAGGGTGGCTGCTACGAACCTCCTTATGGATGGCGACAAGTGTGTCGGCGCTATGGGCTTAGGCGTCAGGGACGGCAAGTTGTATGTGTTCCGCGCTAAAGCAACTGTAGTTTCCACTGGAGGGGCCTGCGGCATATGGAAGTCTCCTGTCACCGATTACTCAAGCGCTCACCACCAGACATGGATGTCTCCATTTAATGTTGGAACCGGTTATGCAGTGGGAATCCGCGCAGGAGCTGAGATGACCTCGCTTGAACAGAGATGGGTTGCCACAAGAACAAAGGATTTCTGCGGCCCGGTTGATACTCTTTCCGTAGCCTTTGGATGCCTTATTACAAATGCTAAAGGTGAAAAGGTAATGCAGGTTCGTTATGCCGCTGAAGGCGGTGACAAGGCTCCGCGCTTTTACAGGCTTACTGCGCCGATGACTGAGTGGCTTGAGGGCAGAGGCCCGGTATATGTGGATACCACTGTCTTGAC
>MHEE01000012.1:252282-266733 GCA_001805105.1 Nitrospirae bacterium GWF2_44_13 | reverse complement strand
TTGTTTTGTTTCTGGCCAGCAAAGGTCAGGATATCACGAAGGAACCTGTCGAGATTTTCGGCAGCGACCCATACATTGTAGGCGGTCATACCGGAAGCGGTTATTGGGTAGATATAAAACGGATGACGACCGTGCCGGGACTTTTCGCAGCAGGCGAGACGGCAGGCGGTAACCCTAATAAATTTGTTGGCGGATGCGGAGCTGAGGGAAGGCTTGCAGCCAGAGGCGCTCTTGAATACCTGAAAAAAATTACTATGCCCGCACTCGATTCAGCGCAAGTGGGAAAAGAGAAAGAAAGGGTATTTGCACCGCTCGTAAGAGGCCCGGAGTTTGACGGCGTTACGGACATAGAGATGGAAGAGAGGCTTCAGAGGCTCATGGACGAATATGCCGGCGGCATACACTCGTTCTACAGGCTCAATGAGGAACGGCTTGTTGTCGCGCTTAAGAACATCAAGGTGCTTAGAGATCAGGTTAAATATCTATATGCGAAAAATCTTCATAACCTGATGAATGTCCACGAAGTTATTGACAGGCTGGATGTGGCAGAGATGGCGGTGCATCATTTGATGTATCGTAAAGAAACCCGCTGGCCCGGGTGGCAGACCCGTATGGACTATCCTGAAAAGGACCCGAAACTGGACTGTTTTGTAGAAAGCACACGCGACCCCAAGACAGGTGAAGTTAAGATGTTTACACGGCCCTATGAGCAGTTAATCCCTGGCGATAGGACAAAACAATAAGAAAGGAGGAATAAACAATGCCGCCAAAAGTAGATAAAGAAAAATGTGACGGCTGTAAAGCCGAAAAAGAGTCTCTCTGCGAACAGATTTGCCCGGGAGACCTTATGACCCTGAGCGAAGACAAAAAAGGCTATTGCAGGATGCCGAGAGATTGCTGGGACTGCATGTCATGCATCAAGGCATGCCCTAAGGGCGCGCTTGAAACCAGAATCCCTTATCAATTGGGTTACCATGTTGCGAGGCTCATCCCTATGATGGGAACCAACACCATAACCTGGACATGCATAGACATAAACGGGAAAAAAGAAACCTTCCGTTTTATTAACAGGGGGAGTGCAGACGAATAATGGAAAAGATAAAGGTGCCATCTAAAGTCGGGATATTTATAAGTGATCCGGGGGGGCGGCTGGGCAGCGCCATCGCCCTTGATTCTGTTCTCCAAAGACTGGCTAAGATGAAAAATGTCGGCCGCTGCGAGGTAATAGCCGATATATGGTCAGACGGATTCCTGCACTCTGTTATGGAGGATGTTAAAGCCGGAAACCTGAATAGAATCCTTTGGGTGGGCAGGTTCTCTCCGAATCAGCAAAAGAGGCTCAAATCAGAACTTGCATCAGCTGAACTTAACCCTTATCTCCACGAATGGTGCGATATTGAAGAACAGGGTATTGGACAGGAAGGTACGGACAGAGATATACAAACACAGAAGGCAACTATGCTTATACAGATGTCGCTGTCCCGCGCCCGCTTCCTTGAGGCTCTTGAGCCTATCGCCATGCCTGCTGTGGAATCGGTTCTCATAGTCGGGGCCGGCGTGGCAGGGCTCCATGCCGCAACCTCTCTCTCAAAGCTCAATAAAAAGGTATATCTGATAGAGAAGGAAAGCGGAATCGGAGGAAAGGTTGCGCAGCTTCACAGGCTCTATCCGAGGGTCTGCGATCCCCGCTGCGGACTCGAATTCGAGGTTAAGAAACTCAGGGAATCGGATAAAGTGGAGGTTCATACGCTTTCGCAGATTAAAAGCCTTGAGGGAAGCCCAAGAAATTTCGAGGTAAAGATAGAAAAACAACCGAGATATGTGAATGAAGAAAGGTGCAATGCCTGTGGCGAATGCAATAAGGCATGCCCCATACAGATTCCTATTAATGAAGCCTTTAGCCCCACCGCCTCCGGAAAGGGGGCAGTGGGGATCCTTTCAAAAAAAGCAATACATCCATCTGAGCCGATGAATTTCCCTGCGGCTTATGTAATTGAACGCACATACTGTCCCCCGGAGTGCCGCGAGTGTGTAAAGGCATGTCCCACTAAGGCCGTTGAACTTGAACAAACGCCTTCTGAGATCGTTGTTCGGGCCGGAGCTATCATCGCTACTACCGGATGGGACGCTTATCCGTTATCAAAAGTGGAGGAATACGGTTACGGGCTTTATCCTAATGTAATAAGCAATCTTGATGCAGAGCGTATTCTTGAGAACCCCCCGGAACTAAAAGAGATCGGGTTTATACAGTGCGCGGGAAGCCGGGACGAAAGGCATCTCAGTTACTGCTCCTCTGTATGCTGTTCCGCTTCGCTGAAACAGGCAAGCTATCTTAAAGAAAAACTTCCCGATGCGCGTATATATATATTTTATCAAGATATAAGAACACCGGGTTTTGATGAGGAACTTTACCAGAAGGTGAAAGCTCTCGACAACGTAATATTTATCCGCGGCCTCCCTTCAACCGTTAAGCCTGATGGGGATACAGGGAGACTGAAAGTCAGGGCTGAAGATACCCTCTCGGGGAAAGAGGTGAGCCTGAATCTTGACCTCCTTGTGCTTGCAGGGGGCATGGCGCCCTCAGCGGGAACTAATGAGCTCGCCCCATTGCTCAACCTTCCGAGGAACAATTTCGGGTTCTTCGAATCCCATCTTCAGTGCCACCCAGAAGAGAGCCAGAGAGCAGGAATTTATATCGGCGGCTCTGCGCGAGGGCCAATGAATGTGTCGCAGTCTATAGACTCAAGCCATAGAGCAGTAGTAGAGTCCTTGCAGTTTGTAGATGGGACATTTCTTGTAGAGCCCACTTACCCTGTGCCTGATAAGACCAAGTGTGACAAGTGCAAACGCTGTATGGAAGACTGTCCCTTCTCCGCTTTCTATTTTGATGACCAAGGTTTCCCTACCCCTGACCTTGCAAAATGCCGTCAGTGCGGGAACTGCATGGGGACCTGTCCTCTTGCGACAATATCACTCCGAAATTTTACAATCAAACAGATGGCAGCGCAGGTTCAGTCTATAAAGGCCTCATTTTTAGGAAAGGAAGAGCCTGTAGTCCTTGCCTTTCTCTGCGGGAACGATGCTTATTATGCAGCGAGGGCTGCTGCAGATTCCGGGCTCACAATACCACCGAATGTTTTTTTTATTAAAGTGCCCTGCGCAGGCTCGATAAATAATGCTGTTATTGCTGATGCGCTCTCAATCGGTATTGACGGTGTCCTGGTTGCAGGCTGCAAAGACGGCCAGTGCCACTATGTGAAGGGTAATCAGCTTGTTAAGACCAGAAGCGGCGACATATCAGACAAACTTAAAAAGATGATGATAGAACCAGAAAGGGTCCGCTTCGAGAGCCTTGAAATACGTGACTCCGAAAAATATGTGAACTTGATAAATTCATACATACAGGATCTGAGGGCCATGGGCCCCAATCCTTTTAAGGAATAGCGCAAATGGAGTCTGCAGTGAAAGACGATATTCCACAGTATTCTCTCTGCGTCCAGTGCGGACGATGTTCGTCCGGATGTCCTGTGGCATTTGAGTCAGAGGATACACCAAGAAAGATCATACGTTTTCTCCAGTGGGGCTGGTTGAAGGAGGCATGCGAAAGCCCTTTCTTGTGGCTATGTGCCACATGCCAGGTTTGTAAAGTCAGATGTCCGCGGGGAGTCAAAATTCCTGAAATCATGTTAGCGCTCCGCAGGACAGCACAACAGAAGGGATGGGTCATGGCGGGAGAAAAACTACTCTTTTACAGAACCTTCATGGAGATGGTTAAAAAGAAGGGCAGGATAAGCGAATTGCACCTGGGCTTAGCAGCCGCTCTTGGGAAAATGCCTTCCCATCCCATTGACGAAGCGCTCCTTTTTTTAAAATTGCTTAAACGGGGGAAGATCAGATGAGCTATCTCTATTATCCCGGCTGCAGCCTGAAGGGCGCAGCTATCGACTATGATGAGTCTTTTCGAGCTGTAGCCTCTGCTTTAGATATTGGCGTAGAAGAAATGAAGGATTGGGAATGCTGCGGAGCGACAGCTGCCAAGTCAGTCGATAAGAATGCATCGGTGTCTCTGCCTTTGGGCACATTGAAGAGCGCTGAGAAAGCGGGCAAGGATCTGCTCATGCTCTGTCCGTCCTGCTATACCAACCTCATGTCGGTAAAGGTGAAAGCTCAAGAGGACATGGTCTTTAAGGAAACGCACTCCCTCAATAAAGTGCCGGAGATAAAACAATTTTTGGAGGTGCTTGCCTTTGATATAGGCCCTGAAAAGCTACGGGAGAGAATTGTCAGGTCTCTGAAGGGAATCAAGGTGCTCACTTATTATGGTTGTCTTGTCGCCAGGCCTTTTCGCCTCGGAGGAACTGAGAGCCACGAAAGGCCAATGGCGATGGAAAGGCTCGTCGAGGCAACAGGAGCGCAGACCGTTTTCTTTCCCTCTAAGGTTGAGTGCTGCGGGGGGACGTTACTCATTTCAAGGGAAAAGGTTGCCCTGAAACTCTGTGGTAACATTCTAAAAGAAGCCAAGAAACTTGCTCCCGACTGTATTGTAGTGGCCTGCCCTCTATGTCATTTCATGCTTGACGCTAAACAGGCCGCTGTTGAAAAAGAGATAGGCGAGAAGATAAAAATACCAGTACTCTACATCACCCAGTTACTCGGCCTTGCATTGGGAATTGATCATAAAAGGCTCGGCCTTCAGAGGCTCGTTACATCACCAAAGCTCCTTCTTCAAAAGATAAAATAAAAACTATTTCATTTGCCCGCAACATATAAAGTTGATGAAGTTGTAATATATTTACGGAGATATACAAATGAATAATAAAAGCGAAATTAGCAGAAGGCCTTCCATTATTCACCTGTTCCTGTCCTTTCTGAGGCTTGGTTTAACGGCCTTTGGCGGTCTCGCGATGATTGCCTACATAAAAGAACTATCGGTAAACAAAAATAGATGGATTGATGAAGATTCCTTTAAGCACGGACTTGCCCTGTGCCAGACTCTTCCAGGGCCTATGGTCATTAATACGGCGTCCTACGTAGGGCTGAGACTGAGAGGCCTTCCGGGTATGCTGGCCTGTTTTGCAGGATTCTTACTGCCGGCTTACTTGATGCTGCTCGCCTTTTCTGTTATCTACTACAAATCCCACAATTTACCTGCAATGACGTCGGTGTTTGAAGGGCTTCAGGTTATAGTAGTAGCAATAATCCTAAATGCAACTTTATCTTCAGGAAAAGGAACATTGAAACAGAGGAATGATGTGCTGCTCGCCGTTATTAGTGCAACTGTGCTGCTCTTGAAAGTAAATCCCTTCTTTGTGATTATTGGAGCAGCCCTTGCCGGAATAATCGCCTATGATATTATGGGATCAAAAATGCCCTCAATGTCATTCCGTTCTTCCCGATATTTTAAGAATGCACTTATATTGTTCGGATTTTTTGCCGCATCTATCTTTTTTCTGTTGCTGCTCAATAAAAGGCTTTTTGATCTGTCACTGGTTATGTCAAAGATAGTACTCTTTTCCTTTGGAGGGGGATATGGCGCATTACCTTTTATGTTCCATGAGGTTGTTACGACAAAGGCATGGCTTGACAGTAAGACTTTCATTGATGGTGTTGCCCTCGGGCAGATTACACCAGGCCCAATACTCATCAGTGCTACCTTTATCGGCTATCTGCTTGAAGGAGTGTTGGGTTCGGTAGTGGGAACGCTTGCCGTTTTCTTTCCTGGATTGATCCTTGTAACAGTGACCTTGCCCTTTTTTGACAAATTGCAATCATCGCGATATTTTCTGAGGGCAACCAGAGGAATACTCGCAGCATTCGTGGGACTACTCATTTTTGTAGCCATAAAGTTTGCATTAGCGGTCCCATGGGATGTTATAAAGGTAGTCTTGGGATTGGCAGCATTAACGGCATTGGTTAAGAAGGTGGACATCCTATATGTGGTGCTGATAGGGGCTGTCATTTCTGTATTTATATTCTAAGGAGAATGCAATGAAGAAGCTTTGGAACAAAGGATTGACTTATTGATGTCTATTATGTATACAATAACACCTCCACAACAGGATTATGCTGATGGTGCCTGAAGGTAAGACAGTGAAAGGCATATGACATTATGACGATTGAATTAAAAGAGAGGCCGATCTTTATAATCGGATACGAAAGGTCGGGAACGACTCTGTTAATGGCTATGATAGGGTGCCACCCCCGTATTGCCATTCCTGAAGTAGGCTGGCTTTTCCCGCGTATCTATCCCTGGCGATATACCTATGGAGACCTTTCCATTGAGAGCAATTTCCGCACAATGGCTGCTGAGATGCTTTTCGGGCTCAATCAACCATTATGGGGGATGAGCTTAAACCCCCGAACCGCCGTGGATGAAATTATTTCTCTGGCACCGGAGCGCGGTTTTGCCGGCATTTATGCAGCCATGCACCTTCGTTATGCAAAAGAGTTCGGAAACAAGCCCCGTTGGGGACAGAAGACTCCAAATAATCTGTTCTTCGTCCCGCAGATACTTGAAAATTTCCCGAAGGCCCAGTTCATTTTTATCACCCGTGACGGCAGAGACGCCTGCGCAACGAGCATGGAATCCGCTTTTGGCGCGGGCAATATTTTTATGGCAGCGCATACATGGAATCTGGCAAATAGCTTTATAAAGCCCTTCCGCAGTAAATATGACTCGTCAACATGGTTTGATGTTAAATACGAGGAATTAGTCAGGGAACCTGTAAAGGTTCTAAAAAAGATATGTGAGTTCATAGGTGAAACGTATGATCCCCAGATGCTCGAATTTCATAAAACTCCTATCAGTGTTGCGCGCGGCAAGCAAAAAGATCACGCGCCGTTGGGAGATCCTGTTTCAGACAAACATGTTGGTATTTACAAGCGGCTTCTAAGCATCAGGGACCGGCAAATTTACGCTTCTGTTGCAGGGGAGGCGCATAAAGAAGCGGGCTATGAATTAGATGTCGAGCCGATTGAAATATCCGAACAAGACAATGCCTTCTGGCGAGAATTGGACGGCAGAATTCGCGCTGCCAAGCTCGACAGTCCCGGAGGACATATTGTCTTTGAGAGTTACAGGGATTGGCTGGTTGAGCAGAGGATTGTACGGAAACAAAAGGGCCTATGGACGGATAAGGATGTTACAAACGAGTTTCCGGCAGGCCATCCCGATGAAGAATATATCGTTGGTTTCCGCGCACCAAGGCGCTGGAAAGAACACTTCAACATCAAGCGGCGTTATGCCTGAATTTAATATAGCCTGAGTTGTTTTAAAGTAAAACTTTTCAATTTATCCGGCCTTTTAATCAATGGAGCAGCAAAGCCGCGGGATTGTGTATAATATCTATACAAAAAGATATTCCGGTGCGGAGGAATTGTGGAAGGGAAATGGTATCTTGACAGGATTGATATTTTAAAGGAACTGTCAGAAGCGGACAAGGCCTTTCTTACAAAGAATGCGGTAAAGAAGCGCTATGAAAAAGGTTGCTGCATCTTCTCATCAGGGGACCCCGGAGATACTATATTTATTATCAAAGAGGGAGCAGTAAAGATTTATGACCTGGCTGAAAGCGGGAAGGAATCGATCTTCTGGTTTCGCTATAAAGGAGAGTTTTTTGGGCTTGCTGAGGCTTTCGGCAGGGAGGACCGCATGTGTTTTGCAGAAGCGGTAGAGCCCACATCTCTTTACGTCATAAGGCGCAAGGTCTTTGAAGAGCTGTTGAAGAGAAATCCGAAGATAGCCCTGATAGTGATAAATATCCTGGGTGCCAGGTTGAGGCGGCTTGGCGAGGCATTAAAGGCAATGCACTCCCAGGACTTGAAGATGCGCTTGGCGCAGCTTTTATTGAATCTCGGGAACATCTGTGGTGTGGAAACAGAGGGGAGTATAATGATCGACAGAAAGTTTACCCATCAAGATTTAGCCGATATGATCGGCGCCACCCGCCAGAGGGTTACCGAGGCGTTAAATAACTTCGCCATGGATGGCTTAATCCATTGTGATGGCAAAAGAATAAAGCTTCTTGCCCCGAAAAGACTCTCTGCTATAATCCAGCCTTCCAATTAGAATCTCTGATATATGCCTTGATCTCGGCAGGGTGTCCATTATTAATAGTTCCCCTCCTGAAGGCCTAAAACTGTAGGATTAGATTTTTTGCCTTGACCTAACTTATACATCCTCTTGAAAAAAAAAGCCTGTTATGTTACTCTGTTAACTCGCAATCGCCGTCAGAAAAATATTCTTTCTAACGGCGTAAAAACACACGCCATCAACTTTCTCCTATGTGGTCCCGTATGGGTATAGGGGAAAAGGCGGAGGAAAAACCAGAGGAGGATAAAATGGTAGCATCAATGAAAGAACTTCTTGAAGCCGGTGTCCATTTCGGGCATCAGGTGAAGCGTTGGAACCCCAAGATGAAAAAATATATCTTTGGGGAGAGGAACGGCATCTACATCATTGACCTTCAGAAAACGATGAAGGGGCTTGAGGATGCGTATAATTTTGTTAAGAAGGTTGCTGCCGGCAACGGAACCGTTCTTTTCATCGGCACAAAGAAACAGGCGCAGGATGCTGTATACGAAGAGGCCAAGAGGGCCGGGGTTTTCTTTGTAAATCAGAGGTGGCTCGGCGGTATGCTCACCAATTTTTTAACAATAAAAAAGAGCATAGAAAGACTAAAGCAGATAGAGGCTATGAAAACAGACGGCACATATGATCTTCTTCCCAAGAAGGAGGTCGCTGAACTTGAAAAGGAGCGAGGCAAACTCGAAAAAAACCTCAGCGGCATAAAGGAGATGACGAGCATCCCTTCCGCCATATTTGTTATAGACCCCAAAAAAGAGCGCATTGCCGTAGCAGAAGCGAGAAAGCTTTCCATTCCGGTAGTCGGTGTTGTTGACACAAACTGTGATCCTGATGAGATTGACCATGTTATTCCCGGCAATGACGATGCCATCAGGGCCATAAAACTACTGGCTGCGAAGATGGCAGACGCAGTGCTTGAAGGCAGGGAGACATTGTCAAAGAGCGTGGCTGAAGAAACAGAGAAAGCTGCGGTAGAGGAAAAAGTGCATCAGGAGGAACAGGCAGAGGTGAAGGAGATAAAATGATGGCGACTATTTCAGCCGGCAGGGTAAAAGAACTCAGGGAGAAAACAGGCGCAGGCATGATGGAGTGCAAAAAGGCGCTTACCGAAAGCAACGGCGATTTTGAGAAGGCGATAGATTGTCTCAGGCAGAAAGGCCTTGCCACTGCCGCAAAGAAGGCAAGCAGGAGCGCATCAGAAGGGCTTGTTAGTTCATATATACATATGGACAAAATAGGCGTTCTTCTGGAGGTAAACTGCGAGACGGATTTTGTTGCGAAGACAGACGATTTCAAGGGGCTTGTTAAGGATATTGCCCTGCATATAGCCGCTGCAAACCCTTCTTACCTCTCACATGAAGATGTGCCGCAGGATGTCATAGAAAGAGAGAAGGATATATACAGGGCTCAGGTAGTAAATAAGCCTCCTCAGGTTGTAGAGAAGATAGTTACGGGGAAGCTTGATAAGTTTTTCAGTGACATGTGTCTTCTTGAACAGGCCTTTGTAAAAGACCCGGAACAAAAATTGAAGGTAAAAGAACTCGTCACTGAGAAGATAGCAAAACTCGGAGAAAATATTGTGATAAGGCGGTTTGTCAGATTCCAGCTTGGTGAAAAACAATAGCATGGTATGAAGTCTTTATTGAAGTATAAAAGAATACTTCTGAAACTCAGCGGTGAAGCCCTGATGGGAACCAAAGGCTTTGGCATAGATTCCGCTACAGTGGATTTTATAGCCAAAGAGATTAAGAAGGTTGTGAATATGGGCGCTGAGGTCGCGGTAGTGATAGGCGGCGGCAATATATTCAGGGGTGTGGAAGCAAGCGTGAAAGGCATGGAGCGCGCATCGGCAGATTATATGGGGATGCTCGCAACTGTCATAAACGCCTTGGCCCTGCAGAATTCACTTGAAAAAAACAAGGTCCCTACAAGGGTGCAGTCAGCTATAGACATGAGAGAACTCGCCGAGCCTTACATAAGGCGAAAGGCAATGCGTCATCTTGAAAAGAACCGCGTTGTAATATTTGCGGCAGGCACCGGCAATCCTTATTTTACGACAGACACCGCTGCTGCTTTAAGGGCCATGGAAATAGGAGCTGAGGTAATAATCAAAGCAACAAAGGTTGATGGGGTATATTCTGCCGACCCGGTAAAAGACCCAAATGCAAAAAAATACGACACTATAAGTTATATGGATGTTCTCAGAAAAGGGCTCAGCGTTATGGATTCAACCGCTATCTCATTATGTATGGACAACAACCTCCCGATTGTGGTATTTAACCTTAGGGGAAAAGACAATATCAAAAATGTTGCCAGAGGCAAAAAGATAGGCACCATCGTAGGAGGACACAATGGAGAAAGAGCTAAAAAGAAAGGCCGTTGAGAAAATGGACCACTCCATCGAAGCGCTCAAGAAAGAGTTTGCTTCCGTGAGAACAGGCCGGGCGTCTCTTGCGCTCCTTGACGGAATAAAAGTTGATTGTTACGGAACGCCGACTCCGCTTCAGCAGGTTGCATCATTAAGTGTGCCCGAAAGCCGCCAGATAGCAATCCAGCCTTGGGATCAGAAGATAATCTCCGATATAGAAAAGGCTATAATGAAATCCGACCTTGGACTGACTCCGACAAACGACGGGAAGCTCATAAGAATCAATATCCCGTCGCTTACGGAAGAACGCAGGAAACAGCTCGTTAAGGTTGTAAGGAAAAATTCCGAGGATGCGAAAGTTGCCGTGAGAAATATAAGAAGAGATGTTAACGATGAAATAAAAAAACTTGAAAAAGAAAAGCACCTGAGCGAGGATGATACAAAGAAATCACTCGATGAAATTCAAAAATTCACGGATTCTTATGTTAAAAAAATAGATGAAATACTGACTCATAAGGAAAAGGAAATAATGGAGGTGTAAAATGGCTGTTAACGGCAACTTTATGCTTAAAGTCGTTGATGCGAAATTGCCTGATATCCAGAAGGCTCTTCAGCAGGCGGGGATAAGCGTGAGAAGCATTATAGAGGTTTTTAAAGAGGAAGGCAAGGTGGTGGAAACAGCAGAAAAACCGGAAGAGGTAAAATAATGGCTGCAAAAAAAAGCTCAAGGAATACAGCGAAAAAGAATGTTAAAAAGGCAAAGAAACAGCAGAAGAAGATTTTAAAGCCTAAACAGAAAAAAACTGCAAATAAAAAAGCGTCAAAACCTTCTGCTAAAACCAAAAAGCCCCGAGCAGCTCTGGGCGCTGCATCAGAGAAGACAGAGGCATTAAGAAAACTGCTGATTCAAAAAAGAGAGCAGATCGTTAAAGAAACAAAGATTGAGATATCCAAATACATAAAAGGCGAAACAAGGCAGCTTGTTGACACTGCTCTTGATGACGGCGACTGGTCCGTTGTTGACCTTTCAGAGGATATAAGCCTGAGGCAGCTCAGCAACCATAGAGAAGTAATGGTAAAGATAGATGCAGCGATTGGGAAGATTCAAGAGGGAACTTATGGAATCTGCGAGGACTGTGGCGGCAGGATAAGCGCGGAGAGGCTGAAGGTTCTTCCATTTTCAATTTATTGCAGGGACTGCCAGGAAAAGATAGAGCAGTTAGAGGCCATAGAAAAAGAACTGCCGATACGATAAACCCCGTTAGAATTTTTCATACCGTTATAATAGAGACATCTAACGGGGTAAAGCTGTTAGGTAAATGTTTTTTTATCCTGCATCGTGTATCTTGCATCATGTCTCAGGATAACTTACCTTTTCAAGAAAAAGGCCGTGCGCAGGCGCTGTAGGCCCGGTTTTTTTCCTGTCTTTTAGTTTAATCGCTTCAGATATGGAATTCAGAGTCATCTTGCCCCTTCCAACCTCAACAAGCGTTCCAACGATATTTCTGACCATGTGCCTCAGAAATGCATCTGCTTCCACTTTTATTTTTATGAAATTTCCGTTAATCTTTGCGGTCATAAAATCAATGCTGCTGCTTTTTTCAATACTCACCGAGGTTATTTCTCTTACTGTGCTCTTTGCTCCGCATCCCGCTCCCCTGAATGCCGAAAAATCATGCCTGCCAAGCAGTAAGTCGCCGGCTTTTTTCATCTCCGCAAGGTCAAGGGTATACGGCACTCTCCACGCATACCTGTAAAGAAACGCAGATGAAAAAGCCGACAAGCCGTTAGATATAATGTAAAAGTAGCTTTTGCCGAGAGCATCATATCGCGGATGAAATGCTGCCGCTGTTTCCCCGGCATTAAGAATTCTTATGTCTTCAGGAAGAGTTGCATTGAGAGCCCTCTGCAGAGTAACCGGTTCGAGATTTGAGTTTGTTTTAAACGAGGCGACCTGTCCGACGGCGTGAACGCCAGCATCAGTTCTTGAAGCGCTGATAAGGGCCGCATCTTCACCTGTTATCCTGAGCAGCCTGCCCTCTATTATTTCCTGCAATGTGGCGTGGTTTTTCTGCCTCTGCCAGCCGTGATAATTTGCGCCGTCATATTCTATGAGCAGTTTTATATTCTTCATGCCCATAAGTTTCTATGCGGGTTTATTTTTAGTTTGCCGATGGCTCGTAGAGGAGTTGAAAGGAATACATTTTACAGTAATGGAATTTCTGATAAACCGGAGCGGGGTTATATTAACTGGCCTCTTCAAGAAGTGACTCATCGATGTTATTTACAAATATGTCTATAAGTTCAGGATCAAACTGTGTGCCGGCATTCTTTTTGAGTTCTCCAATTGCATAATTAAAGCCGGCAGAAGGGGAAGGCACTGCCTTATCAAGCATCTTCCCGACATGCTTATATGAATCCCTGCTGGTCATTGCGTCAAATGCCTCTGCAATGGCAATTATCCTTGATTCAACAGGGATTGCCTCGCCTATCAGTTCGTTTGGGTATCCATTGCCTTCATACCGCTCGTGGTGGTGCAGAACAATAGGGGCAATATCAGCATAAAAGTTTATCAGTTTCAGCATATTATAACCGAGCTGTGAGTGGGCTTTGTACTGCTCTTTGGACGTTACGTCTTTCAATTTTATTTTTAAGAACCCGATGTCATGGAGCAGGCATGCCCGGTACAGTGTTCGCTTTTTGTCCTCCGGCATATGTAACTCATCTGCCATCATGAGGCTGTATTTCGCAACTCTCTTTGAGTGTCCGACTTTTTCGTTGATGTGAGTGTCCATTGTATCAACGAGGATGTCTGTGAGATGAATCTCATAATTCCGCTGGTCTTCCATAAATTGTGTTCTGTCAATAGATATGGCAGCCTGATCGGCAAAATATGACAGCAGTTCTTCATCTTCCTGAGTGAAGACACTGTTCTGTTCATTGATGAGTTCCAGTATGCCGATGGCCCCCGCCTTTACTTTCAGCGGCACACAGAGCAGAGATTTTGTCTCGTAGCCCGTCATTGTATCAATCTCAGGATCAAATCTGCTGTCATTCCTTGCGTCCTCAATCCTGACATTGCTGCCATTTTCAGCAACCCATCCCGCAATACCGGCAGACTTTGGGATTGAAATCCCCTGCAGATTATCGCTTCTGCCGCCTTTTGCAACCTTCAATACAAGCCTGTCTTTTTCGACAAGCATAATTAAACCTGTATCCGCTCCTGTAATTTTCACTGCGCTTTCCATAATACTTTCAAGCAGTAAGTCTCCGTACACTATTTCCCGCATATCCTTTGTGGCCGTCAAGAGAGTATTTAATCTGTAAGTATATTTTTCTATTGTAACAACGGCCTTTTTTGAAGCGGTGTTAGCTACATACATGCCCATAATTACCAATCCTGCAACGATCGAGAGCATAGCTACAAGAGAAGGCGTGGATATGTGATCAAGAAATGTATACATGAATCTTACAATGAGAAACAAAAGGGCATAGACAACGAGCAGGACTATCCCGTTCAGAATCTTTATCTGATGCCTTACGGCTTCTACGACAGATTTTTTGTCTTCAGCGATGCCTGTCATTATTAATTCTCATATTATACTTATTGAGAATGGATGTCAATATTTTTTATGCAAATTTTTATGCAAATTTATAATGCATCCCTGAAAGTTCTTGAATAATCGGGAGCAAAAAGCTAAAATTAGCCACATGAGAACCATAAGGAAAGCAAAAGAGATCAGCATATTTCTCAGCATTTTGAGGAGGCGCGCTTCGGGGAGCGGTTCTGCAATAGAAAGGGTGGTGAATTCCATTCTTTCTGATGTAAAGAAAAACGGGGATGCGGCTGTTCTGCGGTACACAAGAAAATTTGATTATGCGGATGCAAAGTTCCTGCTGTTCAAGCGGCCTGAGATATCAAAGTTCGCGGATAAGGCTGACAGAAAGATTGTTAGGGCTCTTGAAATCTCGGCAAAGAGGATACGCAGATTCCATG